>JAQTNA010000033.1 GCA_028714035.1 Rhodocyclaceae bacterium
CTTCTTCCTCGGACACCACTTCCAGGTCCGACACGGCGGTCATGAGCTTGGGGTCCCAGTTCACCAGGCGCTTGCCCCGGTAGATCAGGCCTTCCTTGTAGAGGCGCACGAAGGTCTCGGTGACGATCTTCGAGAGGCCCGCATCCATGGTGAAGCGTTCCCGGCTCCAGTCGGGGCTGGTGCCCATGCGGCGCATCTGCCGGGTGATGGTGGAGCCGGAGTATTCCTTCCACTCCCAGACCTTTTCCACGAAGGCTTCCCGTCCCAGGTCGTGGCGGGAGACGCCCTGGGCGTCCAGTTGCCGCTCCACGACGATTTGCGTCGCGATGCCCGCGTGGTCCGTGCCCGGCTGCCACAGGGTGTTGTCCCCCTTCATGCGATGGTAGCGGGTGAGGGCGTCCATCAGGGTCTGGTTGAAGCCGTGACCCATGTGCAGGGTGCCGGTGACGTTCGGCGGCGGCAGCAGGATGCAGTAGGCGCCCTTGCCCGGCGTCATGTCCAGGCCGGCCTTGAAGTAGCCCTTGGCTTCCCACTCGGGGTACCAGCGGCGCTCGATTTCGGCGGGTTCGAAGCTCTTGTTCAGTTCCATGGCGGTGCGTCCGATGTGTCCGTCGCGGGCGGCGGCGGCAAAACCGCGCATTATACCGGAGAGGGCGGGAACGCTCCCACTGTGGTTTGGGCTGGAAAAGATCAATGACTATTTGAACCGCAGAGGCGCGGAGGAATGCATGGCCGGCAAGCGGAGAGCGGTTAGCCTCTCCGATCCACGCTTCTGCTTCCTGCTGGCCGTTTATTGACTCACCGGGGTTTTCTCCGCGTCTCTGCGTCTCTGCGGTGAGCTGCACTTGAATTCCCTACGCCAGACCCCATTAACGGCCTGGGCTTTGGCCATCCAACATTCGCACGTTACGAATTCATTCAGGAGATTGAGAATGCAAGAAGCAGAAACCGCTGCCCCCGAAACCCTGGGTTTTCAGACCGAGGTCAAGCAGCTGCTCCAGTTGATGATCCACTCGCTGTACAGCAACCGGGAAATCTTCCTGCGCGAGTTGATCTCCAATGCTTCCGACGCCTGCGACAAGCTGCGCTTCGAGGCTCTGAACAATTCCGCCCTTTTCGAGGATGACTCGGATCTGAAGATCCGCATCGCCTTTGATGCGGACGCCCGTACCCTGACCATTGCGGACAACGGCATCGGCATGAGCCGGGACGAGGTGATCCAGAACCTGGGCACCATCGCCAAGTCCGGCACCCGGGAGTTCTTCAGCCACCTGACCGGCGACCAGCAGAAGGATGCCAACCTCATCGGCCAGTTCGGCGTCGGCTTCTACTCGTCCTTCATCGTCGCCGACAAGGTGACTGTCCGTACCCGCCGGGCCGGCGAGCAGGCGAGCCAGGGCGTGCAATGGGAGTCCGACGGCGGCGGCGAATTCACCATCGCCATGCTGGACCTGCCCGCCCGGGGCACCGAGATCACCCTGCACCTGCGGGCCGACCAGGACGACCTGCTGTCCTCCTGGAAAATCAAGACCATCATCAGGAAGTACTCCGACCACATCGTCCAGCCCATCGTGATGAAGGCGGAAAAATGGGACGAGGAGGCCAAGGCCCAGAAGCTGACGGACGAGGACGAGACGGTGAACCAGGCCAACGCCCTGTGGGCGCGGGCCAAGTCCGACATCACGGATGAGCAGTACGCCGAGTTCTACAAGCACGTCTCCCACGACTTCGAGCCGCCGCTGACCCACGTGCACGCCAAGGTGGAAGGCCGCTCCGAATATACCCAGCTGCTCTACATCCCGTCCCACGCGCCGTTTGACATGTGGGACCGGCAGGCGCGCCACGGGGTGAAGCTCTACGTGCGCCGCGTCTTCATCATGGACGACGCCGAGCAACTGATGCCCCTCTACCTGCGCTTCATTCGCGGCGTGGTGGATTCCAACGACCTGCCCCTGAACGTCTCCCGGGAAATCCTCCAGGAATCCAAGGACATCGAGGCCATCCGCGCCGGTTGCACGAAGAAGGTGTTGGGCGCCCTGGAAGACCTGGCCAACGGCGAGGAGCCGGAGCAGAAGGAAAAGTACGCCAAGTTCTGGCAGGAGTTCGGCAAGGTGCTGAAGGAAGGCGTGGGCGAGGACCATGCCAACAAGGAGCGCATCGCCAAGCTTCTGCGCTTCGCCACCACCCAGGCGGATACGGCGGAAGAAACCGTGTCGCTCGCGGACTACGTGTCCCGCATGAAGGAAGGCCAGGACAAGATTTATTACGTCACGGCCGAGTCCTTCAACGCCGCCAGGAACAGCCCGCACCTGGAAATCTTCCGCAAGAAGGGCATCGAGGTGATCCTGCTATCCGAGCGGGTGGACGAGTGGGTGGTGGGCCACCTGACCGAGTTCGACGGCAAGCCATTGCAATCCGTGGCCAAGGGCGGCCTGGACCTGGGGGCGCTGGCGGACGAGGCGGAGAAGAAGGAGCAGGAAGCGGAGGCGGGCGAGTTCAAGGAACTGACGGACAAGATCGCCAAGTCCCTGACGGACAAGGTGAAGGAAGTGCGCGTCACCCATCGCCTGACGGATTCCCCGGCCTGTCTGGTGGCGGACGAGCACGACATGGGCGCGAACCTGGCCCGCATCATGAAGGCCGCCGGCCAGAATGCGCCGGTGGGGAAGCCCATCCTGGAAATCAACCCCAAGCATCCGGTGGTGCAGCGCCTGAAGTACGAGGAGGGCAGGTTTGACGACTGGAGCGCCGTGCTCTTCGATCAGGCCATGCTGGCCGAAGGCGGCACCCTGGACGATCCCGCCAGCTTCGTGAAGCGCATCAACCAACTCATGCTGGAGATGAGCGGGAAGTAAGCGAGGCTCCCTCGCCCCCCGAAAGGGGGGAGAGGGATGGGGTGAGGGGCGTCGTCAGGCGTCCCGGCCGTTGCCGGTGAGCCTTTGCACCACGGCCACCAGGATCTCCGGATCCAGGGGTTTGGTCACGTGATCCAGCATGCCGGCGGCGAGGCATCGTTCCCGGTCTTCGGCCAGGGCGTGGGCGGTCTGGCCCACCACGGGCAGGTCGGGCAACAGTTCCAGGATGCGGCGCGTCGCCTCGAAGCCGTCCATCTCCGGCATCTGGATGTCCATGAACACCAGGTCAAAGGCATGTCGTCCGCCACGCACGATCGCCTCGACGGCCTCACGCCCGTTTTCCGCCAGCGCCACCCGGGCGCCTTCGTGAGCCAGCATTTCCGCCAGCACCAGCCGGTTCACTTCCGTGTCCTCGGCCACCAGGATGGACAGTCCGGCCAGGCGGAGCTTCTGAGTCGTGAGGGGAACGTTCTCGACTTCCGGCGGCAGACCGGACGAGGGCTCCAGCAGGGGCAGGCGCACCTCGAAACGGCTGCCTGATCCCGGCTTGCTGCTGACCCGGATGCTTCCGCCCATCAGGCCGACCAGTTGTCGGGTGATGGTCAGGCCCAGGCCCGTGCCGCCGAATTTCCGGGTGGTGCTGCCATCGGCCTGCTCGAAGGCACTGAATATCCGATCCACTTGATCGTCGCTCATGCCGATGCCGCTGTCCGTGACGGAGAAGCGCATCTGCTTCCCTTCCCGCTCGGCCCGCAATGCCACTTCCCCCTCCTCGGTGAACTTGACGGCGTTGGACAGGAGGTTGGTGAGTATCTGGGACAGGCGGAGCGGGTCGGTGATGCACACGGCGGGTAGGTCGGGTGCCATCTCCACCCGCAGGGCCAGGCCCTTGGCGTTGGCCCGCGTCCTGATCATGTTCACGGCATCCCTCAGCGTAAGGGTCAGGTCCACCGGCACGGCCTCGATCCGGAGCTTGCCCGCCTCGATTCTCGAGAAGTCCAGGATGTCGTTGATGACGCCCAGGAGCAGCTTTCCGGAGTCCAGGATGCGTTCGAACTGGCCTCGGGCCTTGCTTTCGGGTTCCGCATTCCGGAACCCGATCTGGGCGATGCCCAGCACTCCGTTCAGGGGTGTGCGAATCTCGTGGCTCATGTTGGCCAGGAATTCGCTCTTCACCCGGGCCAGGTGTTCCGCCTCCTTGAGCGCCGTCTCCCGTGCCGCGTCCAGGGCCTTCTGCCGGGAAATATCTACGAAGCTCACCACCGCGCCGACCCGCTCGCCCGCCTTCTGCATGGGTTGCACGGCGGTGGCCACGGGCAGCGGACGGCCGTCGGCCGTCCAGAGCAGGTCGTCGTTGTTGCTGACGGCGAGGCCGTCCTGTACCGTGGCCAGCATGGGGCAGGCGCTGGCCGGGCAATGGGAGCCGTCGTGCAGGGTGTGGTGGAAGGTGTCGTGGAAGGACTTGCCGATCAGGTCACCCTGGTCGTAGCCCAGCATGCGTTCACCCGCCGGGTTGGTGAAGGTGATGCGCCCCTCCAGGTCCATGCCGAAGAGGCCGTTGGCGCTCGCGTCCAGGATCAGCCGGCTCTGTTCCTCGGCCAGCCTGAGGGCGGCGGTGCGCTCCTCCACCATCTCCTGGAGCCGATATCGGTGCCGTTCCAGTTCTTCCTCGTTGCGCTTGCGTTCGGTGATGTCGAAAAAGATACCCACGAAGTAGGCAGTCAGGCCATCATCGTCCATGACCCGGTTGATGGACAGCATGGCGGCGTACTCCTCGCCGTTCTTGCGCCGGTTCCAGATTTCACCGCTCCAGAATCCGGTCTGGTTCAGGTTGCCCCACATCTCCCGAAAGAATGCCGGGTCGTGGCGACTCGAGGCGAGCAGGGAAGGTTTCTGCCCCAGCACTTCCTTCAACTCGAAGCCGGTAATGCGTTCGAAGGCGGGATTGCAGGACACGATCCGTCCGCCGGCGTCGGTCACCATGATGCCTTCCATCACGTTGCCGAAGACGATGTTGGACAGGTGGGTCTGTACCCGCTCGGCGTTGAGCCGGGCAATGAGTTCATTGAACGCCCGCCCCAGGCGCATCAGTTCCCTGCTCTGGCGGGGCACGGGGGAGGGGTGGAGGTTGATTTCTCCGCCCACGTCCATGCCGGCGATGTTCTCGGACAGGCGCCGCAAGGGTGAGACGAAGAGGTGCATCAGGAACCAGGAGGCACCGCCTGCCACCAGGGTGCCGACGATGACGAAGAAAAATATGGTTTTCCGTTCCTGGTGGATGTGGGCGTAGGCCTCTTGCGTAGGGTGGAGCGCGCCCAGGACCCAGCCGGTAGACTCCATCTTGACGAAGGTGGCCAGCACCGGGGTGCCCTGACCATCCACGGTCTCCAGCGGACCGCGGAATCCATGCCTGGCCCGTTCCAGGACCGCTTCCGTCAGGATGCCCTTCTTCAGCAGCATGCCCGGTTCGGGGTGGGACAGCAGGCTGCCGTCCCAGGAGGCGACGAAAAAGTATCCGGTCGAGCCGAGCCGGGCCGCCGGCAGATTGCCCAGCAGCGACGGGCGCAGGATATCGGCCGCGCCGGCGATGGCGCCAACGACCCGGCCGTCGGCCGAATGGAACGGCACCACCAGGGGCAGGTCCAGGCTGTCCGCGGAATCGTCGTGCTCGCAACGGCAGGGTTTGCCGATCAGGGGTTCGTCCAGCTTCATGGCCACCGCCACCCAGCGGTGGAACTCGGGGTGCTCGGCCAGGGCGGAACTGCCCGTGGAAGAAGCCAGCAAGCGGCCCTGGTGATCATAGACGAACAGGCCGCGATCGAAGAAGGTCTTCTTCAGGCGCCGTGCCTCCAGCCAGCGGGACGGACCACCCTTGTCGCCGTAATCACCGGGGGTGATGGTTTCCGCCATGGCTCCCAGCGCATCCAGGGAGGCCTGCAACTTGCCGTCCAGGTCGGTGCCCATGTAGCCCGTGAGCTGGGTCTGATATTCGCCTGCAAGCTGGTAGCCCTGGCGCACGTTGCCGAAGGAAAGCCAACCGAAGGAGGCGATGATCGCCAGGAAAGTGAGGGCGATGACGGCCGTCATCCTCCACTGCATGGACGGCGGTTGGGAGGAAGTCGCGCGACGGCCCACTCCACCTACTCCTCGATGACGGCCTTGCCTGCCTTCTGCCATTCGGTCACTCCTCCCCGGAACCAATAGACATGCCGGTAGCCGGCATTTTTCGCCACGGTGCCCGCCTTGTAGGACTTCCAGCAGGCGGTGCCGTTGCAGTAGAACACCAGGGTCTGGCTCGTCGCCGCGAATTTCCCGAGCCTGCGCAGGAAGGCCGGTACATCGTCCAACCGGGAGTCGAAATTCGGCTCCCGGGCGGAGCGCTCCCGGTAATCCACATGGATGGCCTCCGGCAGGTGTCCGGCCAGGAAATCGTGCAGCGCCCGGGTATCAATGATCACGGCGCGCTCCCCGGACAGTTTCGCCACCATCGCCGCGTCCACGGTCGGTACACCTTGCAGGGCGAGCGGCGTTTCCGTCTCGGCCAGGACAAGGCCGGGCAGCGCCAGACTCAGCGCGAGCAACCACCGCAGGAACCAAATAGAAATCGGATTTTTCATGAAGCACATGCGTTGTCGTAAGCTCGCAAATCATTTTGAAACGCCGCAGCGCCAAGACGCGGAGGAAAAACCTTGCCCTTCAATGCTTGGTCACTATTCCCGGTGACCTGGAGCCCGGATGCAATCCATGTTTTTTCTCGGCGCCCCTGCGCTTCGGCGCAATAAACGGCTTCTTTCAGAGTGAATGCCGTCAGGACAGCGCTTCAATCGAATACACGCAGTTCATGACGTGTTCGCCGCCGGGGGCCACGCTCACCGCGTTTTCCAGGGCGTTGCCGGTTTCCACGCAGACCATGCCCAGGTGACCATCCGGGCCGAAGTCGCCCATCTTCTCCGCCTTGGCGCTCCAGGGGTTCCAGACCACCGTGGAGCGGCTGCCCGATTTTCGGATGCGGATGCGGCGGCCCATGCTGGCGTCGTCAATCGTGCAATCCGCCTCCGTGTCCACATAGACGCGGTCCACCTCGGAGCCGATGACGATGGCGCCGTCCTGGGTCTTGCGTATGCCACCATCCACCTTGTCCAGGAAGGTGCAGCCGGAAAGGCCATGGATCGGCGCCTGACGCACGTCGCCCACGGCGAAATAGGTGTGGAGCGCCTCGCCCAGGACGAAGGTTTCCGTGCCCAGATTGCGGGTCACGAGGCTAAGGCTCAGTTCCCGGTCGACGCTGATGACGCTCTGGACGCTGCCGGCATGGGGCCACAGGGCGCGGGTGGCCTCCGACTGTTCCAGTTCCAGGGTCAGCTTCACGCGGCCATCGGGGCTGGCTTCGCTGGCGACCACGCTCCAGGGGACGGTGCGGGCAAAACCGTGGCCGGGGAAACCGGCTTCGGACGCGTGGGGCCCAAACCAGGGCCAGCACACCGGCACGCCGCCGCGGATGGACTTGCTCGGGGCGAACGTGGCGTAGCCGGAGAGCCACAGCACCGGTTTTTCCCCGGCCGGGTTCCAGGTCATGACGTGCCCTCCGGAGAGGGAAATCATGGCCTCGCCCTGGGGACTGGTCACCCTGGCCACGGTCAAGCCGCCCGGCCCCTCCCCGAAGGCCAGCAGGCCGGGAAGCGCGAAGCGCTGGTTCAATTCTGAAATGGATGTTGCCACGGCTGTCTCCTTTATGTTTTTGTGATGTGCCCGGCATTATCCCGGAAAGCGCCCATCCCGTTGTCACTAAACGGACGTTTTGCCGATGAACTTTAGCCGGGTGGCGCAGGCGGGCACGGCGGCATGGCCGATGCCGTCGTTTTGGCGTTTCGCTCTACCATTGTGAAGCCCGGAAACCGGCGATCTCGGGTGCCATAGCCTGAGGAGGTCGTCAGGATTCAGACAGGAAAGAGCGCCAAATGGGGGCCGGGAAAGATACCCACAAAACCTGTGGATAACTATGTGAGTAGTGCCCCCCGCAAGCGCATTAACTGCCTGTTGGATAGGGGAAATTGTTGCTTTGTGCAAGAAGTGGGCAATATTGTAACCCATTGAAAATAAGCACCTTTCAGCCCGCTCTGGGGGAGCCCTGTAACAAGACTGCCGCAGGCCTATCATGATTCTGTAACAGGCCCGGGTTTGTGCACAAGTCGAGTCTCAAGCCAACACTCCGCCCTCATCAATAACTCCTTGGGGCGACGGGGAAAATCCATCCGGTGCATCAACAACGGAACGGCCCTCGGCGACGGCTTGCATGTCGTATTTAAGAAACCACTTGAAGTTCCCCTACCTCTCTGCTCGGGTTTATTCCGCCCCGGCAGACCCATGGGGCGGCCAAGATTATTTCAAGGAGATAAGTCATGCTGAAAAGCTTGGCAATGTCCCGGCCTGTTCCGGCGTGGATCAGTCACGGCCAGGTGGTGGACAAGAACAGCGAGCGACCGCCGGAGAAGGGGGGCTGTTGGCGTTCCGAAGACGCACCTGGCAAGACAGAAACAAAAAAGCCCGCATCTACGCGGGCTTAGTTGAACTTTCCGGACTGCTTCGAACGTTCCTGGAACGTTGGCTGGTCCCCTCGACAGGAATCGAACCTGTATCTGGCGCTTAGGAGGCGCCCGTTCTATCCATTGAACTACGAGGAGGACAGGATTGCCCGTGCATGCGGGGCGGGCAGCGCGGCGGAATGTACCACAGAGAGGGGCGTTCCGAAATAGCCGGAGGCCTGCTCTGGATGGCTTTCAGGCCTTGGGCGGTACGTAACCCATGGCGCGGGAGATTTCCTCGGCGGTGCGGCGCACCAGGAGGGCACGGTCGGGATCGAAACGGTCGTTGGGGGTGGACAGGGACAGGCCGGCCACCAGCACGCCGTCGTCGTCCCGAATGCCGGCGGCGATGCAGCGCACGCCGGGCTCCACTTCCTCCATGTCGAAGGCGTAGCCATGGCGGCGCACCTTGTCCAGTTCCCGCTCCAGGGCGGGCAGGGTGGTGATGGAGGCCGGGGTGGCGCCGGGCAGGCCGGTGCGGCGGGCGTATTCCCGGACTTTCTGGGGGCCGTCGTCCGCCAGGAAGAGTTTGCCCGTGGCGGTGATATGCAGGGGCGCGCGGGCGCCGACGATATGCACCACCCTGACCGCGGAGCGGCCGCTGGAGGTGCGTTCCACATAGACGATGGCGTCGTCCTGGCGCACGCCCAGGTTCACGCTCTCTCCCGTCTCGCCATGCAGACGCAGCATGGCGGGCAGGGCGGTTTCCCGGATGGAGATGCGGGATTTGACGATGTTGCCCAGTTCCAGGAGGCGGATGCCCAGGCGATAGGTGCCGCCCTCCTCGCGCTCGGTGAAACCGCCGGCGGCCATGGCGGCCAGGATGCGGTGCGCGGTGGACGGATGCAGCCCGGTATCGGCGGCGAGTTGCTTCAGGCTCACCGGGTCTGGATAGTGGGACAGTACCTCCAGCAGGTTCATCATGCGCTCGATGACCTGGATGGAGCCTTTGGCTTCTGTGGGGGGGGGCACGGGGGCGATCCTGGATTCTGGGATGCGGAATATATCACATTGTGAAATATTCATCCGCCGCTCCCCACTCCCCACTCCCCACTCCCCACTCCCCACTTCCCAACCCTCACACCGTCAGATCTATCTGTTGCAGGGTGCCGGCGCTGCCGTTCTCGTTCAGGTAGACGCCGGTGCTCTTCACCGCACCGAGGGACTGGTTGGCGCCATCCTTGATTTCGAAGGGCGTGGTCTGGCTGGAGAGGGACAAGGCGCCCACGCCCAGGGCCTTGAGGCTCGTCAGGCTGCCGCCACCCTTGGCATCCGGAGACCAGGCCTTGAGTTGGCTGAAGATCGGATCGTTGTCGTCTATCCAGCCGTTGCCGTCCGCGTCGTATTGCTTAAGGTCGGCGAAGCCGTTGCCGTTGGCCGTGCCGAAGAGTTCCTTGCCCGAATCCACCTTGCCATTGCCGTTGGCGTCCAGGGCGACGTAGGCGCTGCCCGAGCCGAGCAGGGCGACCTTGGCCGTCTGTCCGTCCCCCGCGATGTCGAAGGCGAAGCGGGTGTCCTGGAGTTGTGCCGCCGTGCCGGAGAAGTTGATGACCAGAGGATCCTTTTTCACGGCGTCCCCGGCCCGCAGGCTGACGCTGGATTGCTCGGAGTAGGAGCGGCTCATCTGCACGTCCAGGTTGAAGGATATTTGCTTGCCGTCGGTGGTCTGGATGCTGCCGCTGGCCTGGAAACTCGTCCGCTCGGCCTCCGTGCGGGTTTCCTGGCGATCATATTCGATGCCGAAACCGGCCTTGGCCGGCGGGGCCGATTGCGTCGGGTGGCTGGCGGAACTTCCGGACAAGGTTCCCGACCCCTGGCTACCCAGGCTGGCCGCGGAAAATAGCTTCAGCTTGTGGCCGATCATGATCTCGACGATGGACTTCACCAGACTCAACATCGGGTCGCCGATCGTGCCCTCATCCGCCTCGGCGGAAGGCGCCGTTTCCTGGGCCTGCCTGGCGGCGGGGGAGATGTCCACCCGGGGCGGGTCGGCCGGCGCTACCAGGGTTCGCCCCTTGCCCTCGAAGTCCGGACGCTGGGCGCCGACCCACATCTTGAGATTCTCCGACACGGATCGGGCGTTGGTGGCGTAATGCTGGCTGGACAAGTCCATGGAATAAGCGGCGATTTTCATGGTGGCTGCTCCGCGACGATATGAGGTACTTAACGGCAATTTCCGACCTTCGGCTTAGGGTGCGACGTGCTGCCCGGTGGAAGATTTTTGGGAAGGCGCGGGCGGGGCTTGGAACTGGCCGTATCGCCCCGATGTTGCGTAGGTGCGGCAATGTTTGAGGGACACGGAATGGAGAAAGCGATGACGAAGGAAGCGATATTGGTTTTTGCCCACGGCGCGCGTGACCCGGCCTGGGCGGAACCCCTGGAGCGCATATGCGCGCTCGTGCGTCAGAGACGCCCGGAGGTTCGCGTGGAACTGGCCTTCCTGGAACTGATGCAGCCCTTGATAGGCGAAGCCCTGGATCGGATGGCGGGAGCGGGTTTCGCTCGCATCACCATCGTTCCCGCCTTCATGGCGCCGGGGGGGCACATCAGGAAGGATCTGCCCGAACTGGTGGCGGCGGCCCGGGTACGGCATCCCGGGCTGGAGGTACGGGTCACGGCGGCCATAGGACAGAGCGAGGGCGTGATTTCCGCCATCGCGGATTTCGCGATCTCCGCCCTGGCGGCGTCTTGAGACCTTCTGCGGGGCCGTTGATCCTGGAAGAAGCATTTGATTCACCGCAGAGACGCTGATAAAACAAGAACTTGTGCGGATTTTCGGCGTCACCCAATGGCTGAAATTGCAAGCCACGATAACGCATGGTTTTTCCCCTGCGCCTCCGCGTCTCTGCGGTTCAAGCAGAGGTTTCCACGTTTATTTGTAATCTTGTGTTTCCGGCTGGCCCGTATTATTGCGATATCTTCAAACCCAGCACTTGCCAGGAAGCCTGAGTAGGCATTTCGGCCTCCTGCTCGCGCTTTGACTTATTTGTGTATAAAAGTTTTCGATTGCGATCCTTGCCCAATAAGGTAAGCTTAAGGACCGAAAGGAATATTAGATAGTGCTTATATTTCCATGAAAAGATGTTTCTCCCTGTTCCGCGCCGAAGGCGTTCCGAGCCGGCGCGGATTTTTGTTTACGCGACTGGCGGCAGCACTGATTCTGCCGGCGGCCTTGGCCGGTGCGCCAGTGCGTGCGGCGGCCCCCGCCCTGTCCACGGTGACGGTGGAGATGCGGGAGGTATTCCTGACCTACCCCGCTGAAGCCGTGGTGGAGGCCATCCATCAGGCGACCGTGGCGTCCCAGGTCCAGGGGCGGGTCATGGAAATGCGCGTGGATGCGGGCGACAAGGTCAAGCGCGGCCAGGTGCTGATGCGGATTGACGAGCGGGAGACGGCCCAGGCAGCCGCCGGCGCGGACGCTCAGGCCCAGGCCGCCTCCGCCAGCCTGGCCAACGCCAAGGCAAGCTTCGAGCGCACCAGGAACCTCTTTACCCAGAAATTCGTCAGCCAGGCTGCGCTGGACCAGGCGGAAGCCGCCTACAAGGCGGCCCAGGGCCAGTTTGATGCGGCGCGCGCGGGCCATGGCCAGGCCGCGACGGTGAAGAGTTTCACCACCGTAAGCTCACCCCTGACGGGCGTCGTGGCTCAGCGTCTGGTGGAGATGGGCGAGATGGCCGAGCCGGGCAAGCCGCTGATCTCCGTGTTCGAGCCGGGCAGCCTGCGCGTCGTGGCGAGCATTCCCCAATACAAGCTCGCCGAGGTGAGGAAGAACCTCAAGGCGCGGGTGGAGTTTCCGGATAGCGGCAGATGGCTGGATGGCGTCCGGGTGGAGGTCTTGCCCACGGCGGACAGCCAGACCCACGCGGTGCGGGCGAGGGTGATCCTGCCCGGAGACGGCGCGGGCGCCGTGCCCGGCATGTTCGCTCGGGCGCATTTTGTCATCGGACAGGCAAGGAAGCTGGTGCTGCCGCAGAAGGCGGTGTTGCGCCGAGGCGAGGTGACGGCGGTCTATGTGCAGGACGGCGCGGGCAAGCTCTCCCTGCGCCAGGTCCGATTGGGCGAAAATCTGGCGGATGGCCTGGCGGAAGTGCTGGCCGGGATTTCCGCGGGAGAGAAAGTGGTTCTGGATCCGGTCCAGGCCGAGATCAGGTTGAAGCAGGGCTGAAGCAGGGTAGAAGAACGTGAAGGAGGTGCCCGGCAAGCGGGGGCGCCTCTCTGAAACCAAGGTAACGATAATTATTCGATTTTTTGGGATGGAGACTTCCCGGTATTTTCCAAAGGAGGAAGACAGATGGCGCATATCGTGATTCTGGGGGCGGGTATCGGCGGCATGCCGATGGCGTATGAGATTCGTGAAGCCGCAAGGCCTGAGGATCGTATCACCGTAATTTCCAACAACCCGAAGTTCCACTTTACCCCCAGCAATCCCTGGGTTGCGGTGGACTGGCGCAAGAGGGATGACATCGAGCTCGAACTGGGTCCGATCCTGGAGCGGCGCAAGATCGGTTTCATCGCCGTGGGCGCCAAGCGTCTGCACCCGGAACAGAACCAGATCGAACTGGCCGATGGCCGCAAGATTGACTACGACTACCTGGTGATCGCCACCGGTCCGAAGCTGGCCTTCGAGGAAGTGGAAGGCCTGGGGCCGGAACACCATACCAACTCCGTTTGCCACGTGGATCACGCGGTGCACGCCGAGCAGAACTGGCAGAAATTCGTCAAGGATCCCGGCCCCATCGTGGTGGGTGCGGTGCAGGGGGCGTCCTGCTTCGGCCCGGCCTACGAGTTCGCCATGATCATGGAAACGGACCTGCGCCGCCGCAAGATTCGCGACAAGGTGCCCATGACCTTCGTCACCGCCGAACCCTACATCGGCCATCTGGGCCTGGGTGGCGTGGGCGATTCCAAGGGCATGATCGAGTCCATCTTCCGCGACCGCCACATCAAGTGGATCTGCAACGCCAAGGTGACCAAGGTCGAGGCGGGCAAGATGTTCGTCACGGAGCACGACGAGGAAGGCAAGCCGAAGAAGGAGCACGAACTGCCCCACAAGTACGCCATGATGCTGCCGGCGTTCAAGGGCATTGACGCCGTGTTCGGTATCGAGGGGCTGACCAATCCCCGCGGTTTCATCCTGGTGGACCAGCATCAGCGGAATCCCAAGTTCAAGAACATCTTCTCCGTGGGCGTGTGCGTGGCCATTCCCCCGGTGGAGGCGACCCCGGTTCCCTGCGGCACGCCCAAGACCGGTTACATGATCGAGTCCATGGTGACGGCCACGGCGCACAATCTGCGCGCCATGCTGGACGGCAAGGAACCTGTGGAAAAGGCCACCTGGAACGCCATCTGTCTGGCGGACTTCGGTGACAGCGGCGCCGCCTTCGTGGCCCTGCCCCAGATCCCGCCGCGCAACGTGAACTGGTTCTCTGAAGGCAAGTGGGTGCACCTGGCCAAGGTCGCCTTCGAGAAGTATTTCCTGCGCAAGATGAAGAAGGGCACTTCCGAGCACGTGTTCGAGAAGCTCGTGTTGAACGCCCTGGGCATCATGAAACTGAAAGGCAAGTAACACGGTGAGCCGTGAGCGGTAAGGGGTAAGCGGCGTTTCGTCTTCCCCGCCGCTCACCGCTTTCCGCTTACCGCTAACCAAAAATATGGGCATTTCCGGACGCATCGCCGCATTCTTTCTTCGCAACCAGATCACGCCTCTGATCGCCCTGGTTGCCCTTCTCCTCGGGATATTCGCGGTGCTGGTGACGCCGCGGGAGGAGGAACCGCAGATCAACGTCACCATGGCGAACGTCTTCATCCCGTTCCCGGGCGCCTCCGCCCGCGACGTGGAGAATCTGGTGGCGCGGCCGGCGGAGCAGGTGCTCTCGCGCATCTCCGGCATTGACCACATCTATTCCGTTTCCCGCCCGGGCATGGCCGTGATCACGGTCCAGTACATCGTGGGCGAGGACCCGATTCAGGCGCTGGTGCGCCTCTACGACACCATCAACTCCAACCGGGACTGGGTTTCGCCCAACCTGGGCGTGGGCGAGGCCATCATCAAGCCCAAGGGCATTGACGACGTGCCCATCGTCACCCTGAGCTTCTGGACACCGGACAAGACCCGCACCGCCTTCGACATGCAGGAGGTCTCCCGTGCCGTGGAGATCGAACTGAAGCGCGTCAAGGGCACTCGGGACGTGACCACCGTGGGCGGGCCGGGTCATGTGATCCGAGTGCTCATGGACTCCGAGTCCATGAACGCCCATGGCGTGACGGCCCAGGATATCCGGGCCTCGCTCCAGGTCTCCAATTCCTCCCAGCCGGCCGGCAACCTGGTGGCGGGCGGCCAGGAACTGCTGGTCCAGACCGGTACCTATATCGAATCCGGCGCCGACGTGAAGAAACTCGTGGTGGGCGTCTTCAACCGCCATCCGGTGTTCATGTCCGACGTGGCGCGCGTCGAGGACGGACCCGACCAGCCGAGCCAGTACGTCATGTTCGGGGTGGGCAAGGCCGCCGCCGAAGCCGGCATTCCTGCCGGGACCAAGGGCGCGGGAGTGGGCCAGGAATATCCGGCGGTCACCCTGTCCGTTTCCAAGAAGCCGGGGGTCAACGCGGCCGACGTGGCCGAGCAGGTCATCGCCCGCGCCAACGCCTTGAAGGGTACGGTCATTCCGGAAGGCGTGAACTTCACGGTCACGCGCAACTACGGCCAAACCGCCACGGACAAGGCCCAGAAGCTCATCGGCAAACTCATCTTCGCCACGTCCTTCGTGGTGCTGCTGGTGTTCTTCGCCCTGGGCTGGAGGGAAGCGATCATCGTCGGCGCCGCCGTGTCCCTGACGCTCGCCGCGACCCTGTTCGCCTCCTGGGCCTGGGGCTTCACCCTGAACCGGGTGTCCCTCTTCGCCCTGATTTTCTCCATCGGTATCCTGGTGGACGACGCCATCGTGGTGGTGGAGAACATCCATCGCCGGAGCCTGATGGAGCCCGGCAAGAAATTGTGGGAGATCATTCCCGGCGCGGTGGACGAGGTGGGCGGCCCGACGATACTCGCGACCCTCACGGTGATCGCGGCGCTCCTGCCCATGGCCTTCGTGTCCGGCCTGATGGGGCCCTACATGAGCCCCATACCGATCAACGCCTCCATGGGCATGGCCATCTCCCTGGCCATCGCCTTCGTCATCACGCCCTGGTTCTACCTGGTGGTGAAGGGGGAACATGGCGGTCATGGCGGCGGCCACGGGGAGACGGCCGGGCCGGGCAAGATGGATCGCTTCTTCCGGCGCCTCCTCTCGCCCTACCTGGATGAACGCACGGGCAGGCGGGCCCGGCGCAAGCTCTGGCTGGGCATCCTCGGCGCCATCGTCCTCTCCGTTTCCCTGGCGGTGGTGAAGCTGGTGGTGCTGAAGATGCTGCCCTTCGACAACAAGTCGGAGTTCCAGGTGGTGCTGGACATGCCCGTGGGCACCCCGGTGGAGGACACGGCCCGGGTGCTGCACGAGATGGGCGTCTACCTGTCCTCGGTGGAGGAGGTCACGGACTACGAGTCCTATGCCGGAACCGCCAGCCCGATCAACTTCAATGGCCTGGTGCGTCAGTATTACCTGCGCAACGGGAGCGAGATGGGCGACATCCAGGTGAACCTGGCGGACAAGCATCACCGCACGAGGAAGAGCCACGAGATCGCCGGCGCCGTGCGCCAGAAAATCCACGACATCGCCGCCCGTCACGGCGGCAATGCCAAGGTGGTGGAAGTGCCTCCGGGCCCGCCCGTACTCTCGCCCATCGTCGCCGAGGTCTACGGGCCGGATTACGCCGGGCAGATGGTGGTGGCCAAGAAGGTGCGCGCGGAATTCGAGAAGACCGCCGACATCGTGGGCGTGGACGACTCGGTCAATGCCAATGCGCCCAAGGTGCTCCTGCGGGTGGATCAGGCCAAGGCGGCGCTGCTGGGCGTGGCCCAGAAGGACATCGTGGAAGTGGTGCGCCTGGGCCTTACCGGCGAGGACGTGACGCCGGCCCACACCGGTGAGTCCAAGTACGAGGTGCCGGTGCGGGTCACCTTGCCGGCCGAACAGCAGAGTTCCGTGGACAACCTCCTGAAGATGACCGTGCGTTCCAGGGATGGTCGCCTCATTCCCATCTCCGAAGTGGTGCGCGCCCAGCGCATGGACCGGGAGAAGGTCATCTACCACAAGGATCTGCTGCCCGTCGTGTACGTCGTGGGCGACGTGGCCGGCAAGCTGGATTCTCCGCTTTACGGCATGTTCGACATCCGCGCTGCGGTTGCCGGCATGGAGCTCGCAGGCGGTCCCGGCATGGCCGGTACCATCAAGGACTGGTTCATCCATCAGCCGGACGATCCCTATGCCGGCTACTCGGTGAAGTGGGACGGCGAGTGGCAGGTGACCTACGAAACCTTTCGCGACATGGGGGCGGCCTACGGCGTGGGCCTGATACTGATCTACCTGCTGGTGGTGGCCCAGTTCCGCTCCTACCTGGTGCCTCTCATCATCATGGCGCCCATCCCGCTCACCATCATCGGCGTCATGCCGGGCCATGCCCTGTGGGGTTCCCAGTTCACCGCCACCTCCATGATCGGCATGATCGCCCTGGCCGGGATCATCGTGCGTAACTCCATCCTGCTGGTGGACTTCATCAACCAGCAGGTGGCGGAGGGCGTCGAATTCGCGGAAGCCGTGATTCAGTCGGCCATCGTGCGCGCCAAGCCCATCGCCCTCACGGGCCTTGCGGCCATGCTCGGCGCCTTGTTCATCCTGGATGACCCGATCTTCAACGGCCTCGCCCTTGCCCTGATCTTCGGCATCTTCGTGTCCACCCTGCTGACCCTGGTGGTGATACCGGTGCTTTATTTTTCTGCCATGCGCGGGCGCACGGCAGAAAAGTAAGCGGTGAGCCGGTGAGCGGTAAGCTGAACTACCCGCTCATCGCTCATCGCTAACCGCTTACCCCTTACTTGCGACTAAAAGGAGCAAACCAGTGACCGTTAATCAATTCGTCCGCATCTTCGCCGGCTTCTTCGTGCTCTTGTCCCTGGCGCTGGGGGTGGAAGGCAGCCCGATCTTCATGAGCAAGAACTGGCTCTGGTTCACCGTTTTCGTCGGCGTGAATCTCTTTCAGAGCGGCTTCACCAAGTTCTGCCCGCTGGAAAACATCCTGCGGAAGTTCGGCGTCAAGGATAGCTGCGGCTGAGTGTAGGTCGGGCTTCAGCCCGACATCGGGCGCCATGCGTGGGCCTGTCGGGATGAATCCCGACCTACCTCAAATCACTTCCAGCAGTTTCGTGCGCAGGGACTCTGCCTCGCGGCGGCCGTCCCGGGAACTGACCATGGCCTGGTACCATTCGTCAAACACGGCGCGCAGGCCTTCGTGGCCCTCGGCGGTTTCAATGCGGGTGAGCAGGGAACTGGCGCCCAGGGAACCGACGAAGACATTGAGGGTGTTGGCCATGAAGTTCCGGGCCTTGTCCAGCTTGGATGGGTCGCCGGACTGGATGACCAGGGGCCGGAAGGCGGTGATGGCGGGCAGGGGGTGATCCGGGGCCGCCCGGGTCTGGCCGGACCGCTCGTCCTTCAGGGCGGTCATGGCGATGTAGCCCTCTTCTTCCAGCATGCCCAGGGTGTGGGTCAGGTCATCCGCAGCCAGCATGCCGCGCAGTTCGTCCACCGTCCGTCGTCCATCTACCATGATGAGCACCCGGCGCACCCGTGGCGAGAGGCCGCCGCTTCGGGTTTCCACCTCAGTCTGTCCCTTTTGGGTCTTGGCGAAAACCACGGCCATATCTGTTTCTCCTTCAAGGTTGCAGAGAATCGCTGGTTCGATTCACGAAGGGACGATTCTAACCCGAAGGCGGGCGATAAATAATCCCTTGGGTGTGCAAATTGATTCTGATGCGTCTGCCATTCGCCGCGGCCGGGGGCTTCCTCCGGCCTCGCGGGCTGTCGGGTTGCGCCGTTGCGATAAAACTATCTTATGTGTGTTGGCAAAAATTCGATTTTGTAACCGATGGTTACATTTGCCATAATCGCCGGACATTATAAATACCCATAGAAGGGCGCCAAGCCCGGGGCAACAAGCCCCAATGGGGTGACGGAGGAGAACCTTGCTGCCGGCGCGCAGATGCCGGGGCGGGGTGTGGAAATCGTGCCGCATGGCAGGTCCCGGGGATTCTTCCCCCGGCGTTCCCTGCGCGGGTTTGCGGACGGGTGGCGGGTCGCAGGAAACGGTCCACCGAGGCGGGGAGATGTTCTGCCTGGCTGAGGTTCGGCTCTCATCAAGACCTGAAGCGGAAAGCGGCGTGCCTTGCCATGGCCCGCACGGGTTCCGTTGTGCTCTCCAATCCATCTTCTTTGCTTGCTCCAGAGGCTTTCAAGGCTGGCTATGTGCCTGCGTGGAAACGAGAGGGAGTCGCGAGAGATGGCTGAGAATCAGGGATTTTGCGGTACGACGGAGAAGCGGAGCTTCTGGCAGCGCCTGAAGCGCCCGCCCGCCTGTTCCATACTGCGCATGATGCTCATCGGCATCATCGGCGGTATCCTGATCTGGGGCGGACTGAACATGGGCATGGAGTGGACCAACCGCACCGAGTTCTGCATCTCCTGCCACGAAATGACGATCCCCTTTGAGGATCTGAAGAAATCCATCCACTACAAGAATCGCGCCGGCATCTCCGTCTCCTGCGCCGATTGCCACGTGGCTTCCAGCAAGAACCCCATTGACTACGGCCGCAAGCTCACCATGAAGCTGCTGGCGGCGCGGGACATCATCGGTCATCTCAGCGGTGTCGTGGATACCCCGGAGAAGTTCGAGGCTCACCGGCTGGAAATGGCGCAGCGGGTCTGGGCCCGGATGAAGGAGACCGACTCCAGGGAGTGCCGCAACTGCCACAAGTTCGAGACCATGGACAAGACCAAGCAGAAGGATCGCTCGGTCGTGAAGCATGAAGGCGCGATAGAGGACGGCAAGACCTGTATTGATTGCCACAAGGGCATCGTGCACAAACCCGTACATCAGGGGGCCGCTCAAGCGCCCGCGCCCGAAGCGATTACCGCGGCCGCACCAGGGGTGGCCGCCTCCGCACCGAATGCCGCGCCTGCCGCTCCCTCCGCCGCGACGGTAGCCGCTCCGAAGGGGGAGGCAGCCCCGAAGCCGGAGGCTGCTCCCAAGGTTGAAGCGGCTCCGAAGGCCGAGGCTGCTCCAAAATCGGAAACCAAGGCGGCGGCCGTCGCCGCGAGCGGCGGCATCCCCGCCCTGGACTGGAGCAAGGCACCCATGCGCAACATCAAGGTGTTCTACCCCGGCCAGGCGGCTTTCGAATGGGTGATGAACAAGCCCGACCATTCCTCGGCGGCAGACATCATCGAGAAGAAGCGCCCCTGTGCCAAGTGCCACGAAGGGGACGCCAACGAGATCGGCGAGGCCATCGTCGCGGGCAAGCCGGTGGGGGTTTCCAAGACCGTGCAGGAACCGAATCCGCCCGTGGGCAAGGCCGGCTATGTCCCGGTGGGTTTCCAGGCCATCCACGACGGCAGCAAGATCTATTTCCGCTTCGAATGGCAGGCCCAGAAGGCCGCGGACGGCAAGAAGATGGACCCGAAGAACGAGGTCAAGCTGACCATGATGTTCGATGGCGGCGGCACCGTGCCGGGCGCGGAGATCAATGGCTGCTGGGTCACCTGCCACAAGGATCTGCGCACCATGAAGGAGGCCAAGGACGAAAAGAAGACCAAGTACATCGAGGGCGCCGACCTGGCTTCGGGCAAGTTCATGGACTTGATCCAGTTCCGTAGCGGCAAGGGCGAAAAGCCGGTGGATGGCTATGTGGCCGACTCGCGCCAGATGCAGGGCGGCAAGGGACTGGTGGCGGCCGAGGGCAAGAAGGAAGGCAACAAGTGGGTGGTCATCTTCGCGCGCAACCTGGCCGGCGGCGGCAAGGGCGACCACGTCATCGAGGCCGGCAAGACCTACTACTTCGGCTTTGCCATCCACGAAGACTACTCCGCCGCCCGCTACCATTTCGTGTCCCTGGGCTACCAGTTCGGCCTGGACAAGCCCGTGGAGGGCGTCAAGAATTACTACAATGTCGTGAAGCAGTAACGGCAAAACCGCGAGGCGGCCGCGAGAGCCGCCGATGTTCTTTCCAACCAATGCTGGAGGAAATGAGTATGGGGAAAATGAGAAGTAGGGGAGTGTCCTGCGCGCTGCTGACCAGTGGCTTGCTGCTGGCCGCCGCCGGTGCGCAGGCGGGTGCGTCCACGCCGGCCATGCTGTCCAACGCCTGTGCCGGGTGCCATGGTACTCACGGCGAAAGCGCGGGTCCGAGCATGCCGAGTCTGGCGGGCCAGTCCAAGGCCGCCATCGTGACGGCCATGAAGGAGTTCAAGGGTATCCCGAAGAAGGATGCCGAGGGCAAGCCGGTGCTGGACAAGGATGGCAAGCCCGTCCTCGAAACCCGCACCTCCACCGTCATGGGGCGCCTGGCCAAGGGTTATACGGATGCCGAGATCGAGGCCATGGGCGATTTCTTCGCCGGCCAGAAGCACCACTCACCGGCCCAGGCGGTGGACAAGGCCAAGGTCGCCAAGGGCGCCGAGCTTCAGGAAAAGCACTGCATCCGTTGCCACGTGGAAGACGGCAAGGAAGGCAAGGACAATTCCCCGATCATGGCCGGCCAGTGGCTGAAGTACCTCCAGGTCCAGATGGATCTCTATACCGGAGGCCAGCGCAAGATGAGCGAAAAGATGGCGGAGAAGGTCAAGCCTCTTTCCAAGGAAGAACTGGACGCCGTGCTCCATTTCTATGCCAGCGTGAAGTGAGGGAGGACAAGAATATGACCCTGGACCGCAGAAGTTTCCTGAAATTCCTGGGCGCCGGCGTGGGCGCAGCAGGTGCCCCCATGATTTCCCGTGCCGCCGATTTCATGCCCAAGAAGGGGCGCCGCGTCGTGGTGGTGGGGGGCGGCTACGGCGGCACCATCGCCGCCAAGTACATCCGCATGATGGATGCGAGCATCGAGGTGGTGCTGATCGAGCGCAACAAGCAGTTCATCTCCTGCCCATTCAGCAACTACTACATCGGCGGCCTGATTTCCGACTTGGCACCCCTGACCATCGGATACGACAAGCTCACCGCCAACCACGGCATCAAGCTGGTCCATGCCGAAGTCACCGGCATTGACCCGGCGGCCAAGGTGGTGGCCACGGCCAACGGCAATATCGCCTACGACCGGCTGATCGTCTCGCCGGGTGTGGAATTTCGCACCTCCGAGATCGAGGGCTACGACGACAAGACCGACCAGGCCATTCCCCATGCCTGGAAGGCCGGGGAGCAGACCATCCTGCTCCGGAAACAATTGGAGGCCATGAAGGACGGCGGCACGGTCATCGTCAGCATGCCGCTCGTGCCCTATCGTTGCCCGCCCGGACCCTACGAGCGCGTCTCCCTGATCGCCCATTACCTCAAGCAGCACAAGCCCAAGTCCAAGGTGTTCCTGCTGGACGCCAACTCGGACGTGGTGGCCAAGAAGCCCCTGTTCATGAAGGCCTGGAAGGAACAGTACGCCGGGATCATGGAGTACGTGCCGTCCAAGAAGGTCACCAAGGTGGATGCTGCCACCAAGACCCTGTTTGTCGAGGGCCTGGAAGATCACAAGGGCGACGTGGTGAACTTCATTCCGCCGCAGCGGGCGGGCGCCATCGCGGTCAAGGCCGGGCTGGTGGAGGCGGGCGGCAACTGGTGCCCGGTGAATGCCACCACCTTCGAGTCGACCCTGCACAAGGATATCCACGTCATCGGCGATTCCTGCCTCGCGGGTGCCATGCCCAAGTCGGGCTATTCGGCGAACTCCCAGGCCAAGGTCTGTGCCACCAACGTGGTGGCCCTGATGAACGGCAAGGAGACCGTGGATCTGTCCGGCATCAACGTGTGCTACAGCGCGATCAATGATCACGAGTCCATCAGCGTCGCCGGGGTGTACAAGGTGGCCGAGGGCAAGATCATCGCCGTGCCCAATTCCGGTGGCATTTCGCCGGTGGACTTCTCCCAGACCCGGCTGGAACATCTCTACGCGGAGAGCTGGCTGAAGAACATCCTGACGGAGATGTCTTCCTGAGTGAAGGGGTAAGCGGGAAATGAACGGGCCGCCCGAGGGCGGCCCGTTTTTTTCGGGGTTTTGTCGGGCTGAAGCCCGACCTACCAGACTGGTGCGCTCGTTACCGTAGGTCGGGCTTCAGCCCGACATGTCAGTCGTCGGCGTTTTCGTCCCGAAGTGCATCCGCCCAGCAGTTGGGGGTCTCGAAGAGGCGAACCCGCTCCAGGCGCAGTTGGTTGCCGTAGGTGTCCCGGTAGGCGGCGTCCAGGATGTCAAAGGCGATGCGCGCCAGATTCTCCGCCGTGGGCACCTCATCCAGCACCACCGTCTTGTGGTCGGGCATGGATTGCAGGAACTGCACGACCTGGACATCGGCACGCCAGGCCAGGAAGGCGTGGTCCCAGGCATCCACCACATGGGCGCGGGCGATGGCCTTGACCTCGGAAAAATCCATGACCATGCCGTTGGCGGGCGAGCCATCCTGACGGATGATGTCGCCGGACAGGGTCACCTCCAGGGCATAGCGATGGCCGTGCAGGTGGCGGCACTGGCTGCGGTGGTCCGGGATGCGGTGACCCGCGTCAAATTCAAGGCGGCGCGTGATGCGCATGGGGGTAGGGGATTAGGTGATTTGGGCGGCAGATTATAACATCGGGGCTTTGATGTCAGACCCTGGCCCGTAGGGTGGGCAAAGCGTAGCGTGCCCACCGTTCCCTAGCCTCTTGCCATGCCTTCAAACGCGCTAGCGATAAACGACCACAGCCGTGATGCGGCCGGCCTGCTCTATGTATACCCGGTGGTGTCCAGGCGGGCGGGAGGGGTGTCGGTGGGGATCAACCTCAACCCGAACAATGCCTGCAACTGGCACTGCCTCTATTGCCAGGTGCCGGACCTGGTAAGAGGCACGGCGCCGCCGATTGACCTGGGGCGTCTTGAAACCGAACTGCGCGGTTTCCTCGGGGAACTCCTGCACGGGGATTTCATGCGCTTGCGGGTGCCGGAAGGCATGCGGCGCATCGTGGATCTGGCCTTTTCCGGCAACGGCGAGCCCACCAGCGCCAGGGAGTTTCCGGAAGCGGTGGCGCGGGTCGCCCTCGTGATGCGCGAAATGAACCTGGACGTGCCGGTGCGGCTGATCACCAACGGCAGCCTGGTGGACCGGCCGGCTGTCCGGCGCGGACTGGCTCTGCTGGCGCGCTGCGGCGGCGAGGTCTGGTTCAAGGTGGATGCGGGCAGCGCCAGTCGGGCGTCTGCGATCAACGGTGTGCGCCTGGATCCGAAAACGGTGGCGCGGCGACTGGGTATGTGCGCCGGACTCTGCGCCACCTGGGTGCAGACCTGCGTCTTCGCCCTGGACGGCCAGGCTCCGCGGGACGTCGAGGTGGACGCCTACCTGGCTATCCTGGCGGGCGCCGGCATTCCCGCGCTCAAGGGCGTCCTGCTCTACGGACTTGCCCGCCCTTCCATGCAGGCCGGGGCCGAACGGCTCTCCGTCTTGTCCGGGGCGGACATGGAACGGATTGCGAGTCGCATAAAGGAAAAGGGACTGGCGGTGAGGCTCAGTCCCTGAATTTTCCGAGCCTTTGCGTTGCGCTCAGGCTGCCTTCTTCTGCTTGGTGCGGGCCGCCTTCTTCAGGGTCTTGTACAGGTCCGGATCGCTGGCCTTCAGGTATTCCACCACCTCGATGTCGTCCTTCCGGATCTTGGCGATGTCCACTTGTTCCACGTGCACCAGGCGCAGCAGGGTTTGCACCGGGCGCGGCATGTTGCGGCCGCTCTCGTAGCGGGAACCACCGCTCTGGGTCACGCCAATCTTGGACCAGAACTGGGATTGGTTCAGGCCGAGTTTGCGCCGGATTTCACGGGCGTCAATTTTTTCGATGGTCTTCATGGGTAAAACCTCTCTTGGGTTGAAGGAGTGGGGCTGTCTTTTCATCTGCCAAACCCCGTGGCATGTGTGGAAGCGTCTGTCCTACATGGCCTACCGGCTGCACGGCGGAAAAATATTTTTCCGCTTACTACTAAGGTTATAAGCGTACGTATTGTAGTCGCATATTCTGGGCGAATGCAATGCTAGATTGCAAAAAAGTTTGACAAATCGCACAGGTGGGGCAAGGCAAATCCTGCCCGAAAACAGCTCTCGATCTGTCATAAACGCGGGCACGCGCCTGTCAACGGCACAAATGGGTTAAAATTTAACCCTTTCGTAATCAACGCTTCGAGACGGTATGGCATTGATAGTTCAAAAATATGGCGGCACTTCGGTCGGCACTCCCGAGCGCATCAAGAATGTGGCCCGGCGGGTAGCTCGTTCCGTGGCGGCTGGCAATCAGGTCGTGGTGGTGGTGTCCGCCATGAGCGGCGAGACGAATCGGCTCATCGGACTGGCCAAGGAGATTCAGGCGAACCCGGATCCGCGTGAATTGGATGTGATGGTGTCCACGGGTGAGCAGGTCACCATTGGCCTTCTTTCCATGGCGCTCATCGCGGCGGGCCAGAAGGCACGCTCCTACACCGGAGCCCAGGTGCGTATCCTCACCGACAGCGCCTTCACCAAGGCGCGCATTCTCGCCATTGACGAGGACAAGATGCGGGCCGACCTGGAGTCGGGGCATGTGGTCGTGGTCGCAGGCTTCCAGGGCGTGGATGAGCAGGGGAATATCACCACCCTGGGCCGGGGCGGCTCCGATACCACGGGCGTGGCCCTGGCGGCCGCACTCAAGGCCGACGAGTGTCAGATCTACACCGACGTGGATGGCGTCTACACGACCGATCCGCGCATCGTGCCCGAGGCGAGGAAGCTCGATCGCATCACCTTCGAGGAAATGCTGGAAATGGCCAGCCTCGGCTCCAAGGTATTGCAGATCCGGTCGGTCGAGTTCGCCGGCAAGTACAAGGTCAAACTGCGTGTGCTGTCCAGCTTCCAGGAGGAAGGGGAGGGCACCCTCATCACCACCGAGGAAAACAACAAGATGGAACAACCGATCATTTCGGGCATTGCCTTCAACCGCGACGAAGCGAAGATCACCGTGCTGGGCGTGCCGGATCGTCCCGGCATCGCCTACCAGATCCTGGGCCCGGTGGCGGACGCCAACATTGATGTGGACATGATCATCCAGAACGTGGGCCACGACGGCACCACGGACTTCTCCTTCACCGTGAACCGTGGCGACTTCGCCAAGACCAAGGCTATCCTGGAGGAGCAGGTCAAGGGCCACATCGGCGCCAGGGATATCGTCGGCGACAATCGCACGGCCAAGGTTTCGGTGGTGGGCGTGGGCATGCGCTCCCACGTGGGCATCGCCAGCAAGATGTTCCGCACCCTGTCCGAGGAAGGCATCAACATCCAGATGATCTCCACTTCGGAGATCAAGATTTCCGTCGTGATTGACGAGAAATACCTGGAATTGGCCGTGCGTGTCCTGCACAAGGCCTTCGATCTGGACCAGGTGGTCTGAAAAACCGGGAATGGCCGCTTGGGGTTTGACGCTGGAACACCAATCGGGGTATGATGCGCGCCCGCTTGATCGGTAACACGAGACCGAGCGTTTGGAGAGATGGCCGAGTGGTCGAAGGCACTCCCCTGCTAAGGGAGCATTCTTGCAAAACAGGAATCGAGGGTTCGAATCCCTCTCTCTCCGCCAAGTACCTAGCACACGAAAGCCCTGAGAAATCAGGGCTTTTTTGCGTGTGCGGGCGATTGCGCTCCTTCGGGATTTCTTCTTCCACGAGGGGTGCAAGGTGATCTTGCTTTTGAGAGAAAACGATGAAGATGCCATCGGGTTCGGCTCCGCGTAACTCCGGGTGACCCGAGCGGTAAACTCCTCCGTGCTCGCCATGCCTGTTCCGATTTGTTAGAATGCGCCGTTTTCATTTTTGGAGTTCCCTTGTGGACAGTTCCAGTAGTCGATCTTGTATCGGCCACACACGGGCAAGGTAACCGCAGTGTAATACTCTGCCGCTACCCTGCCAAAATGGCGGGTAGTGGCATTCCGGCAGCCGGTTCTCGGTCGCCGCATCTACTTCCCATCTGATTCTTGTAGGTGGCCTGTCGGCCGCTGGGGCCGTGCGCCATGCGCATGCCTGCATCGGCCGCGAGTTTCGGGCTGCCTGCCTTCGTTCGGGTCGTAGCGCGTCATGAACTTCAATATCCTGAAAGAACTCTTCGCGGGTTTCATCCGTACCCGTGGTATCGGTCGTCATTTTCGTCGTCTGGCCCTGCTGGACAGCTTTGCGGGCACGGGTGTCAGCCGCGAAGTGCCGCCGTCCCTGTCCCAGACCCTGATCGCGGCCGCCAAGAGCGATCCCGATGCGCTGCTCAAACAGTTGGACTCTCATCCCCATGGCCTCTCCGAGGCGCAGGCGGAAGTCGCCCGGGAGCGGTTCGGCCTGAATGAGGTGGAACAGGAGAAGCCGCTGCCCTGGTGGCTGCACCTCTGGCATTGCTACAAGACGCCCTTCGATCTGCTGCTGACCCTCTTGGCGCTGATTTCCTACCTCACCGAAGACCTGAAGGCCACCATCGTCATCGGTTCCATGGTCGTGTTGTCGGTGATGATCCGCTTCTGGCAGGAGAGCAAGTCCAACCGGGCCGCGGACAAGTTGAAGGCGATGGTGAGCAACACCGCGACGGTCATCCGGCACGACCTGGCCGAAGACGCCATGGAGGAGGCGCGTCACTACTTTGATGTGCAACTGCATCCCAAGGACCCGGCCAAGACGGAAATCCCGATGAAGGAGCTGGTTCCGGGCGACCTGGTGGTGCTGTGCGCCGGGGACATGATCCCGGGCGACTGCCGGGTACTCGCGGCGAAGGATCTGTTTGTCAGCCAAGCCGCCATGACCGGCGAATCCCTGCCGGTGGAGAAGTTCGTGCGCCAGAAGGACACGGACACCGCAAACCCGCTGGAGTTGGAAAATATCCTCTTCATGGGTACCAACGTGGTGTCCGGCTCGGCCACGGCCGTGGTGGTCAGCACCGGCAACCGAACCTACTTCGGCGCACTGGCCCAGCGCGTGACCGCCACCGACCGGGCGCCGACCCAGTTCCAGTCCGGCGTGAACAAGGTGGCCTGGCTGCTCATCCGCTTCATGTTCGTGATGACGCCCCTGGTGCTCTTCATCAACGGTTTCACCAAGGGGGACTGGACCGAGGCCTGCCTCTTCGCCATGTCCATCGCCGTCGGCCTGACGCCGGAAATGCTGCCGATGATCGTCACGTCCACCCTGGCCAAGGGCGCCGTGATCCTGTCCCGTCAGAAGGTCATCGTGAAACGCCTGGACGCCATCCAGAACTTCGGCGCCATGGACGTGCTGTGCACCGACAAGACCGGCACCCTGACCCAGGACAAGATCTTCCTGGCCCACCATACGGATGTGTGGGGCCAGGAATCCGACGACGTGCTGGAATCCGCCTACCTCAACAGCTACTACCAGACGGGCCTGAAGAACCTGCTGGACGTGGCCGTGCTGGAGCACGTGGACGTGCACAAGGAACTCAACCCGGTGGTGAATTTCCGCAAGGTGGATGAGATTCCCTTCGACTTCCAGCGTCGGCGCATGTCGGTGGTCGTGGCTGAGCACGATGAGCACCATCTGCTGATCTGCAAAGGGGCCGTCGAGGAAGTCCTGAGCGTATGCAGCCAGGTTCGCCACGGCGACGCGATCGAGGCGCTGACGCCGGAATTGCTGGCGCGCGTTCGTGCCGTCACGGCGGAGTTGAACGAGGACGGCCTGCGCGTGGTGGCGGTGGCGTCCAAGGAACAACCGCCGACGCGGGAAACCTATGGCGTCGCTGATGAAGCCGGCCTGACGCTGATTGGTTACGTGGCTT
Source organism: Rhodocyclaceae bacterium (assembly GCA_028714035.1). Taxonomy (GTDB): domain Bacteria; phylum Pseudomonadota; class Gammaproteobacteria; order Burkholderiales; family Rhodocyclaceae; genus JAQTNA01. The sequence continues at coordinate 28,375 of JAQTNA010000033.1, forward strand.
TCCTCGATCCGCCCAAGGAGTCCACCGAGCCGGCCCTCAAGGCCCTGGCCGCCCATGGCGTGGCGGTGAAGGTGCTGACGGGCGACAACGAACTGGTCACCGCCAAGATTTGCCGCCAGGTGGGCCTGGACGCGGATACCGTGCTGCTCGGCTCCCACGTGGAGCGCATGAGCGATGTGGAGCTGGCTCGCGCGGTGGAAGCCCACGGCATCTTTGCCAAGCTGACGCCGGCGCACAAGGAACGCATCGTTCGCATCCTCAAGGCCAACGGGCATGTGGTGGGCTTCATGGGCGACGGCATCAACGACGCGCCGGCCCTGCGCACGGCCGACATCGGCATCTCGGTGGATACGGCGGTGGATATCGCCAAGGAGGCCGCCGACATCATCCTGCTGGAAAAGAGCCTGATGGTGCTGGAGGAGGGCGTGATCGAGGGGCGCAAGACCTTCGCCAACATGCTCAAGTACATCAAGATGACGGCCAGTTCCAACTTCGGCAACGTCTTCTCCGTGCTGGTGGCGAGCGCCTTCATTCCCTTCCTGCCCATGCTGCCCATGCACCTGCTGGTGCAGAACCTGCTGTACGACTTCTCGCAGATCGCCATTCCGTTCGACAACGTGGACGAGGAACTGGTGAAGGATCCGCAACGCTGGAACCCGGGCGATATCGGTCGCTTCATGCTGTTCTTCGGACCGGTCAGTTCGGTCTTCGACATCACGACCTATCTGGTCATGTGGTATGTATTCGGCGCCAGCACGGCGGAACACCAGACGCTGTTCCAGTCCGGCTGGTTCATCGAGGGCCTGATGACCCAGACCCTGGTGGTGCACATGATCCGCACCCAGAAAATCCCCTTCATCGAGAGCATGCCGGGCCTGCCTCTGCTGATGGCGACCTGCCTCATCATGGCCATAGGTATCTTCATCCCCATGGGGCCCTTCGCCCACTACTTCAAGCTTCAGGCATTGCCGTTGGCCTATTTCCCGATCCTGGCGGCCATCCTGGCCGGCTACATGGTGCTGACGCAAGGCATGAAGCGCTACTATACCCGGCGTTTCGGCTGGCAATAGAGATGAGGGTGCGAACGGCTGCAATAGAAATGGCATTGGAAGGGGGGGCTTCAGCCCGACCCTCAATGGCAATGCTTTCCGAAAGTCGGGTAACGATGAACATGAAATTCGAAACACAAGTCCGCCGGCTTCTCGCGGCCCTCCTCTGCGGCGTCGCTGTATCCGTCGCAGCGGCGTCGGACATGTCCGGGAAACAGGTGGACGCGGAGCCGTCCGCCATGGCGCACTCGTCGTCTGCGCCTGATGGGTTGCCCCCCGAAGGCTGGAGCATCCACGGGCAGATGACGAACGTCACTCAATGGCATCCCTCCTTCTCGGCGCCTTATACCGGCCCGAACAGCCTGGATCCGCGCCGCCGCAATGCGGAAACGACCGACGTGACCCTGTTCCTGGGGGGTCGTCTCTGGCAGGGCGTCGAGTTGTACCTCAACCCGGAGTACGACCAGGGTTTCGGGCTCGGCAACACCCTGGGCATGGCGGGTTTTCCCAGCGGCGAGGCTTACAAGATCGGCGCCAACACGCCTTACCTGCGCCTGCCCCGGGCCTTCATTCGTCAGGTCATCGGCCTGGGCGGCGAGCAGCAGAAGGTCGAACCCGGTGCGAACCAACTGGCGGGCTCGCAGCCGGTGGAGAACGTCACCATCACCCTCGGCAAGTTCTCGCCCGTGGACATCTTCGATACGAATGCCTACGCCCACGATCCCCGGGCGGACTTCCTGAACTGGGCCATCGTGGACGCGGGCGCCTACGACTACGCGGCCGACGCCTGGGGTTTCACCAAGGGTGGGGCGGTGGAGTGGACGCAATCCTGGTGGACCCTGAGGGGCGGCTACTTTACCCTGTCCACCATCCCCAATACCACCACCCTGGACAGGAATTTCAAGCAATATGAATGGGTCGGGGAAGTGGAAGCAAGGCACCAGTTCCTGGCGCGCCCGGGGAAGGTGAAGCTCCTGGGCTACGTGAACCGGGGGTACATGGGCGGTTACGCCGATGCCGTGCGCCTGGCTCGGCAGACGAACAGCACGCCGGACATGGCGCGGGTGCGAAGCTTTGCCTCCCGGCCGGGCTACGCGCTTAACGTCGAGCAGGAACTGGCCGCCGACCTGGGCTTCTTCGCCCGGGCCAGCGTGAACGACGGCGGCAAGGAAGCGTTCGAGTTCACGGAAATCAATCGCTCGTTGTCGGCGGGACTCTCCCTCAAGGGCGACCGCTGGGGCCGCCATGACGATACGGTGGGCTTGGCCGTGGTGGTGAACGCCTTGTCCAGCGAGGCCCGCGACTATTTCGCCGCCGGCGGCATGGGGATACTCATCGGCGACGGGGGGCTGAATTATGGCTCGGAGAAAATCGCGGAGCTTTATTACTCCTGGCGCGTCGAGAAACGCCTCACGCTCGGGGCCGACTACCAGTATGTCGTCAACCCGGCCTATAACCGGGATCGTGGTCCCGTGCCCATTCTAGGGCTGCGCCTGCACGCCGAGTTCTAGGCGGGGGCATGACGCCTGATCCGTAGAATCAAGCTGGAACCCTCGGTCTGAATCGCAGAAACACGGAAGCGCGACTTCCCTTGTTCGGCACCGAAGTTTTTCTGGCCTCAACCGAAGGCGCTCCTGTTTGGCTCTGGCCGGGCCGGCCTGGGATTAAAGCACGACCTGGGTGCCCAGTTCCACCACGCGGTTGGCGGGCAGGCCGAAGAAGCTGGCGGCGCTGCCGGCGTTCCGGAACATGCTGATGAATATCTTCTCGCGCCAGAAGCACATGTCCGAATGGAGGCGCGGGATGAGGGTCTCCCGGCCGAGGAAGAAGGAGGTGTCCATGGGCTCGAAGTGAAGCCCGTCCTCGGCGCACTGTTCCAGCGCCGGCGGCAAGGCCGGCTGTTCCATGAAACCGTAGAACACCTGGACTTGCCAGACTTCGTTGGGCAGGCGCTCGACGACCACCCGTCGCGGCTCGGTGACGCGGGGAACGTCCAGGATCTTGACCGAGACCAGCACGATGCGTTCGTGCAGGGCCTTGTAATGCTTGAGGCTGTGCAGCATGGCATGGGGCACGTTCTCCAGATTCTGGGTCAGGAATACCGCGGTGCCCGGCACCCGGGTCACGTATTCCATCCCCGGGATGAAACTCTTGGTGTCCATGGCATCCGCCGCGAGACGGCCGCTGAGCAGCTCACGGCCACGCTTCCAGGTGGTGAGCAGCAGATAGACGCCCAGCCCGAATACCAGGGGGAACCAGCCGCCGGCCAGAATCTTGACGGAATTGGCGGAGAAGAAGGCGAGATCAATGATGGCGAAGGGCAGGCAGCCGAGAAAGGCGCGCCACGGCGCCCAGCCCCAGACGTATCGGGCGACGACATAGGCCAGGATGTCGGTGATGAACATGGTGCCGGTCACGGCGATGCCGTAGGCCGCCGCCAGGTTGGAGGAGCTGCCGAAACCGACCACCAGGGCGATCACCGCGATCAGGAGGGTCCAGTTGATGCCCGGCAGGTAGATCTGGCCGATCTGCTCATCCGAGGTGTGGCTGATCTCCATGCGCGGCGAGAAACCGAGCTGGATCGCCTGCTGGGTGATGGAGAAGGCGCCGGAGATCACGGCCTGGGAGGCGATCACCGTGGCGACCGTGGCCATGACCACCATGGGATAGAGCAGCCAGTCGGGTGCCAGCAGGTAGAAGGGGTTGGCGATGGTCTTCGGGTCGTGCAGCAACAAGGCGCCCTGGCCGAAGTAGTTGAGCAGGAGCGCCGGCAGGACCATGCCGAACCAGGCGAACTGGATCGGCTTCCTGCCGAAATGCCCCATGTCCGCATAGAGCGCCTCGGCCCCGGTCAGAGCCAGCACCGTGGCGCCCAGGGCGAAGAATCCCAGCACGGGGTTGAATTCGAAGAACTGGAAGGCGTGCCACGGGTTGAGCGCACCGAGCACCACCGGATAGCGGGCGATGCTGATCACGCCCAGCACGCCCAGGGTCAGGAACCAGAGCACCATGATGGGCCCGAACAGCCTGCCTACCGCTGCGGTGCCGTGGCGCTGAACCGCGAACAGGATTACCAGGATCGTCAGGGAGATGGGCAGGACGTAGGGCTTGAAGGCGGGCGTGGCGACTTCCAGGCCCTCCACCGCGGAGAGCACGGAGATGGCGGGGGTGATGACGCCGTCGCCGTAGAACAGGGCGGCGCCGAAGAGCCCCAGGGCGATGATCAGCTTGCGCTGGAACGATCCCTCGGGAATCGGCCGCAGGGCCAGCGCCATCAGGGCCATGATGCCGCCTTCGCCCTTGTTGTCGGCGCGCATGATGAACAGCACGTACTTGAGGCTGACCACCACCATCAGCGACCAGAAGATCACGGACAGGATGCCCAGGACGTTGTCGGGCGTGATCGGCACGGGATGGTGTTCTCCGCCGAAGACTTCGTGCAGCGCATACAAGGGGCTGGTGCCGATGTCGCCATAGACGACCCCCAGGGCCGCCAGGGACAGGGCGGTCAGGCGCTTGTCGGCAGAATTTTCAGACATGATGCTTGCCTCTGGATTCAAGGTTGAAAGCGATAGCCGACGCCGGTCTCCGTCAGGATGTGCTGCGGCTGAGTGGGGTCGGATTCCAGCTTCTGGCGCAGTCGCGCGACGTAGATGCGCAGGTAGTGGGCCTGCTCGCCGTGTCCCGGACCCCAGACTTCCTGCATGAGGTGGCGATGGGTCAGAACCTTGCTGCTGTTGGCGAGCATCACCGCCAGCAGCCGGTACTCGATCTGGGTCAGATGCAGCTCCTGCCCGGCCCGGCTGACGATGCGTCGGGAAAGGTCCGCTTCCACGTCGCCGAACCGGTGGTGGGGCGAGGCGTCGTCGTCTTCCCGGTGCCGCCTGAGCAGGGCGCGCACCCGGGCCAGCAGTTCGCCGACGCCGAAGGGCTTGGCCAGGTAGTCGTCGGCGCCGGTGTCCAGCGCGGCGATCTTGTCCTGTTCCCCGGAACGGGCCGACAGGATCAGGATGGGCACGCGGGACCAGGTGCGCAGATCGCGTATGAACTCGATGCCGCTCATGTCGGGCAGCCCCAGGTCCAGGACCACCAGGTCGGTCTTGCCCGCGACCACTTCGTCCAGCCCCTGTTGCGCCGTTCCCGCCTGGATGGGGGTGCAGCCCTCCCGGCGCAAGGCGTCGGACACGAAGCGGCGTATCTGGGGCTCATCCTCGACCACGATTACCCGCGGTTTGGCGTCGCTCACGGGGCGGCCTCCTCTTCCATGGCGGGGGGCGTGCCCAGGGGCAGGGTGAAGCGCACGCAGGCGCCGCCGGCGTGGTTCTCGGCGGCTATGGTCCCGTCGTGCGCCTCGATGATGGCCTTGCAGATGGCCAAACCCAGGCCGGTTCCCGGCACGGCCGGCTCGCGCTCGCCTCTGACGAAGGCCTCGAAGACCTGATCCAGGCGATCCGGCGGGAAGCCCGGGCCATCGTTCAATACCGCGACTTCCAGGCTTGCCTTACCTGCCTGGGCGCTCAAGCGGATACGTGCGCCTTTCGGGGAATACTTGACGGCATTTTCCAGCAGATTGCAGACGACCCGCTCCATGAGAACCGCGTCGAAGCTCACCAGGGGCAGGTTGCGCGGCACGTCCACTTCGAGCATGCGCCCGGCGAGTATGGCCGCCAGCAGGCGGGTGCTGGAGCCGACGATCTCCTCGAACGGCTGCCATTCCCGGTTCAGGCTGATGCTGCCGCTTTGCAGGCGCGCCATTTCCAGAAGATTGGACAGGAGGTGATGCATGGCGTGAGCCTGGTCGCGGATGATGCCCGCGGTCTCCTGGGCACTCTCCGGCAAGGGCGGGCGCGCGAGCGAGTCGGCCAGGCCAACCAGGCTGGTCAGCGGTGTGCGCAGGTCGTGGGACAGGGACGACAGGATGGACGTGCGCAGCTTTTCCGCCTCGAACTGCAACTCGCCCTGGCGGGCCGCCTCGGCGTAATGCAGGCGCTCGATGATGATCGCCACCAGGGATGCGACCGCCTCCAGCAAGGTCCGCCGGGAGCGCACCAGGTAGATGACGTCCGTGCGCGGCGCCACGGCCAGCACGCCGCGTACCTTTGTGGGTGCGGTGAGCGGCAGAAAGACGATGGCCATGCCCATGCCGGCCAGGGAGTCGGTCTCGACGACGGTGCGCCGTTCGTAGGCCGAGCGCGCGAAACTCAGTTCCAGGTCGGTCAGGTGCCGCGGTCCGAACTCGTGGAAGGCCGCCGGGTCGGCGGCGGATGCCGGCACGAGTACCGTGGTGTCCATCTCGAGGCCCGCCAGGAAGCCCTGGGTGATCTGCGCCACCTGGTCCACCGTCAAGGCCCCCCCCAGGTCCCGCGCCAGTTCGTACAGAACCCGTGTCTCCCGCTCCCGTGCCTGGGCCTGTTCAGTTCGTTCCGAGAGCCGGGCCGCCAGGTGGGAGGTGATCAGTCCCACGGCCAGCATGACCGCGAAGGTCACCAGATACTGGGCGTCGGCCACCGCCAGGGACAGGTGCGGCGGTACGAAGAAGAAATCGAACAGGGCAACGCACAGGAAGGCCGCCATGACCGAGGGGCCGCGCCCGAGCCATACCGCCGTGACGAACACCGTCAGCAGGAAAAGCATGACGATGTTGGCCACATCCAGCCACGCCCTCAGGGGGAAGGCGACGAGCGTGGTCAGGATGCACAGGGCCGCGGAGAGTGGATACCTGGGGTTCATGAACGGCAGTGTCCTACATCCAATGTAAAAATGGCGTAAACGCCGCCATGGCTCGCCCCCCGGAGTACAAAGAAACTTCTTGCATTTAGGACGATCGTTCGTATAATTCGGGTCAAACGTTCGTTTTAATTCGAGGCGGTCATGGCAGTCAACGACAGGACATTGGGTGAGACTCAGGAGCGCATCCTGGATGCGGCCGAGCGCCTGTTCATGGAGCAGGGCTTCGAGGGCACCTCGATGCGCCAGGTGACCAGCGAGGCCGGGGTGAATCTCGCCGCGGTGAATTATCACTTCGGCTCCAAGGAAGCGCTCATGCAGGCGGTGCTGCGTCGGCGCACGGAGACGCTCAACCGGGAGCGGCTGCGGGTGCTGGACGAACTGGAGGCCCGGGCGGAAGGCGCGCCCCTCAAGGTTTCCCAGATCGTGGATGCCTTCTTCGGCACCCTGCTGCGCATGGGCAGCGGGGAGGCGGGCGGCCGGACCTTCCTGCGTCTCCTGGGGCGGACCATGACCGAGCCATCCAGCTTCATCCGCACCTTCCTCGCCGCGGAATACGCCGACGTGCTGGAACGCTACCGCAACGCCCTGTTCCGGGCGCTGCCGGAGGTGCCCCGGGCGGAAATCGTCTGGCGTTTCCATTTCATGCTGGGCGCCACGTCCTACGCCATCGCCGGTACCGATGTCCTGCGCCTGGTGACGGACTGGCAACTCGGCGCGGGAGAGGATGCCCAGGCGGAAGAATTCCTGCTGCCGCGCCTCATGTCCTTCCTGCTCGGGGGACTCAGGGCGCCTTTGCCGGCCTTGGCCGGAGCAGGTAAAGGCAGCCCGTAGATCGGGATTCATCCCGACTTGGACGGATATGGCAGGCGATGTCGGGTTGAAATCCGACCTACGTAACTCATTGAACAGGCAGTTCCCTGCAACAGATATTCAGGAGGAAACCATGGCAAACTTCATCATCCTCGGGCTGCTTGCCGTTATCGGCGCCGTCCTGTTCATCGCACCCCTGCGGCGGAGGGCGCTGACGGCGCCCGTCTTTGCCCTCTACCGGCGCATCCTGCCCGGCATGTCGGACACGGAGCGGGAGGCCCTGGAGGCGGGCACCGTCTGGTGGGAGGGGGAACTCTTTCGCGGCGATCCGGACTGGACGAAACTCCTGGCCTACCCGGTGCCGCGCCTGTCAATCGAGGAGCGGTCCTTCCTGGATGGTGAGGCCGAGGCGGCCTGTGCCCTGGTGGATGAATGGCAGGTGTCCCATGAACACCAGGACCTGGCGCCGGAGGCCTGGCGCTACCTCAAGGACAAGGGTTTCATGGGCATGATCATCCCGAAGGCCTACGGCGGCCTGGGGTTCTCCGCCTACGCCCATTCCCAGGTGGTGATGAAGCTGTCCACCCGCTCCTCGGCGCTCGCGGTGTCGGTCATGGTGCCCAATTCCCTGGGGCCGGCGGAACTCCTCCTGCACTACGGCACGGAGGAACAGAAGAACCACTACCTGCCGCGCCTGGCCAGGGGGCTGGAAATTCCGGCGTTTGCGTTGACCAGTCCCTGGGCCGGTTCCGACGCCGCCGCCATCCCGGATGCCGGCATCGTCTGCAAGGGCCAGTGGCAGGGCCGGGAAGTGCTGGGCATGAGGGTGAGCTGGGACAAGCGCTACATCACCCTGGCGCCGGTGTGCTCGCTCCTCGGCCTCGCCTTCCATCTCTACGACCCCGACGGCCTCCTGGGCGAGAAGAAGGACGTGGGTATCACCTGCGCCCTGGTGCCCTCCGATCATCCGGGGGTAGATCTGGGCCGGCGCCACCTGCCGCTGGCCGCCATGTTCATGAACGGCCCGACCCGGGGCAAGGACGTGTTCATGCCCCTGGATTTCATCATCGGCGGACCGGCCATGGCCGGCCAGGGCTGGCGCATGCTCATGGAGTGCCTGGCGGCGGGCCGCTCCATTTCCCTGCCTTCCTCCAATACCGGCATGGCCAAGCTCACGGCACGAGCCGTGGGGGCGTACGCCCGGGTGCGCAGCCAGTTCAGGATGGCGGTGGGCAAGTTCGAGGGCGTGGAGGAGGCGCTTACCCGCATCGGCGCTTCCACCTACATGATGGACGCCACGCGCGTTCTCACGGCCGGCGCGGTGGATCTGGGGGAGAAGCCTTCGGTGGCCTCGGCCATCGCCAAGTACCATGTCACGGAGCGGGCGAGGAAGGTGGTGAGCGACGGCATGGACGTGATCGGCGGCAAGGGCATCTGCCTCGGACCCTCCAACTTCCTCGGCAGCGTCTACCAGCAGGTGCCCATAGGCATCACCGTGGAAGGGGCGAACATCCTCACTCGCAGCCTCATCCTCTTCGGCCAGGGCGCCATCCGCTGCCATCCTTTTGTGTTGGCCGAGATGCGCTCGGCGCAAAACCCGGACAAGGCCGGGGGCCTCGTGGACTTCGATCGGGCGCTCCTGGGCCATGCCGGCTACGCTATCAGAAATGGCCTGCGTACCTGGGTACTGGGCATGACCGGCTCCCATTTTGTCTCCGTGGCGGCGGACGTGGCGCCGGAAACGAAGCGCTACTACCAGCAACTCACCCGCTTCTCCGCCGCCTTCGCCTTCCTGTCGGACGTTTCGATGCTGGTGATGGGGGGCGGCTTGAAGCGGCGCGAGAAGCTCTCGGCCCGCCTGGGGGACATCCTGTCCCAGATGTATCTCATGTCCGCGACCCTCAAGCGCTTCGAGGCCGAGGGGCGGCAGGCGGAAGACGCGCCGCTCGTGCACTGGGGCGTGTGGGACGCCATGTACCAGGCGCAGCAGGCCTTCGATGGCGTGATCGCCAACTATCCGAACCGCTTCGTGGCCTGGTGCCTGAACAAGATCATCTTTCCCTGGGGCCACCCCTACGTTGTGCCCTCGGACGAGCTGGGGCACCAGGTGGCGAAACTCCTGATCGCGCCTTCGGCCACCCGGGACCGGCTCACCGACGGCTGTTACGTGGCGAAGACCTCGGACGACGCGGTGGGCGCCGTGGAACTGGCGCTCCTGGCCACCCTGGAAGCGGAACCCATCGAGGCGAAGATCCGGGAGGCGGAAAAGACCGGCCTGTTCGACGCCAACCCGCTCGCCAACGTGCGGGACATGGCCCATGCGGCCTTCCAGGCGGGGGTCATCGGCGTCCAGGAGTACGCCATCCTGAAACGTCGCAATGAATTGCGCGACATCGTGGTGCGCGTGGATGACTTCCCCTTTGATTTCGGCGCCGGCATGGTCCGTCGGCCGGCATTGCAGGCGGCCTGAAACATCGTGTAACCTGAGAGTCCTTGACTACGGCTTTGCACCCAGGGCCGGAGGTCCGTTACACTAGGATACCGAGTCGGATATTCCGGCATGAGCACCCGATTTGCTGCCCCGGCGGCATCGAGCAGGACGGAAGGCCAGACCTTCCGCTTCAATAATCAGAGGAGACGATATGAAAACTGCAATGCGCGCCCTGCCGGCCCTGATCATGGGCCTGGGAACGGCACTCGGCGCCGGCTCGGCCGGGGCTTCCGCCTTTCAATTGTTGGAACAGAATGCCAGCGGCCTGGGCAATGCCTACGCCGGCGCGGCGGCCGTGGCGGAAGATGCCAGCACGATCTACTTCAATCCGGCGGGCCTGACGGCGCTGCCTCAAGGAAAGAATGCCGTGGTGGCGGTCAACGCCATCAACCCGTCGGCCAAGTTCAGCAACAGCGGTACTTCCCGTTCCGGCGGCGGCGTCTCGGGCGGCATCCCGACAGATTTCGGTTCGTCTGGCACCGGCGGCGACGCGGGCAGCCTGGCCTTCGTGCCGAACGCCTATTTCTCCATGCAGCTGGCGCCCCAATGGACCCTCGGCCTGGGCATCAACGCGCCCTTCGGCCTGAAGACCGAATATGATGACAACTGGATCGGCCGGTTCCAGGGCATCAAGTCGGAAATGAAGACCATGAACATCAATCCGACCGTGGCCTTCAAGGTGAACGACGTCGTGTCCATCGGCGTCGGCATGGACTACCAGAAGATTGACGCGACCCTGACCAAGGCGGTGAACTATACGGCGGTCATCGCCTCGAACCCGGCCTATGCCGCGGGGCTTGCCGCGGGCAACGTGGAAGGCCGCCAGGAACTCACCGGCAGCGACAACGCCTGGGGCTACAACGTGGGCGTGACCTTCAACCTGTCGGACCGCACCCGGCTCGGCCTGGCCTATCGCTCGGCGATCAAGTACACGCTGACCGGAACCCAGACGGTGACTCACCCGGCGACGGCAAGCCCCACGGCCAACTTGGTCATCAACAGCTATCCCAACACCTTGAACCAGGCCGTCTCGCTGGATCTGAAGGTGCCGGATACCTTCTCCATGGCCGTGGTGCAGAAGCTGGACGACAAGTGGGAGATGATGGGCGACCTGTCCTGGACCGGCTGGTCGAAGATCCAGGAAATTCGCGTCAAGTTCACTTCACCCGGCGCCACCGACGATGTGACGGACTGGAAGCTGAAGGACACCTGGAAGCTGTCTCTCGGCGCCAACTACCGTTACGCGGACAACATGAAGTTCCGCTTCGGCGTTGCCTACGACCAGAGCCCGGTTCCCGATCAGTATCGCACCGTGCGCCTGCCGGACGCGGACCGTACCTGGCTGAGCCTGGGCATGCAATACAAGCTGGACAAGCAGCGCGCCCTGGACGTGGGCTTCTCCTACCTCTGGGTTAAGAATGCTCCGATCAACAACAATGGCATGATTCCCCTGAGCGCCATCGGCTATGCCCGCGGCCTGACCAACGGCAACTACAACAACAACGTGACCATCCTGGGTGCCCAGTACACGGCGAACTTCTAAGGCAAACCTGACCGGCTCGGGCGAGGGGCGCTGATATCGCTTCCCGCCCGTTCTTTTTTGGGACTGGCCGGTCCCGACAAGCACATGAAAAAGCCCAAATCATCCGAGCAGGATGGGCCCGTGGAAGCCACCCGGGAACGCATCCTCAACGTGGCGGCGCGCCTGTTTACCGAGCGGGGCTTTGCCGGCACTTCCATGCGGCAGATCGCCGGGGAGGCCTCGGTCCCCCTGTCCTCCATCAATTACCACTTCGGCTCCAAGCAGGCGCTCATGGAGTCGGTCTATGGCCGCATGCTGGACAGCGTCGGCCGGCGCGACTACCTGGACAAGCTACAGGCGGAAGCCGGGGAGCGGCCCCTGACCGTGGCGGAGATCGTGCGCGCCTACATGGGCTCGGCCCTGCGGCTCACCAAAAAGGACAGCATGTCCGGCGCCCTGTTTCGCCAGCTCATGGCCCGGGCCTTCTTCGAGCCCGGCGATCCGGCGGAGAGTTTCTTCCCGGCCCAGTTCGAGAAGGATACGGACCGTTACAAGGAGGCCCTGATGCGCGCGCTGCCCCATCTGGACGAGGCGGAAGTGGTGTGGCGCATGTACTGGTTCGTCGGTCTCATGGCCTATGTCCTGGGTGGCAAGGACATCATGCGCATGAAGGCGCGCTATGGCCTGCCGGACGCGGACGATCCGGAACGCATCCTGGAGCGCATGGTGCCCTTCGTGGTGTCCGCCATGGAAGCCCCGCGCAATCCGGCCTGAATCATGCGGTGAGGCTTGACAGCCGTTTTTTTTGCCCTAGAATTGGACAAACGTTCGAATTGATGCCCGGGCTACGGCGACCCGGATGAAGGCAGGTTTGTGGGGCGGGCTTCAGCCCGCCGTGGGCGACAAGGCCGAAGAAGTTGGCCCCACGCTTTTCTGAGGGCTAGGCCAGTGAAAAGGAGAATACTTTGGAACGCTTGATGGTGAAGAAGGCGGCGGTATTGGGGGCCGGGGTGATGGGCGCGCAGATCGCCGCCCACCTGGCCAATGCCGGGGTGCCGGTGGTGCTGTTCGATCTGGCGGCGAAGGAGGGCGACCCGGACGGTATCGTCCGGAAGGCACTGGACGGCCTGAAAAAGATGGACCCGGCGCCGCTGGCGGCGAAGGACATCCTGGCCGGGATCGAGGCCGCCAACTACGAGACGGGTCTGGCGCAGCTCGCCGATTGCGACCTCGTGGTGGAGGCCATCGCCGAGAAGATGGAATGGAAGGAAGACCTGTACCGGCGCATCGCTCCCCATCTGGCTCCGGGCGCCATCCTGGCTTCCAACACCTCCGGTCTCGCCATCGCCCGGTTGGCGGAGGTGTTGCCGGAAGTTCTGAAGAGCCGTTTCTGCGGCATCCACTTCTTCAATCCGCCGCGCTACATGGCCCTGGTGGAACTGATCGCCGCGCCGGAAACGGCTCCGGCCATGCTCGACGCCCTGGAAACCTGGCTGACCACGCGCCTGGGCAAGTCGGTGGTGCGGGCCAAGGATACCCCCAACTTCGTCGCCAACCGGGTGGGGGTGTTCTCCATCCTGGCGGTGATGCACCACACGGCGCGCCTGGGATTGGGCTTCGATGAGGTGGATGCCCTCACGGGGCCGAAGATCGGCCGCCCGAAGAGCGCCACCTATCGCACCGCCGACGTGGTGGGCCTGGACACCCTGGCCCACGTGGTGCAGACCATGCGCGATACGCTTCCCGGCGATCCCTGGCATGCCTATTTCAAGAACCCCGCCTGGCTGGATGCGCTGATCGGCAAGGGTGCCCTGGGCCAGAAGACCCGTTGCGGCATCTTCCGGAAGGCGGGCAAGGAGATCCAGGTGCTGGACCTGGCACGGGCGGACTACCGCGCTTCCGCCGGGGAAATCGCCCCGGAAGTGGCGGACATCCTGAAGATGAAAGACCCCGCCGCCCGTTTCAATGCCCTGCGCGCGTCCTCCCACGTACAGGCCCGCTTCCTCTGGGCCATCTTCCGGGACGTGTTCCACTACTGCGCCTATCACCTGGCGGACATCGCGGACAACGCCCGGGACGTGGACCTGGCCATGCGCTGGGGTTTCGGTTGGGCGCTGGGGCCTTTCGAGACCTGGCAGGCCGCCGGCTGGCAGGCCCTGGCCGCCGCCATCGAGGCGGATATCAAAGCGGGCGAGGCCATGGCCAATGCACCCCTGCCGGCCTGGGTGAAGGAGCGGGGCCACGGCGTGCATGAGCCCGCCGGTTCGTGGTCCGCTGCCGAAGGCTATCTCAAGCCTCGCTCGAACCTGCCGGTCTATGGCCGCCAGCTCTATCCGGAGCGGGTCCTGGGCGAGGCGCCGGATGCCCCGGGCGCGACGGTCTGGCAGAACGCCGGAGTGCGCCTGTGGACCCATGGACTGGAGCCGAGGATCGCCATCCTGTCCATCATCTCCAAGGCCCATACCATAGGCGACGAGGTGCTGGACGGGGTGCTGGAGGCGGTGTCCCGCGCCGAGTCGGAATTCGATGGCCTGGTCATCTGGCACGAGCCGCCCTTCGCCGTCGGTGCCAACCTGCAACAGGTGTCGGAGGCCCTCGCCGCGGGCCAGTTCGATCTTCTCGAAGCCACCGTCGCCAAGTTCCAGCGCACCTCCATGCGCCTGAAGTACGCCCAGGTGCCGGTGGTGGCCGCAGTGCAGGGCATGGCGCTGGGCGGCGGCTGCGAGTTCGTCATGCACGCCACGCGCCGCGTCGCCGCCCTGGAGAGTTACGTGGGCCTGGTGGAGGCGGGCGTGGGCCTGATTCCCGCCGGCGGCGGCTGCAAGGAGTTCGCTCTCCAGGCCGCCCGCCTGGCGGCCCGCTCGCCCACGCCGGGGGAGGTGTTTCCCTACATCCAGAGCAGTTTCCAGAACATCGCCATGGCCAATGTGGCCAAGAGCGCCCTGGAAGCGCGCCAGATGGGCTTCATGCAGGAGTCCGACCCGGTCTTGTTCCACAGCCGGGAGTTGTTGTACGTCGCATTGAAGGAGGCCCGGGCCCTGGCCGAATCCGGCTATGCGCCGCCCATGCCCGTCCGCAAGGTGACGGTGGCCGGCCGTAACGGCATCGCCACCCTGGAACTGATGCTGGTGAACATGAAGGAAGGCGGCATGATCTCGGCCCACGACTACCAGGTGGCCAAATGCGCCGCCACGGCTCTGTGCGGGGGCGACGTGGAAACCGGTTCTCAGGTGGACGAGGAATGGCTCCTCACCGTGGAGCGCCGGCTTTTCGTAGACCTGCTCAAGACCCCGGAAACCCAGGCCCGCATCCGGCACATGCTGGAAACGGGAAAACCGCTCAGGAACTAGGGAGTGGGGAGTGGGGAGTGGGAAGTGGGAAGTGGGAAGTGAGTTTTCTCAGTACTCAGTACTCAGCACTCAGCACTCACCCCTCACTCCTCACGCATTTGGAGAAAATAATGACCAAACAAATTCAAGACGCCTACATCGTGGCCGCCACACGGTTGCCGGTGGCAAAACGCAAGGGAGCATTCAAGAACGTGCGGCCGGACGACATGCTGGCGGCGGTGCTCTCGAACGTGCTGGCCCAGGTGCCGCAACTGGACCCGGCCCTGGTGGCCGACGTCATCGTCGGTTGCGCCATGCCGGAGGGTGAGCAGGGCATGAACGTGGCGCGCATCGGCCTCTTGCTGGCGGGGCTGCCGAACACCGTGCCGGGCGTGACGGTGAACCGCTTCTGCGCCTCCGGCTTGCAGGCGGTGGCGGATGCGGCCGCGCGCATCCGGCTGGGGGAGGCGGACGTGATGATCGCCGCCGGCACCGAGTCCATGAGCGTCATGCCCCAGATCATGGGCAACAAGATCAGCATGAACCCGGCCATCTTCGAGAAGGACGAGAACCGGGGCATCGCCTTCGGCATGGGCCTCACGGCCGAGAACGTGGCGGCCCGCTGGCAGGTGTCCCGGGCGGATCAGGACGCCTTCGCCGTGGAATCCCACCGGCGGGCCCTGGCGGCTATCGCCTCCGGCCATTTCCGGGCCGAGATCAGCCCCTACACCGTGCGCGAACATCTGCCGGACCTGGCCAGCGGCCGGGTGAACATCCGGGAGAAGGTGGTGGAAACGGACGAAGGCCCCCGCCCGGATGCCAGCCTGGAAGGCCTGGCGAAGCTGAAGCCGGTGTTCGCCGCCCGGGGTTCCGTCACGGCCGGCAATGCCTCCCAGATGTCGGACGGGGCGGGGGCCGTGCTCCTGGTCTCGGAGAAGATTCTGCGCCAGTTCAATCTCCAGCCCCTGGCCCGCTTCGCCGGCTTCTCCGTGGCGGGCGTGCCCCCCGAGATCATGGGCATCGGTCCGGTGGAAGCCATCCCTCGGGTGCTGAAACAGGGCGGCATCAGCCTCGCTGACGTGGACTGGATCGAACTGAACGAGGCCTTCGCCGCCCAGGCCCTGGCCGTGGCGCGGCAGCTGGAGCTGGACCCGGCCAAGGTGAATCCCCTGGGCGGCGCCATCGCCCTGGGCCATCCTCTGGGGGCCACCGGCGCCATACGCACCGCCACCCTGGTGCACGGCCTGCGCCGGGAGGCGAAGAAGTGGGGGCTGGTGAGCATGTGCATAGGCACGGGCATGGGCGCGGCCGGGCTGTTCGAGGCGATGTGAGTGGTGACGCGGGGCCGGCTTCAGCCGGCCATGAGGAAGGATACAGATGAAAAAAACTTGCTTGCTGTTGTTGTTGCTGGTCGGCGCTCTGGCGGCGGGTTCCGTTTCGGCGGCCGAGGTGGCCGGGGTGAAGCTGGAGGACCGGGTGCAGGCCGGGCAATCCGAGCTGGTTCTGAATGGCGCCGGGGTGCGCAAGAAACTGTTCATCAAGGTCTATGTGGCGGCCCTCTATGTGCCCCAGAAAAGCGCGGCCGCCGCCGCCCTGCTGGAGAGCGGACCCCGGCGCATGGTGCTTTCCATGTTGCGGGACGTGGAGGCACCGACCCTGTTTTCCGCCTTGCGGGACGGCCTGAAGGACAACCTGGAGCCGGCGGTGCTGGCGGGTTTTCAGACCCAGGTGGATCAGCTGGGCGCCCTCATGGGCAAGATCGGCAACGCTCGGACCGGCGACCGCATCGTCCTGGACCTGGGGCCGGCGGGGGTCACGGTATCCCATAACGCGGTGTCTCATGGTACGGTGACGGGCGGCTCGTTTGCCTCGGCCCTGCTGACCATCTGGCTGGGCGAACATCCGGTGGACAAGGATCTGAAGCAGGCCCTGCTGGGGGGATGAGTCGAGAGTCGAGAGTCGAGAGTCGAGAGCGAAAATATGCGCACCGAAGGTGCGGTGATAAAAAACCTGATTAGCGCTAATCTTCATCTGGCGTTGAAACAGCGCCAGATCTTATCCAAGTACTCTATCGTGGGGCGGGCTTCAGCCCGCCATGGCCGGATAAATCCGGCCCCACAACGGGCTGGCTGAAGATTAGAGCTAATCAGGTAAGAAAATATCGGAGGAGACATGGAGAAAACCTGGCTGCGGCACTATCCGCCCGGGGTACCGGAGGACGTGGATTGGCGCCGCTGTCCTTCCCTGGTGGCCATGGCGGAGGAGGACTTCAAGCGGTACGCGCACCGGACGGCCTACCTCAGCATGGGTACCGGTCTCACGTACGGCGAGGTGGACCGCCTGTCCCGGCATTTTGCCGCCTGGTTGCAAGGGCGTGGCCTGGCCAAGGGTGCGCGGGTGGCCCTCATGATGCCCAACGTGCTCCAGTATCCGGTGTGCCTGTTCGGGGCACTGCGGGCCGGTTGCGTGGTGGTGAACTGCAACCCGCTGTACACCGCCCGGGAGCTCGAACACCAGTTGAAGGACTCCGGCGCCGAGGCCATCGTCATCCTGGAGAATTTCGCCGGCACCCTGCAACAGGTCATTGCCAGGACGGCGGTGAAACAGGTGGTGGTGACCTCCATCGGCGAGATGCTCGGTGCCGTGAAGGGTCGCGTGGTGGATTTCGCCTGCCGCCACGTGAAGAAGATGGTGCCGGCCTGGTCCCTGCCGGGGGCGGTGACCCTGCGCCAGGCCTTGGGCGAGGTTTCGGAGCAGGCCTTCCGACCCGTTCCCCTGGTCCAGGAAGATCTGGCTTTTCTCCAGTACACCGGCGGCACCACCGGCATCTCCAAGGGCGCCATGCTCTCCCATGGCAACATCGTCGCCAACGTGACGCAGGCCGAGGCCTGGCTGATTCCCTCGGTGCGCCGCGAGGGCGAACTGGTGGTTACGGCCCTGCCCTTGTACCACATCTTCGCCCTGACGGCGAACTGCCTGACCTTCCTGCGTTTCGGCGCCGCCAACCTGCTCATCGTCAATCCGCGGGACATCCCGGGCTTCGTGAAGGACCTGGGCCGGCACCGCTTCACCGTCATCACCGGGGTGAACACCCTGTTCAATGCCCTGCTCAACAACGAGGATTTCGCCCGCCTGGATTTTTCCAGCCTGAAGATCACCCTCGGAGGCGGCATGGCGGTGCAGCAGCCCGTGGCCGAGCGCTGGAAACAGGTGACGGGCAAGCCCCTGGTGCAGGCCTACGGCCTCACGGAAACCTCGCCGGCGGTGACCATCCATCCCCTGGACCTGGCGCAATTCGATGGTTCCATCGGCCTGCCCATTTCTTCCACCGAGCTTTCCATCCGGGACGACGACGGCGAGGAGGTCTCCCTGGGTCAGGTGGGGGAGATCTGCGTGCGCGGACCCCAGGTGACCGCCGGCTACTGGCAGCGGCCGGATGAGACGGCCAAGGTGTTCCATGCAGACGCCTTCCTGCGCACCGGCGACATGGGCTACGTGGATCAGGCGGGGCGGGTCTTCCTGGTGGACCGCAAGAAGGACATGATCCTGGTCTCCGGCTTCAACGTCTATCCCAACGAGGTGGAGGAAGTGGTGGCCATGCACCCCGGCGTGAACGAGGTGGCGGCCATAGGCGTGCCGGACGAGCGCACGGGGGAGGCGGTGAAGATCTTCGTCGTGAGGAAGGATCCGAATCTCACCGCCGAGGAAATCATCGCCCACTGCCGTACCCAGCTCACCGCCTACAAGGTGCCGCACCACGTGGAGTTCCGCGCCGACATGCCGCGCACGGCGGTGGGCAAGATTCTGCGCCGGGCACTCAAAGAGACGGCGTCGTAGGTCGGGATTTATCCCGATACGGTGTTTCGTGCGTGATCTTGTCGGGTTGAAACCCGACCTACAAGAAGGAACTGAACATGCCCCTGCCACCCCTGTTCCACGGCCGGCTGACCCTGCCGGTCATCGCCGCCCCCATGTTCATCGTCTCCAACCCGGAGCTGGTGATCGCCCAGTGCCTGGCGGGCGTGGTGGGCAGTTTCCCGGCCTTGAACGCCCGGCCGGCGGAGGCCCTGGGCCAGTGGCTGACCCGCATCGAGACCGGCCTGGGAGAGGCTCGTTCGGACGACCCCTCGCGCAAGGTCGCGCCCTACGCCGTGAACCAGATCGTCCATCCCAGCAACCCCAGGCTGGAACGCGATCTTCACGTCTGCGCCGAGCACAAGGTGCCGCTCATCATCACCAGCCTCAGGGCGCCGGGCGAGGTGGTGCGGGCGGTGCACGGCTGGGGTGGGCTGGTGTTCCACGACGTCATCAGCGTGCGCCACGCGGAAAAGGCCCTGGAAGCGGGAGTGGATGGCCTGATCCTGGTGTGCGCCGGGGCCGGCGGGCATGCCGGCACCCTGTCTCCCTTCGCGCTCCTGGGCGAGGTGCGCCGTTTCTGGGACGGACCCCTGGTGCTGGCGGGCAGCCTGGGCAGCGGCAGCGCCATCCTGGCGGCCCAGGCCATGGGCGCGGACCTGGCCTATATGGGCACCCGCTTCATCGCCACGAAGGAGGCCCATGCCACGCCGGCCTACCAGCAGGCGATCGTGGACGGAAACGCGGCGGACGTGGTGTATACGCCCTATTTCACCGGAGTGGCCGGCAACTACCTGAAGGCCAGCATCCGCGCCGCTGGCCTGGACCCGGATCATCTGCCCGAGCCGGACGCCCGCGGGCTGAAGATGGGCGAGGGGGAAGCCAAGGCCTGGCGCGACATCTGGGGCGCGGGCCAGGGCGTGGGCCTGATCTCCGACGTGCCTTCTACCGCGGAACTGGTGGCCCGCCTGCGCGCCGAATATGCCGACGCCCGGCAACGCCTGGCGGCGATCAGTTATCATCCCTGACCGCTTTTCGAGGCCATCCGCCATGACCGATACGCCGCACCGCCTGATCCACGTTTGCCGTATTCCCATCCGTTGGGGCGACATGGATGCCTACGGGCACGTGAACAACACCGTCTATTTCCGCTATGCGGAACAGGCCCGGATCGAATGGCTGGAGGACGCCGGCTATGGCGCCGGGGCGTCCCAGGACGAGGGGCCGGTCATCGTGAATGCCAGTTGCACCTTCCTCATTCCCATGAGCTATCCGGGCACGGTGGAGCTCAAGACCTACGTCGGCCACATCGGCCGCAGCAGCTTCGCCACCTATTACGAGATGCGCATCGAAGGCGATGAACGCCTGTTCGCCGACGGGGCGGCCAAGGTGGTCTGGATGAGCCCACGGACGGGGAAGTCCGTGCCCCTGCCGGACATTCTGCGCCGTTTGCTGGAGGCCGCGGCCTGACAGGGAAGGCCCTGCTGCCATGCCGGTTTTTGAGGCGCGCCGGGTTTTCAAGTAGAATACGGTTTTCCTGCGCCTGGCTCGTTTCATGACCAAGTTCGTCTTCGTTACCGGCGGTGTCGTGTCCTCTCTGGGCAAGGGCATCGCGGCGGCGTCTCTCGGCGCCATCCTGGAATCCCGGGGCATCCGGGTGACCCACCTCAAGCTCGATCCCTACATCAATGTAGATCCGGGTACCATGAGTCCCTTCCAGCACGGCGAGGTCTTCGTGACCGAAGACGGCGCGGAGACGGACCTGGACCTGGGCCATTACGAGCGCTTCACCAGCGCCAAGATGGAGAAGCGCAACAACTTCACCACCGGCCAGATCTACGAGTCGGTGATCAAGAAGGAGCGGCGCGGCGAGTACCTGGGCAAGACGGTCCAGGTCATTCCCCACATCACGGACGAGATCAAGCTCAACATCAAGCGCGGCGCCGAAGGTGCCGACGTGGCCATCGTCGAGGTGGGCGGCACGGTGGGCGACATCGAATCCCTGCCTTTCCTGGAGGCCATCCGCCAGATGGGCATCCAGGAGGGGCGCAGCAGCACCTGCTTCATCCACCTCACGCTCCTGCCCTACATCCCCACGGCGGGCGAGCTGAAGACCAAGCCGACCCAGCACTCGGTCAAGGAGTTGCGGGAGATCGGCATTCAGCCGGACATCCTGCTGTGCCGCGCCGACCGCTCCATACCGGTGGAAGAGCGGAGGAAGATCGCGCTCTTCTGCAACGTCATGCCGGAAGCGGTGATCGAGTGCCTGGACGCGGATTCCATCTACAAGATTCCGGCCATGCTGCACGACCAGATGCTGGACGAGATCGTCTGCCACAAGCTGGGCATCCTGGCCAAGGCGGCGGACCTCTCCGTGTGGAACCGCCTGATTGATGCCCTGGAACACCCGGAACATCAGGTCAACGTGGCCTTCGTCGGCAAGTACGTGGATCTCACCGAGTCCTACAAGTCCCTGATCGAGGCGCTGAACCACGCCGGCATGCATACCCGCTCCAAGGTGAACATCCATTACCTGGATTCGGAAGACATCGAGAAGAACGGCTGCGGTGCGCTCACCGGCATGGACGCCATCCTGGTGCCGGGCGGCTTCGGCAAGCGCGGCACGGAAGGCAAGATCGCGGCCATCCGTTACGCGCGGGAGAACAAGGTGCCCTACTTGGGCATCTGCCTGGGCATGCAGCTGGCCGTGGTGGAATACGCCCGGGACGTGGCGGGCATGGGCAAGGCCCATTCCACCGAGTTCGATCGGGAAACGCCCTATCCGGTCATCGCCCTCATCACCGAGTGGCTGGATCGTGAGGGCAAGGTGGAGCGCCGGGACGAGAATTCCGACATCGGCGGCACCATGCGTCTGGGCGGGCAGGTTTGCCATCTGGCGGAAGGCTCGCTGGCCAGGAATATCTACGGCGCAGCGGAAATCATGGAGCGCCATCGTCATCGCTACGAGGTGAATAACACCCTGTTGCAGCAACTGGAAGACGCCGGGCTCAGGGTGTCCGGCCGGGCGCCCGGCACCAATCTGTGTGAGATGGTGGAGCTGCCGCCGGAGGTTCATCCCTGGTTTGTCGGCTGCCAGTTCCACCCGGAATTCACCTCCAACCCGAGGAAGGGCCATCCCTTGTTCACCGCCTACGTCAAGGCGGCCCTGGCGCGGAAACTGTCGGCCTGAGATGCGTCTGCCCTGTAGGATGATTCATTCGCCCGCTCAACTGCTTCAGGGCGAATGAATTCGCCCCTACAAAGGTATCAAACAAGATGAACCTCTGCGGTTTTCCGGTCGGACTCGACCAGCCCTTCTTCCTCATCGCCGGACCCTGCGTCATCGAGTCGCGGCAGCTGGCCATGGACACCGCCGGCGCACTGAAGGAAATCTGCGCCGACCTGGGCATTCCCTTCATCTACAAGTCGTCCTACGACAAGGCCAATCGCTCCTCCGGCGTGTCCTTCCGGGGCCCCGGCATGGAAGCCGGACTGGAAATCCTGGCGGAGGTGAGGGCGACCCTTGGCGTGCCGGTGCTGACGGACGTGCATACCGAGGACGAGGTGCCGCTCGCCGCGGCCGTGGCGGACGTGTTGCAGACCCCCGCCTTCCTCTGTCGGCAGACGGACTTCATAGCCGCCGTCGCCTCTTGTGGCCGGCCGGTGAATATCAAGAAGGGCCAGTTCCTCGCGCCCCAGGACATGAAGAACGTGGTGGACAAGGCGCGGGCCGCGGCCAAGGCCGCCCGGGTGCCGGACGGCATCATGGTGTGCGAGCGCGGCGTGTCCTTCGGCTACAACAACCTGGTCTCGGACATGAGGAGCCTTTCCATCATGCGCGACACCGGCTGCCCGGTGGTGTTCGATGCCACCCATTCGGTGCAGTTGCCGGGGGGGCAGGGCCTGGTGAGCGGCGGCCAGAGGGAATTCGTGCCGGTCCTGGCGCGGGCCGCGGTGGCCGCCGGCGTCTCGGGCCTGTTCATGGAGACCCACCCGGACCCGGCCAAGGCCATGTCCGACGGCCCCAACGCCTGGCCGCTGGCGCGCATGAAGAGCCTCCTGGCGACCCTCAGGGACCTGGACGCGCTGGTGAAGAGCCGGCCGCTGGAGGAAATGCTTTGATCCTGCACCTGGTCCTGTTCCGGCTCAAACCGGGGGTTGCCGCGGATGATTCCCGGCTTCTCCGCGTGACCGGGGCCATGGACGGACTGCCCGGCAGGATTCCTGAAATACGCCTCTGGCAGCATGGCCGGCATCTCGCGCCCGGCGGCGTGGAAGACCCGCTGGCCTGGGATTACGGCCTCCTGGCCGGTTTTGCCGACGAGGCAGCCCTGCTGGCCTACTTTGATCATCCGGAGCACGGGCCCGTCCTGTCCGTCTGGGAAGAGATTGCCGAACTCGCCTACTGCGACCTGAATGGTGGCATTGGCGGGAAGCCGGCCATGGCAAACTGATTTCTTGCTTTTATTGAAGGGAAATATCATGAGTGCAATCGTTGATGTCGTCGCCCGCGAGATACTGGATTCCCGCGGCAATCCCACCGTCGAGGCGGACGTGCTGCTGGAGTCCGGCGTCATGGGCCGGGCCGCCGTGCCGTCCGGCGCGTCTACCGGTTCCCGCGAAGCCATCGAGTTGCGCGATGGCGATGCCAAGCGTTACCTGGGCAAGGGCGTGCTTCAGGCCGTGGAGAACGTGAATACCGAGATCTCCGAGGCCGTGATCGGCCTGGACGCCGAAGAGCAGGCCTTCATTGACAAGAGCATGATCGAGCTGGACGGCACGGAGAACAAGTCCCGCCTGGGGGCGAATGCCATCCTGGCCGTGTCCATGGCCGTGGCCAAGGCGGCGGCGGAGGAAGCCGGCCTGCCCCTGTACCGCTATTTCGGCGGCATGGGCGGCATGATGATGCCCGTGCCCATGATGAACGTGGTGAACGGCGGCGCGCACGCCAACAACAGCCTGGACATCCAGGAATGCATGATCATGCCGGTGGGCGCCGGGAGCTTCCGCGAGGCCCTGCGTTGCGGCGCCGAGGTGTTCCACACGCTGAAGAAGATCACCGACAAGAAGGGCTACCCCACCACGGTGGGCGATGAAGGCGGCTTCGCGCCCAACGTCTCCGGTACCAACGAAGCCCTGGACATGATCCTGGAAGCCATCTCCAAGGCCGGCTATGAGCCGGGCAAGGATGTTCTCCTGGCCCTGGATTGCGCCGCCTCCGAGTTCTACAAGGACGGCAAGTACGTACTGGCGGGCGAGGGCCTGTCCCTGTCTTCCGAAGGCTTCACCGACTACCTGGCCAACCTGGTGGACAAGTATCCCATCATCTCCATCGAGGACGGCATGGCCGAAGGCGATTGGGATGGCTGGAAGCTCCTGACCGACCGCCTGGGCAAGTCGGTGCAGATCGTGGGCGACGACATCTTCGTCACCAACCCCAAGATACTGAAGGAAGGCATCTCCCGCGGCATCGCCAACTCCATTCTGGTGAAGATCAACCAGATCGGCACCCTGACCGAGACCTTCGCCACCGTGGAAATGGCCAAGCGTTCCGGCTACACGAACGTGATCTCCCACCGTTCCGGCGAGACCGAGGATTCCACCATCGCCGACATCGCCGTGGGCCTGAACGCCATGCAGATCAAGACCGGCTCGCTCTCCCGTTCCGACCGCATCGCCAAGTACAACCAGCTGCTGCGCATCGAGGAAGACCTGGGCGAGACCGTCGGCTATCCTGGCCTCGCCGCGTTCTACAACCTG
>JAQTNA010000034.1:0-35639 GCA_028714035.1 Rhodocyclaceae bacterium
TCGGGCTTGATGATGGAAAGGGTACGTTGAACAGCCATGGGAATCTCCAGATGGAAGGGTAAAAAAGATAACCGCGAATTTTAACCCACAAAGGGCGGCTTCCCCCACGCCCGGCTCACAAAAAACCGGTGCCGCGGGCGGCGCCCTCGTCCATGGCATATCCCGCGTACTGGAAATGCAATTCGATTCAGGGTATCGTCATCTCCGCCGATACCCGACAACTTCCCAGGCACCCATGAGAACGAGTCCATGCTGACCATATCCGCAGATCAGATGCAGAACCTGGGCCACACCCGGTTCATCGCGCGGCTCATGGAAGTGCTGCGCCTGGCCTTTCCCGAAGACCCGCCCGAGGACACGCGCGAGGTCCGCCAGACCCTGGAGGAGGTCATCGCCCGCGCCCATCATCACGCCATCTTCCAGGATCGGGACGTGGCGCGCTATGTCTGCCTCGCCTATATGCTGGGGGCCGATTTCGACACCCGCTTTCCGGCCGCCCGCTCCATTCTCGAAGATCAGACCCGCCCGGCCGATGAGCGCCTGACCCTGCTGGAATTCTGGGCCGACCAGATGGTCAAGGCGCTCAAGGGAGAACGATGATGGGCTTCGGCTCGTTCATCACCGGCATCGCGAAGGCCGCCGGCGAAACCGCCCTGAACTCCGGCAGGTCGGTTGCCAACTGGACGGCGGAGCAAGCCGAGCATGGCTATCAGGCCTATCAGCAGGCCAAGGGCTGGGTGGGCGAGAAGGCCGATGAAGCCTATCAGGCTTATGAGGGCGCCAAGGACTGGGCCGGCGAGAAGGCCAAGGAAGGCGTGGCGGACGGACTGGGCGCCGGGATGGCGGCCAAGCAAAAGGCATCGGCTGCCTGGAAATCCACCAAGGAATATGTCGGCGACAAGCTTCAGTCGGCCGAGGAGAGCATAGTCAAGGCCGTGGACCGGGTATTCGGCCGCAAGGGCGAACTGCCGGCGGCACCGCCCGAGTCCGCCGCTCAGGCTTGCCCTCTATGCGAGAGCCTGCGCAAGAAGGCGACGAGAGAGGCGCGCCGGGAACTCGTTGCCAAGGGAAAGGACTCCGCCGACTCCGAAATGCAAGAGAAGGCAGAGGAACTGGAGCGGGACATGGACGCGGTGGAGGAGGCCAAGCTCTCGGACCACATCTATTGCATCCACGACGCGGCCGATTGCTCGCCGGAGAATGCCGAGGTGCCGGGGTTCAAGGATGTGTCCAATGATCCAGAAGCGCTGGATGCGATCGGGCTCAAACCAGCTGATCTCAGAACCCATGGATCGAACTTCCGTACTGCTGTTTTTCTGCGTGAAAATCCACCCTTTGCCCCGGAAGAAGCGGGCTACGTGGTGGTGTTCAAGGGCACCTCGCCCGACAGCACCGAAGACTGGCAGAACAACTTCCGTCAGGGCTTGAATGCCGAGTCTCCCTATTACAAAAGGGCCGTAACAATCGGAAGCAACATCCAAGATGCGGTCGGCAACCCACCGAACCCGAGGGTGCGCTTTGCGGGCCATTCCCTCGGGGGAGGACTGGCTTCCGCGGCCGCCAAGGCGTCCGGGTTGCCGGCCAACACCTTCAACGCCGCCGGACTGAACCCGGCGACGGTGGCTCGCTACGGCGGGAATCCATCCGACGCGGCGGACATTCGGGCCTATCATGTCCCTGGCGACCCCCTGACCGAGGCCAACGAGAAGGGTCTGGGGGTTCTGGGCTGGAAGCCGCAGGCCATCCAGCCGCCGCTCGCGGCGGGAACGGGCGACACGGTGGAGCGGGCCTTGCGGGATCGGGAAATTCCCAAGGGCAAGGATGATGCCTATTTCCACTCCATGCCGGTGGTGATTCGGGCGCTGGAGCGGCGCAAGGGCGCGGACGAGGAGCGCCTGCGCTCCGGGGCGAAATCATGAACGGGAGGCGGGATGAAAAACTGGCTGAAGAGGTTATGTCTTCTTCTATGGATGGTCACTATTGGGAGTCACGCCGCCATGGCAACGTATAAAGCCGAGCAGTACTTCGAAGGCTCCGACCTCGCCGCCGTCAAGGCGCTGGAGCTAGGAAATGACGACGGCCTGCGAAAGGCGCTGACATCAGGCGCCGACATCAACCGGCCGGGCAAGCAGGCGGTGGTGCCTTTTCTGTATTTCATCGCCACCGATAATGTAGGCGCCATGGTGCGTCTGGTGAAGCTCGGCGCTCGCCTGGACTATCTGTTGCCCCGTGCTCTGGGTCCGAAATTTCCGGAGGATGTCGGCTGGGTGGCGGCGAACCCTGACACCCGCATGCTGGAAGCCATGCTTCAGGCCGGCATGGACCCAAACATGAAGACACCTGGGGATGCAACGCTGCTGTACTGGACGATCAATCCCTTCAACAAGGCGGCCTTCGAACTGCTGCTGCGCCATGGGGCAAAGATCAATGCCCAGGACCACCTGGGCCGTACCATCCTGCATGACGCTATCCAGGCGGAGAGCTTTGACCTGGCGGTTTACCTGGTAGAGCACGGCGCCGATCCTATGCTCCGCACGACCAAGGGACTGAATGCCATAGATCTGCTGAACCGCAGGAGGGAACGGGCGGCGAAAGGCTCTCCCTTCGAGCATGAGATCGTCCAGTTGCTCGACTACCTGGCGAAAAAGGGCTACCGCTAACCGAATGGGTAAATCATCGGGAACCGGGATGAATGCAGGCAGTTGGTTGAAGTGCCTGTTCTTCCTCTATTGCCTGGCGGTCACTTTTGGGAGTCACGCCGCCATGGCAACGTATAAAGCCGAGCAGTATTTCGAAGGGTTGGACCTCGCGGCGGTGAAAGCGCTGGAGGGGGCAGATGATACTGGCCTTCAGAAGGCGCTTGCCGCCGGCGCAGACATCAACCGGCCTGGGAAGCAGGCGGTGGTGCCCTTTCTTTACTTCATCGTGACCAACAATTCCAGCGCCATGGTGCGCTTGTTCAAATTGGGGGCTCGCTTCGATTACCAGTTGCCGCGAGCTCTCGGACCGAGGTTTCCGGAAAGTTTCGCCTGGGTTCCCACCAATCCGGACACCTCGATGCTCTCGGTTCTGCTGGAGGCGGGGCTCGATGCCAACTATCGCCCCGATGGAACTTCGACGCTGATTTTCTGGACCCTCAACCCCTTCAACAAGGCAGCCTTCGAACTGCTGCTGCGCCATGGGGCAAAGATCAATGCCCAGGACCACCTAGGCAATACGGTGCTGCATGAATCCTTATTCCTGGAGAATTATGCCCTCGCCGCGTACCTGGTGGACCATGGGGCAGACCCCATGCTGCGCACAACCCGTGGGCGATCAGCCTTGGATCTGCTCAACCGGCAAAAGGAACGCGCGGTAAAAGGCTCTCCCTTCGAGCGCGAGATCGTCCAGTTGCTCGACTACCTGGCGAAAAAGGGCTATCGCTGAGTGATATGATTCACCGCCCATCACGGGCGTCGTACACCCAGCCAGGTCGGCTACCGCACCGCGATATATAGATCAGTCACCAGGTCATTTTCCGGCACCGTTTCGGCATTGCTCAGGTAACGCTCGAAGGGTGGAATACGCTGATCGGGCTTGATGTCCTCGATGCGCATGCGCTGCATGGCCTGGTACCAGGCGACTTCCAGCGCCGCATACCCCCCTTGCAGGCGCAACACGTAGGCCCGGTGGGCGGGCATTTCCCTAACCGGCAACTCGCCACAATCGGCGTCGGCCACCGGCAGGCCCATGTAACAGACCGTCGTGCGCAACTTGATGTTGGTCTTCACGTAGACGGCGATGGGCTCGCCGCAAGGCTTCACGCCCTGAGCGCCGAGTTGACCCAGCAACTCGGGGAAGCCCTCGCTCATGGCCTCACCCAGACCCTTGATCGGCCCCTGGTAGCTGCCGTAGGCATAGCGCAGCGCCGGCACCTCCCTCACCCCCAGGTAAGTGAGCGCATAGCACGGGGAATCCGGCGGCTCCACCAGGCGGGCCAGCCGATCCAGGCCATAGCGAAAATCCAGCGCGACCATGCCTTGCACCGTCTGGGAAAAGGCGCGCAGGGGAAAGGCGACCCGTCCGGTCATGCTCCAGGTCACCTCGGTCTTGCCGTCCCGCTCGGAGAACTGCCAACGGCCCTTGCCCCGAAAGCGGAATGGCTGCCTGAAACGCATGCGCTGCTCGATGCGCTCCCCTGGCACCAGACGGCGATGCTCGATCCAGCCGCCACCACTGCGCGCTCCCTCCCAGCCGTAACTGCCCCCCACGGCATCGGCCTGGCCCGAGCACACCCCCGGCTCGCCCGGGTCGTGCTCCAGCCAGGGGTTCCATTCGGCCCAGCGGCGAAAGTCCGAGACCCGAGCATAGACCTCGGCCAGGGGGGCATCCACGATGCGCGTCTGGGTGACGCGCAAGCGACCGCTGTAACGCGCCATATAGACGAGTACGGCGACGAGGCAGAAAGCGGCGACAAAGACCAGCGTGTCCATGGGTTCCGTATCCAGAGAAAAAAGCCCGGCCTGGGCCGGGCTTGAAAGACTCGACTCGATCCTTGAGCCTACATCATGTTCATCGCCTTGGGCACGACCAGGGTCAGCCACGGCCAGTAGGTGACGATGAGCAGGAACACGATCATGGTCCCGAGCCAGGGCAGGACCGCCTTGGTCAGCTCGGTGATGCCCAGGCGCGAGATGCCCGACGCCACATAGAGGTTCAGGCCCACCGGCGGGTGACAGAGGCCCACTTCCATGTTCACGTCAATCAGGATGCCGAAGTGCACCGGGTTGATGCCCAGGCCGATGGCGGCCGGGAAGAAAATCGGTGCCATGATCAGGATGATCGAGGACGGCTCCATGAAATTGCCCGCGGCCAGCAGGACCAGGTTCACCACGAACAGGAAGCCATGCTGCCCCAGGTTCATGCTCAACAGCCATTCCGCCAGCTTCGCCGGCAGATTCTCGTTGGCCAGGACGAACGAGAACAGGACGGCGTTGGTGATGATGTAGAGCAGCATCGCCGACATGTTGGCCGAGTCGCGCAGCACCTTGGGCACGTCCTTGAGCGACAAGTCCTTATAGACGTAGACCGAGACGAAGAACGAGTACACCGCCGCCATGGCCGCCGCTTCCGTGGCCGTGAAGGCGCCGGAGTAGATGCCGCCGACGATGATGACCACCAGCATCAGCCCCCACACGCTCTGACGGAAGAACCTGAACCGTTCGAGCCAGGTGGCCTTCTTCATGCGCGGGTAGTTGTTCTTCTTGGCGATGTACCAGGTGACGCCGGCCAGCATCAGGGCGAGCAGGGTTCCGGGCAGCAGGCCGGCGACGAACAGGGCGCCGATGGAGGTGTTGGTGGAGATGGCGTAGATCACCTTGGGGATCGAGGGCAGCATCAGGATGCCCAGGGAACCCGCGGTGATCATGACCCCGGCACCGAAGCGCATGGGATAGCCGTGGGCCACCATGGCCGGCAGCACGATGGAGCCGATGGCCACCACGGTCGCCACGCTGGAACCGCACACCAGGGCGAACATGGCACAGGCCAGGATGGAGGCCAGCGCCAGGCCGCCGTGGAAGTGGCCGACCAGGGAGGTGGCGAAGTTGATCATGCGCCGCGCCACCCCGCCGTGGGTCAGGAAATTCCCCGCCAGGATGAAGAAGGGGATGGCCATGATTTCCCACTTCTCGATGCCGGTGAATAGTTTCAAGGCCACCGACTCCAGGGGCACCTGGGTCATGGTGAGGATGAAGGTCAGCACCGTCAGGCCCAGGGAGATGGAGATGGGCATGCCGGTGAGCATGAGGGCGATCAGCAGCCCGAAAATGATGGCGGCATTCATCTCAGGCACCCCCGTCTTTCTTGTCGTGCCAGGATGAATGGGGTTTCCCCTTCTCCCATTCCGCATCGGATTGCCCCATGTGGGCGTGCAGCATTTCCTCGCCCCCCGCCAGGGTTTCCCCGACCAGCGGCTGCTCCCCGTCTATGCCTTCCACGTGGGCATGGTCGTGGTGCGGCAGTTCGCCGGTCTTCCAGAATGCCACGGCGACCTGCAGGAAGCGGAAACACATCAGGCTTGATCCGAGGGGGATCGCCGAATAGACCATCCAGGTCGGCCATTCCAGATCAGGCGTGGTCGGGCCTTCCGGGATATCGCCGAAATCGCCGCCGGTGACCGCCAGGAAGGCGTGATGCGCCCCGTTGTCCCAGACGAAATGGGCGCCGAGCATGCCGATGGAGCCGGTAAACAGCGCCCCGGCCAGCAGGCCGAAGGTGATGAATCGGCCCCGGACTCTCTCGTCCATGCGATTGATGACCACGTCCACGCCGACGTGGATGCCGGTGCGCACGCCATAGGCGGCGCCGAACTTGGCCATCCAGACGAACATGATGATGCACAATTCCTGCGCCCAGCTGAAATTCAGGGTGAGCATCCAGTCCTGTACGCCCGGGATGGGCATGGCGGCAAGGTAGCGGTGCAGGACCGCCAGAAATATGATGAGCGTGGCACTGCCCATGAGGAAGGCTATCAGCCATTCCTCGATATGATCGAGAAGCTTCACGGAACGACCCCCCGGCAAGAAGCTGGGGCCGCGGCAGATCCGCGGCCCGTGTGACTGAATGCGATCAGAGCTTGCTCGGATCGAAGCCGGTTTCCTTGTACACCGCCTTGATCAGGTCGGCGCCGATGCGCGACTCCATCTTCTGATGCACGGGAACCAGCGCCTTCTTGAAGGCCAGGCGCTCCTCCTTGGTCGGCGTGTAGATCTCGGTCTTGCCGCTCTTCCTGACCAGATCCAGGTCATGGTCGT
The DNA here is from genome assembly GCA_028714035.1 of Rhodocyclaceae bacterium. Classification (GTDB taxonomy): domain Bacteria; phylum Pseudomonadota; class Gammaproteobacteria; order Burkholderiales; family Rhodocyclaceae; genus JAQTNA01. The sequence goes on from JAQTNA010000034.1 coordinate 6,795, forward strand.
TCTGTTCCTTGGCGATCTTGTTGGCATAGACCGTGGCTTCCGCCATGGCCTTCTCCAACTGGGTGCGCACATCCGCCGGCAGACCTTCCCAGAACTTCTTGTTCACGATCACCGCGTAGCCCAGATAGCCATGCTCGGTGAGGGTCAGGTGCTTCTGCACCTCGTGCATCTTCTGGGTATAGAGGTTGGAGATCGGGTTCTCCGTGCCATCCACCACCCCGGTCTGGAGCGCCTGATAGACCTCGGAGAAGGCCAGCACCTGGGGCATGGCGCCCAGAGCACGCATCTCCTCTTCCAGCACCTTGGAGGACTGGATGCGCATCTTCATGCCCTTGAGGTTGGCCGGCGTCTTGATCGGCTTGTTGGCGGAGAAGGATTTGAAGCCATTGTCCCAGTAAGCCAGGCCCTTGATGCCCTTGGGATCCAGCTTGGCCAGCAGTTGCTTGCCGACCGGACCCTGGGTCACCTTGTGCAGCTCTTCATAGTTGTCGAAGATGTAGGGCAGATCGAAGACCTCGAATTCCTTGGCGCCCAGGGGCCCGAACTTGGCGAGCGACGGCGCCAGCATCTGCACGGCCCCCAATTGCAGCGCCTCCATCTCCTCCTTGTCCTTGTAGAGCTGGCTGTTGGGATAGACCTCCACCTTGACCTTGCCCTGGGTCAGTTCGCCAGCCCGCTTGGCGAAGAACTCCGCCGCGTTGCCCTTGGGCGTGTCCTTGGCCACCACGTGGCTGAACTTGATGACGATGGGCGCATCGGCCGCCAGAACGGTGCCCGCGGAAAACACGCAGGCCACCAGGCCTAACAACAGGCTTGAAATCTTCATTCTCTTATCTCCTCCGGATATATAAAGCCACAACCCGTCTGGACCATGTCTCAAACACACCGGACACGGCCACTGCGAGCGTGGGGCAAGTATCCTGAAAGCCGGATCCGATGCCTATTGTGGATTTCCACATGCCAGAGTGGGGAGTGGGAAGTGGGGCACAAGGGGCGATTCTTGGGCCGCTGGCGTAATAGAATGGCTACCATGTCCGCCCTGCCTTCGTCGCCCGCTCCCCTCCCCCACCCGCACAGCCGGCGCCTGGGCTGGCTGTTCACCCTGCCCGGACTGGGTATCGTGGCGCTGGTGATCGTGGTATTCACCCTGATCTGGGTACTGCACCGGAACGAGGTGGAGGAACAGAGGAAGACGCTCATCGCCGATGTCCTCTGGCTGGAGCAGGACCTGCGCTTCCGCATGGAGCGGGACGAGGAACAACTGAAACAACTGGCCCTGGATCTGGCACAGAAGCCGGAGGGCACGAGCCTGTTCCGGGAGCGGGCCAACCATCTGCTCAGGAACAACCCGGAACTGCGCCAGGTACTGCTCCTCGGGCCGGGTCAGGCCCTGCTCCAGGGACTGCCTTCCGTCATCCTGCCCGGGGAGGGCAAGGATCCGGCCATCATGGCGAACCTGCGTCGCGCCTTCGATCAGGCGCAACGCCTGGGCAAGCCGGTCAGCAGCGAGCCCTACCTGGTGGCGCCGGGCATGGGGCAGTTCCTGATGATGCAGCCGATCTTCGGAGCGGAAGGCTTTTCCGGCATGGTGGTGGGCGTCCTGGGCATGGAAGCCCTGTTGCGCGACGCCGTACCCTGGTGGTTCGCGCAGAAATACCAGGTCCGCATCCTGGACGACAGCGGCACACCCTACGCGTCCAAGTCCAACGTCACCGGAACCCCATCGGCCGGACTGAGCTACGACCTGCTGCTGGAGCCTCCGGGCGGGGCAACCCGGCTTTCCGTCCAGGCCAACCAGGGAACGGCGAATCCCCTCCTGCGACTCCTGGCCGGGGTCGTGATCGTTCTGGGGGCTGGCGTCATCTTCAGCCTGCGCATCCTGAAACAGCAGATGCACAGCCGCCTCAGGACGGAACAGGCGCTGCGGGCAGAACATGGCTTTCGCAAGGCCATGGAGGATTCCCTGACGGTGGGCATGCGTGCGCGGGATCTCTCCGGGCGGGTCATCTACGTCAATGCCGCCTTCTGCCGCATGACCGGCTACTCGCGGGACGAACTGGAGAACCATCTGCCGCCCATGCCCTACTGGGCGCCGGAGGACATGGAGGAAACCCTGGCCCGGCACCGGGAGGTACTGGCCGGAGAGGCCAGCCCGAACGGCTTCGAGATCACCCTCATGAGGAAAAGCGGCGAGCGCTTCCAGGCGCTCATCTTCGAGGCGCCCCTGATTGACGGCGAGGGCCGCCAGACCGGCTGGATGGCCTCGTTCGTGGACATCACGGAGCGCAAACGCGCCGAGGAACTCTATCGCCAACAGCAGGAGAAGCTGCAATTCACGTCGCGCCTCATCACCATGGGGGAAATGGCCTCCACCCTGGCCCACGAACTCAACCAGCCCCTCTCGGCAATAGCCAGCTACGCGGCCGGTTGCGTGAACCGCATCGAGGCCGGCGACGCCACGGCCGCGGAACTGAAGCCCCCCCTCACCAAGCTGGCGGCCCAGGCCCAGCGGGCCGGACAGATCATCCGCCGTATCCACGATTTCGTGCGCCGCAGCGAACCCCGGCGCCTCCCTGCCGACCTCAATGCCATCATCGAGGACGCCCTGGGCCTGGTGGAATCGGAAGTGAAAAAGCGCGGCGTGCGCCTCGCATCCCACCTCGCCCCCGACCTGCCCCCGGTCGCGGTGGACCGGGTCATGGTGGAACAACTGGCCATCAACCTCATCCGTAACGGCCTGGATGCCATGGGCGACAGCCCGGCCGGCGAAAAGCTGCTGCAAGTGGAAACCCGCCGAACGGAACACGAACTGATCCTGTCCGTTGCGGATAACGGTTCGGGTATCCCGGACGACGTGGCGGCCAAACTGTTCGCCCCCTTCTTCTCCACCAAGGCGGAAGGCATGGGCATGGGCCTCAACATCTGCCGCTCCATCGCCGAACTGCACCACGGCCGGCTCTGGTTTGAGTCCACCCTGCCCCGCGGCACCGTCTTCCACCTCTCCCTGCCCCTGGAGTCGCCATGAATTCCAGCACCGTGTACATCGTCGACGACGACGAAGCCATTCGGGATGCCCTGTCCTGGCTGTTCCAGTCCCGGGGCGTGAAGACCGCCGACTGGCCCTCGGCCGAGACCTTTCTGGCGGCCTGCACGCCGGATATGTCCGGCTGTCTTCTGCTGGACGTGCGCATGGAGGGCATGAGCGGCCTGCAACTGTTCGATCGTTTGCAGGAATTGAACTGCCCCCTGCCGGTCATCTTTCTCACCGGCCATGGCGACGTCCCCCTGGCGGTCGCCGCCTTGAAGAAGGGTGCCCTGGACTTCCTGGAAAAGCCCTTCAACGACAACGAACTGGTGGACCGGGTCATTCAGGCCCTGGAGCAGGATGCCCTCCGCCGCGCCCGCCAGGCCGAAGGCGCCAGCCAGGCCGCCCGCGTCGCCTCCCTGTCCGAGCGGGAACGCCAGGTCATGGAATTGATCCTGGCCGGCAAGCTGAACAAGCTCATCGCCGACGAACTCTCCATCGCCATGCGCACCGTGGAGGTCCACCGCGCCCGCATCTTCGAGAAGATGGGCGTCAAGTCCGCCGTGGAACTGGCGCAGATGTTGTCGGGCAAGGCCTGAGCACCCCGAACTACCCCTTTCGCATAGCCATTGACCTGCGTCAAGCGCGCTCCCGCCCCAAAGCGCATGATTGCCGGGAGTCTGAGGCGCAAGGGGGACGAACGCCGACGGCTTCGCTGCTCACCCATCCTGTGAACACAATTCAAGGAGAATAAAATGGCAAGCACTCGTCGAGCCCTATGTGTGGGTATCAACATCTTCAAGAATCTTCCCGCCGCCAACTACCTGCAAGGCTGCGTCAATGACGCCCATGACATGGCCGGGGTACTCAAGGATTTCCTGGGCTTCACCGACGCCGACATCACGACCCTCACCGACGCCCAGGCGACCAAGGCGGCCATCATGACCAAGCTCAAGGCCATGGTGGCCGACGCCAAGGCCGGCAAGCTCAGCTACCTGGTATTCAGCATGTCCAGCCATGGCACCCAGACCCCGGACAAGAACGGCGACGAACCGGACGGCGCGGACGAGGCCTTCTGCCCCTATGACCTGGCCCAGAAGGGCAATCAGTGGGATCCGGACCATGTCATCGTGGATGACGAACTGCATGACCTGTTCGTGCAACTGCCGCCGAACGTGCTGCTGGAAGTTTACCTGGACACCTGCCACAGCGGCACCGGCTTGCGCGCGCTGGATCTGCTCTCCGATCGCAAGCCCCGCTATCTTCCGCCCCCCTCCCTGGAGGCCTTCGAGCAGGTGGACGGCCGTCACGCCCGGGGTCTGCGCCGGTCCCTGCTGGAAAAGGGCCTGGTGCACAACATACTCTGGGCCGGCTGCCGCGCCGACCAGACCAGCGCCGACGCCCATATCGGCGGCACCTGGCATGGCGCCTTCACCTACTACTGGGTCAAGGAGACCCGCGCCAGCCAGAACAAGCTGTCCCGTTCCGACCTCCTGAAGAAGGTGGTGGCGGATCTCAAGGCCAACAAGTACACCCAGGTGCCGCAACTGGAATGCGAAGCCACGGTGAGAAGCCTGCCCATGTCCTGATCCGGTCGAGGTCAGGCTGGCGATGCGGCACCCTGCGGGGTGCCGCATCGTCATTTTCACCAGATCCGCTTCAATAGCGGTCGCAAGCCGATATGCCTCGAAATGTGTCGGCCGTCACGAACAATGATGCGCCTTGCGGTTAGAATGCTTCGGAAGCTTGATAAACCTCAACACGGGGCGTGCCATGGCACTCATGGAATGGTCAAAGGATCTGGAACTCGGAATCGCTGAAATTGACGCACAGCATCGCTGGCTGGTGAACGCGACCAACGAGCTTCATGAAGAACTGGGCAAGGGCGCGCCCAGCCAGAGCGAGGTGTCGGCATTGCTCGCCGGCCTCGCCACCTACACCATCAATCATTTCGTCACCGAGGAACTCCTGTTCGAACGCTACGGCTACCCCCAGGCCGAGGCGCATCACAAGGAACACCGCCATTTCGTGCGCGCGGTCAAGGAATGGGAACAAAGGCATTCGGCCGGCGAGCCCCTGGGCAAGGAAATCCTGACATTCCTGAAGGAATGGCTGCGTTACCACATCCTCAAGACCGACCGCGCCTACGTCCCCTTTCTCAAGCAACGGGGCGTCTGCTGAGCATCGCCGGGGCGCCCGCGTCCCGCCAGGAAGCATGTCATCACACATGACAACGTCGCGGCTTGCCCTTAGAATCACGCTGTTAAGAATTTGCATGTAGAAAGCACAGAATGGCATTCCTCGAATGGTCGGATAACCTGGAATTGGGGTTTGCCGAGATTGACAACCAGCACCGCTGGCTGGTGAACGCGACCAACGCCCTGCACGACGAATTGATCCATGGCAAGGCGGATCGGGCCGAAGTGGAGAAACTCCTGAACGGGCTCGTGGATTACACCCTGACCCACTTCGTCACGGAGGAACTGCTGTTCCACTGGCACAATTACCCGGATGACGAAGCCCACACCCGGGAACACACGAACTTCGTCACCGCGGTAAGGGAATGGCAGAAGCGCTACAAGGCAGGCGAGGAAGAGTTGAGCGAGGAAATTCTCGAATTCCTCAAGCACTGGCTGCTGGACCACATCCTGAAGTCGGACAAGGCCTACGCGCCTTTCCTCAAGGCGCACGGAGTCAAATAGACCCGTCGGCCTGGCGCAGGCCAAAGCGCCTCCGCGGGATCGCCATATCCAACGGCACGGCCTCCCGACACGCGAAGCGCGGCGGCACGGCGCAATCCCGTCCCGCCGCCGGCCACTCACGGCATGCCATTTTCAACCGTCTGCCGTGAAATTTTTCCTCAAGTTTTCCGCCCTCTTGCCGTAAGCTGCCTCAGAACGCTCCGAAAGCATTACCCCGGGCAACATCCGGGGTTCGGAGGACGGTTTGGAAAGGGCGGTGTGCCGAGCGGCACTGAATCGGCTTTCCAGGCTCCTGAAGGCTCCCAGCCATCCCGGCGGGTGGGCCGACAACAGGTCCGGCGTCATCTGGTCTATCCAGGGACGGTCGGCAAAGCCAGGAAGAAGATCATGAACCGCAACGAGTCAGCACAGGGCCGGCGCTCGACGGCCAAGAAGCAAATCCCCCATGGAATGTCCGGTTTCACGCTGCTGGAACTCTTGGTGGCCATGGCCATCATGATGGTCTTCCTGACCTCGGCCATCCCCAGCTTTGGCAGCCTCATCCAGAACAATCGTCTCCAGGCAGAGCAAATGGATTTGGTGTCCGCCATTGCCCTGGCCCGCAGTGAAGCCGCCAAGCGGGGGGTGCCCGTAACTTTGAGCGCCATGACCCCGGTGACCACCGGCAACGAATTCGGCAACGGCTGGGTGATCTGGGTGGATAACAACGGAGACGGCGCCTATCAGGCAGCGACGGAAACCATACGGGTGCATCAGGCGCTGTCGAGCGACAGCCGACTGGCGGCAAGCACCACCGACATCACTTTCCAGCCCAGCGGTTTCCGCCGCTACCAGGATGACAGCGGCAATCTGATCCAGGCCCAATTCACTCTGTGTGACAGCCGGCATAATGCCACGGGTACCCAGATCACGGTCCTGCCATCCGGTTCGGTAGACCTGAACAACAAGTACGTCTGCCAATAGCACCAGCGGATGAGGGCGTTTAGTACCGAATGGCAGGCATTCTGAGTCCGGGAGCATCCTGGCGGCTGCCTGCCTTGCGTCCGAACTCACCGTCGGACAGTAGGTGCAACGGAAGGGTGGCCTCGCCCATGAGAAAAGAACTCGGCTTTTCCCTGCTGGAAGCGATGATATCCATGTTCGTCATCATGTTTGGCGTACTGGGTCTCAGCGGTCTGCAGATGCTGGCCATCAACAACACCGAGATGGCTCGCTACCAAAGCCTCGCCACGATGATGGCATCGAGCATGGCCACGAGCATGCAGGCCAATGTCGCCTATTGGGGTACGCCCCCCCCCACCATCATGGTCAATCGCTCAAGCATAAGCGGCGGGCCGCCATCCTTCACCGGGACCTGTGCCGGCAGCGTGTGCAGCGCGCCGCAGATGGCCTATTATGACCTGAGCAACTGGGGCATGGCCTTGTCCAGCAACCTGCCGTCCGGTCAGGCGACCATCCAATGTTCTCAATCATCAACGCCAGCGATCTGCACGATGACCTTGTCCTGGTCGGAAAAGAACATCGCCCTTCATAACCCGACGAGCGGCGCCTCAGGCATGCTCGCCACCGGCACGGCGAGTACCCACAGTTACCAGACACTTGTTTCAATGCGGCAATGAAAATGCAACAAGGTGTTGGACTCGTCCAGCTGATGGTCGCGCTCACCGTCGGACTGTTCCTGTTGCTTGGGATCGTTACGATCTTCGTCTCGATGAAACAGACCTTCCTGTCGAGACAGAGCATGTCTGCGGTGCAAACCAGTCAACGCATGGCCATGATATTTCTCGGCGCAAACATTCGCAACGCGGGCTTCTATTCCAATCCGGCGGTAAATAGTGCCGCAACCCAGTTCCCGGCCGGCGGCTCATTCATCGCGGGACAGTCAATAGTCGGCACGGGAGGTGGATCCGGTTCCGATACCCTCAGCACGCGTTTTACCGCGGACGGCGCAAACGCCAACCAGGGTTGCTCCGCGCAACTGGCGGCCAACAACGTATATACCGATGTGATTTCCGTCTCGGGCGGATATCTGACCTGTACGGAAACGAACAATACGGCGGGCTCCGCCCCGGTGTCGTTCAATATGGTGTCCGGACTGGCAGGAATGAACGTCCAGTACGGGATTGATACGACAGGAGGCGGTTCAGAGACGGAATACCTGACGGCTGCCCAGGTCGGCGCTCAAAATTACTGGCCTCGCGTCAAGACGGTCACGGTAACCCTGCTTTTCAACAACCCGCTTTCTGGACAGCCGGGGCAACCCACTACGGTAAGCCTGACCCAGACAATTCCCTATATGCCGGGCATGTAACATGAAGCAACAAGGCTTTATCCTCATTGCCGCCCTCGTCTTCCTGGTCATCATGACCCTGATCGGCGTCGCCATGTTCAATGGCTTCACTCAGGACGAGGCAATGTCCGGAAATTACCGGGAAAAAGCCAGGGCACTGGATGCCGCACAGACCGCGCTGGATGCGGCAGAGTCATGGATGGTGCAACCCGGCAATACCTTCACCGGGAATTGGGTAACCGGGACCAACTGCACCGGCGTCAGCAGCACGCCGGTCGTGTGCAGCAATGCAGTGCAAAATCCGGCAACATCGTCGTGGGCGTCCTATGTCACCTTCACCCCGCCGGGCATGACCGTCAACACCACCGGCGGCGCCAACACCTATATATCCAACACGAAATACTATATCCAATACCTTGGCGTCACGAGCGCCAATCCACCGGCATCCCTGTACCAGGTCACATCAACCGCGGCGGGAGGCAATGCCACGGCAGTGGCGGTGGTACAGGCGGTTTACGAAGTGCAGGCCGGTTCGACAGACATCGGGGGCGGCTGAAGGGCTGAGTCAGAGCAAAAGGAGCGGAAATGCGAATTTTTCGGTGGAAGCCAACCCAGACCTTGCTTGCGCTGTTCGTTTCTTCGCAGGCCCTGGCCGTGACTGTCTCGGACGATTTCACACAGGCGGTCAATAGCAACGACTGGGCAGCACTGTATTACGCCTGCCTGACGGCGGGCACCCCAAGCAACAACACCACGTCCACGAGCAACATACCTGGATGCAACTACTCGAGCCCGGACGCGGTGGGAAGTGGAGCCCTTCGCCTGACCCCGGCGTCCGGTAGCCAACACGGGGCCATCGTATCCAACTACACCTTCCCCAGCAACCAGGGCTTGCAGGCCACGTTCACCACCTACAGCTACGGCGGTAGCGGCGACGGGCTTGCCCGAGAAGGGGCGGACGGCATTTCCTTCTTTCTCATGGATGGCAGCGTGGGCACGTCGGTCGGAGGAACGTCCAACCTCGGTTCCTGGGGCGGAAGCCTTGGCTACAGTTGCTCCAACGTCAACACCCCCTATACGGGACTGACCGGCGCCTACCTTGGCCTGGGCATAGACGAGTATGGAAACTTCCTCAACGGCGGCAGCGGCCACGACAATACCGCCAGCGGAATCCCCGTGCAGACCTCCAGTTCCAGCGCCAATGGCTACAACAACTTCGTGAGCGGAAGCTACCAGCAGGCCAACCGGATCGGCCTGCGCGGAGCCGGCAACGTCAGCTGGTATTGGTTGAACCAGAATTACCCCGCCTACTATCCCTCCAGCCTGAGCGCTTCCCTACAGCAGGCTGCCGTCAAGAACACCTGCACGACCGGAACCCTGTGGAATTATGCCGGCGCGACATCCCAGCTCATCAGCGGCAACCCGACCGTGAGCGGTACGACCCTGACCGTGACCGTACCCAGCGTCGGTGGCTACATGAATGGCGACTCCATTACCATTGGCGGCACCATTACCGGGACGCCGCAAACACAGCTTATCAGCGGTACCCCGACCGTCAGCGGCTCGACCATGACCCTGACGGTGCCCAGCGTCAGCGGTTACAGCAATGGCCAGAGCGTCACCCTCGGCGGAAGCATCACGGCCAACCCGGGCCTGGCCATCAGTTCCTTCTCCAACTACTCCTCGGGAACCGTCAGGGTCAACATCTCGAACACCTCCGCCTTCACCGTCGGCGGTTCCGTCACCATTTCCGGAGCAACGGGAACCAACAGCAGTTACGTCAATGGCACCCATACGATTGCTTCCATATCGAACAACAGTTACCTCAAGATTAACGTATCCACGAGTTGGAGTGGTTCCACCTACCCGAGCGTCGGCACCGCGCCGAACAACTCTTATGTCAGCACCGGCAATCCTGTTTCCATCGCCGGCGCCTACACAATCGCCAATTTGAATTCCGGCGCCAAGACATTTCAGGTCACCTTGGCGACTGCCGCCACCGCCATTACAAACACCTCCGGCAACGTCGGCGTTACACCCATCATTCCCGGCAATTACACGATTTCAAACGTCAACGCCGGAAGCAACACTTTCCAGGTGTCGCTTGGTGTCGGCGCATCGGCCATTAGCAACACCTCGGGCTCCATCATCAACAATTCTCTGCCCACCAATAGCGGCAGGCAGCTCGGCACGACGATCATGGATTACCCGGTCATCCCGGGGGGATACTGGGTGTTGCCCAGCACCAATCTGATCGCCAATGAGGGCGCCTCGACGCGGGCCAGCGCAACGCCCATCACCTACAAGCTAACCATCACGCCGGCCGGACTGTTAAGTCTCATGTACAGTTACAACGGCGGCGCCTACCAACAGGTATTGACCAACTGGCCCATCACATCGGGTAACGGCCCCCTCCCCCCGACGTTCCGCTTCGGATTTGCGGGATCAACCGGCGGATCCTGGAACACTCACGAAATAACCTGCTTCGTGGCGGAGCCCACCGAATCCAGTAGCAGTGCGGTCGCAAACACCATTCAGGCCGGGCAGGTAAGGACGGGAACCCAGGTATACCTGGCCTCCTACAACCCGAACAACTGGTCCGGATCTCTCGTATCCGACGCCATAGTGAATACCTCCGGCGTCCTCAGCATCGCCACGGCTGCCGACTGGGATGGAAATTGCGTGCTGACCGGTGGCGGCTGCCCGACCATGGGCACCACAGGCGGCGTGCCGACCCATTCCATCACGGTTGAGTCGCCCTCTTCCCGGCAACTCCTGACCTGGAACGGCTCCATCGGCATTCCCCTGCAATGGGCCCGACTCACGTCTGCACAGCAGTCCGTATTGAACTCGACGGACACCAGCGGCAACCTGCGGCTGAACTGGCTGCGAGGAGATCGCAGTAACGAACAGACGGCCACGCCTGCCGGGCCGCTCCGGACCAGAGCGGGCGTTCTGGGTGACATTATTGACTCCGCGCCGACCTGGATCGGACCGCCCGCCATGGGGTATGCGCCCACTTTTGTTGACTCGCTTTATGGCACGGGATCCGAGACCTCGTACTCTTCGTTCCGCACCAGCCAGGCGACACGCTTGAACGTCGTCTATGTGGGCAGCAATGACGGCATGCTTCACGGCTTCAGGACGGGCGCCAACAACAGCGATGGAACCTACAATGGCACCAACAATGATGGATACGAAGTTATCGGATTCATGCCCGCCGGGGTACTCGCCAGCACCAACGTGGTTGGTCTGACCGGCCCCACCTACGCCCATAACTATTTCGTCGACGCGCAGCCGGGCTTTGGCGACCTGTTTTATAACAACGCCTGGCACACCTGGCTGGTGGGCGGACTGGGCGCAGGCGGCGCGGAAATCTATGCCCTCGACGTAACCGACCCAACCGGGGCCAGCCGGTCCACCCTGGCATTCTCCGAGGGGAACGCGACTAGCCTGGTGATCGGCGACTGGACGCCCTCGACACTGACGACCTGCGTGAACGCCACAAGCAATTGCGGCGACAATCTGGGCAACACCACCGGCACACCGCTGATTCGTCGCCTGCACAACGGCCAGTGGGCCATCATCTTCGGCAACGGCCTGGGTAGCACGAATGGCCACGCCGGTGTATTCATCGGCCTCGTCAGTCCCTCCAGTGGTGCCGTCAGCTTTCAATGGCTGGACACGGGCGTCGGATCATCCACCACGCCCAACGGCATTGCCTACATCGCATCCGCCGATCTGGATGGCGATCATGTCACGGACTATCTCTACGGAGGCGACTTGCTGGGCAACGTGTGGCGCTTTGACCTCACCAGCAGCAACCCCTCAGACTGGGGCGTCTCGAATTTCGGAAAAACCTCCCCTACCCCGCTATTTGTCGCCACCAATGCAGGCGGCACGGTTCAGCCGATCACGACCAGGATCGCCGTCACGGCCACGATGACCGGCGGTGCAAAACGGGTGATACTGGGCTTCGGTACCGGGCGCGCAATCCCGTTCACCGCGACAACGCCTGTGAATTATGCGTCAGGCACGCAAACCGTCTATGGAATTTGGGACTGGGACATGAGCGCCTGGAGCAGCGGCAGGGCGACATCGAGCGGTGTGGCCATCCCGGGTTCATCGGTTGGCTACGCGATGCTGCCGCAGATTTCGACCGCGCCCTACCGGACCTTCACCCGGTCCAACCTGCTGGCCAATTCCGTCGCGGCCCAGTCCGGGAGTAGCCGCACCGCAGCCATGAGCAACGTGTGCTGGCAAGGCACGACCACCTGCACCTCAAACAATAGCCAATATGGCTGGATGTTCGATCTACCCGGTACACGGGAGCAAATAATCTACAGCCCCATCTTCTCCGGGGGAGAATTGTTTGCGAACACCATCATTCCACCTCAAAATACGCTCGGCCAATGCAGTCCGCTGCTGCCCACCGGCTGGACGATGGCCTTCAACATGGCGTCGGGGGGCGGAACTCCGCAGAATGTATTCCCGGATTCGAGAGGAAGTCTCGTCGTCGCCAGCGGGCAATCCTCCATCGTCGGCCAGATGCAGAACGCGGTCGGAACACCGTATGTCGTCTCGGTCGGCAGCCAGCAATATGTGGTCGACCAGACCATCGGGGGAAATCCGACCATCATCAGGATCAACCCACAGGGCGGGGTCACGATAAAGCGAATCTCATGGGAGCAATTGCGTTGACGTCGTCCAATGGCTTTTCTCTGATTGAGCTCCTGATCGCCGTGGTGATCGTGGCGATCCTGACTGCCATTGCCCTTCCGAGCTATCAGAATTACATCCTTCAGTCTCATCGGACGGAGGCCATCAATGCCGTATTGGACCTCGCAAGCCGTGAGGCACGTTACTACACGACGAACAACAGTTACTCGGCCAGCATGCTCACGCTCGGCTATTCCTCCGATCCGACACCGTTGCCGAACGCCACTGACCACTATTACGACCTGAGCATCAGTTCGGCGAACGGCAGCAGTTTTTCCGTCCAGGCCGTGCCGGTGGGCAATCAGGTAAGCGATTCCTGTGGCACCTACACCTACAGTGACCTGGGCATCAGGGGAGTCAGTTCCGGGTCATTGACCAGTTGTTGGAAGCAGTAAACCCTGGCCCGAATGAAATCATCGCCGGTTGCGGGCTTCAGCCTGATGGAGATGATCGTGGCCCTGCTCATCATGAGCATCCTCACTGCGATCGCCCTGCCCACTTACACCAGCTATCTCACCCGCTCGCGGCGCGTGGACGCCACCATTGGCCTGAACCTGGCGGCCCGGATGCTGGAGCGCTACAACGTGGAACACGATAGCTACACGGGGGCCGTCCTGGGCAATGGCGTGAGCGACGCCGGCGTTTATCCGGCCGCCACGCCCAGCGGCTTCTACATCCTGACGCTCAAGGTGGACCGCTCCAGCGTCCTGCCGGCGGGCAGTTCCTACCTGCTCCAGGCCACGCCCACGGGGAGTCAGAGTAGCGACACGGAATGCGGCATCTTTACCCTGGACGAGACCGGCTTCAAGACCGCGGCGGGTGCCAGCGATCCGGACACCCTCGCCAGGTGCTGGCTCGCGAGCTGAACCAGAGCCGGCGTCTTTCGGCAACTACCTCGCCCCGGCCTGCCCTCTCTTCAATCTCGCCGTGAACCAGAAAGTGCTGCCCAGCCCCGGCGTACTTTCGGCACCGGCCGCCCCGCCCATCAGTTCGGCCAGGCGCCGCGTGATGGCCAGACCGAGCCCCGTGCCACCGTACCGGCGGGTGGTGGAGTTGTCTGCCTGCTCGAAAGCACTGAAAAGCCGGGACAGTGCGTCGGCCGCAATGCCGACCCCCGTATCCTGCGCCTCGAAGCGTAGCAGCACCGAGTCCTCGGTCACCTTCTGCACGAGGGTACGCAGTGTCACGCAGCCCTCTTCGGTGAACTTGATGGCATTTGTGGCGTAGTTGAGCAAGGCCTGTTGCAGACGCATGGGGTCACCCAGCAGATCGGGGGGCAAGGCTTCGCTCTCGACCACCACTCGGATACCCTTGTTCCGTGCCCCCTCGGACACGATGGAGCGGACATTGTCCAGCAAGCCGTGGATGCTGATGCCGGTCTCCTCCAGGACGAACTTACCGGCCTCGATCTTGGAGATATCGAGGACATCGTTGATGATCCCGAGCAGGTGTTTGGCCGCGGTGTCTATTCGATCCAGCCGTTCCGCCTGCCTGGGCGCCACCCCATCCCGCCTCAGGAGATGCGCCATGCCGAGGATGCCGTTCATCGGCGTACGGATCTCATGGCTCATGTTGGCGAGGAAGGCGCTCTTGGCGGTATTGGCCGCCTCGGCGGCTTCCTTGGCCTGCGTCAGTTCCTGGGTGCGGATATCCACCATCTCCTGCAAATGATGCCGGTGCCGATCCAGTTCGTCCGCATTCCGCTTGCGCTCGCTGACGTCCTGGACGATGGCGATTCCCCCCACGACCCGCCCGCCGGCATCCCGCGCCGGGGCGCAGACCATGTCTATCCATCCAGAATAATCGCTGAGCGACGCCCGGTACTGTCCCTCGTAATGCCCCGTCTCACCCTCCAGAACCCTTGTCACGCAGGGCATCACGGCCAGATCCCGAAGCTGCGTCATGTCCAGACCGATGAGGCGGTCCATGGTGTTCTGCAGTATCTCGGCGAAGCGGTCGTTGCAATGGGTAATGACCAGGTGGGTGTCATAGCGAAAGATGCCCACCGGGGAATGCCTGAGCAACAGGCGATATTGCTCCTCGCTTTTCCGCACGGATTCCTCTCGGGCGGCGGCATCCAGGCGCAATCTGATGTTCTCCCGGATGTTCAGCCTGATACGCCTGGAATTCGCGCCCATGAAGAGCAGATACAGGACCAGCGCCATGCCGATTTCCACCGACAAGTTATCTCCGGCGATATACAGCCGCACGGTGATCGGCACCAGGGCCAACATGAGAAAAGCCGTGGAGCAGAACTGGTCCGCGGAGAGCGAAATCATGGCACCGGAGGCCAGCCCGACCAGGATGACGACCAGGACCATCTGGTATTGGGGATAGTCGGACGGGAAGAGCAGGAAGCCTGCCGATCCCCAGGCGATACCCGAGCAAAGGATCAGAAACCGGAATCCCGTGAGCCAGACCCGTAGGGTGGCGGTCTCATCGGCCGATGAACGCGTGTAGGCTATCCCGAGTACGGCCCGTGACAGCGACGCCAGCACAATGAGGGAATACCAGCCGAAGAGCAGGGAGTGGGCGATCACGCTACGCTGCGCGTAGGCCAGGATGGCCGCCAGCAGCATGCTGGAAACGAGGGATACAGTGCTGGCGGCAAACAGCTGCCGAACCAGCGCCAATCGGATGGCCGTGTCTTTCTCGGCCACCTCCATGCCAGCCTTCTCCAAGACCTCCGTCATGTCGAACGCCCCCCATCCGCATCACCCGGACACTGGCGCAGGCTTTCCAGGGCGGCAGTGGCCAGGGGGAAATCGTAGCCTTCTATGGCCTGAACAACCGCTTCCCAGGCCTCTGCCTGACGCGCGCCTGCGAAGTGGGGCGACAGTTTCTGGGCCAACTCGGCGGCTTCGGTGTCGCGCTGCCCGAGCATGTCCGCCAGACGGGCAAGCATGGGCAGGGCCTCCGGCTTTTCGGTGCCGATGGGCGCAGGCGCCCCGGCCACCAGCAGGGAATCGAGGTTCTCCAGCCCGCCCATGACGCGCTCCAGTTGTGCCAGCACTTCCGGCAGCAAGGCGGCGCATTGTTCACGGTCATGACCGTCGGCGGCAAGCTCCAGCAAATTCGCGGCATCTCCCAGATCGCTGGCTCCCAGGGTGTGCGCAACACCCTTCAGGGAATGAGCATGCCGCCCCGCCGCCTTCCAGTCGCCGACAGCCAGGGCATCTCGGAACTCGGACTCGAAGTGCCGCCCGTGCTTGTCCCGGAAGCGCTTGAATACGCGCAACAACAGGGGGTGACGTCCCCCCACGTGGGCGAGTCCCAGTTCCAGATTGATTCCGGGGAACAGGGGAAGCGCCGTATCCCCGGCTGCCTCGGAGGCCGGCGGAGCAATCGTCGGCGCCAGCACGGCGTGGGGCAGGCACTGGCGCATGCGCTCGTACAGGGCCTCCATGCGTATCGGCTTGGCGACGTGCGCATTCATGCCGGCGGCAAAACATCGTTCCTGGTCCTCGGCCATGGCGTTGGCGGTCAATGCGATGACCGGCAGGCCGCGCCAGGCCGGGTTTTCGCGCAGGGTGCGCGTGGCCGTGTAGCCATCCATGACCGGCATCTGGCAGTCCATCAGGATGAGGTCGGGGGTCTGGCGGGCAACCTCCGCCAGCGCCTCGGAACCATTTATCGCCAGGCGCGCGGTCAGCCCCACCCCGGCCAACAGTTCGAGCATGACTTCCTGATTGATCTCCATGTCTTCCACGAGCAGGATGTCCATGTCCCGGAACTGGGACCACTGAAGGTTGTCCGCCTTGCGCCGGCCCAGGCGGGGCGGCTCGGACCCGAAGACGCCCAGGCAACGCGCCAGTTCGACATAGACATGGCGAGCGCTCACGGGTTTGGCCAGCAGTCCGTCAATCTCCTGGCCGATCTCCCGCAGTTCGTCGTGGTGACTGTACGCGGTAACCAGGATCATGGGCGGAATCCGGGCACCACGCGCCTCGAAGACCGCACGCAGGCTCCGGATCGCCTCGATGCCGTTTTGGCCGGGCATCCGCCAATCCACGAGACAGGCCAGGTAATCTGGCGCGAGGGGCTCGGCGACCAGGGCCGTCGCCTCGTCGGCGCTCGCCGCCGTGCGCACCGGAAGCCCCAGTTGCCCAACCATCTGCTGCAGGGTGCGCCGGGCGACCGGATTGTCGTCCACCACCAGCACCGGCCGATGGGCGTGTTCCGCCAGTTTCCTCGCCAATTCCGCGATGCCCTGCCGGCGGCCGGCACCCTCCATCTGGAAGCGGGCGGTGAAATGAAAGGTGCTGCCCACGTCCGGCTCACTCTCGACCCAGATGCGCCCCCCCATCATCTGCACGATATGCTGGCAGATGGCCAGGCCCAGCCCGGTACCGCCAAAGCGCCGCGTGGTCGAGGCATCCGCCTGAGTGAATGGAACGAAGAGTCGCGCGACGTGTTCGGGCGTGATGCCTATGCCTTGATCGCTGACGGAAAAATGCAGCTCGGCGAAGGACTCGTCCCGGCTCACCGTCTCGACGCTGATGACCACGTCGCCGCCGGCCGAGAACTTCAGCGCATTGGTCACCAGGTTGGTCAGCACCTGCCCCAGGCGCAAGGCGTCGCCCACCAGTATGGGCAGCGTACGGGCATCGAAGTCGTAGCTCAGTTCTATGCCCTGGTTTTCCGCCCGCAAGGCCGTGATACTGGAAAGCTGATCAAAAACCGTTTCCAGCTCGAACGGGATGTTCTCCATCTTCAACTTGCCCGCCTCGATCTTGGAAAAATCCAGGATGTCGTTGATGATGTGCAGCAGGGCATCGGAGGCGCTCTTGACCTTGCCCAGGTAGTTGCGCTGTCGGTCCGAGAGCGCGGTGGCGAGACACAGGTCGGCCATGCCGATGATGGCGTTCATGGGCGTACGGATTTCGTGGCTCATGTGGGCCAGGAACTCGCTCTTTGCCCGACTGGCCGCTTCCGCCAGTTCCTTGGCCTTCTCCAGTTCGCCGGCCCGCTGCTCCAGGGCACGGTTGAGCGTGGTGATCTCGTCCGACCGGGACGCCAGCTCGGTATTGGCCCGTTCCAGTTCCAGCGTGCGATCGCGCACCTGATCCTCGAGGGAATCATTCAGGGCTTTCAGTTTCTCTTCGGAGAGTTCCAGCCGCTCCAGACTCGACTGCAATTCCGTTACGTCCAGCAGCATGGTGAAGACACGGGCCGTGCCGTCGGGCTGATGCAGGGTACGGAAGGAGGAACGGGCAATCAGGATACTGCCATCCCGACGCCTGACCTTCCACAGGTCCGAGGCACCGGAGTCCTGGGTCAGCGCCATCTGCAGGAGGGTGTCCTCCCGGGAGCGCTGATCCTCCGGCAGGATGAGGCCGAAGGTTTGCCCCAGCAGTTCGTCCCGGCCATAGCCGAACATGTGGCAATAGGCCGGGTTCACATCCAGGTAGCGCCCCTTCTCATCGGAAACCGAAATGCCCGCGGGAGATATGTCGGACAGGGCCAGCAGCTCCCGGGCCTGATTCGCCTTGGCATGTTCCAGGGCATAGGCCTCACGCAAAGTCTGGTTGAATCTGGCGGCGCTTTTCAGGACCGCCAGCAGGAAGACGACCGACATGAGCGCCGCCGCCAGGTGCAGTGGGGCGCGGCCGAAAATCGCCACCATCACGGCGGAAACGATGGGAGTGGCATAGAAGCGGAACGCCAGGTTGTCCGCCGCGAGAATGGGCACCGCGCCCGCCACCATGCCGGACATGACGAAGGCGTTGAAGAATTGCAGACTCTCCGAACCCTGGGAGATGAAATAGAGACCACCGCCACCCCAGATCAGGCCGGTCAACCCAGCCCCGATGCGGGAACGCCGCAGCCAGACCAGGGGTTCGACTTCCACGGTGGGGGTGCGAGCATAGGCGTGGTGCTGAAGGATGCGGAATAGCGCGACCGAGCACGCCATCAACCACCAGACGCCAACCGCCCGCGGCCCCAGTTCCATCTGGTTGATGAAGGCCAGGAAGGAGGCGTTCGCCACGCTGATGACCTGCCCAGACCGCATGTTGCGGTATAGCAATTCAACCTGGCGCTTCAGAATATAGCGGTCGTTATCGGCCGAATTCATGCCCTGCCCCCTGTTTCACCCCTGCCCAGGCTCCCCGGCTCACCCGTCACCCAGAGGGACGAGGCTCACACGATACGCCGGCGTTTCCGGCTCCCGCATGAAGCCAGCGCCACGCAACTTGGTATATTACGGCGCATCCGGCAAAAGCCTGAATAAAAACCCGCACAATCGTGGGGCCGCAAGGGTGGCGACAGAAAACGAGGCGGGATTGTCCACAATTTCTGTGGACAACTCCGGGGGTGGGGATGCCAAGCTCCCGGCCTGTCAGGGCTTTGTGCCGGCGCTCGAAAATTGGGCGATCAGGCGTTCCCCGTCTGTGGTGCCGCTATTTGAAATACAGTTCGGCCGCGCCATCCAGCCAGCGCCGGGCATCCTGGCTCAGCCATTCCCGGGCGACGGAATCCTGCTTCAGCACGGCGTCGAGCCAGGCGGTGGTGAGAGACTGTATGCGGGCCTGTTCCAGGCGCCACTCCCCCATCCCGAATGCAGCTCGCCCTTCTTCCGCCGCCCCGCCGGGCCGTGCGCCCTGCCCGCTCGACCGGCTCCGGCGCCCGCCCCGTTTGCCCATGGCGCCTTCCGCGCCGGAACCGGACTCCGCCTTCCGTGCCGCCCCTGGCGCACCGGCATGAGCAGCCCGATCTTCACCGTCTCGCCGCCCAGACTCCAGGTGTCCTGGGCCGTCACGACGGCATGACGCTGGTCCACCTGGTAACCCCGACTGGCATGACGAGGCGCCGTGTGGGTCGGGCTTCAGCCCGACGGGTGCGGCTACGGTGCGCTTGTCGGGCTGAAGCCCGACCCACAAAACCCCACAATGTTTTTCTGGCTGAAGATCAGCACCCATCAGGAAGTATTTTCATGCCCTCCCCGATTTTCCCGTACCAACGCGACCACGAAAAATTCCAGTTCCGATACAAGCTCCGCCATCACTGCGCCCCATTCTCCCATGGCCCTCTGACGGAACAGACGCATGATTCCCGGGTACCAGGGGGTATCCTGCCGGCCTTCCTGCCAACGCCAATCCGTTCGGTAATAGGGCAGCAAAAGCCAACAGGGCTTCCCCAGTGCACCCGCCAGATGGGCAACGGCCGTATCCACAGCAATCACCAGGTCCAGGCTTGCCATCACGGCTGCCGTATCCGCAAAGTCGGCAAGCGCAGGCGCGACAAGGGGCTGGCCGGCCGGCGGTGAGGCCGCCTCAATCTCCCCGGCCCCCTTCTGCAGACTGACAAATTCAGCACCGGGAACGCTCCAGAGCGGAGCCAGGACATGAAGCCCGGGCAGCGAGCGGTCATGGTCGTTTTCGAACGCCGGGTTTCCCTTCCATGCCAGACCGATCCGGACACCGTGCGCCGGAAGTTCCAGCGCACGGCGGGCCACGGTTTCCGGCCGGGCAAAAAGATAGGGAATCGCGGCGGGTATGCTGTCCTCGCGAGTGCCGCAACGGAATGGCAGGGAGAGCGGCGGCGTCCAGTAGTCGTAGTTCCCCGCCGGCAAGGGTTCGTCCAGACCAACGACACGGTCCACCGATTCGAGCGTGCGCAACAGGGACTTCAGGGCCGGATGGCAGATCAGGGTAATGGAGCCCGCGCCTTCGGACTTCAGCACCCCGGCGTAGCGGCAAAATTGGATCATGTCGCCGTGGCCGGCCTCCACCCCGATGATCAGCGACTTGCCGAACAGTGCTTCCCCTTGCCAGCGGGGGCAGGGCAGGCGCGCCGCCAGCCCTCCATACCAATCCCGTGCCTCCAGGCAGGACCAGCCCTCTTCAAACCGTCCCTGTCTCAACAGGATATAGCTCAGGTTGAAGCGCGCGCCCCCATGGTTCTCGTCCACATACAGCGCTCGCCGATAACACCGCTCGGCTTCAGCCTCGCGCTTCATGCAGGCGTACAACACGCCCAGGTTCGACCAATTGGAGGCCGAATCGGGGTCCAGCCGGGCGGCTTGAAGGTAAATCGCCTCGGCCTCCTGAAATCGCCTCTGACCAGCCAGCAATGCACCGAGATTGGTCTGGACCCGAACCAGGCTCAGATCCAGCGCCAGGGCTTTTCGATAGCAGGCTTCCGCCTCCAAAGACCGTGCCTGCCGATCCAGCACCAGTCCCAGGTTGCCGTAAGCCTCGGCGAAGTCATGGTCCAGATCCAGCGCCTCGCGCAAGGAAGCTTCGGCCTCGGCGAGGTTTCCCGACTCCAGACGGGCGAGCGCGGCAAAAAAATGCGCCTCGGCGGCAGTACGGCGCAGCTTCATGTCCCGGAGGTCAGCGGGCTCTGCCGGAGCTTGCATGCATCCATTCCCAGAGGGCGACGACCGCATAGGGTGCCACGGCGGTGACGGCCGCCCCCAGCATCATTTCGGCGAAGTCGAGTTCCATTTGCGGGCTCCGGAAGTTGGCAGGACGGCCAAATGATATCGGCGGAACCCGTCCAACATATGTTCTGAAAACCAAGGTTTGTAAGGGAATGTTGGGTTCATGGTGCCGGATACGGCAGCATCCTGGCGCCCTACGCCACGGTAAGCGGCGGCAATGGCCAGATCAACGGCAACGTCGTGGTAAACAACTGGAACTCGAACATCCAGATCAACGCCGGCCACGCTTTCTCGCGGCCGACGTTCCTCTGCTGGCCGCCGGGGACGCTCCGGGGAGCCACGTGCCGGAGCCCTCCTCCCCCGCGCTGCTGCTGCCCGCGCTGGGGATCGCCGCCTTCCAGGCGAAGCGTCGGCGCACAGGTTTGAATTCCCGGGTTTCGCGTTAGCGCCCAAACCGCCGCCCGGCACGGGCTTCCCGTGGAAGCCGGACAAGTTTAGGGGCTACAATCCGGCTCTGCATTTGCCGACCCATGCCCGCCATGACACGAACTTCCCCGACGACGGCCCTTCTTGTACTCCTGATCGCGGCCTGTTCCAGACCCGAATCAGGCAGCCTCCAGGGTTACGCCGAAGGCGAATACGTGCGCGTTGCCGCCCCTTACGCCGGGCGCCTGGAAAAACTCGACGCCCAGCGGGGCACCACGGTGACGAAGAACGCTCCTCTCTTCGTCCTGGAACAGGAAAACGAGGCCGCCGGCCGCCGGGAGGCGGAAGAACGTCTGAAGACCGCGCAGGCGCGCCACGCCAACCTGCTCACCGGCCGCCGGGCACCGGAACTGGATGCCATCGGCGCCGAGGAGGACCAGGCGCGGGTGGCCCAGAAGTTGAGCGAGGCCCAGTTGCAGCGCCAGGAGAAGCTTTTTGCCGCCGGATTCATCGGCAGGGAGATGCTGGACCAGGCTCGCACCGCCGCCGAGCGCGACCGGCAGCGGGTCAGACAGGCCTCGGCCCAGTTGCAGACCGCGCGGCTGCCGGCACGGCCCGAGGAAATCCATGCCGCCGAGCGGGACGTGGCGGCGGCGAAGGCCGCCCTGGCCCAGGCCGACTGGCGCCTCGGCCAGAAGACCGTGGCCTCGCCCGTGGCCGGGCTGGTTCAGGACACTCTCTACGTGGCCGGAGAATGGGTACCGGCGGGCAGTCCCGTGGTGTCCCTCCTGCCGCCCCAGAACATCAAGCTGCGCTTCTTCCTGCCGGAAGATAAGCTGGGCAGCGTGAAGACCGGCCAGGAAGTGAGCGTGAGTTGCGACGGCTGCGGCGCGCCCATTTCGGCCCGGATCAGCTTCATTGCCACCGGGCCGGAGTACACGCCGCCCGTCATCTACAGCAAGGAGTCGCGGGCCAAGCTGGTGTACCTGGTGGAGGCCCGCCCCGCCCCGAACGATGCCCCCCGGCTCCATCCCGGCCAGCCGGTGGACGTGGTCCTCAAGTGAGCAAGTCGAGAATTCGTAGGTCGGGTTTCAACCCGACACACGAGCATCTGCATCGTCCCGTCGGGCTGAAGCCCGACCTACATGCCGCCCGGACCTGAGCCATGCCGGACGAAAATTACGCCATTGATGTCAGAGGGCTGAACAAGCATTTCGGCCGGCATCACGTGGTGCGCGACCTGGCCTTGCAGGTGCGGCGAGGGGAAATCTTCGGTTTCCTCGGCCCCAACGGCAGCGGCAAGACCACTTCCATCCGCATGCTCTGCGGTCTCCTGGTGCCGGATTCCGGTTCCGGCACCTGCCTGGGACTGGACGTGATCCGGCAGCCTCAGGAGATCAAGCGCCGGGTGGGCTACATGACCCAGCGCTTCTCCCTGTGGGAAGACCTGACCATCCAGGAGAACCTGGAGTTCATCGCCCGCATGTACGGCATGAAGAACATCAAGACCGCGGTGGCGGCTTCCCTTTCCCGCCTGGGACTCTCGGACCGGCGCAAACAGCTCGCGGGCCAACTCTCCGGCGGCTGGAAGCAGCGCCTGGCCCTGGCGTCCTGCATGCTGCATGAGCCGGAGCTCCTGCTCCTGGATGAGCCCACGGCCGGAGTGGACCCCAAGGCCCGGCGCGACTTCTGGGACCAGATCCACGGCCTGGCGGCCAGCGGCATGTCCGTGCTGGTGAGCACCCACTACATGGACGAGGCCGAGCGTTGCCACAAGCTGGCCTACATCGCCTGGGGCAAGCTCCTGGCCACCGGCACGGCGGCGGAGGTGGTGGCGGGCTGCGGCCTCACCGCCTGGGAAGTCTCCGGAAGCCGCCTGTCCGAACTGGCGGCCCAGCTGCGCTCACTTGCCGGCGTGGATCAGGTCACGGCCTTTGGCAACGTGCTGCACGTCGTCGGCCGGGACGGCCAGAAGCTGTTCGAGGCCATCACCCCCGTGCAGGAAAGCACGCCCCACCGCTGGCAACCCATAGAGCCGAGCCTGGAGGATGCCTTCATCAGCCTCATGGCCAGCGCGGACCAGGTGTTCGAGACATGAAGCCTGGAAAAGCTGTTAATTCACCGCAGAGGCGCAGAGACGCAGAGAAAACCAGAACTTGGAGGGATATTCAGTGTCACCCGGTGGGAAAAACCAAAAGCCACGATAAAGCATTGCTTTTCCTCTGCGCCTCTGCGTCTCTGCGGTTCAAACCGAGGGTTCCAGGATGAACATGGGCGACCGCTTCTCCTTTTCCCGCTGGTGGGGCATCGTGGTGAAGGAATTCATCCAGTTGAAGCGCGACCGGCTGACTTTTGCCATGATCGTGGGCTTTCCCATCATCCAGTTGGTGCTGTTCGGCTTCGCCATCAATTCCGATCCGCGGCACCTGCCCACCGCCGTGCTTGCTGCCGACAACAGCCCCATCGCCCGAAGCCTGGTGCGGGCCATGGAGAACAGCGACTATTTCCGGGTGGTTCGGCAGGTGGAAAGCGAAGCCGAGGCCGATCGCCTGCTCACCCTGGGCGAAGTTCAGTTCGTGCTCACCATTCCCGAGGACTTTTCCCGCAAACTCATGCGCGGCGAGCACCCGGCCCTGCTCCTGGAGGCGGACGCCACCGATCCGTCGGCCACCGGCAATGCCCTGTCCACGCTCTCGGGGCTGGGCGCGGCCAGCGTCGCCCGGGAACTGGGGGGCAGCCTCGCCTACCTGGCGGGCAAGCCCGATCCGTTCGAACTGCGCGTGCATCGCCGCTACAATCCGGAGGGCATCACCCAGTACAACGTGGTGCCGGGCCTCATGGGCGTGATCCTGACCATGACCATGGTGCTCATGACCGGCCTGGCCATGACCCGGGAGCGGGAACGGGGCACCATGGAAAACCTGCTGGCCACCCCGGCCCGGCCGATGGAAGTGATGACCGGCAAGATCGTGCCCTACATCCTCATCGGACTGATCCAGGTCAGCCTGATCCTGGCGGCGGCGCGCTTTCTCTTCGCCGTGCCCATGCAGGGCAGCATCCTGCTCCTCTACGCCACGGTGCTGCTGTTCATCGCCGCCAACCTGATGCTGGGCATGACCTTCTCCACCATCGCCCGGAACCAGCTCCAGGCCATGCAGATGACCTTTTTCTTTTTCCTGCCCTCCATGCTGCTCTCGGGCTTCATGTTCCCCTTCCGCGGCATGCCGGACTGGGCGCAGGCCGTGGGCAACCTCCTGCCGCTCACCCACTTCCTGCGCCTGGTGCGCGGCATCCTGCTGAAAGGCAACGGCCTCCTGGAAATCCTGCCCCACGTCTGGCCCATCGTCCTCTTCGCCCTGGTGGTGATGAGCGTAGGCCTGAAGCTCTACCGGAAGACGGTGGACTGAGCCTCGCTATGGCTGCGCGGCCAACATGGCTAAGTGAGCTTCAACAAGCCGATGCCAGGATTGACATGCACCGACGGGATCCGGTGCTCACGGATGGTCAATTCGGCTGATCCAGGGTAAGGCTAATGGCCGCCCCCTACCCACCCCGGCCTGCCGAGCCGATGATTGCGTCATGACCGCAATTCACCATATTGCCGCCAGTCAATCTGTCGTCGCCTTTTTCCTCAGCCATTTCAGCAATTTGTCATGGAGGGCTTGCGGCTCCACGGGCTTGGACAGGAAATCGTTCATCCCAGCATGCAGGCAGTTCTCCCTATCTTCGCTGAAGGCATTGGCCGTCATGGCCAGGATGGGCACGGTTTCCCGCCCGGGAATCTTGCGGATTTGCCTCGTGGCTTCCAACCCATCCATTTTCGGCATCTGCATGTCCATCAGGATCAGGTCGTAGGCCGTCTCTTTCGCCATCTGGAGTGCCTGCGCGCCGTCGTCCGCCAAGTCAATGATCAATCCGGTATCGCTCAACAGTTCCGTGGCCACCACCTGGTTGATGTCGTCGTCCTCGGCGAGCAACACTTTTCTTCCGAAAAAGTCCCGGGCGAGGACCATTTCCGCCACCTCGCCGTCTGGCACAGACGGGATCGCCTCAATAGGAACGTCCGACGCCTTCTTCAGGCTGGCGCTGAACCAGAAGGTGCTACCCACCCCTGGCGTACTGGTGGCACCGGCATCACCACCCATGAGTTGGGCCAGTTTCTTGGTGATGGACAGCCCCAGGCCCGTACCGCCATATTCCCGGGTAGTCGAACTGTCCGCCTGCTCGAAGGCGGCGAACAACCGGGCCATCTTTTCCGGCGCGATGCCGATGCCGGTATCCTCGACCTCGAAACGTAGCAACACCTGCTCCTCGCTTTCTTCCAGCAGGCGGGTGCGAATGGTGATGGCGCCATTCTCGGTGAATTTGATGGCGTTGTTGGCGTAATTGAGCAGGGACTGCATGAGCCGGGTGGGGTCGCCGGTGAGGTGCCGGGGCAGGCGCTCGGTGTCCATTACCAGGCGCAAGCCCTTTTCGCCCATCCGGGGCGCCAGGATGGAGGCCGCATTGCTCAGGAGCGCGTCCACCACCACATCGGTCTCTTCGATGGTGAGCTTGCCGGCTTCGATCTTGGAAAGATCGAGGATGTCGTTGATGATATGCAGCAGATGATTGGCGGCCACGTCCATCTTGTCGAGCCGGTCGGCCTGCTTCGGTGTCAGACCATCCCGCCGCAGGAGGCGTGCCATGCCGAGTATGGCATTCATCGGCGTCCTGATCTCGTGGCTCATATTGGCCAGGAAGACGCTCTTGGCCTGAGTAGCTGCTTCGGCATGTTTGGCACGTCGGGCCGACTCCTCGCCCTGGCGCTTTTCCGTCAAGTCCCGAGTCACCTTGACATAGCCCCGGAGCGTCCCCAGGTCGTCGAATAGGGCTGTGACAATAACATTCGCCCAAAAAATCGAACCGTCCTTGCGCACCCGCCAGCCTTCGTCCTCGAATCGCCCATTCTCACGGGCCATCTTGAGCGCCAGAGCCGGTTTATCTGCCGCCACGTCCTCGGCTGGGTAAAAGCGGGAAAAGTGCTGTCCAATAATTTCGTCGGCGGAATAGCCCTTGATGAGTTCGGCGCCTCGGCTCCAGCTCAGCACGATGCCGTTTCGGTCCAGGGCGATGATGGCGTAGTCACGCACATTGGTTTCCCATAGGTGCAGACGTTCCTGGCTTTGCCGCAAAGCTTCTTCGGCCCGCTTGCGTTCGCTGACGTCGGCGAAGCTCACCACCGCTCCCGATAATTCGCCCCGCTCGTTGTGCAGTGGGGTGCTGACGTATTCGACCGGAAAATGGGTGCCGTCCCCGCGCCAGAACACCTCATCAAGCACGCGGTGGGCGGTGCCATCCCGGTAGGCCGCGTAGATGGGGCATAGCTCGCGCGGATACGGTGTGCCGTCGGCTTTCGTATGATGATGCAACGTGTGCATGATCTGGCCGACGATCTCTGCCACCGTCCTTCCCAACATTGCGGCAGCGGCCGGATTGACGAATGTCGCGCGCCCCTCCAGATCCAGCCCGTAGATGCCTTCGCCAGCCGCATCGAGGATGAGTTCGCGCAGTTCTTCCTTTCGGTGGAGTTCGGCCTGAGTGCGTTCGTACTGGACCGCCGCGCGGCGCGTGGCGATGCCATAGGCCAGGTCGTCCGCTGACTCGCTTAGCAATTCCATCACCTCCTCGTCGAAGGCGTCTGGTTCCACGGCGCAGATATTTAGTGCGCCAATAATGGTGCCGTCGAGTCTCAGCGGTAGCGCCACTGCCGATGCGTAACGATATCGCTGCGCCTGTTCCCGCCAGGGGGCATAATCCGGATCGGTCACGATGTCGTTGGCCGCGACGGGGATGCCCCGGCGAATCGCCGTTCCGGTCGGCCCGCGGCCCGCGCCGGTTTCGTCCCAGGTGATGTTCAGGCAGTCGAGATACTCCGCCTCGGCGCCCCAGGATGCCACCACCTTAACGCTTTTGTCATTTTCTGCGTAGCCCACCCAGGCGAGACGATAACCGCCTGCCTCGACGATGGCGCGACACATTTCCGTCGTCAGGTTCTGTTCGTCACGGCCACGCAACAGGGTTCGATTTCCGGCTGAAAGGACACGCAGGGCGCGGTTAGCTCGGTCGAGTCGGTGTTCCCGATCCTCGATGGCGTGCGCCGTTTCGTCCAGTGTTCGCGCCAGTCGGCCGATTTCGTCGTCGCCGTGCGTTAATCCGGTGCGAGCAGTGAGATCGCCGCCCTTTAGACGTGCCGCCGCGCGTGATAGTGCAAGCAGGGGACTCAGTACCAATCGGTTGCTGCCCAAGACCACCAGTCCCAGTGTTGAGGCCAGCACTACAAGCGTGATGGCAAGGCTAAGGGCCAGTTCCCGGCGTACCGGTTCCTCGATCACCGACTTCGGCACGCTAAGCCACAGGATTGCATGGCCGGAGACCGTGTCGAGCAGCGGCGTGAAAGAGATGATTTTGGGCATTTGGTCAAGCCCGATCTCCTCTAACGTGCCTTCGTTGCCGGCGGCGGCCATACGCTTGAACAGCGGTTGCTCCGCGATGGTCTTGCCGACCTGATTCTCCGGATCGGGATGACGCACGGCGATGGTTCCCTTGGCGTCTACCACGGTCAGCCGGGCGCCCCCCGCCAAGCGGACCGTAGACAGTTCCCGGTGCAGCCAGTCCAAACTCAGCGACACGAAGAAGACCGCGGTAACGCGTCCCGCGCCATCGCGTCGCGCCTTGGCGAAAGTAACGACCGGCTTGCCCACGTAGCGGCCGACAACCACGTCGCCAACCACCATCTCGCGCGTCTTCAAGGCCTGCTGGAAATAGGAACGGTCGGCGACGTTGATGCGATCCTTGGAGGGCACCGCAGAGCAGACGATCTCGCCATCCGGCAGTACTTTTCCCATATTGAGGAACTTCAGGTCCGACTTGAGCAATTCCGTCATCATCCGCGAGCAATCCTGGACCGAGGAGCCCGGCCGGAATTCCGGATGCAGCATGAGATTATTGAGAATGGCATCGGCTCTGGCGGCAATGGACTGCTGTCGCGCCGCGATCAGCTTCGCGTCGGCCAGAAGTTGAGCCGAGGCGGCACGTAGCCGCTCGCCGCGCTCGCCGAACGATTGCCATACGACCAGGCTGGTCAGCGCGGCGAATGCCACCAGGAGCAGCAAAATCAGGCGACCACGCAGGTCGAATATGGGAACCGGCTTCATGTGGGCCGGGATCGCCTATGACGGGTTACCGACAGCCGTTGGAACTGCGGGGGGGGGGGGGGGGGGGTTACCGGCCTGGGGTTTTTTGTTTTTTGGGGGAA
>JAQTNA010000034.1:35649-50822 GCA_028714035.1 Rhodocyclaceae bacterium
GGGGAGGGGGGGGGGGGGGGGGGGGGGGGGGGGGGGGGGGGGGGGGGGGGGCATGCCAGCTCCAGGGTTTATGCTATTTGGGGTAAAGCCGCGATGCCAATAACGCTACTCTCATTGCTGGATGAATGAAACCGCCATAAGAATGAGGCCTTCTGCCCGCAACTCACCGCGGCAAACACAGCGCAACCCGCCATCCACACACCTTGCACTTCGGCCGCGAGGGTTTGAGTCGGTGAAACTTGCGATATTTGCCGACATGCTGATACTAAAGCGGAAAAATGGATTCCGCAATACGACAAAAGGCATACCAAGGCTTGAATTTCGCGCAATATTTCACGGTTTCGAGTTATTGCAACTTATGACGGGGCGCCAGCAATGCCCGTATTTTTGACGTAGCAGCCATCCGAATGGCTGCGTTTTCAGCTTGTGCCACGGCCGTTCCAGGCCGATAAATCGGGCCTGCTTACAAATTGACTGGCAGGGCGCGTTCCATGATGGGAATCCGTACTGTCGGGCGACTCTCCAGATCAGCAATTATCAATGCACAAGATATAATCGAATGGTATTGTTTGCCTCGAAGCAAAAGCCCGCTTCGTCATTCATAGGAGATAATCATGTCTGCCAAGCATGTCACCGGAACTCTGACCCGGGAAGATGCCGACAAGTTGCTCACGGCCATCGCCGCCATTCAGGATGGATTGCCATTTCTCATAGACCTCAATGTCGAAGAACGGAAGGGCATGGCCCGGTTCGGCGACAAGAGTCAGTCATTCGTTGCCAAGGCGGCGGACCTGGCGGCGCAGCATCCTGAAATCCTGCCCCCCAGCTTCGATCGCCAGGGCTTGCTGGATGAAATGGCCCTGCTGGAGGCCTTGACCCCCCTGCGCCACGCATTACAGGTTCTGCTGGGACGTGTGGATGACACCCTGTATGCGCTGGGCAGCGACAGCTATTCCGGCGCATTGCATGTCTATAGCTACGCCAAGACCGCCAATATGGTCACGGGCGCGCTGGAAGATGCCATGGACGATCTGGGCAAGCGTTTCCTGCGCCGTTCTTCTGCTCGGCCTTCCACCCAGTCGCCGCAAGCCTGACCCCATTTCTGGTACGTCCCGAGGCGCTCGCCCATGAACCGGAGCATAGGGACAAGACATCCTTCTCTCAATATCGGAGGCTGGCCCATGAATGCCATGGATCAGCCTCCGATGTTCATGGACGGTTGCCCATATCTCATGGACCGTTCTATTGGCGCCATAGGCGCGCCCATGAATTTCATGGGCCGGTCCATGGTCCCGACAGGCAGGTCCATGGCTTCAATGAACCGATGCATGGCCGTCATGGAACACTCCCTGGTGGAACGGGAGTGATGGCCGAGTATCATGGGCGCACGACCTTTCCGAAGGCAATCGGCCACCCTCGCCAGTTCAGTGTCGCATCGGCAATAGCGGCACCACCAGCTCCTCCAAACGACCGTAATACACCTGGCCGGCGATGCGGTGGCGCAGGCGCCCTTCCGGGTCAATGATGAAGGAGGTGGGCAGGCGCTTCACCTCGCCGAAGACGGCCGCATGCTCCGGGGCCATCATGGCGGCATCGAAGCTGTAGCCTTTTTCCATCAGGTAGCGCTTGACCTGTTCCGGACTGTCGTCGGTGGACAGGGCCAGCACCGTGAAGCCCCGGCCACGGTAATCCCGGTAGAAGGACTCGATCCCCGGCATCTCCTTCTTGCACCAGGGACACCAGGTGGCCCAGACATTGATGAGCACCACCTTGCCGCGCAGTTCCGCCGAGGACATCACTCGTCCATCCATCAGGCGGGCCGAGAATGCCGGCAAAGGCCGGCTCTCGTCCTCCACCCAGGCCGGCGGCCGAAACCACACCCACGCGATCAGGGCCAGGAGAAGAAGAGTGGACCAGGAGGGGCGAAACCGGCGCAGCGCCTCCGGCAAGCTCTTGGGGAAGGACATAGCGATGGATCACACAGGTCGAGGGTAGGTCGGGCTTCAGCCCGACATTGGTCAAATGGCCCGTTCCTGTCGGGATGAATCCCGACCTACGACTGGCGAGTAGCTGTCAGCTCCAGGCTTCCAGATACTCGCGCCAATGATCATGGGGCAGCTGGGCCAGGGAATCCTTCACCTTGGCCACCTCGGCTTCGTGCTCGGATCGGGAGAGATGGCCGCGCATCTGCTGGAAGCGCAGGTAGATCAGGTAGGTGTTCACCACGTCCGTCTCGCAGTAGTTGCGAATCTCATTGATCCGCCCCTCCTGGTACGCGCCCCAGACCTGGGAGCCGTCCATGCCCAGCTTGCCCGGCAGGCCCATGAGCTTGGCCAGCTCGTCCATGGGCGCGTTGGCCCGGGGCTGGTACAGGGCCAGGAGGTCCATGAGGTCCAGGTGCCGGGTATGGTAGCGGCTGATGTAATTGTTCCATTTGAACTCGCGACTGTCACCGTACTCGCCGTCCCCCATGTCCCAGTACCGGGGCGCGGTGACGCCATGCATCAGGCCCCGGTAGTGCAGCACCGGGAGGTCAAAACCACCGCCGTTCCAGGACACGAGCTGGGGCGTGAATTTCTCCACGCCTTCGAAGAAGCGCTGGATGGCCCGCCCCTCATCGTCCTCCGGTTCGCCCAGGGTCCAGACGCGAAAGCTGTCCCGATCCCGCAGCGCGCAGGAGATGGCCACCACCTTTTGCAGGTGCAGGGGCATGAAATCCGTGCCGTTGCTGGCACGCCGCCTCTGGAAGGCCAGTTCCGCCACATCGGCATCCGGCAGGGCCTCATCCAGCCCCCACAGCCGGCGCAGGCCGGCGACATCGGGAATGGTCTCGATGTCGAAGGTAAGAGTGGGCGTCACTTCTTCACCCAGCCGCCCGGACCCTGTACCCACCAGCCGGGATGGGCCTTCTCCATGCGACGCTGGGCAAAGGTGTTCCGCACTTCCGCCTCCCACTCCGGGTGGCCATTGGCGTTGGCGATTTCCCGGTACAGTCCGTCCCAGTCGGCATTCTCCGCCGCGATCAGGCCTTGCAGCTTCTGCCGCGCGGACAGCGACACCAGGTTGGCATCGCGCAGCGCCACGTGGCCGTCCTTGGCAATCCCCAGGGCGCCGGAATCCAGGTAGGGGCGCAACTCCTCGTGGCGCTGTTTCAGGGAGGCGCGTATCGCCGCGACGGCCGGCGTATTCACTTCCAGGTTGCTCTGCTGGGCCTGGGCCGGCAGGGTCGCCAGCAGGCCGAGGGCGGCCAGGAGCGAAAGAATAAGCTTGTTCATGGCCATTTTCCTCATTGCGGGGCTGCTGGGGCGGGCTTGGCGGCCGGGGCGCCGTTCGCGGCGGCCTTGGCCTGCCACACCTCCTCGATGATCTTGTCGGCGGCCTTCTCCACCGCCGCCGCGGGAAAATAGATGTTGATGGTGACGCAGGCGGCCAGGGGCAGCACCAGCGCCAGGGCTCCAAGTTTCTTCATGATCGGTTTCCTCATCGGACGACGGGTCGGACATTGTTTGCCACGGCGTCCTTGATACGCGACACCAGCTCGTTCCAATCCACCGCCGGATTGTAGCCGATGACGGAGAGGGCGGGTATGCCACCGCCCTCCACCAGCACGTAGCCCTGGGGCGCATCCTTCACGCCGCCCATGGTGCACACGCCATTCCTTAGCCGGCAGGACAGCCCTATGCGCGAATAGCCGAAGGTCTTGAGAAAGCCCAGGAAGCTGCGCTGTATGGCCGCCGCGGCACCGGCTCCACCCAGGGAGGAGATGTTCTGTACCGCGCGCTGGCTGATGCGCCGGGAATAGTCGCCGGGACTGCTGATGAGCCGGGCATCGAAGCGTTGCGGCTGCCATCCCACCATTTCCAGTCCGTCCAGGTCGCCATCCAGATAGCCGGTGATGTCGCCGAAGGAGAAGGTCTGAGTCAGTTGCCCCAGGTCCAGGTGGCGGATGTCCACGCTTTCCACCCTGAGGGTGGGTGCGCGGCCGAAGGGGTCCGCCAGGGACACGCCCTTGGCCGCCAGATAACCGTCAAAGACCTGCACGATCAACGTACCCTCCAGGGAAATACCCCCCTTGCCGGCTTGAACCCGGGGAATGACGCCGGAAAGCGAACCGACCATGACCGGAATACCGAGGGCTCGGCTCAGCTTCTCCATGGAGATGGGATAGACGGAGACGCCCAAGTGCCCGCTCCAATGCCCGTCGACAAGTGCAGCCTGCCCTTCCTGCACCACCACGGCGCCATCCAGCAGCGGCACCTCCACCTTCCCCAGGCTGAAATCCCAACCCTTCATGGCCAGAGGCAGCACGAAGGCACCCAGGGGCACCCGGCCCAGGCTGCCGCCCGCCACGCTGATCCGGCCCCGGGTCGCTTCCGTCAGGCGCCAGGGCAGATCGGCCTCGATCCCGGAGAGGGCCAAACGCTGATCAGGATCGCTGACGCTGCCACCCCGCAAAGCCAAATCCAGGCTTGAGAGGCCCGCCTCACCCCAGGCCAAGCCTATGTCCATGCGGCCGCCGAGCTTGAATTTCGGCAGGCCTGCCTGCTCCAGGAAAGGCGCGAGCAGCAATTCCCCCGCCTTGCCCAGTTCCAGGTTCCGGCCGGAGACGTTCCAGGCCAGAGGGCGCCGGTTCCGGGTATCCAATCGTCCGGACAAGGAGATGGTGCCCACCCCGGCCAGTTCCAGCCGACCCTCATCCACGGCGAGCAAATTCGCCATCCCCCCCTCACGATAGGAACCGGAGGCGGAAAGCTTCACGCCCGCGGCAGGCAGGTAGAGCGGCGCCACGTAGGCCTCGCCTTCCCTCCAGTCCGCCGCCATGCGCCAGGTCCATGACTCGCCCCCCCGCCCCTCTCCCGCAAGGGGCGAGGAGAGCGTCGTGAGTCGCTGCGCGACTTTCCCATGAACGGCCGCCAGTTCCAGCCGCCCACCTATCCTGTCCCCGGCACGGTTGCCGGCATCATCGCCGAAGGAAACTTCGGCGAGATCCAGGTTCAGCGTAACGGAATCGCCCGCCGGGGTTCGCGCCAGTCGCAGCTTGCCGCTGACTTCGCCCTTGGGATGGTAGGACGAAAGCGGCGGCAACCAGGCGCCGACCCGTTCCAGCCGAGCATGTTCCAGATTGAAGTCCAGGGCCTGCGAGCGCCAGTTGGCCGCCAAATGCCAGCGCTCACCCGCCGCCGGCCGCAGGTCCAGATCCATGTCGCCCGAGGCAAAGTCCAGGCTGAAGGAGAGGGGAATCGGTGCGGCGCCCGTGGCCACAAGGCTGCCATCGGCGCAGGCGAGCCGTGCGCCGGACAGGCTCAGCCTGGCGCAGACGAGGCCGACCCGGCCGAACTTGTGCTCCAGGATGGAGAGTTGTTCCACGGACAGCCGCGCCGGCCGGCCATCGCCATCCAGGTCCAGCTTGAGAGCCCGGGCGGAAAAGCCGGGATGAACGATATCGTCCAGGCTGAGACTCACCGCCGCCGCAGCCGATCCAGTGCCCAGGAGTGCCAGAACCCCCAGCAGTATCGGCAAAAAGGCTCGAAAGGCAGGCAGCGTGAACCACCCCGGCCTGCATAAAGGTTTGAAACCCCAGTTGGAACCGCAGAGACGCAGAGGCGCAGAGAAACAACGAGCAATGGTGGCTTTGAATTTCACCTGTCGGGTGATGTCAAAACTCGACCCAAGCTCCTGTTTTCTCTGCGCCTCTGCGCCTCTGCGGTGAATCAAGTGCGTATTTCTAGGAAAGTCAGGCCGGGAAGACGCCGGTGGAGAGATAGCGGTCGCCCCGGTCGCAGACGATGGTGACGATCACGGCGTTTTCCAGTTCAGAGGCCAGGCGCAGGGCCACGGACAGGGCGCCGCCGGAGGAGATGCCGGCGAAGATGCCCTCCTCCCGCGCCAGGCGACGGGTCATTTCCTCGGCTTCGGCCTGGCTCACCAACTCGATGCGGTCCACCCGGGAACCGTCATAGATCTTCGGCAGGTAGGCCTCGGGCCACTTGCGTATCCCGGGAATCTGGGAGCCGTCCTGGGGCTGGGCGCCGATGACCTGAACAGCGGGATTCTTCTCCTTGAGGAAGCGGGAGGTGCCCATGATGGTGCCGGTGGTCCCCATGCTGGAAACGAAATGGGTGATTCTGCCTTCCGTGTCGCGCCAGATCTCCGGGCCGGTGCCCTCGTAATGGGCCAGCGGGTTGTCCGGGTTGGCGAACTGGTCCAGGATCATGCCCCGCCCCTGGTCGCGCAGGCTTTCCGCCACGTCCCGCGCCATTTCCATGCCGCCCGAGCGGGGCGTGAGGATGAGTTCGGCGCCGAAGGCGCGCATGGTCTGGCGCCGCTCCACGCTCTGATTTTCCGGCATCACCAGTATCATGCCGTAGCCGCGCACCGCGGCCGCCATGGCGAGCGCGATGCCGGTATTGCCGCTGGTGGCCTCGATCAGGGTGTCTCCGGGCTTGATATCGCCCCGGCTCTCGGCGCGCATGATCATGGAAAGCGCCGGCCTGTCCTTCACCGAACCGGCGGGATTGTTCCCTTCCAGCTTGGCCAGGACGACGTTGCCGCGTTTCTGCGCCACTTCCCCCGGGATGCGCTTGAGAAGCACCAGGGGCGTGTTGCCTACATAGTCTTCCAGGGTCTTGAACATTTTTAGAGGCTAGGGACTAGAGGTTAGAGGCTGGGGAATATCGGGTTACGCTGCGCTAACCCGACCTACGGGCCAGGAAATGGTGGGCACGCTACGCTTTGCCCACCCTACGCCTTTTCCAGGCGATGGCGCACGTAGTCCGCCACGCCTTCTTCGACAGTGGCGAAGGGCGCATCGTAACCGGCGCTCCTCAGGAGCGATTGGTCGGCCTGGGTGAAGCTCTGGTACTTGCCCTTCAGGGCATCCGGGAAGGCGATGTACTCGATGATGCCCTGCTCCTGCAACTGTGCCAGGGCCAGGGCCGGCTCGCCCCTGGCGGCACGGCAGGCATTCACCGCGGCCACGGCCACGTCGTTGAAGCTCTGCGCCCGGCCGGTGCCCAGGTTGAAGATACCGGAAAGCTCCGGATTGTCCAGGAAGTACATGTTCACCTTGACGATGTCGTCAATGTAGATGAAGTCCCGCCTCTGCTCGCCATGGCCGTAGCCGTCGCAGCCCTCGAACAGACGCACCTTGCCCTCGGCCTGGTACTGGTTGAAGAAGTGGAAGGCCACCGAGGCCATGCGGCCCTTGTGCTGTTCCCGCGGCCCGTAGACGTTGAAATAACGGAAGCCCACCACCTGGGAGTTCGCGTCCGCCATGCGCCGGCGCACGATCTGGTCGAAGAGAAACTTGGAGTAGCCGTACACATTGAGCGGCGATTCATGGGAGCGTTCCTCCCGGAAGATGCGTCCGGCACCATAGACGGAAGCCGAGGAGGCGTAGAGCAGGGACACTTCCTGGTCCAGGCACCAATCCAGGAGCGACAGGGTGTAACGGTAGTTGTTCTCCATCATGTAATGGCCGTCGTGTTCCATGGTGTCGGAACACGCGCCTTCATGGAAGATGGCCTCCACCGCGCCATCGAACTCGCCCGAGAGAATCCGGTCCAGGAATTCCCGCTTGTCCATGTAGTCCGCGATCTCGCAGTCCGTGAGATTCAGGAACTTGTCGGCCTTGGTCAGGTTATCCACCGCGATGATGTCGGTGATGCCCCGGTCATTCAAGGCCTTGACCAGGTTGGCGCCGATGAATCCGGCCGCGCCGGTGACGATGTAGTAGGGTCGCATGTGCTGTAACTATCCAGAGAGGTTGCCGCGGGGTATGGCGCGCGATGGGACCAATTTTACCGGCTTTCCCCTTGAGGGCGAAGCCGGCGCCGTACGATATTGCCCGGCTGCCGGCTACTCGGCTGCGGGCGGCTTCTTGCCCTTCTTCTTTTCGCCGCCGCCGGAGAAATCCTGCCGGGCCAGGAGCATGGCACCCAATTGAGCGGCCACCAGGTAGTTCACGGTTTCCGGTGGCACGTTGCCCTGATCGTCCGGCTCCCCTGCGGCGACGCCGGTGAGCAGCTCGATGGCCCCATCCACGTCCGCGATGCTCCAGATGCGGAATTTCCCGTCCCGCACGGCTGTGACCACATCCTCCCGCAGCATCAGGTGCTTCACGTTGTCCTCGGGGATGAGCACCCCCTGTTCCCCGGTCAGGCCGCGCGCGGCGCAGATGTCGTAAAAACCCTCGATCTTCTCGTTCACGCCGCCGATGGCCTGCACCCGGCCATGCTGGTTCACCGAACCGGTCACCGCCAGGGACTGGTTGATGGGCAGGCCTGAGAGGGCCGAGAGCAGCACGCACAACTCGGCCAGCGAGGCGCTGTCCCCCTCCACCGGGCCGTAGGACTGCTCGAACACCAGGCTCGCGGCCAGCGGCAGGGGCGTTTCCCGTGCATAGCGGGCGGCGAGGAAGGAATAGAGGATCATCACGCCCTTGGAGTGGATCGCGCCGCCCAGCTCGGTCTCCCGCTCGATGTCCATCACGTCGCCTTCGCCCAGGCGCACCGTGGCACTGATGCGCACCGGATGGGCGAAGGCGAAATCCCCCACCTGGATCACCGCCAGGCCGTTGATCTGGCCCACCAGGAAACCGCTGGAGGCGATGATCAGGGTGCCGCGCAGGATTTCCCTCTGGTAGATGTCCCGGATACGATCGGTCCGATGGATGCGCTGGGCCAGGGCCGCTTCCACGTCTTCCCGTGCCACGTTTTCCCGCGCCGCCTTGCCCGCCAGGTAGTCCGCCTCCGTCATGATGTCCAGGACCGGTTGCCGGCCCAGGGACAACAACTCCCCGTCGCCCGCCAAGCGCGCCGCGTGTTCGATCAGGCGAGCCACGGCCGCCCGGTGGAAGGGCCGCAGCTTGCCCTCCCGGGCCAGATTTCCCAGGTAGCCGGCAAAGGAACGGCTCGCCCCGTCGTCGCGCAGGGTCGCCTCATCGAAGTCCGCCGCCACCTTGAACAGTTCATCGAACTCCGGGTCGTATTCCTTCAACAGGTAATAGAGCATGGGCTCGCCGAACAGCACCACCTTGCACGACAAGGGGATCGGCTCCGGCTCCAGGGACAGGCCGGCGCCGAAGCCATAGACCTGGCCCAGGGACTCGATGCGAATCTGCCCGGCCTTGAGCACGCGCTTCAGGCCCTCCCAGGCATAGGGCTGGGTCAGCACCTTGGCGGCTTCCAGCATGAGGAAGCCGCCGTTGGCACGGTGAAAGGCTCCGCTCCGGACCAGGGTGAAATTGGTCAGGAGCGTACCCATGTGGGCCAGCTGATCCACCCGGCCGACCAGACTGGGGAAGGTCGGGTTGTCCTCGAACACCACCGGGGCCGCCGGGTTGGCAAGGTTATCCACCACCAGGTTTACCTGGTAGCGCTGCACGGAAATACCCGAACTCTCCTCGTCTCCCTCACGGGATTCGTGCAGGGCTTCCCCCTGCTCCACCACGTCCGCCAGCACCTGATCGAGAAAGCCCAGCACGTTCAGGAGGTCCGTGTAATGTTCCTTGAGATCCTCGATGAGGTGCCCCACGGCCAGGGACATGGTCTCCCGGCTCAGATCCCGCAGCTTGCCCTGCAATTCCCGGCGCCAGCGCGGGAACTGGTGCAAAAGCTTGGAGAGCCGCTCGCCATAGGATTCGATGAAACCCTCCATGCGCACCCGTTCCGCAGCGGGAAGCTGGTTGAACTCCTCCGGGCTCATGGCCTCCTCGCCCTTCATGGGGGCGAAGATGAAGCCTTGGGGGGTGCGCAGGAGGGCGATGCCGGATTGCACCGATTCATGGCCCAGAGCCCTGAGCGATTGGTCTTCCTTCTCCTTGTACTCGTTCTGGAGACCCTCGGCCCGGGAACGATACTCGTCCCCTTCAAAGGCGGCGGTGATGGCTGGCCCCAGATCATCCACGAAGCGCTGCATGTCCTTGCGCAACTCAACGCCCCGCCCCGGCGGCAGGGGCAAGGCGCGCGGCCGCATGGGATCGTCCATGTTATGCACATAACACCAGTCGGAGGCCGGCGGCAGGGATGCGGCCTTCTCCTGAACCAGTTGAGCGACCAGCGCGTGGCGACCGCTGCCGGGTTGGCCCAGGACGAACAGGTTGAACCCCGCCTTGGGCATATCCACGGCAAAGCGCACGGCATCCACCGCCCGGGCCTGGCCAAAACCCGGCTCCGCCTCGGCCAGTTCCGCCGTGGTTTCGAACTCAAGGAGGGAAACGTCGCAGGCGCGATAGAGCGCCGCCGCATCGAGAAGTTTCGTCATGGTGGTTCCGGGAATCAGGATCGCCTCGGAATTGTATCTCCTGCCCGCCATGCCAGACAGGGATAACTCAAGACCACCCGGGGCCATCGCACCGACAAAGATCCATCACCGGGGGAATATCAGCCCCCCAGTTGACCAATCCGTATTGACATCCCCCCCGGATGTGCCGAGTATCCTTGCCGTGTGGCCCCCCTCGGCGCGCTCCACGCAAGCACCTTCAAGGAGAAGATCATGAGCTTCATGGTTTGGACAGACGATCTGGCAACGGGCATTGACATCATTGACAACCAGCACCGGCGCATCGTGGACATGATCAACCAGTTGCACGACACGGCGCAGGGCAAGGAAAAGGAGGCCATCGGCAACGTCATCGAGGAACTGGTGGACTACACCCTGTCCCACTTCGCGTTCGAAGAGTCCCTGATGGAAGAGGCCGGTTACCAGTTCCTGCGCCCGCACAAGAAAGTTCACGAACTGTTCGTCAAACGAGTTTCCGAATACCGCATGCGCTTCAACGCCGGCGAGGACATCGCAGACGAACTGCACAGCCTGTTGTCGCGCTGGCTGTTCAACCACATCAAGAGCGACGACGCCGCCTACGTCAGCGCCGTCAAGAGCCAGATGCAGACCGTCACTCAGAACAAGCAGGCCGGCGGCTGGCTGTCCAAGGCCGTGAAGCGCTTCTTCAAGTAACAAGGCAGGGGCTGAAGGCCCGGCAGTCCCGGGGGCCGGTGCCGCCTTCCGCGCGCTCCGGACGCGCAGGTTTTCCCTTGCCACACCAGTCCATTGGCCCTGGGTGCCCGTCTCCCCCCCCGTATCCAGGCTTGTTGAAACTCCCGGATCAGCGTGCTAAGGTGCGGCGAACGCCCGGGACGCATTGGAGGCCGTTGGTCAACAGGGCAAGCTTGTGCAGGAGGAGACATGGAGCAGACCGCGCATTATTCCCCCACGCCAACCCCGCATGTGGATGAGCCGGTGGACCACGCCACCCTGTTGCTGGATGCTACGCAACACATCAAGGCCGTTTCCCCCGGCATCGCCCTGTTCTTCCGAGCCGCCACAAGCGAGATACTGGGCCGGCCGGCAAGTAACTTCCTGCCGGCCCTGAGCCTCCTGGCCGAAGGCCATGACCGCCGATACCCGAGGGGCGAGCGGGCTCGTCTGAAGCATTCCCGGGAACATACGATCGCCCGACGAGGCGACGGAACGGAAATACCGGTCACGGTCTCCCTTTTCGAGACCAGGGAAGAAGATGGCGTGCTGCTCTGGTTGCGCCACCTGCACACGGAGGGCGAAGAATATTGCCCGATTCCCGACTACTGCCCGGTTCCGATAGACAAGCTCATGAGAGCGGAGGAATCATGAACGAGAACACCACGAACGATACGGGCCGCGTCTTCGAACGCCCCGATGGCTACTACTGGATAGAGGGGGCGACCGGCAAGGAATATGGTCCCTTCACCACCATCGAAGAGGCCAGCCTGGACATGGATTACAAGGCCGATTCCGACTATGAACCCGGCGAGACCCTGGAGGAAGCCGAGGACGAACTCGGCATCTCCGACTGGGTGGACCCGGACACGGGGGAACTGGCGGAAGGCCTGACCCACCTGGAAGATCACTGACCGGCCCGTCCGCGCCCCGCCTCCCCACCTTGAGCATCCCCAGGCCCGCCCTGCTCGCCCTCTGTGCCGTTTTGGCCGTTGGGGGATCGGGGGTGGCTTTTCCCGCAAGCAGAGGAAATACCGTGGCACTCCGTCTCTCATCCCCCGCCTTCGGCCCGGGCGCATCCCTGCCGGCCCTGTACACCTGCCAGGGTCGCAATGTCTCGCCCCCGCTCACCTGGGACGGACTGCCTCCGGGCACCCGGAGCCTGGTGCTGATCGTGGATGACCCGGATGCACCGGACCCGGCGGCACCGAAGATGACCTGGGTGCATTGGCTGCTGTACAACCTGCCCGTCACGGCCGCCGGCCTGCCCGAGGGTACCGCCCAGCTTCCAGCGGGCACTCACGAAGGACTGAATGACTGGCAGCGCACCGGTTATGGCGGTCCCTGCCCGCCCATCGGCCGGCACCGCTACTTCCACAAGCTCTATGCCCTGGATACGGTACTGCCAGACCTGGGCAAACCGACCAAGGCCGCCCTGGAAAAGGCCATGGCCGGCCATGTCCTGGAAAAGGCGGAACTGGTGGGCACGTATGAAAAGCAGTGAGGGGTGAGGAGTGAGGCGTGAAGGGTGGGCAAGCCCTCGCCAAATGGCAGATCGGACATGACTCAAACCTTCCAGCCCAGCCTGCCCGATTATCGGGGCGGCAGCATCGTCAACCTCATGGCTTCCGTGGCCTCCGCCGTCGGCGGTGACGCGCTCGCGCCTTATCCCCCCCTGGGCCTCCTGCCGCCGGAAGAACTGGCGGACGCGAGAAACATCATCCTGCTGGTGGTGGATGGCCTGGGCCTGGACACCCTGTTGCGCCCGGGCAACGGCGGAAACCTGCACCGGCATCTCATCGGCAAGCTCACCTCCGTCTTTCCGTCGACCACCGCCAGTGCCAACACCGTGTTTCTTACCGGCCAGGCGCCCCAGCAGCACGGGCTGACCGGATGGCACATGTTCTTCCGGGAGATCGGCTCCATCCTGGCCGTCCTGCCCCTGGTCCCCCGCCACGGCGGCCCGACCCTGGGCCAATGCGGCATGAATCCGGCGGGCCTGCTGCGCCCGCACCCGTTGGCCGATCGCCTGCCCCTGGTCTGCCACCAGGTCACCCCGGCCTACATCGTGGATTCCGACTTCAACCGGGCTTATGTCGGGACCGCCCGACGCCATGGCTACAAGAACCTGGCGCAATGCCTGAATCTGGTTTCCGACCTGGTGCGCCAGGGGCGCGAACGCCAGTTCATCCATGCCTACTGGCCCACCCTGGACGCCACGGCCCACGATCACGGCATCAAGAGCCGGGAGTCTGCCCTCTGTTTCGAGCGCCTGGACGCCGCCTTCGGCCGCTTCCTGGAGGGCATTGCCGGCCACGACAGCGTGGTGCTGGTGACCGCCGACCACGGTTTCCTGGATTCGCCTCCGGACCACCTCGTGGACCTCAAGGATCATCCCGGCCTGGCCGAGACCCTGATGCTGCCCCTGTGCGGTGAGCGGCGCCTCGCCTACTGCTACGTCCACCCCGAGCGCTGCGGCGATTTCGAAGCTTACGTGGGCGAACATCTCTCCGAACGGATGGCCCTGTACAGGAGCCGGGATTTATTGGAGGCGGGCTGGTTCGGCCTGGGACCGCCCGATCCGCGCCTCAAGGATCGCATCGGCCACTACGTCCTGGCCCTGCGCGACGACTGGACACTGGTGGATTCCCTGCCGGGCGAGAAGCGCCACAGCCTGATCGGCGTGCACGGCGGCCT
Source organism: Rhodocyclaceae bacterium (assembly GCA_028714035.1). GTDB lineage: Bacteria > Pseudomonadota > Gammaproteobacteria > Burkholderiales > Rhodocyclaceae > JAQTNA01. Next base: position 49,321 of record JAQTNA010000034.1, read on the forward strand.
CTCCGCGGCCGAAATGACCGTACCGCTGATCCTGGCCAGGGTATGACGCCCCTACCCCACTCCTGGGATGTCACCCCCAGGGAGGCCATGGCCATCCAGGCAAGGCTCGCGCCCCTGGTGGAAACCTCGGATCGTCTGGGCGAAGTGAAGCGCGTGGCGGGAGTGGACATCGGCTACGAAGAGGGCGGCGCGGTCACCCGCGCGGCCGTGGCGGTCCTCGACTTCCCGAGCCTCACGCTGATCGAGCAAGCCATCGTGCGCCTGCCTACCCGTTTCCCCTACGTGCCGGGCCTCTTGTCCTTCCGCGAGGCGCCCGCCGCCCTGGCGGCCCTGTCCCGCCTGTCCGCCGCTCCCGACCTGGTGCTCTATGATGGCCAGGGCCTGGCCCACCCCCGGCGCTTAGGGATAGCCTGCCACATCGGCTTACTCACCGGCCTGCCCAGCATAGGCGTGGCCAAGACCCGCCTCGTGGGCACCCACGGCGAGGTACCCGCCGGGCGCGGCGAGTGGACGCCGCTCACCGATCACGGCGAGACCGTGGGCGCGGTCCTGCGCAGCCGGGCCGGCGTCAGCCCCATCTACGTTTCCGTGGGCCATCGGCTGAGCCTGGAGACCGCCGTGCACTGGGTCATGGCCTGCACAGGCCGCTACCGCCTGCCGGAAACCACCCGCCACGCTCATCGGCTGGCGTCCACCGAGGCCGGAGCAGAAGGAAGGATCGAACCCACCGCAGAGACGCAGAGGCGCTGAGGAAAATACGAGAAATCAGCGGCATGACAATGGGTTCCACCAATACCCAGAGAGGCTCCGGAACCGTCGCTGACAATGCGAGGGCACGAATGGCCGGTGTGGTTTCCTTTGCCCTCATGCGGCGCCTGTTCCGTTCAGGAACGGGTAGTCGGTGTAGCCCTGGGCGCCGGGCGAGTAGAAGGTGTTCTTGTCCGGGATGTTGAGGGGCGCCCCTTGGCGGAAGCGTTCCGGCAGATCAGGATTGGCCAGGAAGGCTCCGCCGAACACCGTCGCATCCGCTCGCCCATCGGCCAGGGCGGTTTCGGCACTCTTCTGATCCAGCCCACTCCCCATCAGGTAGGCGCCATTGAAGAGCGGGCGCAGCAGGGCATGGTAATCGGTCTTGGCGCCGAACAGGGCAACGTGCAGGTAAGCCAGATCCAAGCCACGAAGTTGCTCGACCAGGTAGGCGTAAGTTTCCTGGGGATGGGCATCCACGATGTCGTTGAAGTTCATTTCCGGGGAAATCTTGATACCGACGCGATCCCCGCCGGCCTCGGCCACCATGGCGGCCAGAACGTCCAGCACGAAGCGGGCGCGATTGGCCACCGAGCCACCGTATTGATCCTGGCGCTGGTTGCTGCCCGTGTACCGGCTCGGATTGTCTGGACACGGTTTTGCGACTCAGGCGGCCTGTCGCATGGCATAAGCCTGACGGGCTTCACGGGGTGACATGAAACCCAGTTTTTCAAGGCGCCAGTGGTGATTGTAGC
>JAQTNA010000035.1 GCA_028714035.1 Rhodocyclaceae bacterium
GCTGGCGCGGCCCCACCCGGAACTGGGATCGCCCCGCCACCGTCTGGCTCAACCCGGTACGACAAAAGAATAACGATCTGAAAATGGCTGCTTGAACACCGTGACAACTATCTTGACAAATAACGCTATTGGCACCCGGGGAAAAAGATACCTGCGTTGCAGACGAAATTCTTATTGCGTCTTTGATGCGGGCAATTTCACGTTCGACGGCGCCGGCGTTTGCCCAACCCCCGCGCTTGAGCTTGTCTGCGACCGCCCCGTTGAGTACTGATACTTGACCTTGCACGATGGTCAACAGACTTTGGCGAAACGCCTGACTGAATGCCTGAACCGCGGCAGTCACGGTGGCCGCAGAAACGGGCTTCGGTCCGTCTTTCGCTTCGTCGGTTTCGGCCGCCGTAATGATCTTGGCGATGGCCGGGGCGAGGGCCGAAGAAGCCCCCTGGCAGGAACTCCCGGGGACTCCGCCGCCCGTGCCGCAGACGTAAGACATCTGGAGCGCAGCAATATTCCGCTGGAGCGAGGTCACCGCCGTTGAAACGTCGGTATTGGTCTCGACGTTGGATAGGGCGGTCATCATGCCGTTATACGTGGCGGACGCCATGGCGCTGTCATTGGCGGTCAGACCGGTTTTGGCGCTCGGTGGCGTCGAAGTGATTTGAGTACCTATGGTCAAGGTGCCGCAAATTCCTGACGCAGCGGGCCAGGCTGGATCATAAAGTCCAATCACGTGCACGTAGCTGCTGGCATTCGGGGTCGTTACCGATGCGTACCCAGCCAGGCCGTCCAGCACGACCAATTGCAGATTCAGTTTCGTGCCGGAGCCTGCCATGACAGTATCGATTGCTTGCTCGACTCCACGCTTGCATACCATCATTTTGGTGATGCTGAGGCCAACGGTGTCCAGGTTCCGGTTCGGCAAAACTGAGGACACGATCTCGTCGGATGGCAAATCGACGACCACGTAATCCACAACCTTAGACCACATACTCGAAGCAAAAGCGATGGACCCATAAACAACCCAGAGCAGGATCACCTGGATGCCTGAATACCCCGTGGAACCCGGGATCAACACGGCCGACGCGGTGGTCATGCGCAAAGGCGTATAGAGCGTGTTCCAACGCTTGCCCAGAACCTCGCCGTCGTGGGCGGTGTTGGTGATGCCGAACACCGTCACCCATGTCATGATGATCGACCCAAAAAACAGCACCGCGCTGTTGAACACACCGAATGCGGTCCCCAGCATGTCGGGCGAGGTGCTGGTTACTGCGCCGGTCCCGCCTGCTATCTGCTGGAAGACGCTCCCGAAAACCATCTTCAACATCTCTATGGAGAGATCGCCATCTGGGGGCCGCAGGTCCATTATTGCGCTCCTTTCAATAAAAACCATGCTTGCCGAAACATGGTTTTAATTCTTTTTTTCTATCCGTTTGGATGTGAAAAAAATATAAAATCGTTGTTGTTGTCGTTTAATAACAAGAACTTAGGAGTTGATTTTATATCCGAATACGATAGAATGGAAGCGTTTATTTTGTAGGTCGGTCAACCATGACATCCCATAGGCACCCCCTTTCAACTGGCTACGAAAAACGTGAAAAGTCCCCGTTTCGAACGGCGATATTCTTTTGCGGTCTTCCTCTTTATCGGGACACGATTTATGACAGACGGCCGGAGGATGATCCAAACAAATGGGAACGCGCAGCCTTGGACGGTTTCAAGACGGTCGCGCAGTGGCGGCGGGATCGCAGGAACGTGCGTGAAGATGCCCAGCCCTCCGCCTGGGTATTCCCGGTCCGCGCCTACCTACCACAGCAAAGGTGTCCCCTTTTTCGCATTGAAGACACCACACCAATGCGCCGGCACCGCCGCGTGACGAAACGATTTCAACAACAGCAGGAGACCTAAAATGAAAACGACCGTCAAGATTTCCCCCGCCACGCCGCGTGATTACGGCCCGGTGATCGATGCCTTCGCGCGAGTGTCAGCGCTCGAACGGGAATTGGCGAGAGCCAGGAGTCGTTTTGACCAACTTGCCGAGGAATATGCCAGTCCGGTGATTGCCTCCTACTGCGCGCAGCGGCGAGCCAAGTTTTTGAAGAGCCTGGCAAAACTCAGTGTGGCCCTGGACGCGGGTGACAAACGGCTTGCCCTGGAGCGGGCGGAGTTTGACCAGGAGGAACTGGCCGCTCTGGATGCATAAGACTCCTGGGATAGGTTATCGGATTATGTGATTGATGGCGGGTTAATCCCCCGCCCTCGATCTATCCCAGAGTGTTCCTGCCGCCCAAAAGTTAAGCAACAGATCAAGTCCATGATGCGCTGATGGATTTGTGGTCTACCTCGGTCGTTGTCCACAAAAGTTGGGGATAACTTCGGTCGCATTTCTCGACCGTCGCCGGGGCACGATCCTAATCTTCTATCAGCAATCGTGGGTCTAACAGGAAGTCATCTGGCACGTCGATATCCTGCCTCGGAACTCCTGGCAACAGGAGCCGCGCCAACCCACGCTGATCCCGATTCAGGGATGTCGTTTCGATACCGCGCCACGTGGCCAGGATTTCTCGCAGACGTTTGATCTCTGAGTCGGTCGCCCACACCTCACGAGGGCGCTGACCAGCGTCACGAAGGCGTTGGCGGAATTCGGCCAAGCGCCGCCGGTCGCCCTCTTTTTCCGCTGCCGTTTTCTTCCCCCACGGTCTATTCGCCATATCCTCATGTTGGTTGTTACTCAGAGCCGACATGTTACAACTCCTCTTCTGCGCCCGCGAGAATGATGACCGGCTCACCGTTCTCGCCGGTGAACACACAGAGCTTGAAGTCTTGCAATTCGCCGACTGGAGAGAAAGTGCGGAAAATGACCGTGGAGGGATCGGGCATCGAGCCGTTGACTCGCGACTGGTTCAGAATATCGTCCAGTAGATCATCTGGCAGGCGGGTGGAGTCGGACTGTTTTATGGCGTCTTGCATTGCATCGTAAACCGCTTCGGTGCACATAATGGGGTGGGGGTAGTGCCTTCGGCACACAACGACGAACGGATCAATGTCCATCAGATCAATGAGGGTGCCATCTGCCAAGGCTTGGGTGCGTGAGGCGGACGTTTTCATGCTGTTTGCTCCGACTGAGTTGAAAGAGACTGCCCATATTCCGACTTAGGCACGTCGGCATTCCCGAGGTCGCTGCATCGCCCCAATCGCTCCCGTAGCGCCTGCTCTTCGACTTGCCAGAACCCGTCTGCGCACAGCAGCAGATTGGAGCAGTCTGGAGGATAGAGCGCGTGATCATCGTCCAGTGCCAGCCAGCACGTCGAAGCCTGGTCGCGTTCAGCCAGGAACATCCGAATTTCGTCGAATCGGGGATGCTTCGTATAGTGACGCTCTGCCGCCTTTATGACAGGTGTTGCGCCGATGATGCGTTGGGCAATATCCGGCGCGAACGCCCCGATCACGACCTCCCAGGGGCGATGCTCCCGCCAGGAACTGATAATGACGATTTCGCACTGCGGGAACTCCCGCAATATCGCCTCCAGGCGAGGCAGACAGGAAAAGAACTGATTCTCCTCATCGGTCCGATCTCGCCGCGGAAAGACCGGATGGAGAACGCCGTCGAAGTCAAGAAAGAGGATCATCGCCCAAGTCGCTCGATAATTGACGGCACATCCTTTTCAGTCAAGCCTGTTCGGTGATCCACCCGGTACAGTTCCCGGCAGCCCGGCCAGAAATAATCCTCGCAATCGTCCAGGGCCAACCACGGTCCGCCCGCTCGGCCCGCCTGTTCCAACCAGGCTACGCATTCATCCTGGCGCTGCCCGATAATGCCCTGCACCCGGTTCTTGGCATCCAAATCCGGCGTGCAGCCGGCAAAGCGCCCAGCCAGATTCGGCACCTCTGAGAACACCATGTCCACCAGCTCCTCGCGGGGATAGATCAGCCGCCAGGAGGTGGACAACACCACCTGGGCCTCGGGGAGCGCCCGCAGGATGGCGTGCAACAGCGGCAGGCGGCAGAAAAGCCAGTCGGCCTCCGTCCGGCCAAGGCTCTCCGGGTGCAGTACGCCATCAAAGTCGAGGAAGAGGATCATGGCTGCAACCTCACGTTGCCTCGCATCTGATCATGTAGTATCTTTTGAACGTCTCCTGGCTGAACTGTCGCCCCGGACTGCTCGAACGTCTTGACGTTAGCACCGGATTGCTTATGAGTCAGGAGATACTCTCTCGTAGTGGCGCTTTGTAGGTACATCCGTTCATCGGCAGAACGCAGCACCTCGTCGAAGTCCAGGAACAGGATCATGCCCGTCCCCTCAAATGCAGCCGCATGGTGCAATCCTCCCCCGCCGGCACCCATTCCCCGTAGATGCCGAGCACGCCATCTTCACCTTTGTTGCGAATCTTCTTGAGCGCGGCCAGCAGGGTTTCTCCAGACACTGGGGTACCGCCCCAGGCATCCACGCCCACATTCACTTCCGGGAGACGGGCCGGTTGCTTCCGGCCCCGGAAATGCTGGTGCAGGTGTCCGTGCAGCAATCCAGCCTCGCCTTGGGTACCCGATACCAGAGAACGGGCTGCGAAATGTGCTTCCTCGGCGGCGATCCGTTCATCGGGGGAGCGGAAGCGATCCGGCACTCGGTAAGGGAAGTGACTTAGCGCAAGACGCACTCCGGCCACCATGACGGTGCCGGAGGAAGCCACGGATTCGAAGCCTGCGGCCTGGTAGCGGGCGAGCTGCTCAGGCACGAGCCGCTTCCAGCCGGCGTCGTGGTTGCCCATGATCAGATGCTTCCGGCCATTGAGGTGCGGCAGCCACTCTTCCACCTGGGCGAACGTCAGAGAGAAGTCGCCGAGGTAGTACACCGTATCATCCGGCGCGACCGTGCCATTCCACTTTGCCCGATAGTCCAGCGCCATGTCTTCCACGGACTTGTATGGGCGGGTCTCCCGGCAGTAGCCCAGAATGTGTTCGTGGCCGAAATGGTGATCGGAGGTGAAGAAATCCTTGGGCATGTCACGCCCCCTCGTCCTTGATGACGACGATGCCATTTCGCGTCAGCATCAGGCTGCCCCTGTCGCCAGGGTCGTCTGGCACGGTGCCCTCGGGTGCATGCTCCGGGCACCGGGTCAGGACGTAGCCCCCGGAATTCAGCACCTGGCCCGGACTGCCGCACGTCTCGCAGAGATGCGCCGACATCGCCTGCGCCATCCAGATCATGCCTCGTTGCACCTCATTCGCCCCGCGCACATAGAAGGACAGCGTGCCAAACTTCTCCTTGACCTGGCGTGTGACTACCTGTGGCGCCTGATTCCGGTCGGTCCAGAATTGCAGGCGCTCGCACAGTGTCTCGATCAGCGTGAACCAGCCGTCGCCGCACGAGAATCCCCAGGCCATGCAGGTTTCCTGAATTGAACCCCGCCGCTCCGCGAAGATATTCGGATAACGTTGGCACAGCAGATCGTCCAGTTCCTTCCTCATGGTGTTCCCCCTATCAGGGCCTGCAAGTCCGGGTGCCCTCGGGCGTATGCTCCGGACAGCGCGTCATGATCCAGCCTTCGTGGTTCAATACCTTTCCCGGCTGGCCGCACTTCTCGCAGATGTGCGCGGACATGGCTTCAGCCATCCAGATCATGCCGCACTGCACGTCATTCGCCCCGCGCACATAGAAGGACAGCGTGCCAAACTTCTCCTTGACCTGGCGTGTGACTACCTGTGGCGCCTGATTCCGGTCGGTCCAGAATTGCAGGCGCTCGCACAGTGTCTCGATCAGCGTGAACCAGCCGTCGCCGCACGAGAATCCCCAGGCCATGCAGGTTTCCTGAATTGAACCCCGCCGCTCCGCGAAGATATTCGGATAACGTTGGCACAGCAGATCGTCCAGTTCCTTCCTCATGGCTTGTTCTCCTTGTTGTAGTGCTGCGCCAGCCGCTGCCGCAGGCGATCCAGCACGGCCGGATCGCCCAGGCCGGCGTAGTCGTCGGTGAGCACCAGATTGCCGACGTGGGCCTTCGACCACCCCCAGTCATCGTTGTCCACGGCGATCCAACAACTGCCGAGCCGGTGTCGTGCGACATGCTCCATGATCTGCTCGAAGCGCGTCTGCCGATGCCAGTAGGGCGTGTATCGCCGATGGAACGTTGCGCCGATGACCCGCTCCTGAAGCGCCGGGGACAGCCGGGCCTTGGTGTTGTCGAAGCCGATAGCCGGCACCCAGGACGTGGACAGCACAATGCGTACGCCCGGGAAATCGGCAAGAACGCCCTCCAGCAGTGGCATGTGGCAAAACAATTCCGCCTCGGCATACTCGGCGGGCAGGTTGGCTTTCCTGAGCACGATTCCCTGCCCAGGGAAGTGATACACCTCGTCCGGGTGCAAGGGGCCATCGAAATCGAGAAACAGAATCATGGCGTTCCCCCTGCCAGGGCCTGCAAGTCCGGGTGCGGATGTGCGCTGGCCAATTGTTCCGCGAAAGCCCGGAATGCCGCCAGCCCCTTGGCGTACACCCATAGATCCCGCAAATCGTTCGCGTCGTTCAATGCATGGTGCGCCTTGCGTCCTGCCTGCCCAAGATGGCTAGCACCTTCGTCCAATACGATGGTGCCGCTGCTCCATAAACTGTTCTGGTCGAAGGCAACCGGCGTGCCATCCACGCTACATGGCCACGGCCTGAGAATGGCTCGCAAAAAGTTGAAGTCGTAGCCCGGCGCATCGCTCACCACGACCGTATCCCCCAGGCTGTCCAGCCAGGCCGTGAGGCGTTTCCTCAACTCTTCCGGCTGCATGAGGTACTTGCCGCCGTTAAGCAGCGGCAGCACGTTGCCCAGCACCCAGGATTCGCACTTGTCCAGGTAGGTTTCCTGGGGCAATTCTGCATAGAACCAGTGCGCCCCATCCTCGGACACCAGGCCGATGCTGATGAGCCTCGGCCAACGGTGGCCCAGGCCCGTAAACTCGGTATCCAGGAACAGGATCACAGTACATCCTCCAATTCTTGTCCGGCCTGACGCTCCAGCCGGCGGGCCTGCATGCCGAACCGGCGCGGCCCCTCAACATCGGCCCGCAGGCTGTCGCCAATGAACAGAACCTCTCGCGGTGCGCACCGGAACGCATTGCACACCGCTTGATAAATGGCCGCCTCCGGCTTCCGCGCCCCAACCTCGAAACTCAGGACATAGGCGTCCAGCCCCGGCAGCAGGCGGCGCACGACCTCGCCGTAAGGCTGCGCCAGATTGCTGCATACGGCGATGCGCCGCCCCTGGCTGCGCAGGGCGGCCAGCGTCGGCGCCACGTCATCGAATACACGGATGCCGGCAATATCCTGCTCCAGCTCATGCCTCAGAACGGGGGTCAGGTACGCAAGCCCCAGTTCTTCGGCAAACACTTCGATGGGTACATTGCGCGTCATGAACGGCAGGCGAGGGGGTTTTACACCGTCCCGCCGGGCCAGCGCTTCCACCAGGCGCAGGTACGGATTCGCCCGCCTCGCGCCCGGCCCAAAGGCCAACAGCGTGCCGAACGCGTCAAAACACATATACTTGACCATAGCTCACACCTCCAGAATCAGGTCCGGCCGGAACCCGGTGGATTGCTCCCTCGGATAGCCGCGCTGGTTGCTCACCACCCGACACCCGCCCTCGGCCACGAAGTCCACATTCCCATGGGTATGGCCGTAGGCCCATACGTCAATGCGGTACTTCTCCATCATCCAGGCCAGATCGTTCACGAAGTAGGCCGTAAGCGCATCGTTTTCATATTCGGGCGCGATGCAGCCGCGATGCGGCGCAAAGTGCGTGGCCACCACCGTCTTGCCCGCCCAGGGCTTGGAAAGCTCCCGCTCCAGGAAGGCTACGGCCGAGCGGTGCAGCCCAACCACATCGTGCGCGTGGAGCAGGTTCCCGCCCGAGTGCAGGGGATCGCACGCGATGGACTCCCGGCGCCGCACCCAGATCGACATGAAGTCGTTGATCGAGCGCATCGCGCTGTGCCGGGCATAGGGCGCCTGATCCGGCCCATAAAGCATGAAACTGGTCCACAAGGTCGAGCCCAGCACCCGCACATCGCCGAACACGGCCACCTCGTTGTTCAGCACCTTCACCCCGAGTTTTTTCCCGGCCCGGCGCATTTCGTCCAGCAGGGCCAACTGCGCGCCGTAGTATTCGTGGTTGCCCGGCACATACACGACGTTGCCCCGGGTGAAATGCCGCCCGGCCCACGCCACGCCGTGAGTCTTGACGCCAATGTCGCCGGCCAGAATGATCACGTCCGCCTCGGCGTCCAGCAGGGCGGTAGGCAGTTCGAACGGCTGGCCGAATTCGGTGTGCAGGTCCGAGTACAGGGCGATCTTCATGGTTGCCGTCCTCCGTTATGGTTCAATGCTCCTTGCCGGGCGCGCATCAAGGTCTGTCTCATAGGAACCCCATCTTTCTGGTTACCGCCCGGCCGGCGGCGGCCACAGGAAAGGGCCGCGCACCGCCATCATCCAATACTGCCCGGCCTACAACCTGGCGCACCAGGCGTTGCAGTTCCCGCAGATCGGCCGCATCCCGTGCGATGCCATCCAGCGTGGCGACTGGCACCGACACCGGGCGATCCAGGCGGCTTGTGAGTCGGTCGGCCATTGTCTGGGCGATCTGGCGCATCTCCTGCCGGGTGGGCGGAACAATCTCAACCACGTGCAGCCTGGACATCAGAGGCGCCGGCACACGATGCAGGTCATTGGCTGTGGCCACCGTAATAGCCTTGCTGGCATCCATTTGAATTGCGACCGCCTGATCTTCGAATACCCGCGCCGATTCCGGTTCCAGCAAGGAAAGCAGTGCCGGAAGAATGTCGTACCGGGGATCGCTCGATCCCATCTTGTCCATCTCGTCCAGAATCAGGATCGGCGACGCTGACGTGCCTCCGGCCAGGGCGTTGAACACCCGGCCAGGGGCCGCATTGTTCCAATGGCGAGCCGTTCCCGTGATCTCGAACGCGCCTTGAGCCGAAGCGGGAATTCGGACCGGCGTCGAATTCAAGACCTCGGCCAGCATTTCCGAGAACGCCGTCTTGCCGATGCCAGGGGCGCCGGACATGAGCAGCGGTGGCATGCGGAATTCAGTTCCCGGGAGAGCAAAGTTGAGTGCAAGTTCGATACGCAGGTAGTCCACCACGTTCCGGAAATTTGGAAAGCGTTGTTCCAGGCGTTCCATAGCGCTGTTCAGGGCCTCCGAACGCAGAGCCGGGACAGCACGCCATCCGCCCAGACGCCGGGCTTCGTCCAGCCAGGGTTCATAGCGTTCCTTGTCCTTGCCGCCCCATGCTTCCTGGGCTGCCCGAACCGCCTCTGGGGAAAATACCCGTACGGAGTCCTTCGGGCCATAAAGTGGCTCGCCTAGAAGCGGCGCGGGCTTGGGTGCAATAGGGGTCTTGCTCTGGGCGTCCCGTTCGGAACTGGCGCGCTCCTCACGCTTCCTGGCGCGCAAGTCCCTGCGGCGCCGGTTGGCCTGCGTCCGGCGTTTGTGTTCCTTCGCGGCGTCTTCCCTGGCCTGGATTAGCTCCGCCACAAGGACCTCGGGCATGGCCAGCGTGCCTGATGGGTAAGCCCCCGTGCGATAACCGGCGTCGAACTGGTACAAGCGGTATCCGGAAGGAAGTTGATCATCCTGGGTAATCATCGATGTCTCCTAGACTTTTCGTGTAGGGCTACATGCTAGTAATGGGTGCGTGCTGCCAGTTCTAATCGTAGCCCATTACTAGCAATGGGTCAAGTTCAGAAGTTCTGAACTCCATCACCAAACGAATGAATTGTTGTTCATCGGAATTCATCGAGACTCCATCCTTGGTGCCGTCCCGACAGAGAGGCACTGTTCCTTCCGAGTACATCAGGATGTAAACGAAGTTCCAGCGCGTGGACGCGGTGTACCTGGCAATGAATTCCTGTTCATTGGAATTCACCCAGACTCCACCCTCGGTGCCTTCCCGGCCGAGAGGCGCCATTCCTTCCGAGTGCATCAGGATGTAAGCGAGGTTCCAGCGCGTGGCCACGGTGTACCTGGCAATGAATTGACGTTCATTGGAATTCAGAGCAATTCCAATGGTTTTCACGGCCGGGTACACCCGGTGCCAGGGTTTCATTCTTGTGGATGCGCCCCAGGTTGCTGGGGCGGCGTCTTACCCCAGTTTTTTGGCCAGGTCCTCTGCCCGGAGATGGGTGTATCTCTTGAGCATGGAGAGCGTCTTGTGGCCTGTGACGCTGGCAGCTTCCATGAGATCGAAGCCACGTTCAAAGAGCCTCGAAGTTGCTTCTCTGCGCAGGTCATGAAACCTCAGGCCAGTGAGGTAATCGGAGTCGGGAACTTTGTCAGTATCCCTGCACTCGGCTTCGTAGGCACGTCGGGCGCGACGCCGTGCATATTCAAATCCGCTTCGCGCCTGGTGTTCTTTCAGAGGAAATACGGGGCCAGAGATGGCGCGAGGTAGCTCTTTGAGGGTTTGCCGGGCACGTGACGACAGCGGAATCACTCGATCTTCGCTGTTCTTGGTGTCACGTAGAATGGCCGTGGAGGCCTTGAGATCGATATCTTTCCACTCAAGTTTCAACAGTTCCCCGCGTCTGGCGGCTGTCTCTACCGCCAGTACAAATAGTGCCGGCAAGTACCGGCAACGGCATTTGCTAACCGAGTTGAGCATGCGATCGTATTCACCCGCTTCCAGGCGTCTTGACCTGCCGGCACCGTTGCTCGGAACTTCGATGGTGCGGACCGGATTCTCAAAGGTGTAGCCCCAACGCTTGACCGCCGTGGTGAACACGGCGGAGACCAGCATCAGGTATTTGCGTGCAGTGCTGGAGGACCAGCCCTCATTGGTGCCAGCCTGGAGGAAGTCGCGCAGTGTTGTCCGGTCGACCATCGAAACCGGCAGGGCGGCAATAGGAAATCGTCGAAGCTTCTGAATCCGCAGCAGCTCCGCCCGTTCTCCCTTTTTGGATGGCGTGACCTCCTCGGCGTACTTCTTGAGAAGGGTGTCCAGCGTCAGGCGCGCTGCCTCGCGCTTGATTTCCCTGCTCTGCAGCACCAACTTTGCAGTGGGGTCGAGGGCAAGGTCCGCGCGTTTCCGGTTACGGAAGGCGCGTGCCTCCTCTAGCGTGTCGAAGTTTTCATCAATGCGAATGCCGGAGACGGTCATGCGCACGCGGTAGGAGAAGCCGCCACAACGTTGCGTGATGTTCTTCTCGACGATTCTTTCGTCGTGAGTCTGTTTCTTTGCCATGGTATCCTCTTGACCAAAATTGACCAGAAAATACCCTACGGCTTTTGTAACTACTTGTCTATAAAGGCGTTATACCGAATTCAAGGAGCGGATTCAAAATCCGCCGCCAGTAATGGTGTGGGGGTTCGAGTCCCCCTCCCGGCACCAGAATACTTCGTGGCATGGTAGCGCAAGTCTGCGCAAATTTCAAAGAATCAAATAGATAGCTGATTCTGAGCGGGGCAGTGCGTCGCCCGGAAATGAAATGGCCGGCTGCAAGGTTTCCTTGCGGCCGGCCATTGTTGCGCTCTGAATCCGGCTAACGGAGTTTTCTCATCCGCTCCTGGGGCGTGATGATGTCGGTGAGGCGGATACCGAACTTCTCGTTGACCACCACGACTTCCCCCTGGGCGATGAGGGTGCCGTTGATCAGCACGTCCATGGGTTCGCCGGCCAGACCGTCCAATTCCACCACGGAGCCGTGGGCCAGTTGCAGGAGGTTCCTGATGGTGATCTTCGTGCGCCCCAGTTCCACGGTCAGTTGCACCGGGATATCGAGGATCATGTCGAAGTCGTGCAGGGTATTGCCCTTGGCGGTCGGTTCGCCAAAATTCGGGAACAGGGAAGCGGCCGGCTGGGCCGCGGCCGGCTGCGCAGGTTCGGGTTCCCCCTGTTCAGCCATGGCGGCCGCCCAATCGTCGTCAGAAACCTGGCCGGCGTCGGCATCGGCAAGCAGTTCGTCTGTTTCGCTCATGGTGTTTCTCCTTGCCCCGCGTGCTTGGCGGGGGTCATGTCTGCTGTGCGCCGTTGCTTGCGCCTGATCCATTGCCCCGATTCTGGAGGAACTGGGGCAGTCCGGGCTGGGTTTCTTCCTGCATCTGGGCCAGGAAGCGGTCTACGCGCAGGGCATACTGGCCGTTCTGGATGCCGTAGCGGCATTCCAGGACAGGCACCTTGTCCACCTCGGCCACGACCTTCTCCAGGATATTGATGGGAATCACGTCGCCGGCCTTCATGCTCAAGATCTGGCGCAGGGTCACCTGGGTCGAACCCAGTTGGGTGACCAGTTCCACTTCCGCTCCCTGCAATTCCTTGGAAAGCAGGCCGATCCAGCGCCGGTCGCTGGTGACCTGGTCGCTGTGGACGGCGCTGTTGAGCATGTCCCGCAACGGTTCGATCATGGAATAGGGCATGCAGATGTGCATGTCAGCCGCTGCACCGCCCAGTTCCAGGGTGAAGGTCGCGGCTACGACCACCTCGCTGGGCGTGGCGATATTGGCGAACTGGGAGTTCATTTCCGAGCGCACGTATTCGAACTTGAGGGCGTGAACCGGCTTCCAGGCCTTCTCGTATTCATTGAACACGGTATTCAGAAGTCCCTGGATGATGCGCTGTTCCGTGGGCGTGAAGTCGCGGCCTTCCACGCGGGTGTGGAAACGGCCGTCGCCGCCGAAAAGATTATCCACCACCAGGAACACCAGGTTCGGATCGAACACGAACAGGCCCGTGCCGCGCAGGGGCTTGGCCTGAACCAGGTTCAGGTTGGTGGGTACCACCAGGTTGCGCACGAACTCGCTGTATTTCTGTACCCGGATCGGCCCGACGGACACCTCGACGTTTCGGTGCATGTAGTTGAACAGGCCGATGCGCAGGAAGCGGGCGAAACGCTCGTGGATCAGTTCCAGCGTGGGCATGCGCCCACGCACGATCCGTTCCTGGGTTGCCAGATTGTAGGGCCGGATGCCGCTGCCGTCGTCCTTGGCCTCGTTCGTGTCCTCGGCCTCGCCCGTCACGCCTTTCAGCAGGGCGTCTACTTCTTCCTGGGAGAGAAAATCCTGGGACATGGCTTTCTTTCGGCTTCGTTTACTGAACGATGAAGGAGGTGAACAGCACGCTGGCTACCGGACCTTCGGCTTCCCGCTTCTTGCCGCGCTTGTCCACTCCGCCGGGGGTGCCGATTACGCCGTTGATTTCTTCCTTGATCTGGTCCGCCAGTTCCGTCAGACCTACTTCGGTGCTGAGCTCGGAACCCTTCTTGGAGGAAAGCAACATCAGGATGCGGTGGCGAATCTCGGGCATGAAGTTCTTGATGGCATCGCCGGCGTGCGCGTCATCCACTTTCAGTGCGATGGCGACCTGAAGGTACGGCGGCTCCCCCGATTCGGCAGCCAGCTTGACGGTGAAAGTCTCGAGGTTTACGTAAGTCGGAGGTTTGCCCGGCTCCGCCTTGTGCTTTTTCTCAGCCTTGGGCGGTTCCGCGCCACCTTCCTCGCCGCCATGCCCCTTGTTCAGGATAAAAAAGGCACCGGCACCAGCGGCAACCAATACGACCACCGCGATGATGATGATCAGCAGAAGCTTGCTCTTCTTCTTCGGGGCTTCGCCTTCGGCGGGCGCTGCGGCGGGTGGGGCTTTGGACATGAGGTTCTCCTGTCTATGGGGTCACGGCTGATTATCGGCACCAGAAGTGCGCTCTGAAGGCGGAATTAGGGGCCTGTTTGCCATGTTTATCCCCAGAACCGGGAACGAGGGGGGTCAAACGCTGGTTCATGGTCGTTCTCAAGCGAAAGTATCCACCAGACCGTTGCCTGGTCGGGCAAGGGTGGGTGGGTTCGTGCCGGCGATCGCGGCAACGTCCAGGTTGCCGCCCCGGCGGCCGGAATAGCCCGGATTGGTTCCCGGGTTGCTGCCGCCGGCCGAGGAGTCGGCACCCACGCTGGCCTGTCCGAGGGATATGCCGGCGTTCGCCAGCATTTCGCGCAGGTGGGGCAGGGCCTGCTCCAGGGCATCACGTACGGCGGGGTTGGCGGAGACGAAGCTGGCGGTCGCCTGATCGTTGTTGATGGTGATGGAGATCTCGATGCGTCCCAGATGGGGAGGGGTCAGCACCAGTTCGGCCTTGTGCTGCTCCTGCCCGGCGAGCCATACCAGGTTCTTGCCTACTTCCTCACTCCAGGCCGGGGCGCCAAACGGGGTTTGCACCGTGGCAGGAGTGGGGGCTTCCTGGTGGGGTGCAACGCTGGCGGAGTGGGTTGCGACCAGCGCGGCGAAGTTCGCCTGGCTGGCATCGGACTGGGGTTGGGCGCTTGCGCTCGTTGGCGGGGCGGCGGTGAGCAGGGCCTCGGATTGGACCTTTGCGGCGGCCGGGCGTTCGGCAACCGGCGTGGCCAGCGTGGTCAGGGCCGGCTCACGCGCACCGGTCGCAGCCGATGTGGCTGGCGTATCCAGTAGCGGCGTGGTGGGCCGGCGGGCTACAGATACGGCAGGCCTGTCGGCGCTCATCTGGGCGTTGAGTGCGGCGGAGGGGTCCGGAATGACGGTGCCCGCCAGGGTGCTCGGGGGCAGTGGGGCCGGGGGCGGCGTGGCCGCTGCGACGCCGGCCTGTGCCGTGGCGCCCGGCAGCGCCGCCGGCGAATGGGTGGGGGCCACCATGGCCTGGCCCGACGCCGGGAGGGTGTGGGATATCCCACCATCCGGGAGGATGGATGCCGTCGTCGCCCTACCGGGCGCTGTGCGCGTGGGAACGGACTCCGACGGCAATACGGCCTGCGTGGCGTCAGCCTGTTGCGGACGCGAGGTTTCGGCCGGTTCGCCTGCCACGGCCGGAGGCGCGGCGGGAACGACGGGTGGGGTGGTGCTCGACGCGCGGAAGACGCCTGGGGCAACCGGGGCGGGCGATGTGCCGGCCGAGGCCGTGGACGTTGCCATGCCCTGTGCCGCGGCTTGTTCCGCCAAGGGCGCAGTGAAGGGCTGAGTGGCGGCGGTGTTCGGGGGGGCTGCGAACCGTGTGGCAGGGGAGGGCGCGAGGGCTGCCCGGCCTTGCGCTGCGGCGGGTGCGCTGACTTGCGCAGTGACCGGCGCCGCGGTCAGGGGCGTGACCGGTGGCGCCGGGGGCGCGGTGATAGGGGGGGCGGCGGTGAGTGCGGCCGGGACTTGTGTCGCGGTGGGCGCCGGGCCGGGGGCCGCGATCGGCGCGGTGATCGGCGCGGCGCCGGGAAGGTCGGTCGTTTCTCGCGCCGTGGCGGTGTCAGGCTGGGCGGTCTGTGGCCGAAGCGAATCGGCCAGAGCGCGCTTGGGTGGATTCTGAACCTTTTCAGTCAGGGGCTGCGCGGTTTGGGTTGGCGCGGCGATGGTCTTGCCGGAGGCGGCAAATATTTCCGCGCTTGCCGGTGCGCGGGGCACCGAGGCGCTCTGGCTTGCCGGAAGGCGCTCGTTGCCCGGATTGGCGTCCTGAGTCGCCAAGGCCGGTGCACGGGCGAGCGAAGCGTCCCGCTCCGCCTGTCCGCTTGCTCCCTGGTCTGCCGGTGGGGGAGGCATGGACGACGATTGCAGGCGCGCCAGCGCCAGGCTCAGATCGGTAGGCAGGAAGGCCATGGCCCCGGTGTCCGGAGCCGCTTGATCCTGAGCGGAGTCGCTCTTGCTCTTGGTGTCGGAGGGGGCATCCGCCGTACTGCCGTCACCTGACACGGCGGCCGACATATGGTGTTTCAGGGTGTCGGCGAAAGTGCCGGGAAAGGGCGTGGCCTGGGCGTCGCTTCCGGAGCCGCTGCCTATGTCCAGGGACGCGCGGCCGGTGGCGGGTTGATCGCCGGCACCGCCTATCGGCAAGAGTCCTGTCGCGGGCGCGATGGGGCCGACGGCAGTGGGGAGAGCGGCGGGAGACATTTTGCGGGTCCTGTCTTGGGGCTGATGGCAGATTTCAAGCAAGGCTTGTGCCACGTCAGGGGGCGGGAGACAGGGGGCAGGAGTCAGGCGAAAACCGTGGGCATTTACTGCCGCCTGTGCCCTGAATTCCGTACTCTGGTTACACCAAGCCGGTTTCCTTGGCGCGGCGGTCGCGCTCGACGCGGATGATGTAGCGCTGGATGAGGTTCATGGCGGTGCCGTCCACGTTGGTGAACTGGCAACCGAAGCGGCGCACATGATTGCCGTTTTCCAGGGTGACATCGAAGGCATTGCGTATCTGGAGGGCGGTGTGGAGCGTGCCCATGTCCGGCAGAACGATGCGGCAGTTCTCGATGGCCAGTCCGACCTTGAGAACCACGCCTTCCGGCGGGGCGAGCAGGGCGACGCCGCCGTTGCTGATATCCAGGACCGAGGCTTCCGCCTCGCGCAAGCTGAAGCGTTCCGAGGCAGGGATCATGCATTTCACCGGGCGGGAAACCGGGGTCGCCAGGCGGTAGTATTCGCGCCTCTGCAAGCGCATGACGCTGGACGGCGTCGCGGCGCGGAAGGCGGGGCGGCCAAGGAATTGCACCTCCTTCAGCCCGGGACAGATGAACTGGACCTTGACCTTGTCGTGATTGGCGATGAACACGATCTTGCGGCTCGCCAGAGCCTTGCGGTTCATTTCCTCGTTGCGTCCCCAGTCCAGGACGAGGGTATCCGTGTCGACGATCAGCAGGGTCGTAAGGAAGTGGTCGTTTCCTTCATTGAAGAAGGCCGTGATCATGGCGCCGCGACGCAAGAGTTCGCGCAGGATGAACAGAATTTCCGGGCGAGAATTCAGCACATACTTGCTGGCATCGCTGGACTGGACCAACTCGACTTTGTGGGAACTTGGATTCGGATTCATGAGGTGTAGGTTTCAGGCAAGGCCGCTGCACGCAAGTTTATATCGAAACGGCTCTGACCGTGATGCATAGAGAGTGTCTTGGGTGTCGGGTGTTGGACAGTCGAAGGAAAGCCGACGCCATTGCTCGGGGCGATGGCTGTCAAGGCAGTTTCTGCGGTGGTTTATCCGGGGTTTGTCCGGGCGGCTGGCCGCCTTGTTCCAGGCGGTATAGCCAGGCCAGGAGTTCAGCGACGGCCAGGTAGAGTTCGGGCGGGATGAAGTTGTCCAGATCCACCTGCATGAGGAGAGCCACCAGTTCCGGGGATTCGTGTACCCAGACGCCGTGCTCCCTGGCGCGGGCGACGATCTGCTCGGCGATGACGCCCCGGCCCTTCGCCACCACTCGCGGGGCCGCGTCGCCCTGGGAATAGGCGAGGGCAATGGCGCTGGTGCGCTCATCGGGCTTATTCATCTCTGTGATGGTCGTGTCGGCGACTCACAACACTCCCGTCGCTTGTCTCAAGCGGGAGAGGGGCGAGGGAGGGAGGGAGGACGGGCCTGGCTTTCATGCTTTGGTAACGCTATCAAAGTCAGGCTCGTTGGCAATGACCTGAATGGACTGGGCCGGCACGCCCAGCGCAGCCAGGGAATCCGCCAGGCCCGGCGCTGCCTGGCGCAGGGCATCCACCTGATCCGTTGCTACCGTCACGGAGACGCCGGCGGGCCCCAGGGTCAGAACGGCGTTCAGTTGCCCCAGATTGGGCATGGTGAGCCGCAGGGAGGTTTTCCATTGTTTCGGCTGATCCGTGTCTTCATCAGCCGCCCGGGACTGGTCTTCCTCGATGCGCCATTCCATGTTCTGGTCCGGCCAGACCTGGCCTTGCCAGATCAAGGTCCGGCTATCGGCGGCATCCAGCTGCTGCTGGACCAGGGGCTGCAACTCGGCGGGCATGGGGCCGGATGGCTGAGTGGGCATGGGTATGCCCGCGGCCTGGGGCGATCGGCCTTCCGATGTCTGCGCGAGCGCCAACGGTTGCACCAGTGGGGGGGGCGCCTGGGTCGAAGCCGGCGCGCCGCCGGAAGACTGGGGCGGGACGGTTCGAGCGATTTCTGCCCGGGGCGCGGAGGAACTCGTCTGGCGGCTGTCGGCGGTCGAGGGGGACTGGGACGCCTGGGCGCTATCCCATCGGGTCTGTTCGGATTCGTACAGCAGGACGCCCTGCAACAGCCGGAACGGAAGGGCGGGCTGGGCAGCGGTTTGCTGCCCGCCATGGGATGCGCCCGCTTCCGCGGCGAGGTCGGTCGCCACGGCCAGGCCGGCGCCGGCGGAAATCCGGGCCATGCGTGTGGCGTCGGCCGCCGTAGCCGTGAGGCTTGCCTGGGCCGGAGCCGGGCCTTTCTCCAGGGCGGCCTGGTCTGCCGGGTTGGCGGCGGAGGTCGGGTTCCCCCCGACGCTGCCTGCGGCGGGGGGCTCTCCCGGGGGGGAAGCCTGGGCCTGTGTGCCGACCGCGCTGCCGTTACCCTGAAGAACGGTCAGGAGGGGGGAGTGGCTTCCCTGGGGTTCGCGCAACAGAGATTCGGCGGGCAACTTGCCCGCCACCCACTGGGCCTGGTGGGACTCATAGAAAAGTCCGCTTTCGGCCACGGCCTGTCGCAACTGCTGCGGCAGGGCTCGAAAGGCTTCCGGGCTGGGGGCCTGCATGAGGGGGGCACCCTTGGCCAGGGGCGCGGCTTCGGGGGCGCCGCGGGCGAGCAGGGAGCCGATGAGCTGGGCCGGCTTGGAGAGCACCGGCATGTCTCCCGCTGCCTGATCCGCCACGCGGGCGAAAATGGTGCGCTGGTTCTTCCCGGTGACCACCAGTTCCAGGGTCTGGCCCGGGCCTATGCTGCTGAGTTGCTCTACCGGCTTGCCGGAGTTGCTGCTGGAGACGGTCAGATTGACCATCTTGCCATCCACTTCTGCCTTGAAACTGCCGTTGGACAGCGTGGATTCGACGCGGGCGGTGATGCGTTGGCCGGGGGTGAGGGCAGGGAGCTCGGCCGGTATCTCGGGCGTGGCCGAAAGCGCCTGGACCTGGCTGTCCTGGATCAGGCGGGTGCGGGTGGCGAGATCAGTGGGAATCACGGCCATGCTCCAGGATTTATCGGTTAGCCAAACCCAGGATCAGCCACCCTCCGGGGCGGCCTCGCGCTTCTGGAAAAGGTCAGTTGCTACCGTAGGTTTGCCTTATCTTCCGTTCACGCGCGACACTGCCCAGGAAGACGCGCACTTGGGCCATCCAGGGTTCGGTGTGGCGGCGTACTTCGGCGTCGGCATCGAGGATGCGGTGTATGAGCCGCAGTTTGCGTGCCCTCTCTTCGCTGGACAGCGAAAGGGGATGATCTTCCTGGCGTAGAACGTCGCGCAGGTGTGCCACGTTCTTTTCCAGTTCCACCAGGCGATCCCAGTCATTGGCCTGGGCAGCCTCGACCATGCGGGTGGATATCTCACCCATGGTTTCATACATACCGATGACGTTCATGCTTATTCTTCCGTGGGTCAGGCGGCCATCGCCGCGCTGGATTGGCTTCCTATCTGCTCCCAGGCACCCTTGAGCTCACCCAGCAGATTGGCCACCTCATCCAGCGGCGGGATCTGGTTGTGGATGTTGGCATGGAGCAGGCGGACCACCATGTAGTCGTAAAGTGCGCCCAGATTCGCGGCCAGGTCGCCGCCGGCCTCCATGTCCAGGCTGACCTTGAGGCCGTTGGCGATGATGTTGATGGCCTGGGAAATCTTTTCTCCCTTGCCGGCGATTTCACCCTTTTCCATGTGGATGCGGGCGGTCGAGACGCACAGCAGGGCACCGTCAAACAGCATCAGGATGAGTTTGTGCGGATCGGCGGTGCTCACGCCGGTCTCGACGCCGACACTGGCGTAGGCGGCAGCAGGGGTGCGGGGTGCGAACATTCGTTCTGTCTCCTGATCAGGCCTTGGTCTGATTCGTAATGGCGGCAATGCTGGCGAGTTGCTGCGTCAGGTAAGTACTCGTCGAATTCATGCTCGATATCAGGGAGTCAAGCTTGGTGAACTGGGCGAGATAATTCTTCTGAATGGCGGCCAGTCGCAGGGTCAAGGCATCCGACTGCTTGCTGATGGCCGTGATGGAACTGTTGATGCCCGCGGTCCGCCCGGCCAGGAGGCCACCCGTATTCAGCATGCTGGCAACGGCCGTGTTGACCTGAACCGCATAGCCGCCGCTGGCGAAGAGCTTGGTGATGTCCTTGTTCGGGTCATTGAGCGCGGTGGTGAGCTTGGAGCTGTCGAGAGCCAGGCTACCGTCCTTCTGGAAGCTGATGCCGAACGCGGACAGCGTGGACGAGCCACTGGGCGCACCGCTCACGACACTGTTGAGGATGTTGCGCAACTGGGCCTGAATGGTACGCGTCGTCGCGTCCCCGGTGAGGACGGAGGCCGTGCCGGTGGTGGCGTCAAAGGCGGTGGCATTCCTGATCTGGGTGTTCACCGCGTTGTAGGCGCCGACGAATCCCTGAACGGCGGTGAATGCCGTGCTTACGCTCTTGGCAACGGTCAGGGTCGTGGTGCCGGTCTTCGCAAGGTTGAGCGTCAGGCCCTGAATTGCGCCCGTGACCACGTTGCTGGCGGAGGTGACCGGCATGCCGTCCACGGTCAGGCTGGCGTTCTGGGCCGCCGTGCCTATCAGATCCATGGGGCTGCTGCCGCCGGACGCATCATAGGCCAGGGTGGTCAGGTCGGCGCCGCCCGTGGGGGTTGTTCCGGTCTGGTTCACCGTGACGCGCAGGGCATTGGCCGCGCCGCTGCTGTTGGAGGCGATGACCAGGTGGCTGCCGTCGCTGCCCGTGACGATGCTGGCCGTGACGCCGAAATTGGTGCCATTGATGGCATCCCGAACGCCCTGGATGGTGTTGTTCGTGCCGTCTATGGTGAGGGTCTTGCTGCGGCTGGCGTCGGGGGTGAACGACGAAGTGCCGTAAGTCCCGAAATCCAGGGTCAGGGTGCCGGCGGCGAATTGGGCGCTGCTGGTGATGCCGGTGTGCGAGCGGAGGGTCTGGGCGCTGGCCAGGTTGCCAACCACGATGTTGTAACTGCCGGCGCTGGCGGTGCTGTCGGCGCTGGCGGCAAAAACTGTCGGATCGGCAACACTTGCAGCGAAAGAGGTCAATTTTGCCGTCGTCGACATGGCCAAGGCGGCCGTCTGCAAGGACGACAGGGCACCCTGCAGGCTGCCGTAGGCGCTGAGCTTGGCCTGGAAACTGGTCGTCTGGGTGGTCAGGGCGGTGAGCGGCCGGCTTTCCACGGTCATCAGCTTGCTGACCAGGCCGTTGACATCCAGTCCCGAGCCCAGGCCCGGCGACGAGAGGGTCGGTGTGCTACTGGTTGCAGTGACGGCCATGATCGAGCTCCTTGTTCATCAGCCGGGAGAAGGGGGCTGGTTGCCCCCTTCGCTCAGGCCTTGTCCTTCATCAGCAGGCCCTGCAACTTGTCCAATTGCTGGGCCATCGCCATTACCTCTTCCGAGGGTATCTGGCGCACAACCTTGTGAGTCTCGGTATCCATGACCTTGACCACGGTTCTTCCGGTGTCTTTGTCAATGGAGAACTGCAATTCCTGTGCCACCGGTGCCACGGCCTTCTGGACTTCCTGCATCGCGTGGTTCAGTTGTTCGGCCGTTGGCTCCTTAACAGGCGCTACCGGTGCGAGAGGGCTGGTGCCGGAGACCGGGGAAGCTGCCTGTATGGGAGGCGACGACGCCGGCTGGAGGGCCGGTGTGAGGGCGGGTGGCGAGCCGCCGATTTGATCAATTGCCATGATCGTCTCCGTTTCAAGGGTTGAGGGCGCGAGGCGTTGCCGCCCCACGCCCACTCATGCCGAACTGATTACTTCAGCAGGGACAGTACGCTCTGCGGCAGGGCGTTGGCCTGGGCCAGCATGGCGGTACCGGCCTGTTGCAGGATCTGGTTGCGGGTCATGTTGGCGGTTTCCGCCGCGAAGTCCGTATCCGTGATCCGGCTCTTGGCGGCCGACAGGTTGGTGGAGGTCGTCTGCAGGTTGGTCACCACCGCGGTGAAGCGGTTCTGGATTGCGCCGAGATTCGCTCGACTGGCGTTGACCTGTTGCAGGGCCGCGTCAATGGTGGTGATGGCGTTGCTGGCGCCGGAGGCGGTGGTGATGTCAATGGTGGAGATGCCGCCGCCGAAGGTCGCCGTGGCCGCCGTGTTGCCTGCCGTCAGGCCGCTACCGGCCTTGGCCAGATCCGTGCCACCCAGGGTGATGCCGGCACTGCTGCTGGAACTGAGCTTGATGCCGCCGTAAGTGTTGGTCGTGCTCGCAGCGGCACCGGCGGAGACGCCAGTGGTATTGGCCGTCGTGCCGCCACCGTCCTCGACGGTGATGGTGCGGCCGTCGGCGGCCGACAGTGTCACCTTGAGCGAGTTGGTGTCAAAGCTGGCGGTGACGCCGGTCTGGTTCGATACGGCGTTGATCGCAGCAGCGACGTTGTTGCCCTGGGTCTGATAGCCGGCGGTCGTGGCCGCACCACCTGCCGCGACTGCACCGATATTGACGCCGTTGATCTTGATGTAGTTCGTGCCGCCTCCCGTGATGGCGGCCACGGCAGAAATGGCCGTTCCCGTCACCGAGGCGGTGGTTGCCGAAGCCGACACGCCGGTCTGGGCCGAGACGGAATTGAAGGCCGCCGCCTTGGCGATGGCGCTGTCGGAACCGACTGCGGTCGTGCCGGCGCTGAAGCCCGTCGCGGCGAGGGTGGCGGTGCCGGATTCACCGATCGCGATTCCCTTGCCGTTCTCGGAGGTCAGGGTCAGCGTGCCGGCGTTATTGACGGCCACGACGCCGGTCAGACTCGTCTGGGCGTTGATCGCGGTGGTCAGCGTGGCGGCGTTGGTGCTGGCGCCGATGCCGACACCATTGATCGTCAGATCATTCGCGGTAATAGCGGCCGGGGTGACGGCCGCGCCGGTAACGCTGACCGAACTGGAAACACCGTCGGTGGCCGTCGGGCCGACTCCATAGCCGTTCACAGTGATGCCGGCCGCGCCGATGGCGCCATTGGTGACGGTGGCGGTTTCGGTCGTGGAATAGGACGAGGTGGTGCCGACGCCCAGGGAGTTCGCGCTGGCGCTGGCGATGGAGGTGACCGACAGGGTCTGGCCGGCGTTGGCGCCCACCTGGAAGTTCTGGGCGTTGAAGGTGCCGTCCAGAAGTTTCACGCCGTTGAAGGCCGTGTTCTGGGCCACGGAGTTGATTTGTGCCACCAACTGGTTCACTTCCCCTTGCAGAGCCTGACGGTCGGAGGCGCTGTTGGTGGCGTTCGAGGCCTGTACCGACAGGTCGCGCATGCGCTGCAACGAATCGCTGATGCTGGACATGGCACCGTCTGCGGTTTGGGTCAGCGAAACGCCGTCGTTGGCATTGCGCACGGCCTGGTTCAGGCCGTTGATCTGGGAGCTCATCCGCGTGGAGATGGCAAGGCCGGCCGCATCGTCGGCGGCGCTGTTGATGCGCAGGCCGGAGGACAGGCGTTGCAGCGACGTCGAAAGCGCAGACTGAGAATGGGACAGATTGTTCTGAGCGATCAGGGACGTGGCGTTGGTATTGATGGTGAGCATTTTGTCACTCCTTGTGAATTCGTTTCTACCTTGACGCGCTCCGTTGTGGTTGAGTCATTGGTGCGCTGTCAAGGCCTTTTACGGTGTGCCGGCGGAAACCTTTAGGGAGAACTTGTAAATTTCCGCTTCGTCCGGTGCGGTTCTCCAAGCATTAGCTGTGCCAAGAAACGGTGGGGAGGCCGGCCGCGGTCGGCGCTTGGCGTGTGCTCCGCGTAGGCCGGTCTTTGCCGGCTGGGATGAAGCGCACTCGGCATTTCTTGCCGCGGCATGGCGCAACCGGCACCGGCCCTTACCCCGCCGAGCAAACGAGAAAGATGCTGGCGCACAGGTCGGGGTACTGGAAACCGAGTTGATAGCAGCCCTCCAGGTACTCCGGAGTGGCCAGACCGCTGCTCATCGCCATATCAAACTGAAAATTGGCCAGTGGCTTGAAAAAGATGCCGCCTCGGGCCTCGATCCTTAGTCCGGCCAGGCGGGCATCCCGCTCCAGAGTGTCGAACGCGTAAGTGATGCGATGGCCGTGGCGGAATTCCGCTTCCGTGACCGCGGCGTTGTGCGTGATCAGGCCCATCTTGACGGCGATTTGCCGGGAGGCGGCATGGGCGTTCGGAACGACAACGAACAGCCTGCCGCCGGGGCTCAGGAATGACCGGATCCGCGCCAGGCCGGCTACCGGATCATCGAAGTGTTCCAGGGTATGTACCAAAAAAATGTTGTCGAAAGCGGTGCCGGGCGAGGCGTCTTCGATGCGGGCACAAAGAACCTTGACCCCGCCTGCCGTGGCACGCCTGAGCCGGTCGGCCAATTCCTGGGAGGCTTCGATCACCGTCAGGTCGTCGAAAATATTCAGCAGCAGCTTGGTGAACTCGCCTTCGAAGCAGCCGATCTCCAGCGCATTGCCGGGGACAATCTGCGGGATGAGGGTTCGCAGGATGTACTGGCGCAGATTTTGGTCGAAGTCGTACGCGTACTTCCGATCGTTGTCACCAAATTCTTCGTCGAAGTTTCTGGGCTTCATGGTCCCTCCGTCCTTGATGACTTCCGGCTGCGCTTGCCACGCGGCCAGGTCTGTGCGTTCCATCCATAGGGTGCCGTCACGGCTCTTCACGGCGTGAAATCCGTACTTCTGGTAGAGGTGTAGCGCCGCTCGGCTCCGTTCGCATACTTCCAGCGAAGCCGAACATAAGCGGCAAGCCGCGGCATGCTTCAGACAGATGTCGAGCAGTTGCCCGGCAATACCCTGACCGCAGAACTCGTTGACGACGCTGACACTGGTGATGTGACAGGTGCGATCCTCCTCGTTCATGTAGGCGGCAACCAGGCCGATCAGGGCGTCTCCCTGCCAAGCCTCGAAGGTGTGCGCCTTGTGGCGGATTTTCCGAGCATAAGCCGGGATTTCAAGCCGGGCGCTCAAGGGGGGCTGAAACCGTTGGTCGCAACGGTACAGGTGGCCTTGAATGTCTTCCGCGGTGCACCTGTCGGTCGCAATAATTGCCATGGCGAGGGTCATTCCAACACCGCCAGGCCGAAGCCGTAACGACCGAACTCGTTGCCGTTGTAAAGGAGGTAGACGCGGCCGTCGCAGTCGAAAACATGGGGATAGCAGAGCATGTCCGAATCCCAACCGCCGTCCGTAACATCAATGCCGGGATGGTCATCGTCCCGCGTCCAGGTCGAGAGATCGTCGGACCAGGCGTGGCCGATGCGGTAGCCCCGGTCCCGATTCGCCCGAAAATCGAAAGATTGCCGGAAACAGAAAAACATGTGGTGCCGACCGGCGATTTCTATGACGCTCGGCAGCGCCTGGCTCTCGTCCGGCCCCAGGCGATCCGGGATGATCTGCCTTCCCTCATCCTTGACCCACTGAATGCCGTCGCTCGATATGGCGTGCCCGATCTTGTAGGTTCGGTCCGGCGCGGCGTCCGGCGAGAACCGCTTCCAGCCGGTGCCGAAGATGTACCACATGTGGAATACGCCACCGATCACCCGGACGAAGCCATCGCCGACCAGGCAGGGCTCGTGCAAGGAGGTGGAAAGTACCGGCCCGTCGCCGACTCTCTGGAACGTGAGCCCCTCATCGTGACTGATGGCCAGACCGATGGCGGTATCCACGGACACCGATACCCGCCGGTTCCAGCCGCAGGTGTAGCCATAGATGGCGTCGCCGTGGCGCAGCACATTCATGGGGAAGATGCCGTGCTCATCGAAACAGCCGAGCTTTCCCAGTTCGATGACCGGTTCTTCCGATACCCTGATGATGTCGCGCAGGTTCTTCTTCAGGTCGACGAAGGCGATGTGGCTGAGATACTTGCCCTTGTCCTCCGTGCGGGTGGAAAAATAAATTCTGACGAAATCGGCAAAAACCAGCGCCTGGGGCGATTGCGCGAATTGATTGCAGTCGTTCGGCAGCCTGAGTCCCGTGGGATCGAAGATCTTCCCGAGCTTTTTCCATTTCATGGCGTGTACCCGTCCGATTGGCCCGGCTTATTCCAGGCGGCCTTCCAGTTCGGCCAGCCCGAAGCCGTGCCGCCCCACCTGGTTGCCGAGATAGGCCATGTAGGTCTTTCCGTCGAGATCGAAGACATGGGGATAACTGATCATCTCCGCATCCCAGCCGCTCTCGGAAACGTCAATGCCGGCTCTGGCATCGTCCCGGGTCCAGGTAATCAGGTCCGTACTATAGGCGTAGCCGATGCGGTAGCCGTTTTCCCTGCCACGATAGTGGCTGCTGTAACGGTAGCAGAAGAACATGTGGTACCGGCCATGGGCGAAAAACACGTCGGGGCTGGCCTGGGCTTCGTCTTCCTCTATGCGGCTCTCGATCAGATCCTTGTGGAACTTGTTCCAGTGGATGCCATCCGCCGATGCCGCCATGCGAATCTTGTAGACCGGCTCCGGCCTGCCATCCACCCGCTTCCATTTCCGTCCGGCGATGTACCAAAGGTACCAGACACCGTTGAAAAGACGGATTTTCGGACCGCTGAGCACGAAGGGCTCATCGGGGCCGTAGGACAGTACAGGGCCAGCACCGAGTCGGGAGAAATGCCGGCCGTCGTCGCGACTGGTGGCGAGGCCGATGGCGACGTTGAAGGGCACGGACTCGCACCGGGTCCAGCCCGCGTAATAGGCCCTTACTTCGCCCTCATGTCGTATTACCGAAACGGGGTAGGTGCCGAATTCGTCGAATTCACCCAAGCCACCCAGTTGGAGAATCGGACTCTCGGCCACGGCGACTATTCGGAAAAGATTTGCCCGGTCCAGGTCCACGTAGGCCGAGTAGCTGACATATTGGCCATTAGTATCGGCGGGCGGCCGGCAGGAAAAATAGACCCGAACGAAATCATCGAACACGAGGGTCGCGGGTGCCTGCGCGAACTCCTTGAGCCAGGGACGGCCCGTCACCTCTTGGGGGGTGAATATCTTGCCCAGCTTTTTCCACTTGAACATGGTTTTGTTCCGTGCCCCGCCGAAAAAATATTTAGCGCTGCCTAAATCAGATCGTAATTCGAGGCGAGGCACTCGCCGATCTGCTCCGGGGAGTTGAACATCATGACATCCACGATGGAAAGCCAGGGGACGAAAGAAGCGCCGAATTGCATATATTCGAATGGTCTGGGTCTGATGAACGTCAGCCCGACCCCTTGGTTTTGAAAGTCCTGCTTTGCATAGAGATCAAGACCGCCAATGGCATTGATATAAGTCTCGGCGCCGGCCGCCCGGCACAATGCCAGCACCTTTTCCTGGCCTTTCAGCGAGTGGTCAATGTTGAAAGCCGAAGAAACAGTGAGTGGTGTGGCAATGCCGAGATGGGCACAGGTCCTGGCAATGGAATGGTGGAGAAAGCGGAACAGGTTGGGATGATCGTAAAGCACCACTTCCTCGATCAAGCGAAACGTCTGCCGGAAAAACGGCGCGTGCCGGTAGGCATCCTTGAATCGGTTGAGCAATTTCTCCCGCGGGAAATCCGGGGCTAATTCCCGGTCCCGAACGTCCAGAAAATCCGAGGCGCTCTGGAGCGGTAGAGAGAACATCGCATCCTTGCCGTTTTGCAGCAGGCGATTCCGGTTTATCCAGCCCTTCTTCGTGTATTTGATGTTGTCATAGACGATGAATTCGTCCACGGCATTTATCAACTGGAAATAGCCGATGTAGGGGAAAAAATAGGGCTGCATGATTGCCAGTTTCATGCTTTCAGTCCGTTCTATTCGGCCCGGGATGACCAGGAATTTATGGCCGAAAACTCGACAGCGTCATTTTGCGCGGGGGGACGCATATAGAACCGTCTCCTCCTGATGTATGGTGTAATGATTAAGGTAAAAGTCGTAGTCAGTCAGGAGTCCGGAAAGATAATGCGGAAGCGTAATGAAATCCTCTTGCCGATGGTAAAGAGAGATCGCCAGTCGCGGTCGGAATGCTTTCAGCGTTTCGGTCGCGCCCCGCAGGGCCGGCAGTTCCGATCCTTCGATATCCATCTTGATGAAGTCAACTCGCGGAAGCTTCTCCCTGGCGACAAAATCATCAATGGTGATGGTTGGAATGGCGGATTCCTGCCCGACTATGGAGAATCCGGGTGATGCGCCATTGTCCTTGGTTACAATCTTGTCGAGGTTGAGCGACTTGGCGCCCACGGCATAAGGAAAAATCCGGGCGCGGTCGGCGAACCCATTCTGTTCGATGTTGTGCCGGCTGACCGCTACATGGGTAGGCAAGGGATCGAAGGCAAAAACTTTTCCCGTGGCGCCGGTGCTCTGGGCAAAACCCACGGCCGTATCGCCAAAGCAGGCGCCGGCATCAATGATAATATCGCCGGGTTCCGGCGTGACGCGGATTCCTGGTCGCTCCAGGTAATACATGCGTTTCAGGAAACTGTATGCGATGTTGGCCGCCCAGCAGTCGAGCTTGAGCTTGCCGCCGTTGAAATCCACGTTTTCAAAGTGCTCGACCGGTCCAAAGAGCCCGGAGGCGGTGATACGCCCGGGGCCGGTCCGGTAGGGAACCGCGGATTGCAATAGCTGCTTTTCCGATTGGTATTTTTCGTCCGGGAAAATGCGGAAATGCAGGTGGCCGAGCAGGCGGTAGAGAATGAGGCGGATGAAAAGATTGCGGGACTGGTCGTCGCGCAGCAGCAGCCATGTGGAAAACAGTTCGCGGTGATTGTTTACGAAAAAAGTCATGTATTCGGCATGACCGTCATTCTGGAACATGGTGGAGCGATCAACGCCATCCCAGGAAAACCTGAATTCATCGTAGTTATCGGCTTCATACGAGTGCAGTGAGCTGAAGAATATCTGAAGTATGGATCGAAGAAATATGTCGGAATTCATCGGGGCTCCGCGTTCGTATTAATTGAGAGTTCAGGCGTCGGTCACGAGTTCGAGTATGCAGTCTACATCCTCGTTCGTGAGCGCCGGATAAAGCGGCAGGCATAAGACGCGGTCGGATACCTCGCGTGCCGTCGGCAGATTGGCGGGGGCTGCGCTTGGAAGGCCACGGTACATGGGAAAATCGCTGATCAGGGGGTAGAAATAGCGGCGACTGAAGATGTTGTTGGCTCTTAACTTCTGGTAAAGCTCATCTCGAGTCAAGGCATAATCCGGGGTTACCAGAATGGGAAAATAGGCATGGTTCCATCGTACGTTGCCGACGATGGACAGGCAGGACAGGCCTGGAACCTTGGCCAGGCCACGGCGGTATAGGCTGTCTAGCTCCCGTCGCCGCGCCAAGGCTTGGTCAATATATTGCAGTTGCAGCAAGCCGAAGGCAGCCTGCACCTCGTTCATCTTGCCGTTGATGCCCGGTGCCATGACGACCGTTTCATCGGCGAAACCGAAGTTCTTCAGGTAATCAATGCGTTGTTTGGTCTTCGCGTCCGGGCAGACGATGGCGCCACCCTCGAACGTGTTGAAGACCTTGGTGGCGTGGAAGCTGAGAATGGACAGGTCGCCGTGGCGCAGGACGCTGCCGCCTTCGTCCTGGACGCCGAAGGCGTGGGCGGCGTCGTAGATCAGTTTCAGGCCATAGGTGTCGGCGATGCGTTGCAAGGCCGCCACGTCGCAGGGCTGGCCGTAGATATGCACGGCCAGGATCGCCGTGGTACGGGGCGTAATGGCGGCTTCGACCTTCGCCGGGTCCAGGTTGAAGGTGACGGGATCAATATCCACGAATACCGGCTGGATGCCGTTCCAGAGCAGGGAATGGGCGGTGGCAACGAAGGAATAGGGCGTGGTGATCACTTCGCCGGAAATGCGCAGGGTTTGCAGGGCCGTGACCAGGGCCAGGGTGCCGTTCGCAAATAGTGCGACATGCCCTATGCCCAAATATTCGGCCAGAGCCACCTCCAGTTGCTGATGGAAGGGTCCGGCATTCGTGAGCCACTTGCTTTCCCATATCTGCTCCAGATAGGGAATGAAATCCGCCAGCGGTGGCAGGAAGGGCTGGGTGACGGTAATTGGGTGTTTGCTCATGGCGTGATCTCGATGTGGTCCGGGGCGAGCCCCGTACACCAACGCCGCCAGATGGCTCTGAATGCCTTCTCCAGTCCCCGGGCGACCCCATCTGGTTGGGTGAGTAGCGACGCCAGCATCCGCTTTCGTAGTCCACCCCTGATCTCGGCCAGTTCAGCCAGGTGATGCGACCAATGAACTGCGGCTTCGACAAATTGATCGGGGCTTTGGACAATGAAGTCTTGCAGTCCGAGGTGGCCGGCGATGGTCGCGCCTTGCCGGGAAGGCATGGTCTCGCCCGCCAGGGTGAGCACCGGCACACCCATCCAGGCGGCGTGATAAGTCGTGGTGCCGCCGCCGTAGGGGAAAGTATCCAGGATCATATCCACCCGGGCATGACTGGCCAGGTAGGCTTCGATGGGAATGCGGGGTTGGAACAATATTCGCTCAATGGGGATTCCCCGTTGAGCGAATCGTGACCAGAGCCTCCGTTCCGCATCGGAACGCTGGTCAGGATTTTCGGAATCCCCTATCAATAACATCCTGGAATCCGGAATGGCTCGCAGGACGTCGCACCACAGGTCGAGGACCTTGTCGCCGAATTTTGAAATACGGGCGAAGCTGGCGAATGTCAGCCAGCCATTTTGGAGCGCGGGCAACGGTGAAATGTCCAACTCCTGATCCGGGGTCCGGTAAACTGCGGTACAGGGCAGGCGCAGGAATTTCTCCGTGAACTGGCTGTCCAGCAAGCCTGGGGGCGCCAGATGGGAATCGGCGATATAGTAATCCATGGCTTCCAGGCCAGTGGTGTTCGGGTAGCCGATCCAGCTTGCCTGAACGGGCGCCGGCTTTAGGGCGAAGGTATTCAGGCGGTGCCCCGTGGTATGCCCAGACAGGTCCACCAGGATATCTATCTGGTCATCACGGATGGTTTCCGCCAGGAACGCGTCGCTCATGCTCACGACCTTGCGCCAGTGGTGGGCCAGTTTCTTCAATCGCTCGGTGACAAAATCTTCCTCGAAGTGGTTGGAATAGGCCCAGATTTCCACTTGCCTCCGATCCAGTTGGGCCCACACGGGCTCGATAAAGGTATGTACCGCGTGATGGCGCAGGTCGGCCGAGACGAAGCCGACCCGCAAGCGTCGGTCCGGATCCTTTATGTTGGCATGGGGTTGTCGCTTCTCCCTGAGAGGGGCCTCGATCAGGCGGCCGAATGCGCGGTGGGCTTCGGAGACGGCTTCGGGTGTGGCTAGCTCATCATGCGAGAGCGCAAACAACAATAAGGTATGAGCGTGGGTCAAGTCCGGTTTGAGGGCTAGCGCACGGCGTACCAGGTCTATGCCTTCTGACAGGTTTCTCTCACACAGGGCATTGCCCAGAGCGTATAGCGTGTCGGCATCATCCGGATTCCGAGTCAGCGATTGTTGGAGAACGACGATCGCTTCCTTCTTCCGGCCGACTGAATTTAGAGCGTAGCCTAGATTGGTTTGACAAACGGCCGAATCAGGCTGGAGTTCCAGAGCCAAAAGGCAATGGCTGACAGCGTCGTTCCCCTGGCCATCGAGTCGCAGGGCGTTTCCCAGGCAGCTATGGGCTTCGGCCAAATGAGGCTTGATCGCCAGGGCCAGGCGGTAACTGGTAATACTCTCGGCGATATTGCCCATGTCCATCAGGGCGTTGCCCAGGTTGACGTAGGCTTCGGCAATGCCCGGATTCAGCGCCAGGGCCTTGCGGCAACTGGCGAGGGCTTTCCGGGTTTCCCCCAACTTCCAATAGGCCGATCCCAGGTTGGAGTAGGCCTCGGGTAGCTCTGGTTTCAGTTGGGCGCCCTTGAGGAAACTGGCCAGGGCGTCAGTTACGCGGTCTTGTGTCTGCTGCAACATCCCCAGGTTGATCCAGGTTTCTGCCCGCAGCGGGTTGATGGCCAGGCTCTTGTGGAAGCATTTCTCGGCGGCTTTGGTCCTGGATAGGGAAAGGAGGGCGTAGCCCAGGTGGTCCCAGACTTCCGCGTCCTTGGGCAGCAGTTCGCTGGCCCGGTTTGCCGCGAGTCGAGCAAGCGAGTAACGGCGCTGATGAAGATAAGTGACGCTCAGTAGATCCCAGTCCTTGCCCCGCTCCGGGTGGCTCCTGAGCGCTTCCAGTACGGCGGCTTCCAGTACGGGCCAATCATTGGCGGCCAACAAGGGACCGAGGGCAGGGGAGGCCTCCGTGCGGGTGTTGCGGCGGATGGCGGCGCGCTGGATGCTCTTCCGAACCAGGGCTTGGAGTTCCTGGACTTGAGCGGTGTCCAAGGTTTCTCCGGAAGAGGGAGGACCGGGCATCTCCCGGCTGACGGGCGTCCCGGGGTTTTCGCAGGCGTCGGCGGGGTGAACTTGCCGCGCTCGGGCCAACAGCGCGTCGGCTTCGGCGTCCTTGAGTCCGGCCTGGATGGCGGTTTCCAGGACCTGGAGGGTTTCCTGGGGACGATCCAGACGCAGCAGGCAGTCGGCGACGCCGATCCAGTGGCGGCCGGTCTCGGGCGCCACGGCGCAGGCGTTGGTCAGGTATTCCAGAGCGGCATCCAGCTTGCCCGCCTGCATCAGCAGCAGGCCCAGGCCATGGTTGGCCGCGGCGTGGCGTGGCTGGAAGTCGAGAATGGAGCGATAAAGCGCCTCGGCGTCGGCCAGGCGGTCGGAGCGTTGGCAGGAGATGGCCAGTTGCAGGGTCTCGGCGATGATCTTCTCCGCCTCGGAGGTTTCGGCGGGGGAGGCGGTGTCGGAGCGGTTTTCGGTCATGCCGGGGGGTTCCTCGGAAGATGTCTGCCACCTTAGCAATGACGGCGCGACGGGGAAATCCTGAATAGGGGCAGGAAGACCGGCCAATCCTTCTCGGTGCCGCCTTGCCCCTCGGCCAGCATCGGTGCCGCCGTGAGCGGAGCCTCGCCGCAGACCATCGCCGACATCCAGGAGGAAGCCGACCAGGCCATGTGTCAGGCCAAGGCGCAGGGGCGTAACCGGGTGACGGGTCTGGCGTAGGCGGCCAGGCCAGGCCAGGCCAGGCGCGCCGTTCCCGAGCCGTCCTGTTGGAGATGCCCCGTCAGTAGGTGTACAAGCCGCGCACGGTGCCGAAATCCACCAGGTAGATGCTCATGTGAGGCAGCTCCGGGATGGGGCGGGCTTGCTCGATGACCAGGGTGCCGGGCGGGCTGCGGGGGATGCGGCCCCGCTCGGGCCAGTGTTGGCGGCTGGAGAGCCAGTCGGAGAAGGTTTCGCGGGTGAAGGTGATCTGGGCGATGGCGGCGCCCGCCCCGATTTCCTCGAAGCGTGCCTCGATCTCCTGATCCGATAGGGCTATCTCGTTACGCACTGCATGACCTTCATCGAGTGAAGACTACTGGCAGCAGTTTTCGGCCGGCTTCGGCAATACTTTAGCGATTGCTAGGCAGGCAGGATGGCCAAACGGGGCAGGCTGGTGAAATAGAGGGCGAGCTTGAGGGGGCGCGGGTCCAGGGCCGAGAGCAGCCGGGCATAGCGCTCCAGTTGCGGGCGGTGATGCTCCAGGCGGGTCGAAACGAAGGCTTCCAGGGCCTCCGGCGGACAGGGTTCGGGCAGGGCGTCGGTCTTGTAGTCCACCACCCAGCGGCTGCCGTCCTCCGTCTCGAAATAGCGGTCAATGATGTGCTGGGCCGGGCCGGCCGGCTCCTGGCTGCTCAGCGCCCATTCATTCCGGGCGATCGGATGGGGGCCGAGCAACCAGCGTCCCGCCTTGTCGTCGAGACAGCGGGCCACGGCACCCAGCGTTCGGGCGACGGCGCGCCGGGCCACCTCGCCGTAGAGGCCTTGCCGCTCCACCAGGCGCAGCACGAAGGGGGCGAGGGACTTGAGGCGGGCCTCGTCCCAGCTTGCCACGCCTTCGTCGGCGATCCTTTGCAGCAGGCGGTGGGTGGCGCTGCCCGAGGCCGTCGCCTCCCGGTGGACCGCGTCCGTCTCGTGGGCTTCCGGCTCGGCCGATACGGGCAGAACGAAGGGATGAAGCGCGGGGCGTTCCGGCCGCCAGGCGGCGGGCAGGCGCAGGAGGGGCAGGCTCGGCGGGATTTCCGCCCTGGCCTCCTCCGGGGTTTCGGGCCTGGGCTGACTCAGGAACTCGGCCTCCACCTGCGGCCACAGCAGGGCGAGCAGGGAGCGGGAGGCGGCCTTGGGAACGGGCTCCTCCTGGCCGGAAACCCGGGCCACCGCCAGCAGATGCAGGTGGGATTTCGCCCGGGTGCAGGCGACGTAGAGCAGGCGTTGCAACTCGTAATCCTGCTTCTCCTGATAGAGTCGGGCGATGTACTGGTAGAGGGAATCCCGGTCGGCGCCGACGGCATGCACCGGGGCGATGAGCAGGCCCTGGGGTACCGGCAGCCATTGCAGCAGCACCTTGCGGTTGGCGGGCGGCTTGTGATCCAGCCCCGGCAGGATCACCGTGTCGAACTCCAGGCCCTTGGATTTGTGGATGGTCATGAGCTGGACCCCGGCCGCCGCCTGGGGCGCGGCGAAGAGCCTGGCCAGCTCGGCGGCCAGTTCGTCCGGATCGAAGGCGCCCTGGTCCGCCATGCCTTCCACCAGGTCCAGGTAGGCCACCACGTCCTCCCGTGCCGCCGGCTCGGGCAGCAGGCTCTCTCCGCCCAGTTGCAGCCAGGCCCGTTCAACCCGGTCCCGCAGGCTGAGACGCCCGTGCAAGGCCGCCAGCGGCAGCAGGATGTCCCGGCAGCGCCTGGCGATTTCCGCGCCCTCGGCCGACATGCGGGCGAGGCGGGCATCGTCCGCCAGGAGGCGTGGGATGCCGGTGTCGGCGTCGTCCCCGCATAGGGCGAACAGGTCGGACAGTGTGAGCCCGCACCAGGGGGCGCGCAGCACGGAGAGCCAATGCACCCGGTCCCCCGGCAGGAGCAGGGCGCGGGTCAGCGACAGCAGGTCGGCGATGTATTGCCGGCTGGCGAGAGGATCAATGTCCACCGCCTGATAGGGGATGCCGGCCCGGGAGAGGGCCGGGGCGATGCTCGCCAGGTGGCTGCGTCCCCGCACCAGCACGGCCACCGAGGCGTTTTCCGCCAGGGCTTCCTGCACCAGTTGCCGGACTCTCTCCGCTTCCGCGCTTCGGGCGTCCAGGCCCGAAGCGGTGGGTTCGAGGCTCTCGGGATCGTAGGAGAGGCCCTCGATGAAGGCGTGTACCCGAACTGCCGGTTCCGGCAGGGCGGGGTGTGTGGCCTGGGCCGCGCAGAGAGGCACCCCGCCGCGCAGCGCGTCCGGCTTCGAAGGGAATATGCCGCGGAAACTCTCGTTTACCCAGTCCACGATGCCCGCCTGGGAACGGAAATTGGCCGACAGGGAGAGGGCTTCCAGCCGGGTCTGGCCCAGGCCCTGCTCCTGGGCCTGGAGGAAGAGGCCCACCTCCGCCTGGCGGAAGAGGTAGATGGACTGCATGGGGTCGCCCACCAGGAACAGGCTCCGGCCGTCTCCCGCCTGCCAGCCGGCGGTGAGGCCTTCCAGGAGTCGCCACTGGGTGTTGTTGGTATCCTGGAATTCGTCCACCAGGATGTGGCGGATGCGGTAATCCAGCGCCAGGGCCAGGTCGGTGGGGGCTTCGGGCGTGCCCAGGGCCATGAGTGCCCGGGCCTGGATTTCCGTGAAGTCCACCTCACCCTGGGCCATGAAGCGAAGCCAGAGCCGGCCGGCCGCTCCCCGCAGCACCACGATGAGGGCGGCCAGGGTCTGCCACTGCTCGTCTGAATAAAAAGCGGGTGGCAGATCGCGCAGGTCCGAAAGCGCCATCGCCTGGGCCTCGCTCAGGCCGCTCAGGAAGGTCTGAAAGGCCTGCTTCTCGGCCTTGCCCTCCGGCGGGAAGCCGCAGTTCTTGTTCACGGCCTTGCGCGGGCTGCCTGCGGCCGTCAGGCAAAGTTCGGCCACCCCCAGCCAGGCGGGCAGGGCATCAACCGAGTAGGCCATGGGCGTTTCCCAGTCCGTCAGGTAGGGAATATGGCTGTTCTCGTTGCCGGCAAGATTGGCGGCCGCGTGGCGGGCCGAGGGTATGATTTCATGCTGGAAGCCGGGGCCCAGGGCTTCCTTCAGGCGGGCCAGGCACGCTTCCGATTGGGCTTCCAGCTGCCGCTCCAGCCACTCCCTTACCCTTTTCGGGTCGTCGTTCAGGGCATGCACGTCCGGCAGCCATTGTTCCCGGCGGGCCAGCATGGCGGCGATGAGCTTCTCCAGGTGGGAGAGATCGTTGTCCTGATGCCTCAGAACCCGGCGCAGGGCCTGCACCTCCGGGCCGTCCGTGCCGTCTTCCAGTTCGGCCAGGGTCTGGCGCGCGGCCTCCAGGTAATGGCTCTGGGCATCCTCGGCCGGCCTGGCGCCGCCGCCCAGCTGGGCGAGTACCGGCATGCGCGCCACGAGCGAAGCGCACAGGGAGTCTATCGTCTGGATGCGTAGCCGGGAAGGGTGGTCCAGCAGGCCCCAGCCCAGCTCCTCGTCCCGGGCCAGGGCAGCCGCGGCCAGTTCATGGCGATCCTTCTCGTGGGCCTTGCTCGGCTCTTCCGCCGCGCCGCTCATGACCTCGCGGGCGTGAACCAGGGTCTCCAACAGGCGGTTCCGCATCTCCGCCGCCGCCTTGCGCGTGAAGGTGATGGCCAGGATTTCCTCAGGCGCCGTAACGCCCGCCAGGAGTGCCAGCAGCCGCTGCGTCAGGAGTTCGGTCTTGCCGGAGCCCGCCGGCGCCTGCACGATGAAGGAGCGGGAAACATCCAGCGCCGTGAGCCGGGCCTGGGAATCCGGGGTCATGGCTGGGCTGCTCACGCTGGAAACCTCAATTTGAACCGCAGAGACGCAGAGGCGCAGAGCCGTAGGTCGGGCTTCAGCCCGACAAGACCGTACATCCAGCCCGGTGTCGGGCTGAAGCCCGACCTACAAATCCTCGGCTTCATCTTCGGTATCCCTTTCCACCCGGCGCAGCAGCGGCCAGGCGTCCAGATAGCGCAGGCGTTCGTCTCCGACCCAGGCCTGGTTGGCGCCGAAACCGGCCAGCAACTCGCCGGCCAGGGTGTCCAGTTGCCCGTTCCAGGCGGCAAGGAGCCCGTCGAAGTCCGCATGATCCGTGAATTGGGGGCGTTTCCTGCCTTCCGCCTGGCCGGGCGGCATGACTTCCGGCAGCAATCCCGCGGTGCGGGAAACGCCGAGGAAGGCGCTCTCGCCCAGCTTGAGTCGGGCGAAGGCCACGGCCGCCACGGAATTCTCCTCGGCGGCCTTTCTGGCGTAGAGGGGCAATTGGGGCGAGGTGAGGCGCGGTCCGCTCCAGTCGGCGAGATTCACCTTGCCGGTCTTGTAGTCCAGGATGACCTGGCCGCCTTCCAGCCCTTCGCCATCCAGTTGATCCAGGCGGTCCAGCTTGAGCTTCAGCCGCAGGCCGGCGATCGCCATGTCCGCGTCCTCTTCCACGGCGACGACCCGGAAGGGCGCGCGCAGGCATTCCTTCTCCAGCCAGTCCAGGAGCAGCCTGGAGAGGCGTTCGGCCTCCAGCTCCGCGAGCCTCGGGCCCAATAGGCCCGGATTGTCCTCGGAGAATTCGGCCAGGGCCAGGGCCACCGCCTCCCGCACCGCGGCCTCGGTGGCCATTCGGTCCAGGGCCAGGAGATTCGCCTGGGTCTTCAAGGTACGCCACAGGTGGGCCATGGCCAGGTGCAACAGGGTGCCGCGCTGGCTGGCATCCGGGCCGGGGGAGGGCTCGCGCCAGGATTCTGCCCCCAGCCGGTAGCGGACGAAGGCCGCCAGGGGGCACAGGGCCTGCACCGCCAGGGCCTGGGCGCCGCCGGCCAGGGTCGTGTCCGGCGCGAGCGGCGGGCCGTTCTCGTCGGTGATGGCCACGAGGGGCGGGGCGTCGGGCAGGGGGGCGAGGTTCGGCTCGAACGCCGGCAGGGGTTTGGCGTATCGCGCCAGGAGCGGGCTGGGCCTCAGCGCGCTGTCCCCCTCGTACCGGGCATGGCTCATCACCACTTCCGGCGCGGCCCGCACCAGGGCATCCAGGAGTGTGCAGGCGAATTCCTGCTCCCGTTCCGGGGAGGCGTGGGGCAGGCCCTTCGCCCGCTGCACCTGGGGCGGCAGGAGCGGGTTGGGCCGCGGCGCCGCCGGCAGCACACCATCGCTCAGGCCCATGAGCCACAGGGCATCGAAGCGCTGCCCCAGGGCTTCCAGCGGACCCAGCACCTCCACGAAGGCCCGGTGCCGCGTCTCGGGCTGGAATACCCGTTCCCGGCACTGGCGCGCGAGCAAGCCGCTCCAGGCTTCCAGGCCGCCGGCCGGGGCCAGGCCGGTCAGGCCTTCGAGCTTCGCCACTTCCGCCTCGAAGGCGGCCCGGGTCTGGAATTCGTCGCTGTCGAGGGGGCGCGCGCCGGGCCAGCCGCATTGGCCCAGCCATTGCGGCAGCAACTCGGACCACTCCCGGCCCTCGCGCCTGCGCCTCGCTTCCCTTTGCAGGCCGGCCATGGCCTCCAGGTGCCCGGCGGCCTGAATCGCTCCGTCCTTCCGCGCCAGTTCAGCCGCCCGTGGCAGGCTTATCCAGGCCCCCTCGTATTTCCGCAGCCGCCGCTCCATGCGGCTGCGGGCGTCGTTTTCCAGCGGCCAGTCGGACCAGTGCGCCGCACGCAGCAGTCGGC
Organism: Rhodocyclaceae bacterium; assembly: GCA_028714035.1. Taxonomy (GTDB): domain Bacteria; phylum Pseudomonadota; class Gammaproteobacteria; order Burkholderiales; family Rhodocyclaceae; genus JAQTNA01. The sequence continues at coordinate 38,525 of JAQTNA010000035.1, forward strand.
AGAGCAGGGCGAATTCCAGTTTTCCCGGTTGGCGCAGGATTTCCAGGAGGGCGAGGGCTGCCGCCACCATGGGCGTGCGGGCGAGGGGTTCGCCCAGGGAAAAGTTGAGCAGGCGCACCGGCGGCTCGGCGCCCCAGGCCGCACCCGGTTGCAATTCGGCGTCCAGGGCGCGCAGGAGTGGCCGGCGCAGCTGCGCCAGGTCCGGCACGATGATGGCCAGGCGCGGCTGACCGCCCGCCCGCAGGTGTCCGGCTGCCCAGCCTGCCGCCGCCAGCACCTCGGCCCGGGCGTCCTGGCAGGGCCTGATGCTGATGTCCTGGGCCGGGGCATCGCCCGCCAGGCGCCAGGGCTGGCCCCCGGCGCGCAGTACCGCCGCGCAGAGGGCGTCTTCCAGGGGGCCGGGTTCGCTGAAACCCGCGAGTACCGCGATGTTCGGCACTGCCAGGCGGCCGTCGGCGAGCCAGTCCAGGTATTGGCGCTGCATGGCGCCGGCCGGCTGGACGTTCAAGTGGCGGCAGGCTGCCTCGAAGGCCTGCCGCCAGCGGACGAAATGCCGGGACTCCTCGGTGGATAGCGCGTCCGGCCAGGAAATATCCCAGAGCAGGGCGAGTTCCAGCGCTTCCTGCGCCGCCTGGGCCAGGGACTGCACGTCCAGCAGTCCACCCGCCTCCGACTCCCGGATCGCCTGCTCCCAGAGTACCCTCTCCTCGAAGCCGGATAGCACTCGCCGCGCCGCTGCGGTGGGCGGCAGTCGTCCGGCCAGAATCGCCTCGTCCATCGCTTCGCCCAGCCACACCGGCAGGTGCAGGATGGACGGCGAGTCGAACACGGTACGCCCTTTCTGCCAGGCGCCGTATTGCCGCCGGAGCTCCCCCGGCAGCCGCCCGTTGGCCGTGAGCACCGCCGCTCCCGCCGCCAGGAGAGGCATCAGTTCGTCGCGGGAAAGGGTGGGAAGGTTCATGTCGAGAGTCGGTAAGCAGTCAGCGGTGAGCGGAAAGCAGATGTTCAGCCTTTCCGGTGTGGGCGGGAGGTGCTAACCGCTTACCGGGATTGATCAAAGCGCCACCAGGGTCTGCCGGCCGAACCAGGTGTCGCCGGGTTCGAGCGTCACCGGGCGGGCGGCGGCGGCCGCTTCCACGCACAACATGCGCCGGAAACCGTCCCTGGGCATGTCCTTCAGCGCGGCGCACTTCTTCTCCCAGGGGTTCCACACCACGGTATCCGGGAAACCTTCCTGTTCCATGGCGATGGCGCCGCCGCCGGGATGGGACAGCAGGAGCGGCTTCTTGACGCCCAGATAGAGACGGTCCAGTTCGTCCTCCACCACCAGGGCTTCCTGGCGATCCGTGTCTTCCTTGTTCCTGTCGGTCTGGTCCCGGTAGCGCAGGCCCTGGAGACCCTGGAGCGCGACGTTCTCCACCTCCTGCACCCGCAGGTAGGTATGCAGGGCGGCGGTGAAGGCGCAGGGCTTGTCGTCCGCGTTCTCCACTTCCAGTTCCATGTCCAGGCGGTTGCCGGCGATGAGCACCGTCATCTCCGCCACGAAGACATGGGGCCAGAGGGCGCGGGTGGCTTCACCGTCCGTCAGCCGGAGGGTGGCGGTGGCGTAATCCTTGCCGGTGCGCGCGGCCACCACTTCCCAGGGGAGCTCGCGGGCGAAGCCGTGGCGCAGTTTTCCCTTGCCGCCGAATTGGGGAAAGATCACGGGCACGCCGCCGCGGATCGCCTGCCGGCCATCGAAGACGGCAGATTCGCTCAGGTAGAGGCGCTCGGCGCCGCCGGCGGGAATCCAGGACAGGAGCTGGGCACCATGGTGGCTGATGAGGGCGGTGGCGCCATCCGGCGCGGTGAGCCGCAGGGCAGGCAGGCCGTGGAAATCGCAGGTTTCAGGCGGGGGCAGGGCGCTCATGGGCGGGGGCGGTGGAAGAAATCGGATCGGGCATTATAGCCGCCCGCGCCGGGTGTCCCGCCCGGGATGCCGGAATCGGTGCGATTTACGCTGATGTGGGAGCGGGCCGGTGATTTCGTAGGTCGGGCTTCAGCCCGACAACAACAGAATTGGTGCCCACGTCCGACGGAAGCCCGCCCTGCCTGCCGACGATTTCTGCCGTTACAACAAGATACGCATCAGGCGTGCCGCGATGCAGCAACATGCGACAATGAGCGCCATGATCGAACGTCCCCAGACTCTGGGCGAGGAAATCGCCAACAGCGTGAGCCACGGGGTGGCGCTTCTGGCGGCCATCCTGGCGGTGCCCTGGCTGCTCGCTCCGGCGCGCCATCTCAGTTCCGTCGCCCTGGTGGCGGCGGGGGTGTTCGCCGCCACCATGGTCCTGCTCTATCTCACCTCGACCCTGTACCACGCCCTGCCGGCGGGCCGGGCCAAGCGGGTGTTCCTCAAGTTGGATCACTGCGTCATCTACCTGTTCATCGCCGGCAGCTATACCCCCTTTGCCCTGGGGGTGCTGGACGGGCCCATGGGCTGGACCTTGTTTGGCCTGGTGTGGACCCTCGCCCTCGTCGGTATCGTGCTCAAGGTCTTCGGCCGTCTGTCCCACCCCTGGCTGTCCACCGGACTCTACCTAGTCATGGGCTGGCTGGTGCTGATCGCCGCCGCCCCCCTGGCGCAGCGGCTGCCAGCCCCCGGCATCGCCCTGCTGGTGGCCGGCGGTCTGGCCTACACCGCCGGTGTCGCCTTCTTCGTGCTGGATTCCCGCTTCCGCTACGCCCACGCCGTGTGGCACGCCTTCGTCGTGGCCGGCACCGGCTGCCACTTCTTCGCCGTGCTGGGTTACGCGGCCTGAGGGCGCTACGACAGTGGACTGAATCGGCGCTATCATTCCGATTCCGCGCAACGCGTGAGGAGACGAATCGTGAGCCCCCAGACACTCCAGAAAGAGATGCAGCGCTTCACTTGGCAGGACTATCAGAACTGGCCGGCCGATGAACGCTGGGAACTCATAGGCGGGGTGGCCTATGCCATGTCGCCGGCTCCGACCATCAAGCATCAGAGCGTGGCTGGTGAGTTCTTCTTTCGACTCCGGCAGCATTTTGGAGGCAAGCCTTGCCAGCCTTTCATTGCCCCGGTCGACGTTCGTCTTTCCGACCTGGACGTGGTGCAACCAGACGTCCTTGTGGTGTGTGACCGAAACAAGATCACCCCGACCCACATCGAGGGCGCCCCTGACGTGGTGCTGGAAGTGCTTTCCCCCGCCACCGCGGCCAAGGACCAGCGGGAAAAGAAAGCTCTCTATGAGCGTGCCGGGGTGAGGGAATACGTGGTGGTCCAACCTCTGGACCATTACGCCATCCGTTTCCTGCTCTTGCCCGAAACCGGCCGCTTTGATCAGGGCACCCTGTTTAGTGCCGATGAGTTCCTGGTCTTCGCCACACTGGAAAACCTCGAAATCCCGCTGTGGGAAGTGTTCGAAGTACCTCGGCCGGGTGAGACCGTTGCGCCCAAGATACCGAGTACTTCCGTCAGGGCGCCGGCCGCCTCTTGACCCCATTCCGTTGTTTCAATCCTCGCCCGACCCCAGTGCCCGGCGCTTCAAGCTTGCCGCGGGTTATGCACGCAGATGCCTTGAATTCCATCGGTTCATCCCCGCGGGGGCGGGGAACACCGAGTTCGCGCCGGTCGCCGATGAGCCGGGCGCGGTTCATCCCCGCGGGGGCGGGGAACACTACCAGCCTGCCGACCTGGGCGCGGCCAAAGTTCGGTTCATCCCCGCGGGGGCGGGGAACACAGACCCAGGAGGTCTCCCGTGAAATCGCCCGCCGGTTCATCCCCGCGGGGGCGGGGAACACTTCCGCATGTCGAACCGCACCGTGTGGGAAGCCGGTTCATCCCCGCAGGGGCGGGGAACACGCTACCACGTCTCCCCGAGCCATCGGCAGCAGCGGTTCATCCCCGCGGGGGCGGGGAACACCTTCTGGATCAGCACCCCGCCGGCCGTGGCGCCGGTTCATCCCCGCGGGGCCGGGAACACCCGAACGCCTCGCCGCAATCCCTACACCATCACGGTTCATCCCCGCGGGGGCGGGGAACACGGCTTTTCGTGTCTTTTGCCATGGCTATTCACCGGTTCATCCCCGCAGGGGCGGGGAACACGGATCACGGCCACCTGGTCGTCGGCCACGATCAGCGGTTCATCCCCGCGGGGGCGGGGAACACGAATCGTCGCACCGCTCACCGCATCAGAAAGGCGGTTCATCCCCGCAGGGGCGGGGAACACCAGATCGTTAGGCACAGGCGGCACCGGCCGCCCCGGTTCATCCCCGCGGGGGCGGGGAACACCATTCCTGGCGCCATCGCCTGCGTCTCTCTCCCGGTTCATCCCCGCGGGGGCGGGGAACACCGCGAAAATGGAGCGACGGTTAGCCTGCTGGACGGTTCATCCCCGCGGGGGCGGGGAACACCATTCCTGGCGCCATCGCCTGCGTCTCTCTCCCGGTTCATCCCCGCGGGGGCGGGGAACACCGCGAAAATGGAGCGACGGTTAGCCTGCTGGACGGTTCATCCCCGCGGGGGCGGGGAACACACCGCAACGACATCACCGACGACGCCTGGTATTACGGTTCATCCCCGCGGGGGCGGGGAACACGGGAGTTTCCTCGGAATGGAACGGGCAGCAGGCGGTTCATCCCCGCGGGGGCGGGGAACACGGCTCCGTTCGTCCGTCGAGCATGGCGAAAGCCGGTTCATCCCCGCGGGGGCGGGGAACACTCGGAGAAGGCGATACGCGAGCTGTAACACCTGACGGTTCATCCCCGCGGGGGCGGGGAACACCCCGGCCTGGTTTTTCTTCGGCGCCGGATAGGCGGTTCATCCCCGCGGGGGCGGGGAACACTGGTACATGAGCACGGCCTTTTCCCCCGGTGTCGGTTCATCCCCGCGGGGGCGGGGAACACGGACGTGATCGGTGTCGGAGCCAGTCCGTACGACGGTTCATCCCCGCGGGGGCGGGGAACACCATAGAGTCGCGCCATGACTACCCATGATCCCCGGTTCATCCCCGCGGGGGCGGGGAACACACCGTGCGCGTGCCCAAGGGCATAGACCCCGGCGGTTCATCCCCGCGGGGGCGGGGAACACAGCTACACGCCGCAGCCGTTTGCCATGGAATCCGGTTCATCCCCGCGGGGGCGGGGAACACGTGCTCATGGCCGCGGTCATCGCGGCCCCACAGCGGTTCATCCCCGCGGGGGCGGGGAACACGGGTGGAAGCCTGTCAGGACGCCGCCAGCGGGCGGTTCATCCCCGCGGGGGCGGGGAACACGCAGCGCGGTACAGGACTTCCTCCCGGAACCTCCGGTTCATCCCCGCGGGGGCGGGGAACACTGGTGCACCCGGTCCTGCTCCGTCTGGTAGTCCGGTTCATCCCCGCGGGGGCGGGGAACACGGTGATCAGTTCGTCCATGGTCAGCATGCCGTGCGGTTCATCCCCGCGGGGGCGGGGAACACCACCAGCGGATTGCTGGCATAGGTTCCCCACTGCGGTTCATCCCCGCGGGGGCGGGGAACACTTGTGCGTATGCACATCCATATTGGGAATGATCGGTTCATCCCCGCGGGGGCGGGGAACACCGTAGGGTCAGGTAGCAGGTGAGCACCACGGCCGGTTCATCCCCGCGGGGGCGGGGAACACGTCCCAGATCCGCGCAGCCCTGGAAGGCGAGACCGGTTCATCCCCGCGGGGGCGGGGAACACTCTTGACGGTGATGACCGAGGCGAACCAGAAACGGTTCATCCCCGCGGGGGCGGGGAACACGCGCCGGCCACGCCGGTGGTGATGGCCGTCACCGGTTCATCCCCGCGGGGGCGGGGAACACCGCAGGGGCTGGGCCTGGGCCTCGAAACGTTCCGGTTCATCCCCGCGGGGGCGGGGAACACCTGGAACTCCTCTGCGCGCAGCCTCTTTCTCCCGGTTCATCCCCGCGGGGGCGGGGAACACAATAATCACGGAGATACGAAGCTCGTCCGGGACGGTTCATCCCCGCGGGGGCGGGGAACACCGGCGCCGGCCCGACCTGATGCCCATCATCGCCGGTTCATCCCCGCGGGGGCGGGGAACACGTCCTGGAGCCGGACCGTCTCTCCAACCCCAACGGTTCATCCCCGCGGGGGCGGGGAACACGCTGGCCAAGTCAAATAGATTGCTCTCCAGGTCGGTTCATCCCCGCGGGGGCGGGGAACACTGATCAACTGTATTGGATTTCCGGCGGGGCGCCGGTTCATCCCCGCGGGGGCGGGGAACACTCAGCGCGTTCGCGGCGGAGGTCGTTGATAGTCGGTTCATCCCCGCGGGGGCGGGGAACACCAGTTCAGCCAGAATATCTGAATCCCAACCGCCGGTTCATCCCCGCGGGGGCGGGGAACACACGCTCCGCGAGGATGTCGGGGTGCCAGCCGTCCTTCGCCACCATGCGCTGCGCTTCCAGCTTCTCAGTGATGGCCTTGGGCAGGCCTAGTTCACGCAGGGACGCACGATCAAAACGCCCGGCGCCGATGTCCTCGGGGTTCGGCACTTCGTCCCCCGGGCGCGGCGGGGCCTCCCGCTTGCTGTAGTCGAAAGCCGTGGAATACTCGGGTCGCCCGGCCAGTTCGTTGTTGAACATGGCCTCGAAATCGCGCTCGGCGTGCCGGCCGTTCTCGCCCAAGGGCAGATAACCCCTCTCAGCGAGGGCCATGCCCATTTCGTCAATACTGCGCCCCTTGCTCTCGGCACGCAGAACGTGCTTGCCGAACACACCGGATTGCGGTTTTTCCTTCGGGTCCATGCCCCAGCGGGCGATTACGTCGCCCTTGTTGAGGCCTCCCAGCTTGGCGATGGCCGTGAGCAGGCTATCCTTCTCGGGATCAACCACGTTCGGGTCGCCCTTGGCCTGCTTCTCGAGGACCGACTTGTCGCCCTCTCCGAGCTTGGCCGTGAGGAACTGCCAGGCCTGGTACACCGGCTGGGTCATCACCTGGCGCCGGGCGTCCATGGTGGCCTCGGCCCGTGCCGACTTGGCCGCCACTTGCAGGTTGCGGATGGCCCGGTTCTTGGCGTTGGTCAGCCACTGCATGTCCCGGATGCCGCGGGCGGACAGTTCCGCGCTGGCCGCTTCGGTGGCCTGCCGGCCTTGCGCCTGGTACTTGGCGTAGTCCTCGGGGGCGATGCCGAAGCGCGCCGCGTCCTCGGGCGACTTGAACAACTCGACGTAACCCCGGGCCTGCTCCGCGAAACGGATGGCCTCGCCGCTGGCGAGCATGCGGTCGAATACCCCGCGCACGTCGTCGTTGATGGGTTCGCCCAGGGCGGACAAGCTCTTGTAGACAGATAGCATCCAGGCCTTCATGCGGCTGAAGATGCCCGACAGTTCCAGGCTGGGCGCCTTGCCTTCCATCAGGTACTGCTCGAAGCCCTGGGCCAGCTTCTCGTGGTAGGGACGCTGCTCGTCCAGGGGCATGGCGTGCCAGTTGTCCAGAGCAGAGTGCTCCGGGGAGCCTTGGACGCCGAACCAGTTGAGCAGGGTGTCCATGTCCCGCTTGATGGCGACGGGCGTATCCTCGAACGAGGCCAGGCGGGCGTAGGTGTCCAGGAAGAAGTGCCCGGACTCGTGCAGGTAGGTGGAGAGGTCCGCGTTCTTGAGCAGGGCGATGGTGCGGGTAGCCGGGTCATAGGCACCGCGGGGGGAACTGTTGCCCTGATCGAAGGAACGGCTTATATTGTCATCGGATTCCGGGAAAGTCCGGTCTGGCCCCTCCTCGGGGTTATTGGGAAGGCGGGAGTCCCCACCCGCGGCCGCGAGCCCGGAGTCCAGTTTCCCCCTCGTGTTGGAATCGAACCACGTATTCATCCGGGCTGAGTCATCCCGGAATAGCGCCTTCAGAAGCAATCTCCGCCCACGCTTCGTGCTGTTGTGGACTTCATATACGGCGCCCAGAGACGGTTCATCCCCGCGGGGGCGGGGAACACGTGGGGGCACGACCCTTGCCGCGTTCCTTTTTGCGGTTCATCCCCGCGGGGGCGGGGAACACTGGCTGGCACGCCAGGTCTTGCAGCCTCTCGACGGTTCATCCCCGCGGGGGCGGGGAACACGCGCCGTTGGCCCGCAGTTCCTTCAAGGCATCCGGTTCATCCCCGCGGGGGCGGGGAACACACGACGACCGCTATGCGCGGGAAATGCTGCGGCGGTTCATCCCCGCGGGGGCGGGGAACACTCCACCTGGCCCTTGGCGCGCGCGTTGCCCGCCGGTTCATCCCCGCGGGGGCGGGGAACACGGCTAGTAGATCGTTCCAGTAATACGTTTACAATATAGGTGATATTTGCCATGATGCCCCCGGAACTACAGGGGGTGATCATGGCGAGGAAAAGTGGGCGGGCGGCGTTGGTGCTGTCAGACGAGAA
>JAQTNA010000036.1 GCA_028714035.1 Rhodocyclaceae bacterium
GGTTCTCGTCTGACAGCACCAACGCCGCCCGCCCACTTTTCCTCGCCATGATCACCCCCTATAGTTCCGGGGGCATCATGGCAAATATCACCTATATTGTAAACGTATTACTGGAACGATCTACTAGCCTCTAGCCCCTGCCCTTCAGCACCTTGCCGGGATTCATGAGGCCGGCGGGATCCAGGGCGTCCTTGATGCGGCGCATCAGGTCCAGCTCCAGGGGGCTGCGATAGTGGCTCAATTCGTCGCGCTTCAGTTGCCCGATGCCATGTTCGGCGCTGATGCTGCCGCCCAGTTCCGTCACTAGGTCGTGCACGATGCGATTGGCCTCCCCGGTGCGGGCGATGAAGTCCGCGTTCACCTGGGATTCGTGGCGGGAAAGGTTGTAATGCAGGTTGCCGTCGCCCACGTGGCCGAAGCAGACGATGCGCACGGCGCCGAAGACCCCGGCCAAAGCCTCGTCGGCCCGGCACACGAATTCGGCGATGCGGCTCACGGGCACGGAGACGTCGTGTTTGATGCTGATGCCCTCGATGCGCTGGGCCTCCGAGATGTTCTCCCGCAGCGCCCAGAATTGCTCGGTCTGGGCCCGGTTGTGGGCCATAGCCGCCTCGGGCACCAGGCCGGCTTCCATTTCCCGCGCCAGGATGCGCTCCAGCAGGTCGTAGAGTTCCGGCCCGGGGCGGGTGTCCGAGAGTTCTACCAGCAGGTACCAGGGCGCCGGCTTGGGCAGGGGATCGCGGACGCCGGGAATGTGCTTCAGCACCAGTTCCAGGGCCGCTCGCCCGACCAGCTCGAAGCCGGTGACCCGCTCCCCGCACTCCATCCGCAGCCGTCCCAGGAGGGCCACGGCAGCATCCGCCGAATCCACGGCGACCCAGGCGGTGGCCTGCTCCCGGGGCCGGGCATAGAGCTTCAGCACGGCGGCGGTAACGATGCCCAGGGTGCCTTCGGCGCCGATGAACAGATGCTTGAGGCCGTAGCCGGTATTGTCCTTGTACAGGCCGCGCAGTCCGTTCCAGACCTGGCCGTCGGGCAGCACCACCTCCAGGCCCAACACCTGGTCGCGCATGTTGCCGTAGCGCAGGACGTTCACGCCGCCGGCATTGGTGGACAGGTTGCCGCCCACCTGGCAGCTGCCCTGAGAGGCCAGGGTCAGGGGGAAGAAGCGATCGGCGGACCCCGCCGCATCCTGCACCTGTTGCAGGGTGCAGCCCGCCTCCACGGTCAGGGTGTTGTTGTCCGTATCCACGTCGCGCACGCGATTCAGACGCGACAAGTTGATGAGTACCGCCCTGCCCGCCCCGTCCGGCGTGGCGCCCCCCACGAGACCGGTATTGCCGCCCTGGGGCACCATGGGCACGCCCCTCTGGGCGCACAGGGCCACCACCGCCGCCACCTCGGCCGTGCTGGCGGGCTTCACCACGCACAGGGCACGGCCCGTGTAACGTCCACGCCAGTCGGTGAGATAAGGTTCGGTGTCCGCGGCCCCGGTCAGCACGGCGGCCGGCCCGAGGAGGCCCCTGAGCCGGGAAACGAGGTCAGACGACATCGAAGGCCGAAATCATGGATCAGTTGTCAAGCACGTGCGACACTAGGCCGTCGGCGAGCTTGGGCTCGAACCAGGTGGACTTGGGCGGCATGACTTCGCCCGCATCGGCCACGGCCATGAGATCTTCCATGCCCGTGGGGAAGAGCGAAAAAGCCACGGCCATCTCGCCGCTGTCCACCCGCCGCTCCAACTCGGGCAAACCACGGATGCCGCCCACGAAGTCAATGCGCTTGTCCCGCCGCAGGTCGCTGATGCCCAGCACCGGAGCCAGCAGGTGGTCGGACAGGAGGCTCACGTCCAGGCGCGCCACCGGGTCTTGGTGCGGGATCAGTTCCGGACGAATGGCCAGGCGATACCACTGGCCCTTCATGTACAGGCCGTATTCCCCGTGGCGGGCAGGCTTCACCGCCTCGCTCGCCGGCGCCAGCGTGAAGGCGGAAGCCAGGGCCGACAGAAAGGCGGCGGGGGCCAGGCCGTTCAGGTCGCACACCACCCGGTTGTAGTCCATGATCTTCATCTGGTGATGGGGAAAGATCACCGCCAGGAAATACTGGCTGGCATCCTCCGCCGTCACGCCCCGGCCACGACGGGCCGCCGCCACGCGGGAGGCGGCAGCCGAACGGTGGTGGCCGTCGGCGATGTAGAGGGCGGGCATGGCATCGAAGGCCGCGCCCAGGGCGGCCAGGATGGCGGCGTCCCGGATCACCCAGATGCTGTGGCGTATGCCGTCGTCGGCCACCACGTCCGCATCCGGCGCCCGGGCGCTCTCCCGCGCCAGGATGGCGTCCACCTCGGCCTGTCCCGGATAGGCCAGGAGCACCGGCCCGGTCTGGGCATTCAGCGCCTCGATCTGGCGCACCCGGTCGTCTTCCTTGTCCGGGCGCGTGAATTCGTGCTTGCGGATGCGGTTGGTGTCGTAGTCGGCCACGGACGCCGCGGCCACCAGGCCCGTCTGCACGTGGCTGCCCATGATCAGGCGATAGACGTAGTAGCAGGGTGCCTCGTCCCGGGCCAGAAGCGCCGAATCCAGCATGTACCGCAGGTTCTCCGCCGCCTTGGCATAGACTTCCGGCGCGTAGTGGTCGGTTTCCGGCGGCAGGTCAATCTCGGGCTTGGAGATGTGCAGGAAGCTCCAGGGCTTGCCGGCGGCCCGAACCCGGGCCTCGTCCGTATTCAGCACATCATAGGGTGGCGCGGCCACTTCGGCTGCGCGTCCGGCCACCGGCCTCAGGCCGGCAAAGGGGCGAATCAGTGACATAGCTCGTTCCTTCTTGCAGTGGGGCCGGCTTCAGCCGGCCATGGGGCCTTCCGCGATTATCCCAGGCGGCCGGGCAGGATGCCCTTCAACAGATCCCGCGCCTTCCGGACCATGGTCTCGGTCGTTTCCCAATCCACGCAGGCATCGGTGACCGAACAGCCGTAGATCAGCTTGTTCAGATCTTCCGGTATGGGCTGATTGCCCGCCACGATATTGCTCTCCACCATCAGGCCGACGATGGAACGGTTGCCTTCCACCACCTGGTGGGTGCAATCGTTCATGACCAGGGCCTGAAGTTCCGGCCGCTTGCTGGAATTGGCATGGGAGCAATCCACCACGATGTTCCTGGGCAGCTTGGCCTTGGCCAGGGCCATCTCGGCCATGGAGATGCTCACCGTATCGTAGTTGGGGCGGCCGCCGCCGCCGCGCAGCACCAGGTGGCCATAGGCGTTGCCGCGGGTGCGGATGATGGCGGAACGACCGGAATCGTTGATACCCAGGAAGCTGTGGGGCCGGGACGCAGAGATGATGGCGTTGACCGCCGCATCCAGGCTGCCATCGGTGGTGTTCTTGAAACCCACGGGGGTGGACAGTCCGCTGGACATTTCCCGGTGCGTCTGGGATTCGGAGGTGCGGGCGCCGATGGCGGTCCAGGCAATGAGATCACCCAGGTACTGGGGCGCGATGGGATCCAGGGCCTCGGTGCCGGTGGGCAGGCCCAGTTCATTCACGTCCATGAGGAAGCGGCGGGCGTTCTCCATGCCCTCCGCGATATGGAAGGAATCGTCCATGCGCGGATCGTTGATGAAGCCCTTCCAGCCGGTGGCGGTGCGCGGCTTCTCGAAATAGACGCGCATCACCAGCACCAGGGTATCCGCCACCTCGTCGGCCAACTTCTTCAGGCGCCGGGCGTAGTCCATGCCCGCCACCGCGTCATGGATGGAACAGGGTCCGACCACCACGAACAGGCGCGGATCCTTGCGATCCAGGATGGCCCTCAGGGTCTCCCGCCCTTTGACGACGGTCTCGACGGCCTTGTCCGAGAGCGGCACGAGGGCCTTGATCTCCTCGGGCGAGGGCATCTCGTCCAGGGCTTCTACGTTGAGGTTGTCAATCTGGGATGAATTCATGGCTGCATGGCTTCCGTGACGGCGCCTCGGGATGCGGTAAAAGCCGGCCATTTTACCGTTAAAGCCGCGGGAGGCGAAATTCTGAAAACCAATGTCACCGCAGAGGCGCAGAGGCGCCGGGAAGGCACGAGCAAGAACGCTGATTCACCCCAATGCCTGAGACTGTTCGGGGCCACGAGATTTCCTGATTATCAAGATGGCTCGGTCTGGTCAAAACTTCCCTCGCCCGGCTTGCGGGGAGAGGGAGCGAGACTGGGTTTCCTCGATAGTCAGGCAAGATTTTGTACTTCTCAGCGCCGCCGCGATTGAATCGGCTGCTTCAAAAGCGAGGCCTCAGGCGGCGGGCGAGAGCACGGTAAGCACCACTTCGTTGCCCCGGCCCCGGTATTCCACGTCATCGAAGCTGAACAGCCGGCTCATGGCGATGCCCCGGCCGTGGGCATCGAAAGCCCGTTCCGGAGCAAACTCCAGGTAGTGCCGCCAATCGAAGCCCATCCCCTGGTCGCTGATGGTGAGCACGGTAGAGGCGGCCCGGAACTCCAGGCTCACATCCACCTGGCGGCTGCCGTAGGGTTCCATGCCGAGGCGCTGCTGGATCTCCCGCTCCCAGCGGGACTCCTGCAGAAGCCGGGATTTTTCCTCGTAGCTCACTTCCAGATTGCCATGTTCCACCGCATTGACGAGGAATTCGGCGATGCCCGACACCACCCGTTCCGGCTCCGGGTAATACTGGGCCAGGTAGGAGGCCAGGGGGCGGATGTCCTCCAGGGTCTTGCAGTAGCAGTCCATGCGGCGCAGGAGATGCATGCCGTGGGACAAAACCGAGAGGCGGGCGCGCAGATCCACCCGGGAGCGCAAATCCGCCACCGCGGCGCGGACGATGGCGAGAAGCACGTCCTGGGAAAACGGCTTGGCCAGGTAGTAGAAGGCCCCCTTGGCGATGCCCTCGGCCACGTCCTCCGGCCGGGTGGCGGCCGTCTGCAGGATGACGGGAATTTCCGCCAGGTCCGGCGATGACTTTATCCTCTCCAGGAGTTCGATGCCGTTCTTGCCCGGCAGATTGCGATCCAGCAGGATCGCCTCGAAGCCGGCCGCGGGAGTCCCCGCGGCAGCGCAGAGGAGCGTCCAGGCGTCTTCCACATTGTTGGCCAGAACGATGCCGTGGCCGGCCGGCTTCAGGTAACGCTCGATCACGCGCTGGACGAACTTGTCGTCCTCCACGACCAGCAGGCGAGCCCCGGCCGCGTTCAAGCCGCCTCCCGCCTCAGGCTTCATGGGCGGAGCCCGGCAGGATCGCCCAGGGTCGGGTGCCGCTGGGGTGCGATCTTCTGCAGGCTCTCCATCGCTCCCATGAGTTCCTTGTCCACCGCGCTTTCCTGACCGGCCAGGGCCACGTAGGCTTCCGACGCCTCCCGCAACAGATCGTCCAGCATGGCTTCCTGGTGGCGATTGAGTTCCAGCAGGGGAATACAGGTCTCCAGCTCCCGCGCCATGGCATCGAATACCGTGCCGTAACTGGCATGCAGTTCCTGCGTCTTGCGGCTCACCCCCACCAGGGTTTCGCTGATGGACTTGATCGCGTCCAGCAGACGCCGGGCTTCTGCCGCCAGGTAGGAATCCATGTCCAGGGCCATGACCCGTGCATCCGCCCCTTCGAGCAGCATGTTCAGGTGGTCCTTCAGGCGACCATAGCGTTCCGCATCCTCCGTGGGCATGTTCCGCAGGATCAGGGTCACGCGCGGATAATTGATCGCGGTGCGTTGCTTGAGGTCCACCACCCGACCCGCATGACAGACGTTGGCCAGCACCGAGACCTCGAGGGGCGTGCAACCGCCCTCCGCGTTGCGCGACCAGATACCGTAGTCGCTGCGTATCTGCACGATGCCATCCAGGCCGAACTGGCGCACGGCATGGAGAATGGCATCGGCCAGATCCTTCTGGTGCTGGCAGGCGAAACTGGCCTTCATGAACTGAAGCACCAGGCCCTGCTCCGCGGCGCTGGTCATGGCGGTCATGGCCGTGCTTACGGCATAGTCCGCGTGACTCTGCATGCGGAGCTTTTCCTCCTGGTATTCCAGGAGGATGGCGATCTTCCTGAGCAACTCCTCCTTGACGATGGGCTTGTTCAGATAATCGAAGCCGCCGGCATCGAAACCCTGTAGCCGGTCTTCGTTGCTGCAATTCACGGAGATGAAGATCACCGGCAAATGGCGGATCCCGGAATCGGCCTTGATGCGCCGGCAGGCCTCGTAGCCATTCATGCCCGGCAGATTCACGTCCAGCAAGATGAGATCGAAGGCTTCCTGTTGCAGGCGCAGCAGGCATGCCTCCGCGCTCGCCACCACGACCGTGGTGTAATGATCCCGGAGCAGCAAATCGAGAATCTTCGCCTGCGTCGGGTTATCCTCGACCGCCAGAATGCGTGCCACCATGCTGCGTCCTTCCCCAAATATACGTGACCACCCGAACCGGAAACCGGGCCCGAGCCATCTATTACGTCCTCGAATCGGAAACATTTAGGGTGACCGCACAACAACGACTCTTTGGGCATAACCAAAGCCCCTATTTGCTGTAAAGTTCCGCCCGTTTTGCCCGTTACCAACGTAGTTCGGTCCTGTCTCTTCCCGCCTCGCCTCGGACCAAAGGAAGCCTCTTTGGTCGCGGAAGCGACGTTCAAGACAGCTCATGTACCAGGAGAATGCAGCATGACAGCAGTTTCAGCGGTGCCCGGCACCAGGGGCACCGAGCCGGAAGGGGTAGCGCCGTTCGCCGGAAACCTGGCACGGTACACCTTCCTCGCCGGTCTTCTGCTCGTCGCCAGCCTTCCCCAGGCCAGGGCGGACGAAGGCACCGAAGCGCTGAAACTGCGTTATTTCGGTTCCCTGGGCGCCACCCGCGCCGCCTCGGATCGCATTCAGTACGTGCGCGACCTGTCCCAGCCGAAGGGCAGCTCCGGCGGTGCCTGGTCGAGCGAGGTGAATGACGTCCTGGGCGTGCAGGCCAACTACGTCTTCACCGAGCGGACCGCCGCCGTGGCCCAGGTCGTCAGCCGCTACCGTTACGACGGCACGTTTCACCCGGAACTCATGTGGGCCTACGCCCATGTCACGAGCGAACAGGGCACGGACCTGCGGATCGGACGCCTGGGCACCGATTTCTACATGCTGGCGGATTCCCGGCTGGTGGGCTACGGCAACCTGGCCATCAGTCCGTCGCTGGATTTTTTCGGCCAGCTCCCCCTCTTTCACATTGACGGTGCCGACATCTCCCGAACTTTCCCGGTCGGGCACGGCCTCTTGAAGGGCAAGCTGTTTGCCGGCTACACGGGCGAGAAGGTACCCCTGGGCAGCACCTCCTGGAACATGGGGGATTCCCCCATGATGGGCGCGAACCTGGATTACCACCTGGACAACTGGTCATTCCGCCTGGGCTATGCCCAACTGCGCATCAAGCACGACTGGCCCGTCTCGGATCAGTTGGCCGGCGTGGGCGTGCCGCCGGCCACGGTGAGCGCCCTGTCCATGGCCGACAAGACCAGCCGCTACTACTCGGCCGGGCTGATGTACGAGCGTGGCCCCGTGCAGGTCCAGTGGATGCTGAACCAGGTGTCCCAGGAGAGCTACGGCTACCAGGACTACTACTCTTCCTATGTGCTGGCGGGTTACCGGCTGGATGCCTTCACCCCCTACGCCGGGGTGGCGCGCAGCGACTCTCCGGCCAAGGCCCTCGACACGGCAACGCTCGCGCCCCTTCAGCGGGCCGCCGTGGCCGATGCCCTGGGCCTGTCCCATACCAACCAGACCACCTGGACCGTCGGCGTGCGCTGGGACTTCCGGCGCAACATGGCCCTCAAGGCCCAGTGGGATGGCATCCGCGGCAGGAGCGATTCCGTCTTCCTTTATCCCAAGGACACACCGGGCTGGAGCGGCAGCACCGACGTGTTCAGCGCCGTCCTGGATTTCGCGTTCTGAGGCGGGCATGAACAGGCTCAGACAAATTTTCCGGCGAACGGGCATGGCGATACTGCCCTGCGGGGTAGGGAACAAATCCGCCATGTCCGTTCCCCCTCGCCCCCCCGCCCCTCTCCCGCAAGCGGGCGAGGGGCGTATCGTCAGTCGCCTTGCGACTTTCGTAGGATTGCTCTGGCTGGTCCTGCTCCTGCCGCATCCGGCGCGGGCCGACATGGTGGTGATCGTTTCGCCCCAGTGCGACGCCACCGCCCTGACCCGGCGCGAGGTCATCAACATATTCATGGGCCGTTTCCGCTTCCTGCCATCGGGCCACGCGGTCAAACCCTACGACCTGCCGGCCACCGACCCCCGAAAGGCCCGGTTCTATCTCGCCCTCACGGGGAAGGAACTCTCGGAAATTGACGCCTACTGGGCGCGCCTGGTGCTGACCGGGAATTCCTCGCCGCCCGATGAAACGACCAGCACGGATGGAATGCTGGAAAAGATCGCCCGCAACGCCTGGGCCATCGGCTACATCGAGCGCTCCCAGGTGGACAAGCGGGTCCGGGTAATTTTCGAGCCGGAGCGCTGAGCGCCCATGGATAGCGCCCCAACCGGTTCCTTCCCAAACTGAGGCCACTCCAGGCCCTGAAGCGTCTCTTAGGACAGGCCATGCCGAAACAATGGTACCGAAGTCTCCTGGCGCGCACCGCCCTGATCATCCTGGGGGCGGCGGGAGTGGCCGGACTGATCTTCGCCTTCGTCACCACCCAGGTCACCACCTCCCTGTCCGAGGAACGCTCGAACACCCAGTTGTCCCAGTTGCTGGACACCATGGAAAGTTCCGTGCGCACCGCCTGCTACGTGGGGGACCGGGGACTGGCCAAGGACATTGCCCTGGGCCTGCTGAAGAACAACGATGTCGCCGCGGTGAAGATCTTCGCCGGAAGCCGCGTCCTGGCCGACGAGATACGGCCGGGCTGGGTGGCCTCCAGGGCAAACGAGACCCAAGCCGCGCCCCTCCACCGAAGAATGCTCTCCCCCTTCGATCGGACGGATATCGTGGGCGAGATCGTCCTGACGCCCAACCTGGATGAAATCCGTGCCCAGGTGAGCCGGAACACCTGGTTCATCATCACGCTCCTCAGTATCCAGTTGCTCGTGGTGGCCGCGGTGGTGCTGGCCAGCGTCCTGATCCTGGTCTCCCGCCCCATCAAGAAACTGTCCGACCGCCTGCACCGCATGGACCCGACCCGTGGCGACATATTGCGCGCCCCGGCGGGCCATGAGCAGGACGAAATCGGCCGCCTGGTGGACGACATCAACTCCCTGGCCGGCCAGTTCCTGGAATCCCTGCATCACGAACAGGAGGCGAGGGAGCGGATCGAAAGGGGGGAGTATGCCCTGGCGGAAAGTGAATCCCGCTACCGCACCATTTTCGAGTCCGCCAGCGACGGCATACTCATCATGCGCGACAACATCTTCGTGGATTGCAACGAAGGCGCGCTCAAGATATTCGGCTGCCAGCGCCGGGACATCATCGGTTTTCCGCCGGAAGCGCTCTCGCCGCCGACGCAACCGGACGGCGGCGCCTCCGGCACCCTGGCCATGGGCCGGATGGCCGCGGCCTACCGCGGCGAGTCCCAGTCCTTCGAGTGGGAGCATTGCCGCCTCGACGGCACGCCCTTCGCGGCGGAAGTCGAACTGAAGCTGATCCACCTGCGGGATGGCCCCTTCCTCCAGGCCATCGTGCGCGACATCACGGTCCGAAAACGTGCCGAGCGCATGCTGGAACAGGCGAAGGAAGAGGCGGAGAGGGCCAGCGTGGCCAAGAGCGAATTCCTGGCCAACATGAGCCACGAGATTCGCACCCCCATGAACGCCATCACCGGCATGACGGAACTGTGCCTGGGAACCAGCACGGATTCCAGGCAGCGCAACTACCTGACCAAGATCCGGGCAGCCTCCGAGTCCCTCCTGCGCATCATCAACGACATCCTGGACTTCTCCAAGATCGAAGCCGGAAAGCTGGACCTGGAGTGCATGCCCTTCAGCCTGGTGACGGTACTGGACAACCTGGGCGCCCTCTTCTCCGCCCGGGCGCAGGAAAAGGGCATAGAGATCATCTTCGACGTGGAGCCTTCCCTGACCCAGACCCTGGTGGGAGACCAACTGCGCCTGGAGCAGATCTTCATCAACCTGGTGGGCAACGCCATCAAGTTCTCCGACCGGGGCAACGTGGTCATCCGCATCCGCACCCAGGCGCTGGATCGGCACAATATCGCCCTCCATTTCACCGTGGAGGACCAGGGCATAGGCCTGACCCAGGAGGAGCAAGGACGCCTGTTCACCGCCTTCACCCAGGCCGACTCCTCCACTACCCGGCGCTACGGCGGAACCGGACTCGGCCTGGCCATTTCCAAACGTCTGATCGAGATGATGCAAGGCAGGATATGGGTGGAGAGCAGCCCCGGCCAGGGCAGCGCCTTCCATTTCACCGCCCGCCTGGGAGTACAGGCCAGCGCCCGTTCGTCCGCGGCCCTCATGGCGGAGAAACTTCGCCCCCACACCGGAAAGCCGGTGCTGCTGGTGGATGACAACCCGGTCACGAGGGCCGTGGTGACGGTCCAACTGCGGCAACTGGGCCTGACGGCCATGGCCCATGAGAGCGGGGAGGCCGCCCTGGAGGCGGCGGCCCGCCCCGATGCGCCGGACTATCTGTTCGCCCTGGTGGACTGGCGCATGCCCGGGCTGAACGGCCTGGAGACCATCCGCAAGCTGCGCATCCTTCAGCCGTCGCCCAGGCCCATGTTCCTGCTGACCGCCTTCAGCCAGGACGAAGCCCTGCAGAGCGGTCGCGACGGCTATGACTGCCTGATCACCAAGCCTGCCACCACGGTCCATGTCTTCAATGCCATCGCCCCCTTCCTGGGTCTGGAAGAGGAGTACATGCCGCAAACGAACTTGCCGGCTCCGGACCCGGTGAAAATCATCCGCCTGCGCGACGCGGAGGTTCTCCTGGTGGAGGACATGGACATCAACCAGGAAGTGATTCGGGACATGCTGGAAACCGTGGGCATACGGGTCAGGATCGCCGGCAACGGAGTCGAGGCGCTGGAAGCCGTGCAGGTGTCGCGGCCGGACTGTGTGCTCATGGACTGCCAGATGCCGGTAATGGATGGCTTTGAAGCCAGCCGCAGGCTGAGGGCCCAGCACCCGGAACTGCCGATCATCGCCCTGACGGCCAACGCCCTGGCTTCGGATCGGGAACGCTGCATCGCCGCCGGCATGAACGACCATATCGCCAAGCCCGTGCGCGGGTCCGAACTGTTCTCCGTCCTGACCGACTGGATCAAACCCAGGGCCGGTTCAGTCCCCACTCCGCAGGCCAGCGAACATGCCCTGCCTATCGTCCCCGGCCTGGATACGCAGGCCGGGCTGACCCAGGCCAACGGCAACATCGAACTCTATCAGCGCATGCTGCGGCGCTTCCGCGACAACCATCTCGGCACTTTCGAGGAGAAATTCGGGGCGGCTATGGCTGCCCAGGATTGGGAAGCGGCCCTGCTGCTGGCCCACTCGATGAAGGGCGTGGCCAGGACGATGGGCGCCTTCCATTTCGGCGATCTGGCCAACGCATTGCAGACGGCGGTAAAGGATCGCGACCCGGAAAAGATTGCTGCCGGCCTGGACGCCTGCCGGCCGGAAATCCAGCTCATCCGCGGCGCCCTGTCCAGCCTGGAGGAATCCCCTGCCGGAGGCATGCAACCCGCCGCCGCGAGGCCGGAGGTGGGCGAATTGATGGCCCGGCTCGCCCGGCTCATCGAGGATCGGGACATCGTCGCCCTGGATTGCCTGGAAGACTTCCAGTCCGCCATGAGCCTCGTCGGACGCGGCATCGAGGCCAGGGACATCGCCCGGAGGGCGCAGGCCTACGACTTCACGAAGGCCGCCGAACTGCTGGCACAGCTGAAAGCCAGGCTCGCGCAGTCAGAGAACTCACCGCCCACCGCCTGATCGGCCTCGACCTATTGCGGCTCGGGAGCAGTCCCGGCCGCGCCCCATCGTCTTGCCGCGCGGGAGCCCGGGTCCGCCATCGCGCCGCCTTCAGCCGCCCGCGAATTTCTCCAGGATGTTGCCGATCACACCCGTGGCGTGCAGGCGGAGAAAGACCTCCACCACCTTCGGATCGAACTGCCGGCCGGACTCTTCCGTCAGGAGATTCAGGGCACGCTCCACCGGCCAGGGCTCCTTGTAGGGGCGCCGGGTGGTCAAGGCATCGAAGACATCCGCCACCTTGACGATGCGCCCGGACAAGGAAATGGCCTCCTGCGCCAGGCCGTTGGGGTAGCCGCTGCCATCCCAGTTCTCGTGGTGCCCGCCGGCGATCTCCCGCGCCATGGCATAGAAAGGATTGTCGCCGAGGATGCGCACGCCCTGCTCCGCATGGGTCTTCATCACGGCCCATTCCTGCGCATCCAGCTTGCCCGGCTTCTTCAGGATGGCATCCGGGATGTACAGCTTGCCGATGTCGTGCAGGATGCTCATCACCCCCATGTGGCCGGCCTCTTCCTCCTTCAGTCCCATCTCGCGGGCCAGCGCGGCGGTGAAATGCTGCACCCGGTTCACGTGGAATCCCGTGTCCTCGTCCTTGCCCTCGCAGGCAATGGACAGCATGGTGACGGCATCCTGATAGGCATCCTTCAACTTGTCGGCCGCAACCCTGAGCTTGCGGGTCACATCCAGGTGCTCGATGGCCCGGGTGACGGTGAGCCGCAATTGCTCGGGCTCCCAGGGCTTGGTGATGTACTTGTAGATGCCCGCCTCGTTCACGCATCGCACCAGAGACTCCAGGTCGGAATAACCCGTGAGCAGGATGCGAATGGCCTCGGGCTGAAGGCTCCTGGCCGCCTTCAGCACTTCGTCGCCGGTCAGCCCCGGCATGCGCTGGTCCGAGATGATGAGGTCCACCGGCTGGGCCTGAAGCATCTCCAGCGCCTGCTCGCCGGAGGTGGCGGTCAGGACCGTGAAGCCCTTGCGGAAGGTGCGGTACAGGTTATCCACGATGTCCGGTTCGTCGTCCACGCACAGCAGGGTGAAACCGCGGCCGTGCTCCGGAGACACCGGCGTTCTCTCATTCATCATGGCTTCCGTCCTCCTGGTCCGGCGCGGCCTGCTTCAAGGGAATGCTCAGCGTGAAGGTGGTGCCCTGCCCCACCTCGCTGTCCACGCTGATGCGCCCACCATGTTTCTCGATGATGCCGTAGGAAATGGAGAGACCCAGCCCGGTGCCCTCCCCCACTTTCTTGGTGGTGAAGAACGGATCGAAAATCCGGTTGAGAATCTCGGCCGGAATGCCGCGCCCGGTGTCGGAGATGGCCACCACGGCCCAGTCGGCTTCTCGGCGCGTGCTCACGGTGATGGTGCCCGTCCCCTCGATGGCCTGGATGGCGTTGTAGAGGATGTTCATGAATACCTGGTTGAGCTGGCCGGGGTGACAAGGCAGGGAAACATTCAGCCGGTAGTCCCGCACCACCTGGATGCGCTTCCGAATCTGGTGTTGCAGGAGGGCCAGGGTGTCGTCCAGACCCTCTTCCAGGCGTGCCGGCTTTTCCACCGCCTCGTCCAGACGGGAAAAACTGCGCAGGGAAGAGATGATTTCCTTCACCCGCAGGGCGCCGGATTGCCCGCTACGGATGATCTTGGGCATGTCTTGGCGCAGGAACTCCAGGTCCGCCTCTTCCAGCCGGGCCTCCAGCTTCTCGCGGTCTTCCTCGGCCAGGGGCAGCCCGCGCAACTCGTCCACCAGGGAAATCAGCGTCTGGCTGTACTCGTCCAGGTGGGGAAAGTTGGCATAGATGAAGCCGATGGGATTGTTCAGTTCGTGGGCCACGCCCGCCACCAGCTGGCCCAGGGAGGCCATCTTTTCCTGCTGGATGAGCTGGCTCTCGGCGGCCTTCAACTCTTCCAGGGTATGGGTCAGTTCGGTGTTGGCCGCCGTCAATTCCCGCGTGCGCGCCTGCACCTTGTCCTCCAGTTCTTCCGCGGACGTCTCGAGTTCCCGCACGAAGCGCTCCCGCTCCCTGGCCGCGCCGTCCAGCCGGGTGGTCATGTGGTTGAATGCGGTCGCCAGGGTGCCGATCTCGTCATGGCTGGGCAGGGACACGCGCCGGGACAGGTCCCCGGTTTCCGTGATGCTGGAAACGAACCGGGTCAGCTCGCGCAGGGGTGCCGTGAGGCGTTGCGCCAGCCAGAGGATGGCCAGGGTCAGGGGAATGGCCAACAGGGCACACAGACCTGCCAGCTGCAAGGCCACGACACGAAGGGTGTGATCCAGCGACGCAGACTCCCGCAGGGCGATGACCTCCCAGCCCGAGGCGAGGCCGGTCACATTTTGCGCGCTGTTGGCCAGATAGCGTTTGCCGTCAATCTGCACCCAGCCATCCCGGTCGGCATGGGTCAGCCCGGCCAGCACATCCGCCGTATTGGCCAGCGACGACGCCAGCAATACGGGATTTTCCTGCCGGCGCAGCAGGACGGCCTGGTCCGCCAGGGCGCCCCGCACCTCGGCCCAGGGCACGACCAGCACGAGGTTGCCCAGGGGATAGCCGGCGGAAAACGCGGACGTGATGGGTGCGCTCAACACGACCACATCGCCGCCTCCCAGGGGACTGGGGTGTTTGTCCACGAAGCTCAGCTGGCCCTTGGGGCGCCAGATATCCGGCAGGGTGGCCGCCGCCTGCCGCCGGTCGCTGCTGGCCACGAGCTGGCCGGCGAAGTTGAAGGCGTACAGGTCACCCTGTAGCGAATAGTCGCCCTTCAGGTTTTCCAGGGTCCGTGCCACCCGCTTGTCCACGTCGCCCGACGCAAGGTCGTTCATCACGTCGAGCTTGGACCAGGCGTGGAGATCGGTGGCGAGCTGAAGGAAGCGCGCGTTCAGGTTGTTGAGCTTGAGGTGCGCCAACTGGGCCAGGGTGCCCAGTTCCGCCTCGGTGACGGCCGCGCGCGTGGCGCTCAGCACCACCAGGGCCGTTGCCAGGTAGGTGGTCAGAAAGACCAGGAAGAACGCCCCCAGCAGGCGGCGGGAGATGGTATGGGTGAACCAATGGCGGATGCGTTCGGCCCGCCTTCCGGAAGACCACAGCCTCATGGCAACCTCACCAGCACCTTGACCCCGGCGTGGCCCTGGCCCGCGGCGATGTAGCCGATGGCCCCGGGCACGTTGCGCACGAAGCCCACCACGGCCTGGTCGGAGGTCTGCACCAGCGGCGGCAGCTTGCCTTCGAAGCGGAGCCGGTTCCAGTAATCGGCAAGTTCCCTCGGCGTACGGTCCAGCACCGTCTCGGAGAAGTGTTCGCGCACACTGCTCGAAGCCTCCCGGTTGACCGGCACCACGGGCAGCCCGCCGGACCAGGCCCGCCGCTGGATGAGGTAGATCGAAGCCAGTTCTTCGGCGGTAATGCTGTCCTCTGGAACCTGCGGATGGGCGACGATCAACAACCCTTCCGCCTGCGCGCAGGCAGAAAGGACGAGAAGGAGCGTGAGCAGGAAGGCGCGCATCAGAAAAGCACGGAGAACGAGGCTTGCCAGCCGGTGGGAATGTTCTGCGACTCGCCGTACTGATGCACGTACTCCAGCTTCCAGACCATGTAGGACTCGGGCTTGTAGGCGATGCCGAGCAGGGCGTTGCGGGAACGCCGCTCCACCAGGTGGTCCTGGTAGGTCTCCCATTCCAGGAGGCCGTGCCAACGGGACGTGAAGGCATAATCCGCCAGGCCGTAGCCCCCCCACTCGCTGCAATGGGCCGAAAGGGGACGGCAGGATCGCCGCGACGAGACCGCTTCGCCTTCCAGCCTCAGCCTGCCGAAGGTCTTCCTGGCATTGGCCCCCAGCAGGGTGTAATAGTCGCCGGTCGAAGCCAGTTGTCCGCGCTGGAGGGACACACCCAGCTTGTCCACCAGGCCCATGGGCCAATTGACGTGCGCTCCCCAGACGTTTCGATAGTGCCTCGGGGCAATGGCATCCGGGCGCTCGGCCAACTCCCGTCCGGGCTGCCAGTACACTTGCCAGTCGGGGCCACGACCTTCGGACGGGGCATGCAGCCAGGACAGTCCGGAGATGTATTCGCTGAAGCCCCAGTAGGTCGAGAGGGGACGCGTAGCCGTAGGCACCAGCGGTGCCGCATGCACCAGATTCCAGTCGCCCACGGGGCTGAGCATCTTCCCGACGCGCAGGGTATCCGATTCCGTGACCCGGGCATCGTTGTAGAGCCGTTCCGGGATCAGGTAGCCATTGACGCGCGGAGCGTCGCCCTGCGTGGCAAGCTGGGCGCCGGATACCTCGATCTCGACGAAGGGATTCAGCCACCGATTGACACGGGCACTGACGAACAGGCTCAGATCGTCCACCGACAGCGTGGCGGGTGCGCCATGGGGCACCTCGAACACCAGATTGGCGTATCCGGACAGAATGAGGTTCTCTCCCAGGAAGACACCTTGCCCCAGACGATAGTCTTCCGCCCGGCCCGTGGCAGGAAGCGCCAGGCCGGCAAGAAGAACGAACAGGGCCAGCAGTTTTTCTGACATGCGTCGTATCCGGAAATGAATCGTGGCCGGAAGGATCATGATTCCGCCTCCCGCCCGGGCGGCCAGCCCGTGCGACAGGGTGAACCCCGCTACCGGTGTCTGGAGGCACGGGGCGCCACCCAGAACGAAGTGGGGGTTATCGTCAGCTTGTTGACAAACTTTAGCGAAGCACGGGAAATAATTGACGGGCGTCAATTTAACTTCCAGAAAAAGGAAGCGCGCCAACAAAGGCGCCCGGGTGAAAACACGGCATTCAGCTTGCCGGTCGGGTGGCGGAATACCGCCACCCCGGTTTTCAGGCTGCCTCGGCCATGCTGTCCACCAGCACGGCACGGGAGACGCCGCGGTGCTCGCCCAGGGCGGAGAGCAGTTCCTTCATGTCCAGGATGAGCACGATCTGGCCGTTGGAGAGCGTGGTGACGCCGGCCACGCCCTTGGGACGGAAGTCGTCCAAAGACTTGATGACCGCATCGTCGCGCCCGGCGAAGCTGTCTATGGCCAGGATGAAAGTGGCGTCCGCCGTCTGCATGAGCACGCCGTATTCCGGGATCTGTTCCTGCGGCCAGCCCAGGAGGTAGGACAGGGGCAGGACGGGCAGGATCTCGCCGCGCACCACCATGGTGGCGCGCCCGCCGACTTCCTGAAGCCCCGCGGCCTCGATGGGCAGGATTTCCCGCACCAGCGACAGCGGCACGGCGAAGGGCTGGTCGCCCAGGCGCACCAGCAGTACCGGCAGGATGGCCAGGGTGAGCGGCAGGGAGATGATGAAGCTGGTGCCCTTGCCCACGGTGGAGCGTATCTCGATGCTGCCGTTCAGCTTCTGGATGTTGGTGCGCACCACGTCCATGCCGACGCCGCGCCCGGACACATCGGACACCTTGTCGCAAGTCGAGAAACCAGGCAGGAACACCAGGTTGAGGCTCTGGCGCTCGTCCATGGTGTTGGCCTCCTCGTCGGAGATGAGGCCCCTCTCCACCGCCTTGGCCCGCAGGCGCTCGGCATTCATGCCGCGCCCGTCGTCGCTGACGATGATGACGATGTGATCGCCTTCCTGCCGCGCCTCCAGACGCACCTGGGATTTCTCGGGCTTGCCGAAGGCCAGCCTCTCCCGCGGCGGCTCGATGCCGTGGTCCACGGCGTTCCGGATGAGGTGGATGATCGGGTCGGATAGGTCCTCGATCATGGTCTTGTCAATTTCCGTCTCCTCGCCGGAGAGGACCAGTTCCACGTCCTTGCCCAGACCCCGGGCCAGATCCCGGGCGATGCGCGGGTATTTCTGGAACAGGCGGCCGATGGGCTGCATGCGGGTCTTCATGACCGCGTTCTGCAAATCGGACACCAGGAGGTCCAGCTGACTCACGGCGGCATCCAGGGCGTGCAGGGTGTCGCTGTCGCTGCGTCCGTTCAGGATGTCGCTCCTGAGGGAGGTGAGACGATTCTTGGTCAGGCCGATCTCGCCGGACAGATTCAGCACCTGATCCAGGCGGGCCGTATCCACCCGTATGGAGTTGTCCCGGCCCTTCTCGCCCTCGCGCCGGCCGACGGGGCCGGAATAACCGGGCTTGTCGCCGACACGGCGCCCCAGGGACTTGGGTACCTCGGTCGGCGGCACTTCGGTCATGGGCGGGGGCGGCGGCGCCACCGCTTCCGTACTCGGCGCAGCTTCCTTGGTTTCGCTCTCGGCGCCGGTGATGGCCTCGAAGAAAGCATCCCAGGGCGGCGCATCACCGCCAGGCACCGCGGGCACCGGCACCGGCTCGGCAACCGGGGCCGCCGGGGCGGGCGTGCCATCCAGGTGGAGGTCGCCGGCGATGGCCTGCTTCAGGTGTTCGATCAGCATGGGATCGGCGGCCGGGGGTCTCTGGCCCCGTTCCAGCCAGGAGAACATCTCGCGCACCGAACCGGTGGCGTCCATGATCACGTCCATGGCCTCACGGGTGATGGAGAGCTCGCCGTTCCTGAGCTTGTCGAACAGGTTTTCCGTCAGATGGCACAGGGTCACCAGTTCGGAGGCGGACAGGAAACCGGCTCCGCCCTTGATGGTATGGAAGCCGCGGAAGATGTCATTCAGCAGCGCACGATCGCTGGGGGACTTTTCCAGTTCCACGAGCTTGTTGTCCACACCGGACAGGAGATCGCTGGCTTCCACCAGGAAATCCTGCAACAGATCTTCCATACCCGCAAAGTCACTCATGATCGCTCGCTCCATGTCAATTGCCAGTTGTCAGCGGCCAGTTGTCAGCGTTTCGGGCGCGCCGCAGGCGCGGAAACATCACTGACCACTGGCAACTGTCACCTGACAACTAGAATCCAAGACTCTCCAGCAGATCGTCCACCTGCTCCTGGGTATTGACCACGTCGGGCCGGCCTTCCGGATTGATGACCGGACCGTTCATCAGACCCTCCGGCGCCTCGTGCCGCTTGGCCTCGGGGATGGTCTCCACCAGAACCCGCAACAGCTGGGTTTCCAGGTTCTGGGCCAGATCCACCACCTTCTTGATGACTTGTCCGGTCAGATCCTGGAAATCCTGGGCCATCATGATTTCCATCAGTTGCTCGTTGGTCGCCGCGGTCTGCTGCGGCACGTCCTTGAGAAAGGCGCTGGTCTCAGCCGCCAGGCGTTTGAAATCGTCCCGGCTCAGTTCGTTCGCGAACATCTTGTCCCAGCGCCGGGAAAGCAGCATGGACCGGTCGTGCATGCTGTCCTGGATCGGCTTGGCGATATCCGTGGCGTTCAGCACCCGGCTCGCCGCCTGCTCGGTCTTGGTGGCGATATAGTTCAGCCGCTGCCGGGCATCCGGAATGGCCTTGGCGGAATCCTCCAGCAGGCGATCGTAGCCCAGTTCCCGCATGGTGTCGTGCAACTGGCGGGTCATGTGGCCGATGCGGGTGAATACCGCGTCGCAACTGTGTTCCGGCACCGCTGCCGGTTCCTCTTCATGCTCGGCGACGAAGTTCTCGGCCACGGAATCGAAAAGCGCCTGCAGATCATCGCTGTCGCCCCCCGTGTCGGTCTTCGGCCCCGGCTTGGGCGCCGCTACCACGGGCTTCGCGGCCCGGAGCGATACCGAATCGAACAGGGCCTGAAGGTCGTCGTTGTCGCCCTGGGCCTCCACGACCACTTCCAGACGCGGCTTGGGCACAGGCGCAGGCGGCTCGACGGCAATGCTGTCGAACAGGGCCTGCAGATCTTCCGAGTCGCCGGATTCGTCAAATATGGGACGTTTCGCCATCTTCTTCCCCTGGCCGAGAGGTTCTAAATTCGTTTGGGGTACGGGGCATTCCCCGCACCGTCGCGCTCAGGCAGCCGCCTTGTTGGGCATCTTCTCGAAAATCTTGCCCAGTTTTTCGTTCAGCGTCGCCGCCGTGAAGGGCTTGACGATGTAACCGCTGGCGCCCGACTGGGCCGCCGCGATGATGTTCTCCCGCTTGGCTTCCGCCGTGATCATGAGCACGGGCAGATGCTTGAGCGCCGGGGTCGCCCGTATGGTCTGGAGCAGGGTAAGGCCATCCATGTTGGGCATGTTCCAGTCCGTGACCACGAAATCGAAGGATGCGCCGTTCAGCTTCTGCAGAGCGACGACGCCGTCCTCGGCCTCGTCCACGTTGACGAAACCCAACTCCTTGAGCAGGTTGCGCACGATGCGGCGCATGGTCGAGAAATCGTCTACGACGAGAAATTTCATTTTCGGATCAGGCATGACACTCTCCGTTTTTTGGCCCTTTCACGGGGCCTTCCGTTCAAACATTTCCATCAGTCCCGGTTCACGCGCAGCATCAGGGGGCGCAGCGTCTCCGCCAGGACTTCCGCATCGAATTTTGCCACATAGGCGTCCACGCCCACACTCTTGCCCATGGCCCGGTTGGCTTCCGACGACAGGGAGGAATGCATGACCACCGGTATGCCTTCGAAGCGCGGATCATTCTTGATGTTGCGCGTCAATACATAACCGTCCATTTCCGGCATCTCGGCGTCCACCAGGATCACGTCCAGTTCGTCGCTCATGCGGCTGCCGAACTGCTGGGCGTGGGCCGCCATGCCCAGCAGGCGCGTCCAGGCCTCCTGCCCGTTCAGGGCGTGCTTGTGGCGCACGCCCAGTTGATCCAGCACTTCGGCGATCTTCTTTCTCGCCACTGCGGAATCATCCACGAAGAACACGTTGTGTTCCCGATCCGAGGCCAGGGGCTCCACGAAGGAGATGACGATGTCACCGAAGGTCTGCGCCAGGATGGTTTCCACGTCCAGAATCGAGACCAGCTTGCCGTTGGGCAGTTCGGTGATGGCGGTGATGAAGCCCGCATTGCCGGACATCACCGATTCCGGTGCCCGCACCTTGTCCCAGTCCACCCGGATGATGCGGTCCACGCCTTCCACCAGGAAGCCCAGGGTGCGCTTGCTGTATTCCGCCACCATCATGGAGGCCTCCTTGCTTCCCGGCGCCGGTTGCAGGCCCATGACCGTGGCGAGGGAAAGGATGGGAATGACGTTGCCGCGCAACGAAATCAGGCCCTCCACGCCGTGGGGCATATTGGGCGAACGGGTGATCTTGGGCGTGCGACTGACCTCCCGCACCTTGAACACGTTGATGCCGAAGACTTCCTTGGTTCCCAGGGAAAAGAGCAGGATTTCCATCCGGTTGGAACCCGCCAGCTTGGTGCGGGCATCCACGCTCTCCAATAGGGTGTTATCGGTTCTATCCATTTTCGCCAGCCTCATCTTTCCATCGAAGTCGCGCAGCGACTCACTACGCTCCCCTCGCCCGCCTGAGGGACGAGAGGGGAATTCGGCAAGCGCCACTTGCCGCCCTCGTAGCCGGCCGGCGCTGCCGGCCATGGGGCGCGGAGGCGGGGGCGGGGGGTGAGGGGAAACGGCCATGACCTTCATACATTGCGGTGGCTCTCAGAGTCATGTCCGTTTGTCGGGGGCAATTGCGCACGCAGATGGCGTTACACCGGGACAATCTGCGTATCACGGTGCAATAGTCGGCCGAGCACCTCGGCCAGGCGCTGCGGTTCGAACTTCGGCACATATTCATCCACCCCGACGGAACGCCCCAACTGCTGGTTGGACATGCCGGAGAGAGAAGAATGCATGATGACCGGTATGCCATCGAAGCGGGGATCGCTCTTGATCTTCTTGGTCAGGATATAGCCGTCCATTTCCGGCATTTCCACGTCGGTCAGAACCAGGGAAACCAGTTCCTTCGTCTTGCGCCCGGTGCTGTGGGCATAGGCCGCCGCCCGTTCCAGTTCCTCCCAGGCCTGCCGGCCATTGATGGCGGCGAAGAATTTCACGCCCAACACCTCCAGGGTGCGCTGTATCTGGTTCCGCGCCACGGTGGAGTCGTCGGCGAAAAACACCGTGACGTCGGACATGCCCAGAGGCTGGATGTCCTTGAACAGGAAGTCATCGTCGTAGTGGGTGGTCTCGGAGAGCACCTTCTCCACGTCCATCATCATCACCAGGCGGCCATCCGTCAGTTCCGTCACCGCCGTCACCAGTCCGCCCATCTGCGCCCGCAGCATCTCGGGCGGCACCCGCATCTGCGCCCAGTCCAGGCGCAGGATGGTATCCACGTTCTCCACCAGGAAGCCCTGGGTATGGCCGTTGTACTCGGTCACGATCATGATGTCGCGCGGCGAGCCCGCATCCACACAGGCGTACTTGGCCAGATCCACCACCGGCACCAGCGCGCCCCGCAGCGAAACCATGCCCTCCACCGCGGCGGGCATTTCCGGGGCGGCGGTAATGGCGGGCGTGCGCATGACTTCCCGCACCTTGAACACATTGATGCCAAACGTCTCCCGCCGGCCCGTACGGGAGTCCGTTCCCAGGCTGAACAACAATATTTCCAGCTTGTTGGTGCCGGCCAGGCGCGTGCGAGCGTCAATATTTCTCAGCAATTCCGACATGGTGCGACCCTTCTCTGTTCGGGAGGAGAATGTCCCCTCCCTGCTCTGAGGCTATTTACGGCGCAGCGCCGTAGTTCTTGACACCGGGCTGGTGAAGAAATCGTGGCAAGGGGAAGTCATACCCGAAACCTGGCCGTCATGTTCCCAAGCTCCTGAGCCAGGCTTTCCAGGTTCCGGGCCTCGGCGGCCGCGCCCGCCACCGCCGTGCTGTTTTCATGGGCCTTACGGGCGATGCCCTCGATACCGCGGGAAATCTCGTTGCCGGTGGCCGTTTGGGCGCGCACCGAACGGGAGATATTCTCCATGCCGGCACTGGTGTTCTGAACGGCGTCCGTGGCCTCGGCCAACACCACGACCACCGATTCCAGGTGCCCCTCCGTGCTTTCCAGGGCGGCCACGCCCCGCTGTATGACCTGTTCCACATCCACGGATTTCTGGGTCAATTGGCGCGTCACATCGTCAATCTGGCTGGCGGCACTGGCCGACTTTTCCGCCAGCTTTCTCACTTCGTCGGCCACCACCGCGAAACCCCGGCCCTGCTCACCGGCCCGGGCCGCCTCGATGGCGGCATTGAGCGCGAGCAGATTGGTCTGTTCGGCGATGTCCTTCACCTGCTGGGTCATGCCCGTGATCCGCTGGGTGGCCTGTATGAACTCGGCGACGGCTCCGGCGATTTCGCGCACGGAGGATTCCACCTGTTCGATCTCGCCGATCATGCGGCTGATGCTTTCGTTGCCCTCGGTGGTGCGCTCCAGGCTGGCCTTGGTCATGCGGTCCACGTCGGCCGCCTGGTCCGCCACGAGTTGTATGCTGGCAGTCATCTGTTCCACCGCCGTCGCCATGGACGCCGCCTCGTCGCTCTGGCGCTGGGAACCGGATGCCACGTTGCCGCTGGAAGCCGCCAGGTGCTGAACCGACCCGGCCAGCTGTTCGGAAGCCGAACGCATGTGGGCCACCAGGTCATGCAGATTGCCCTGCATGGTCCCCAGGGCCGCCAGGAGGCTGGTGGAGTCGCCGACCTGCGTCTTGACCGGAGTCGCCAGATCGCCCTGGGCGATGCGCTGCACCACGTCCGAGGCATACTGGGGCTCGCCGCCCAGCACCGCCAACAACATGCGCGCCAACTGCACGAATGCCGTGAGTCCCAGGCCCGCCGCCAACAGGATGACCGCAAACATGGTCCAGCGGAAGGATGACACGGTGGCCGCGAACTCCGTGAGCTGGGTCTGCACCTGCTTGGTCGCGGCCCGCTCATACTCGCCGGACAGGGCGCCCAGGGCCTCGGCAAAGGGCCGGTCCAGGCCGCGCGCCAGACGGTCCACCTCCTGGCCGTTATTCCGGGAAGGCTCATAGGTCTTGAGGGCGTCCCGGTATTTTGTCATCAGAATATCGTACTGCTTCACGATTTCACCGATGCGTCCGGCGTCCTCGCCGTCATCCTTGACGGTCTGGGCCAGGCTGTCCGCGTCCCGGCGCACCATCGCCTCCTGCTGATTGAAGGCCTCCACATGCTTCCGGTACAGCGCCGCATCGTTGCCGCGCAGGAGAATGTCCTTCCATTCCTGCACCTGGCGCCGGAAGTCGAGATTGAGCGCCGTCACCTTCATCAGACGGCCTTCCGTGCGCACGGCATCCCGGACGTTGCTCTCCCCGGTTGTCGCCAGGCGCACGAAACTGATGATGGAAAAGCCATTGGCCAGAACGGTGGCCACCACCAGGATGGCCAATACCAAAAGCATGCGTGTGCGTAGCGTCATATTCATTCTCCTAAGGCGTCCGGGAAGGGCGCGGACCGGTCCCTTCATGCGCAATGATGCGGTCTACGGCAAAGCGCGGCCATTCTTGAAGGTCACCTCGAAGAATTACGGCTAAGGGCTTGTAGACGAGGGCGGCTCGGTCGGGGCAGGCAGGACGGAGCCGGTGCGGCGGCCAGGCCTTGCCGGGTAAAGTTCTCCGGCAGCACACGGAAAGGGTGGACCGGAACATCGGGTGTCCTGATCCACAGCGGGCCCCGATCGAGCGATGTCTTCCCACTCCCCGCAAAGGGGGCGCATGCACCTGCCCAGGCTCCGGAATCTTTCGGGTCGGATAGGTTTTCGCACGGGGAGCCCGCCCGGATCGCACAAGTTCAAGGCCGCCTGTCCGGGGCGAACATGCGCGATGCCCCGATGGCCGGCGGCACCGTGGCAGGCAGAATATGCGTGGGGACAGCCCCCCCGCGAGGCCGGCGCGCCCGTCAGCTGATGGCGAACAGCTTGCCGAAATTGGCGATTTCCAACACCTGCCGCACGCTGCCCTTGCAGTTTGTCAATTGCACGCTGCGGCTCTTGCCTTGCGCCTTGTCCCGCAGCATCAACAGCATGCCCAGGGCGGAACTGTCCAGATAGGCTACCTTGGCTAGGTCTACCTGGATTTCCTTCACCCCTTCGGGCAGCATGGCCTTCTCAACGGCTTCCCGGAATTCCCGGTGCGCATTGAAATCAAAACGGCCGTCCAGGCGGATGACCGCCCGACTATCGGTGGTGGAGACATTGGTTTCCATAGTTCCTCACGGGGCTCCTTGGTTCGACATGAGTCAGTAACGGCAGGGGGATGACAATCTTGAGAAAATTCGGCGGGCTTTGCCGCACGCCCCCATCCCGGATTGTCAGGTGCGCAATCGCGCCAGCACCCGGCCGGCGATATCCTGCAATGCGGCCACTTCCTCCACGGCACCGATCACGGCGGCTTCCCGCGGCATGCCATAGACGACGCAACTGGCCTGATCCTGGCCTATGGTCCAGGCACCCGCCTGACGCATGGCCAGCATGCCCTTCGCGCCATCCTTGCCCATGCCGGTGAGGATGACCCCCAGGGCGCGCCGACCCAGCTCCTCCGCGGCGGACTGGAACAACACGTCCACCGAGGGGCGATGCCGGTTGACCGGCTCGGACTGGGCGAGCTGGCATACGAGGCCGGCCGCGGTTTTCTTCACGGACAGATGGGAATGCCCGGGCGCCAGGTAGGCCACTCCCGGCTTTGCCTTCTCACCGTCCTCGGCTTCCTTCACCTGCATGGCGCAGGAGCTGTCCAGGCGTTTTGCAAACGATGGCGTGAAGGCTTCCGGCATGTGCTGCACCATGAGTATGGGCGGGCAGTCCTCCGGCAGCCCCATCAGGACGTCCCGGATCGCTTCCGTACCACCCGTGGAGGCCCCGATGAAGATGGGCCTATCCACCGGCAGGCGGGAACCCCCGATCGCCGCCGAAGTGGCGATGGGACGGAGCGCAGGACGGGGCACCGTGCCGCCGGAGGCAGACGAGGCCTCGCCGGTCTGCGGCGAGGGCAGGCGCAGACGCGCGCCATAGGCGGCCCGAATCTTCTCGCAAATTTCTTCCGCGTACGCGGCCAGGCCGCCCCCCAGATCCACCCTGGGCTTGGGCACGAAGTCCACGGCGCCGATCTCCAGGGCCTGGAGAGTGGCCTGGGAACCACGCTCGGTCAGGGAAGAAATCATGATCACCGGCATGGGCCGCAGGCGCATCAGGCGACGCAGGAAGTCCAGGCCGTCCATGCGCGGCATTTCCACATCCAGGGTCAGCACATCCGGATTCAGGGTCTTGATCATCTCCCGCGCCACCAGGGGATCGGGTGCGCTGCCGACCACTTTCAGATCCGGCTCGCTGCCGATGATCTCAGTGAGCAGGGCGCGCATCAGTGCCGAGTCGTCCACCACGAGAACCTTGATTGCCAATTTCTTATCCTTTATTCGAAAATCGAGAGTCGGGAGTCGAGGGTCGAGCGCAAATTCGGCGCGCCGCAGGCGCGCAAACTAATACTCTCGACTCACCACTCTCGACTATTCCTTCCTACCTGAACAATTCCACTTCGCCGCCCACCTTGCCATTGGCGAGACGATCCTGGTACTCCCGTTCGCGCTCGGCCAGGGTGTCATTATGCAGACGTACGAGTTTCTTCACCATTACCCGTCCGGAGGTCGGGAAGTAATAGACCTTGCGCGGGTAGACGTTCAACAGATCCTGGGCTGCCACCGGAATGCCTTCCGCCGCCAGATAATCCAGCACGAACTGGGAATTCCGTTCCCCCACCTGGGACTGGGACAGGGAAGCCATGACCTTGCCGCCGCCGAACACCTTCGCTTCCAGGCTCTGGCGCCGCGCGCCGAGTTTCATGAGGTGATTGAGCAGCACTTCCATGGCGTACGTGCCGTAGCGGGCCGAGGGCGAGAGCACCCCGGCATCGCCGTTCTCCGGCAACATGAAATGGTTCATGCCGCCTATGCCCTTCTCCTTGTCCCGCACACAGGCGGCGACACAGGAGCCGAGTACCGTCACCAGCACGACGTCGCTGGTCGTAACGAAATACTCCCCGGGAAGAATCTTGACGGCATCCGTGCCAAACGCCCGATCGAAATAGCGATTGGTGGCGAGATGCTCTTCTATGTCCGGACCGTGGCTAGCGCGGCGCGTCGGCGCGTTCATAGACCGTTCTCCCCCGAGGCCGCAACAGGTCGGCGGCGTGCATGAAGCTCTCCGAGTGTCCCGCGAAAAAGAGTCCATCCCTGGCAATCAGGGGCACCATTTTCCTCAGGATCCGGTACTGGGTAGGCTTGTCGAAATAGATCATCACGTTTCGGCAGAACAGGGCATCCAGTCCGGGCTGGATGGGCCAGCCCTCGTCCAGGAGGTTGATCTTCCGCCACGTGATCAGCTTTTGCAGTTCCGGACGCACCCGCACGTAGCCTTCCTGGCTGCCCGTGCCGCGCAGGAAAAAGCGCTGGACGCGTTCCTTCCCCATCTTTTCCAGACGATCCAGGGTGTAGACCCCGCGTTCTCCCTGAGCCAGGACATTGGTATCCAGGTCGGAGGCAAGGATCTGCACCGGGGGGGTCAGGGTATTGAACACCTCGGCGGCGGTGATGGCGAGACTGTACGGTTCCTCGCCGGTGGAGGCCGCGCTGCACCAGATGCGGATCGGGCGCTGGGAACGCAGGCTCTCCAGGTGATGGGCCAGTATCTCGAAATGGTGGCCTTCCCGGAAGAAGGAAGTCAGATTCGTGGTCAGGGAATTGACGAAGGTTTCCCACTCGGCCTCGTCACCGGCTTCGAGCCGCCTCAGGTATTGGGCGAAATTGCTGTCGCCATGATGGCGCAGCCGCCGGGCCAGTCGGCTGTACACCATGTCGAACTTGACCGGTGCCAGCGAGATGCCGGCGTGTTCGTAGATCAACTTGCGGATGCGCTCGAAATCCACCTGGGTAAATTCGAACTCCCGCGAGCCAGGGCTACGGGGCTGTTCCGTGATCGAAGGCTGGGCCATGACGGCTTTGTTCCTTTTATTCCAGAGGGGCCTGATTGATGAAAAACAAACTACCAGTCATATCGGCCCGACGCGCCGTTTCTTTACTGACGCTTGCGAAAGAAATGGCGCCCGTGAGGCGGACGTCCGTCCGGCATGGCCGGACGAGGCCGGCCCACCGGCCCCCTAAAACTCCTCCCACTCATCTTCCCCGCCAGACGCCGCCCGGGCATGCACCGGGGCCACGGGACGAGCGGACGCGGCCGGTCGCGGCAACGCCCCGGCGCTCTTCGCCGGCAGGCGAGCCGGCGCGGACCGGGGCGGCGCGGACCGGGCGGGGGTACTCGGCAGGGCCGGACGATCCTCCTCCGCGAGACGGAAGACCGACACCGTGCGGGCCAGGCTGCGCGCCTGATCCTCCAGGCTTTCCGCCGCGGCGGCCGCCTCTTCCACCAGCGCCGCATTCTGCTGCGTCACCTCGTCCATCTGGCCCACCGCCAGGGTCACCTGCTCCACCCCGGAACTCTGCTCGCTGCTCGCCGACGCGATCTCGGTCACCAGCGCCGCCACCTTCTGGAAGCTCGATACCACCTGGCCCATGGTGTCGCCCGCCTCCTGCACCAGGCGCACGCCACCCTCCACCCGACCCACGGAATCCGCGATCAGGGTCTTGATTTCCTTCGCCGCCGTCGCGCTCCGCTGCGCCAAGGCCCGCACTTCCGTCGCCACCACCGCGAAGCCCCGGCCCTGCTCCCCGGCCCGCGCCGCTTCCACCGCAGCGTTCAAGGCCAGGATGTTGGTCTGGAAGGCAATGGAATCAATCACTCCGATAATGTCCGACATCTTGCGCGAGGAGGCCGCGATGCCACCCATGGTCTCCACCACCTCGTTCACCATCTGACCGCTCCGGACCACCACTTCATGGGAGTTGGCGGCCAGACTCTTGGCCTGCCGCGCGTTCTCCGCGTTCTGCTTCACCGTGGCATTGATCTGCTCCATGCTGGAGGCGGTCTCCTCCAGGCTGCTGGCCTGCTCCTCCGTGCGCGCGGATAAATCGGAATTACCCTGGGCGATCTCCCGCGCCGCCTGGTTGATGGCTTCCGTCGCCTCCTTGATGCGCCCCACCACTTCCTGGAGGCGCCCCACCGTGGTGTTCGTGTCACCCACCAGGCGCCCGAAAGTCCCTTCGTATTCGCCATGCACCGTTTCGGTGAGGATGCCCTGGGCGATGGCGTTCAACACCCGGCCCACGTCATCCAGGCCACGGGAGACTTCCTCCATGAGTTTGTTCAAGCCTTCCGATACCCGCAGATAGAAGCCGTTCTTCCCATCCAGTTCCAGGCGCCGGCTGAAATCACCGTGGCCGGCGGCATCCACCAGGGCGGACACCTCGGCCTCCACCGCCACTTCCGCCGTGCGATCCACCCACTGGCTGAGCCGGCCACGATAGGCGCCATCATGATTGTGCACCGGACTGGCCGTCACCCGCAGATTGCGCCCCGCCAGACACATGTCGAACGTCCTCGTCGAGTCCATTTGTGCGCGGTAGGCGGCAAGCACTTCGCCATCCTCCAGGTAATCCGCCACCTTGTTGCCGAGCATGCCCTGGACAGAAAATCCGTGGATGCGCTTGCCGATTTCCCCAGCCATGCCCTGCCACAGATCCGTGGCCGCCTTGTTCATGAAGATCAGTTTGTTGGCATCGTCGGACAGGGTCACGGGCACGGTCACGGACTCCAGGCCGAAGCGCACGCGCAGGTTTTCTTCGGCAATGCGCTTGGTCTCGGCCACTTCGAAGCCCAGCCTGACCTGCATGGACTTGATGCCCTGGAAGACCTTGCCGATCTCGTCGTCGCGCTGGGTATCCACCTTGGCGTGGTAGTTGCCGCCGGCGATCTCGTTGAAGGCCGTGATGGCCTGTTCCAGGGGACGGGTGACCTGCCGCCGGGCGAGCACATACATGACCACCGTCAGCACCATCACCACCATCAGGCCGGAGAGGGCCATCATCCAGGCCAGGGCGTTGGCGTCATGCTCGAACTCGTCCAGGTAGGTGCCGCCGCCTATGACCCAGTTCCACTCCGGGAAGTGTTCGAACACCACCACCTTGTCCCGCGCCTGGGTCTCGCCCAGTTCCGCATTCACCCAGGGATAGCGGATGCTGCCGTCCTTCTTCTCGACGATCTCGCGGATGAATTCGCGCCCCGAGGCATCCTTCGCCGCCATGATGTTGGCGCCCACCTTGGCCGGGTGCACGACCAGGGTTCCGACGGTCTTGCCCGGCGTGGCGTCCAGCACGTAGATGTATCCGGAACTGCCGAACTTCACCGCGCCCAGGTTCTTCTTCAACAGGCTCATCTCGGCCGTGAAATCCCGGCCTATGAAGGTCGCGCCCACGACCTTGCCCGATCCATCCTTGATCGGACTGTAACTGGCGTAGTAGTCCTTGCCGAAGAGCACGGTACGGCCGACGTAACGATCCCCGGCCATGAGCCTGGCGTAGGCCGGGCTTTCGTGGCTCAGGGGCGTCCCCATGGCCCGTTCGCCGTTCTCCTTCTTGAGGGAGGTGGTGACCCGCAGAAGCTCATCTCCCTTGCGCGCGAACAGGGTCGCCACGGCACCGCTGGCCGCCGTGAAGCGATCCACTTCTTCGAAGCGTCCGTTCATGGCCAGGGCGCCGTTCTTCAGCAGCGGCAAGCCATCGCCCGCGGCATCAACGCTGAAAGGCCCGGCAAACTGGGCAGCAAACAGGTCATTCAGGCGCGTGGCCTCTCCCCGTATGGACAGGGCATTGGCTTCCACCATCTGCCGCGCCAGATGCACCTTGTCGCCGATGACCGCCATACCCTGCTGTTCCAGGGCGGATCGGGCACGCTGCACGATGAAATAGCTGGATAGGCCGCTGACCACGAACATGGCGATGGCCATGGCCAGGCCGATCTTCGTCGCCAGGTGGGCGTCGTGCAACCAGCGCTTGAAGCCCTCCACCAGCCCCTTGCGGATCACGTGTCCATGACGGACCGCCGGTGCGCCGCTGCCGCCCGCCCTGATCTGGCGATAAACTTCCTCCGCCGCCTTGACCGCCTCGCGGGAAGGCTTGATGCGCACCGAAAGGTAGCCGGTGACCTGGCCGTTTTCGCGTATGGGCGTGACATTGGCCTCCACCCAGTAATAGTCACCGTTCTTGCAGCGATTCTTTACCAGCCCCATCCAGGGGCGCCCGGCCTGGAGCGTTTCCCAGAGGTCGGAAAAGGCTTCCGGGGGCATGTCCGGATGACGCACCAGGTTATGCGGCGCACCGATCAATTCGGCTTCCGAGAAGCCGCTGATGTCCAGGAAGTCCCGATTGATATAGGTAATCTGTCCCTTCAGGTCCGTTCGCGAAACGATCATGCTGTCGTCGCCCAGCAATACCTCGGTGTTGCTGACAGGCAGGTTGGTTCTCATGTTTTTTCCTTGCAGCTCAATCTGCAATACTCCAAAAATCCTTCCTGCGGGATGGGTTGGGCGTACTCATACCCATCGCAGGTCATCGGGCCGTTCAGAACTCGGCCCATTCATCCCCCGGTGCATCGCGTTGCCCCGGCGCCGGCAGCCTGGCGCGAGCCGCGTCCTTCCCCCCTCCTCGGGGTTTGGCCGGCAATGCCGCGCGCGGGGAGCCGACAGACCTGGAGGGCGACACCGACGCCGTCTCGTTCCCCAGCTTGAAAAGGGCGACCGCCTGCATCAAGCCCCGCGCCTGATCCTCCAGGCTCTCCGCCGCGGCGGCCGCCTCTTCCACCAGGGCCGCATTCTGCTGCGTCACCTCGTCCATCTGGCCGATGGCCAGGGTCACCTGCTCCACGCCGGAGGTCTGCTCCACGCTCGCCTCGGCAATTTCCATCACCAGGGAGGCCACCAGATCGAAGCTGGTCACCACGTCATCCATGGTCTCGCCCGCATCCCGCACCAGCTTGGCACCGACTTCCACGTGCTCGACAGACTCGGCGATCAGGGACTTGATCTCCTTGGCGGCATTGGCGCTGCGCTGGGCCAGGGTCCGCACTTCCGAGGCCACCACCGCGAAGCCCCGCCCCTGCTCACCGGCACGGGCCGCCTCGACCGCCGCATTCAAGGCCAGGATGTTGGTCTGGAAGGCGATGGAATCAATCACGCCGATAATCTCGGCGATGCGATGGGAGGATTCCTGGATGGCATCCATGGTGTGATGCACCTTGCTCATCATCTCCCCGCCCTGGCGCGCCAGGTCGTTGGAATTCGCGGCCAGGTGCCGCGCCTGCTTGGCGTTGTCCGCGTTCTGCTTCACCGTGGCGTTGATCTGTTCCATGCTGGAAGCGGTTTCTTCCAGGCTGCTGGCCTGGGTTTCCGTACGGGACGAGAGGTCCGCGTTGCCCTGGGCGATTTCCCGTGCCGCCTGATTGATGGCCTCGGTCGCTTCCTTGATGCGCCCCACCACTTCCCGGAGCCGGCTCACGGTGGTGTTGGTGTCATTCGCCAGATGGCCGAAGGTGCCCTCATAGTCGGAGTTCACCTGCTCGGTCAGCACGCCGTGCGCCACCTCGTTCAGCACCCGCACCACGTCGCTCAGGCCGGAGGAGACCACTTCCATGAGCCGGTTCAGGCCTTCTGCCAGGCGCAGGTGGAAGCCCGCCTTGCCGGCCACCGGCAGCCGTCCCTCCAGGTCACCGCGCACGGCCGCCTCCACCAGCGCGGCCACCTCCGCCTCGACGGAAACATCCAGGGTGCGATCCAGCCACTGGCTCACCCGGCCCCGGTAGGCGCCGGCGGCGTCCCGCACCGGACTCACGGTCACCCGGAGTTTCCTCCGCGCAACGTCCATGTCCAGCGTCCGGGTCTGCTCCAGGTCACCGCGATAGAGGGCGCGGGAGGTATCGTCATCCAGGTAGTCCGCCACGGACTTGCCCAGCATGTTCCGCGACGAGAACCCGGGCACGCGCCGGGAGATTTCCCCGGCCATGCCTTGCCACAGGTCCTCCGCCGCCTTGTTCATGAAGATCAGCCGGTTCTGGTCGTCGGACAGGGTCACCGGCATAGTGACGCTCTCCAGGGCGAAGCGGATGCGCAGGTTCTCGCCGGCGACGGCCTTGTCCGCCTCGATCTTCTCCAGGAGTCCCTTCTGCATGAGGTTCAGGGAGTGGGCGATATCGGAGAGTTCGTCGTGGCCCGCCACGGAGAGGGGACGGTCCAGTTCGCCGTGGGTCATGCGCTCGGCTCCCGCCTGGACCTCCCGAATGGCCGACAGCATGGCGCGGCGGAACGCGACGAAAAGATAGAGCACGATTGCCACGGACAGCAGCACCGAGCCCAGGGCGATGTTCCGGTCCCGGGCCAGGCGTGCCAGACGCCCGTCCACCCTCGCCTGGAATTCCTTCTGGCTCGTCTCCGCCATGGCGTAACCCGCGTCCATGGCCTTGGTGAACAGGCCGAAGACTTCGGGGGCCGAGACGGTGATGGTGTCCGGCTTGAGTATGCCGTCCCGGGCCAGTTTGAGCCCGGCCTGGAGCGCCTGATCGAATACCCCGGCGTCCCCTTCCAGCTTGGCCTTGAGGGAGGCATCCCCTTCTATGGCCTTGGCAATATCGGTCGCCAGGGCAACCCGGTCATCTTCCGTGAAACGAACCAGGGTCTCCAGGTCCACCCTCTGGCCGATCTCCAGCGGCTTGCCGGCGGCAGCGATGCCCGAGGACAGTGCCCGTGCCCGGCCCATGTGTTCCAGGGTCCGCGCCAGGCGTCCGGCGAAGATGTCCTGGAGGTAGTAGCTGTCCATCTCCGGGTCCAGGGTGGCGTTGGACTTGTCCTCAACCTTGCCCACCAGATCCTGGATCCGGGCCACCAGAGCGGTATGCACCTTCAGGCTGTCCACGACGCTGCGTTGCAGGGTTCCGGCCTTGACCTCCGCCCAGTCGGACTTGACCTTGGCCCAGTCGGCCGAGGTTCCCAGCGCGGCACCCACGGCAGCATCCGCCTGGTCACCCTGGCGAATGGCCTCTTCCGCGCCAGTCTCGGCCTCGCCGAGTTTTGTGGCCAGGGACTTGTCGCCGGACAGGACGGCGCCGGCCAGACCCCTATGGGCCTGCACCGAGCGCATGAGTCTCTCGGCCGGCTGGATCACCGGCACGGCCAGGGTCTCCTTCTGGGAAAACTCGACGTCGGCCTGGATGCGGCTCAGCAGCATGACGGTCAGCACCAGCAGCGGAACCATGACCACGATCCCCATGAGCACCATCTTGCCCGCCACACCCAGGCGGTTCATGATCCGGGTCGCCGGAATGAGCAGAGTATCCATCAGGATCTTCCTAATAAAGGCCAATGATTGAACGCCGAGAGTACAAGCGAACCCGACGAATGCCTGCGCCGGATCGCCCTGAGCCAACCCCACCTACCGCTTTTCAGAATTCTCCCCACTCCTCTTCCGTCCGCGCCGGGGATGCGCCGCTGCCGCGAGGGGACTTGGCCAGGGCCGGCCTGGCGTGACCGGATGAGCCGGAGGGTCCGGGCAACGCGCTCCGGGCCGGCAAGGCCTTCTTCTCCGGCAGGCGCGCCGTGCGCGGTGCCG
This sequence comes from Rhodocyclaceae bacterium, assembly GCA_028714035.1. GTDB lineage: Bacteria > Pseudomonadota > Gammaproteobacteria > Burkholderiales > Rhodocyclaceae > JAQTNA01. The sequence goes on from JAQTNA010000036.1 coordinate 34,264, forward strand.
ATGCCGTGCGCACGCCGCCATCGGCCGCAGCAAGCCGGAACACGGCCACGGACTGGCTCAGATTGCGCGCCTGATCCTCCAGGCTTTCCGCCGCGGCGGCCGCCTCTTCCACCAGCGCCGCATTCTGCTGCGTCACCTCGTCCATCTGGCCCACCGCCAGGGTCACCTGCTCCACCCCGGAACTCTGCTCGCTGCTCGCCGACGCGATCTCGGTCACCAGCGCCGCCACCTTCTGGAAGCTCGATACCACCTGGCCCATGGTGTCGCCCGCCTCCTGCACCAGGCGCACGCCACCCTCCACCCGACCCACGGAATCCGCGATCAGGGTCTTGATTTCCTTCGCCGCCGTCGCGCTCCGCTGCGCCAAGGCCCGCACTTCCGTCGCCACCACCGCGAAGCCCCGGCCCTGCTCCCCGGCCCGCGCCGCTTCCACCGCAGCGTTCAAGGCCAGGATGTTGGTCTGGAAGGCAATGGAATCAATCACTCCGATAATGTCCGACATCTTGCGCGAGGAGGCCGCGATGCCACCCATGGTCTCCACCACCTCGTTCACCATCTGACCGCTCCGGACCACCACTTCATGGGAGTTGGCGGCCAGACTCTTGGCCTGCCGCGCGTTCTCCGCGTTCTGCTTCACCGTGGCATTGATCTGTTCCATGCTGGAGGCGGTCTCCTCCAGGCTGCTGGCCTGCTCCTCCGTGCGCGCGGACAAATCGGAATTACCCTCCGCGATTTCCCGCGCCGCCGCGTTGATGGCTTCCGTCGCCTCCCGGATATTCCCCAGCACCTCGTGGAGACGGCTCACGGTCGTGTTGGTGTCGTTCGCCAGTTGGCCGAATATTCCTTCGTACTGCCCCTGGACCCGCTCGGTCAGGGCGCCCTGGGCCACGGCGTTCAACACCCGGCCTACATCCTCCAGCCCGCGGGAGACCTCCTCGGTCAGTTTGTTCAGTCCCTGGGAAACGCGCAGATAGAATCCGTCCTTGCCCGCCAGTTCCAGGCGGCGGCTGAAGTCCCCGCGAGCCGCGGCATCCACCATGGCCGCCACCTCGCCTTCCACGGCGATCTCGGCGCTGCGGTCCTGCCATTCCGCGGCGGTTCCCAGGCGCGCGCCCGATTCGTCCACCACGGGCGCGAAGGTCAGGTTGAAGGTACGCCCACCCATGGCCACGGTGGCACGATGCGTGCCGCGCAAGCCCTCAAGGAAGCCTTTCTGGTGCGCAGGATCCCTGTGCAGGCGTTCCATGCTGGCACCCAGGACGGCATCCGCGCGGAAGTCGGGCAGATCCTTTCTGAGGTCACTTTCCGCGTCCCGCAGCATGGCCTGGATCGCGCGGTTGAGGTAGATGACCTGGCCATCCCGGTCGGCGATCATGACGTTGGTGGCCACGTTGTCCAGGCCGACCCGGATGCGCCGGTTTTCCTGGGCCACCCGCCGCTCCGCCGCCGTGCGTTCGAGCAGGTTTTCCTGCATGATTTTGAGGGCACGCATGAGAGCAGCCACCTCGTCCTTGCCCTCGACCTCGATGTGGTTGTCCAGCTTGTCTGCCGCCACCGCATCCGCCACCTCGACGGCCCGCGCCATGGGGCGGGTGATGAGGCGCACCACGTAGGTGCCGGCGGGGATCATGATCAGCACCGCCAACGCGATCAGGCCGAGCAAGAGAATGCGGGTATTGTCCTGAAGTTCCTTGATGGCGGTGATTTCCGTGCGGTTGTGAACCTTCTGCCGCTGAACGACATCGCCCACCGCGTCAAACCATTCCTGCAGGCGCGGCCGGGTCTCGTCGAAGAAAAGCTTCTTTCCCTCTTCCTTCTTGTCCTGGAGCAGCAGCCCAACCACCTTCTCCATGCTGGCATCGGATGCCCTGCGCAAGTCGACCTCAAGCGCGAGCTGTTTACGGCCTTCCTCCGAGGTCACCAGGGGCAGAAGTTCCTCTTCCGCCTTGGTCGCCTTGTCCATGTCGGCCCGGACCTTGGCGTGTTCTTCCTCGATCTGCGACTTGCTGTCCCGCAGCAGGGCGGTGCGCATATGGCGCCCCACCAGAAGGTTGCGCATGCGCACCTCCACCGACAGATCTATCTTCCGGTTGTTGAAGTCTACGATGCGATCTGCCGCCCCCCCGATTCGGTTCAGGGAGAACAGGGCAATGACGACGAAGGTCACCATCAGCGCCAAAGCGCCGAAGGTGGTCGCCATCAGGCGCGTACCGATGGTGAAATCCCGGAGGTTCATGGCATCACCTCCGGGTTAGAAATCTGCGCCAGCTGCCGCCTCGTCCACCAGGGCCATTTCCTTGGACAGCATCAGACGCTCGATGTCCACGACGATGAGCATGCGTTCGCCCACCGTGCCCAGCCCCAGGATGTAGGCGGTATCCACCGTTGCGGCGAATTCCGGCGCGGGTCGTACCTGACCCGGCTCCAACGCGATCACATCGGACACGGAATCCACCACCATGCCCACGACCCGGTTACCCACATTCAGGATGATGACCACGGTGAAGGGGGTGTATTCCACCTTGCCCACCCTGAACTTGATGCGCAAATCCACGATGGGCACGATGGTGCCACGCAGATTGATAACCCCTTTTATGAACTCGGGCGAATTGGCGATGGTAGTCACCGCATCGTAGCCCCTGATCTCCTGGACCCGGAGAATATCTATGGCGTATTCCTCCGACCCCAGGGTAAAGGTGAGGAATTCCTGGACATAATCCGATTCGTCGGCAACTTCGGCGCGAGGGCCGGTGGCGGTGTGGAACATGAAGTCTCTCCCGTAAAGGCTTGCCGCTTGATTATCGGCAGGAACCCGGAACACTTTAGGGAAAGTGGGGGATGGAAAATGGGGAGTGGCGAGTGGGAATAATGCGGCGGTCAGTCGGATGAAAGCGGCCGGAATTCGCCCTCGCCGCTTTCCCTGGAGAGGGTGAGGCGGTACTCGCAGTAGGCGGGCTCGAACACCGGGTCAAAGCCGCAACTGCAACCGGCATTGACCTCGCTGAAGAAGACGCCCAGCGCCACGAGGATGAACGGCCCCTCTTCCACGGCGCGCAGGATGGACACCGATACCGCCTCGTCCGCCGGGTAACTGCCCAGGGACAGGGCCTGTTCCAGAGGCAGAGCCCCCACCGGCAGGGACTCGATCTCCTTTTTCAACAACTCGGAAAAAGCCGGCGAAGGCCAGGCCCTGACTGAATCGGGGAATCTGGGCATGACGATCACCCCGCCGCCTTGGTCTCCAGGGCTTCCCAGCGCTCCATCGCCGCGAGGATCTCGTCTTCCAACGCCGCCAGCCGCTCCTTCAGGGGGCCGACGTCCGCCGGGGCGTCCCGATAGAGGGCGGGATCGGCCAGGCGCGTACTGGCGGCCACCTGCTCGGCCTCCAGCGCGGCGATGCGGTCCGGAAGCGCGGCCAGTTCCCGGTTCTCGTTGAAGGACAGGCGGGACTTGGCGGTTTTCTTCGGGGCGTCAGCCGGCCTGGGGACGGACGCGGCCTTCTGGGACACGGCCGCCGTCGGGCGAGGGCGCTGGCGCTCCCAGTCATCGAAGCCACCCACGTATTCCTTCCAGCCCCCCTCCCCTTCCGCGGCGATGACCTGGGTCACCACGTTGTCCAGGAAGGTACGATCGTGGCTGACCAGGAAGACGGTACCCGCATACTCCTGCAACAGGGATTCCAGCAGCTCCAGGGTCTCGATGTCCAGGTCGTTGGTGGGTTCGTCCAGCACGATGACGTTGGCGGGCTTGGCGAAGAGCCGGGCAAGCAGAAGGCGGGCGCGCTCGCCGCCGGAGAGGCTGCGCACCGGGGAGCGTGCCCGTTCGGGAGCGAACAGGAAATCCTCCAGATAACTGATGACGTGCTTTCTCGCGCCGCCGATCTCCACGTAATCCGAGCCGGGGCTGATGACGTCCACCAGGGCCGCGTCGTCATCCAGGGCGGCACGAAACTGATCGAAGTAGGCCACCGTCAGCTTGGTGCCCAGACGCACCGTACCCGCATCCGGGGAAAGCTCACCCAGGATCAGCTTGAGCAGGGTGGTCTTGCCGGCACCATTGGGCCCGATGATGCCCACGTGGTCCCCGCGCTGGATACGGCAGGAAAAATCCCTGACCACGACCCGTTGGCCGAAGGACTTGGAGACGCCCTCCAGTTCCGCCACCATCTTGCCCGAGGCATCGCCCCGGGCGACGGCCAGGTTGACCGTACCCAGACGCTCGCGCCGGGCCGCCCTTTCCCGGCGCAGGGCCTCCAGGCGCAGCACCCGCCCCTCGTTGCGCGTGCGCCGCGCTTCCACGCCCTTCCTGATCCAGACTTCCTCCTGGGCCAGGAATTTGTCGAACTTGGCGCTTTGCTGGGCTTCCGCCGAAAGCAGGTCGGCCTTCCTCTTCTGGTAGGTGGCAAAGTTGCCGGGGAAGGAAGCCAGCCGGCCCCGGTCCAGTTCCACCACGCGCGTGGCGATGCGATCCAGGAAGCGCCGGTCATGGGTCACCACTACCGCGCCCCCCTTGAAGCCCAGCAGGAGTTCCTCCAGCCAGCGTATGCCTTCCAGGTCCAGGTGATTGGTGGGCTCGTCCAGGAGCAGCAGGCCCGGCTCGGATACCAGGGCGCGGGCCAGGGCCAGGCGCTTGAGATTGCCGCCGGAAAGGGTAGACACCGCCGCATCCCCCGAAAGGCCCAGCTGACTCACCGCCTGTTCCACCCGGGTCTCCAGGCGCCAGGCGTCCATGGCTTCCAACTTCGCCTGCAAGTCGTGCAATTCGTCCAGGGCCTCCTCGCCTTCGGACAGGCGCCGGGCCGCATCGTGATAGGCCACCAGCATCTCCGACACCCGGCCCAGTCCCTGGGCCACGGCCTGAAACACGGTCTGAGCCCCCTCGAAGACCGGCTCCTGGGCGACGAAGGCGGCACCCGCATCTTCCCGGCGCCACGCCCGGCCGTCATCCAGCTGCGCCTGCCCGGCCAGGATGGCGAGCAGACTGGATTTGCCCGTGCCGTTCCGGCCGATGAGCGCCACCCGCTCGCCGTCTTCCAGCACGAAATCTGCATGGTCCAGAAGAGCGAAATGGCCGAACGCCAGGGAGGCGTTTTCGAGAGTGAGGATGGGCATGGCGGGAGGCACGAATTCGGGAGGCGCGAGTCTAGCACCGAAGGCCCGTGCCTGGGCCTGTGGTCAGTCTGCGGAACTTGCAGATCTGGCTTCAGCCCGACCTGGGGTATGTGCGTCAGAGTTGTCGGGCTGAAGCCCGACCTACAAGCCGGACCTACAAGCCCGACCTACGGACCGACCTCGCTGCTACTTCGAGCGTTCGAAGGTGATGATGCTGCGGGTCATGCCCTTGTCGGCCCAGTTGGGCATGACGCGCCAGGGGGTGAGGACTTGCAGGTGATTGCCCTCGATGGTAAAGGCCCGCTTCTGCTCCGTGCCGACCCAGGCCGGATCCCAGGCCACTTCCACCTGGGTGATCCAGTTGCCGTCTTCCACCCGGTACGCACCCGTGTAGGCAATCAGGCTTTTCAACAGATCGGCCTTCTCCTCGGCGGTCTTGCCAGGCTTCCTGCCATCGCCGGTGAACACGAAGAACACGCGCATTTCCGGGGTAAAGGTCACGTAACCCGACGGATTCTTGCCCATGGGCGGAAATTTATCGCCCGTGGCCTGCACTTCCACCTCGTAGGACACGAGCTTCCAGGTGCCCTGAATTTCGGCAGGCCCCGCGGCGAAGACGGATTGAACCGCGGCGAGAAACAGAACCAGACCAGCGAACCACTTGAAGCGGGACATGGAGTCCTCCTGAAAACATGCAATCCGACAAACGCCGCCTGCCCGTCGCCATGAAGGCGACAGGAATCGTCAGGATTGTACGGTGCAAAATTCTGCCGTCAAGAGAAATCGCCTTGTGCGTGCAAGATATGCGCAAGCTTGGAGGGTACCGATCGGACCTCCGGCACGTGGGCCGCAGCGGCGACCCGACGGAAAAAAACCGGCCCCGCGGCTTGGAGCCGAGGGGCCGGTTGTTACAATCCAATTCGGGATAAATCCCGACCTACGTCACGACGCCAATGCCGCCTTGATCTGGGCCAGGGTGGACGGATCGTCAATGGTGGTCAGGTCGCCGGGGTCGCGGCCTTCGGCCAGGGCCTGGATGGAGCGGCGCAGCATCTTGCCGGAACGGGTCTTGGGCAGGCCGGTGATGAACAGCACCCGGGCCGGCCGGGCGATGGCGCCCAGGAGCTCGTCCACCTTGCCCATGACTTCCTTCTCCAGGGCCTTCCTCTGCTCCGGCGTGGCCGCCGCGTCGGCGTTCTTCACCACGGCAAAGGCCATGGGCACCTGGCCCTTCAGGGCATCGGCGACACCGACTACCGCCACCTCGGCGATGGCCGGGTGGGCCTGCACCGCTTCCTCGATCTCCCGGGTGCCCAGGCGATGGCCGGCGACGTTGATCACGTCGTCGGTGCGGCCCAGGATGGAGTAATAGCCGCGGTCGTCCTTGATGCCCCAATCGAAGGAGGAGTACACCTGGGGCGACTTGAACAGGGTGAAGTAGGTGGACACGAAGCGGGCGTCGTCACCCCAGACCGTGGTCAGGCAGCCCGGCGGCAGGGGCGGCACCACGCCCACCACGGCCTTCTCGTTGGCCTCGGCCTCCGAGCCGTCCTCGCGGAACAGGCGCACGTCGTAGCCGTACATGGGGAAGGACGGGGAACCGAGCTTGATGTCGGTCTTTTCCACGCCGGGCACCGGCCCCAGCATGGCCCAGCCGGTCTCCGTCTGCCAGTAGTGGTCATGCACCGGAATGCCCAGCTCGTCCATCATCCACTTGTGGGAAGTCTCGTCCATGGGCTCGCCGGCACAGAACAGGGCGCGCAGCTTGGACAGGTCGTATTTCTTGAGGAAGGCCGGATCCTGCTTCTTCAGCACGCGGATGGCGGTGGGCGCGGAGAACATGACCGTGACTTCCTGCTCCTGGCAGATCTTCCACCAGATGCCGGCGTCGGGCCGCAGGGGCGTGCCTTCGTACATGACCGTGGCCATGCCTGCGAGCAGCGGGCCGTAGATGATGTAGGAGTGGCCCACGACCCAGCCGATGTCGGAGGTGGAGAAGAAGGTCTCGCCGGCGCGGCCGTCGTAGATGTACTTCATGGAGGCGGTGAGCGCCACGGCATAGCCGCCGGTGTCGCGCTGCACGCCCTTGGGCTTGCCGGTGGTGCCGGAGGTGTACAGGATGTAGCTGGGATCAGAGGATTCCAGCCAGGTGACCGGCACCCGGGCGTCCATGAACCGGGCTCGCAGGCTGGCATAGTCCTCGTCGCGGCCCACCACCACGTTCATTTCCTTGTCCAGGCCGCGATTCACCATCAGCACCTTTTGGGGCTTGGCGGTGGACAGGTCAATCGCCTCGTCCAGCAGATGCTTGTAGGGCACGGCGCGGCCGCCGCGCATGCCGGCATCCGCCGAGACGATCAGCTTGGGCTGGGCGTCGTCAATGCGCGTGGCGAGCGACCCGGAGGCGAAGCCGCCGAACACCACGGAATGGATGGCGCCGATGCGGGCACAGGCCAGGATGGCAAAGGCCGCTTCCGCTATCATGGGCATGTAGATCAGCACCCGGTCGCCCTTGACCACGCCCAGGCTCTGGTAGATGGCGGCCATGCGCTCCACTTCCCGCTGGAGTTCGGAGAAGGAGTAGATCCTCTCCTCGTTGGTCTCGGTGGAGATGTAGACCAGGGCCTTGCCGTCGGGGTTGGTCTCGGCGTGGCGATCCACCGCGTTGTAGCAGAGGTTGGTCTCGCCACCCACGAACCACTTGGCGAAGGGCGGATGGGAGAAATCCAGTATCTTTTCCGGCGGCTTGTTCCAGTGGATCAGCTGCGCCTGCTCGCCCCAGAAACCATCCCGGTCCTGGATGGAACGTTTGTGGAATTCCTTGTAAGTGGTCATCTCGGTCTCTCCCGCTCGGAAATTATTGCCTTGACGCGAATTCGCGCCAGCGAAGCTGTCATCCTGGCGACTTTCCCTCTGAGGACGCCGCCATAATTATAAATTATCGTTGAACTGGCGATTATACCGGAACCCCGAGGATCTGTAGGATGCGGTGAGCGCAGCGAAGCGCATCGAAGCGCATCATCCCTTGGCCGCGCCTGGTGCGGTTCGCCCCTCACCGCACCCTACGATCCTCCCATATCCCACGCTCCCGCCCGAGTAAGACGGCTTCCTACAAAATGCTGCACCGCACCTTTACAGAACCGCCGGGGATAACCATAATGCTGCGATGCCTTCGAAAGCCCTCGTCCGTTCTTTGTCCCTGTCGCTGCTGCTCCTGACCACCTCCTGGCAGGCGTTAGCGACGGACGCGCCCGCCGCCCCGGCCGGGGCGGTCTCGGCCACGGCTCAGGCAACACCCCAGACTTCAGTCCCCGCGTCGGCCCCATCCGAAGCGGAGCCCCCCGCCACCAATGCGGTAAAGGCCTTCGGACAATCCATCGGACAATCCATTTCCCAGTCCATCAGCCGCTCCGCCGGTGCCTTGCCGGCCAGGGCCGAGGCCATCCTGGACAGGCTCGGACATTACACCGAGAACGCCCAGGAAATCGTGAAAAGCGGCTTCGCCTACATGGGCGTGGACTACCGCCGCGGCGGCACCTCGGCGGAGACGGGCTTCGATTGCAGCGGCCTGGTGCGCCGGGTTTTCGGCGACGCCTTCGGCGTGGATCTGCCGCACAACGCCCGGGCCATCAGCAAGGAAGGCACCAAGATTTCCGTCAAGGATCTGAAGCCGGGCGACCTGGTGTTCTTCAACACCCTGCGCAAGACCTTCTCCCACGTCGGCATCTACGTCGGCAACAACCTGTTCCTGCACGCCCCCTCGTCCGGCGGCGGCGTACGCCTGGATGACCTGCGGGAGCGCTACTGGGTCAAGCATTTCAACGGTGCCCGGCGCATAGAAACAAACTAGTAGATCGTTCCAGTAATACGTTTACAATATAGGTGATATTTGCCATGATGCCCCCGGAACTACAGGGGGTGATCATGGCGAGGAAAAGTGGGCGGGCGGCGTTGGTGCTGTCAGACGAGAAC
>JAQTNA010000037.1 GCA_028714035.1 Rhodocyclaceae bacterium
CTCATCCGCTACGCCCCCGTCAAACACAAGGGCGGACTCAAAGTCCAGCGCCTCCGCGCCGCCTCAAACGTCCAATACCGTGAATCCCTCCTCGGTCTTCTATAAGACTCGTGCAATCGCCCTGGGGCCTGGAACGCCTGCTGCACTCGGCCTGCGGTGTTGGGTTATGATGTGCCTCGAATCCGGCCTTGAAGAGCCCCATGGTAATCCGCCTTCCCCTGCACCCGAAATCTCTCCGTATCCCCCTCCAGGCGGCTGATCCGGCAAAGGAATCCAGGCAGAGGACTCCGGATTCCCTCCCTGATTAAGAAGGGATTAAGACAGCGGCTTCCATTCCCATTTCTCCCAGGGATTGCTCCGGATTCCCTCCCTGATTAAGAAGGGATTAAGACTTGTCCTTAGACACGCTTCCCACCTTGACGCCTCCGGATTCCCTCCCTGATTAAGAAGGGATTAAGACGAGAGAATCCAATCCCCTAACCCTGCTACAGCTCCGGATTCCCTCCCTGATTAAGAAGGGATTAAGACCCACACCAGCTAGCCACTTGATCCCCTCGGACTCCGGATTCCCTCCCTGATTAAGAAGGGATTAAGACGCATTCGCCGCGGAACCCGCTGCGCCCTCTTTCTCCGGATTCCCTCCCTGATTAAGAAGGGATTAAGACTAAAACTGGAGACCTTCTTCCCTTCCTCCGTCTCCGGATTCCCTCCCTGATTAAGAAGGGATTAAGACGATCTTGGGGAATTCCTCCTCGGAAACGGAGGCCTCCGGATTCCCTCCCTGATTAAGAAGGGATTAAGACGACAGCTATTTCCGCTTCATCGACGTGGAAGAGGCTCCGGATTCCCTCCCTGATTAAGAAGGGATTAAGACACCCGTGCCTTCAGCATCTTGTACGCAAGCTGACTCCGGATTCCCTCCCTGATTAAGAAGGGATTAAGACAGTCATGGCTCGGAAGGTTCGCCTGCTCAATCCTCCGGATTCCCTCCCTGATTAAGAAGGGATTAAGACTCTCATAAGCACTCTTTTGATTTTCATACTTTCTCCGGATTCCCTCCCTGATTAAGAAGGGATTAAGACCACGTTTTTTGGCCAAGTGATTCGCAATGTATCTCCGGATTCCCTCCCTGATTAAGAAGGGATTAAGACGAAGCTTCCGCTCCCATTTCTCCCAGAGCTTTCTCCGGATTCCCTCCCTGATTAAGAAGGGATTAAGACCCAAAATTCCTGCCCATCGGACAACGTAAATCTCCGGATTCCCTCCCTGATTAAGAAGGGATTAAGACGAAGCTTCCGCTCCCATTTCTCCCAGAGCTTTTCTCCGGATTCCCTCCCTGATTAAGAAGGGATTAAGACCCGGTGCGCTTGGCGGGCGTGCGCTTGGTCGCTCCGGATTCCCTCCCTGATTAAGAAGGGATTAAGACCAGGGTGATGCGTACTTTGCGTTTATTGAGGACTCCGGATTCCCTCCCTGATTAAGAAGGGATTAAGACATGTCGTGCGGAGAAAGTCGGCAAGAGCATTCCTCCGGATTCCCTCCCTGATTAAGAAGGGATTAAGACCGCGGCCGTAGCCGCTACCTCGCCATTGGAGAGCTCCGGATTCCCTCCCTGATTAAGAAGGGATTAAGACGCTTTGGCCTTGGTGCTGCCCTTGCCCAAACTCCGGATTCCCTCCCTGATTAAGAAGGGATTAAGACCCATCAGATCTCATCCTGATTGGCACTGATCTTCAGCCAGGGAATCATTGCAGGGTTCTGTGGGTCGGGCTTCAGCCCGACCCACAGGGAGCCAGGATTTTCGGACGCGCGACGCACCGATGGGGCGAACAAATTCGCCCCTGCCTCAAGCGAAGAATCCGGGATAATGTCGGCTGCCGAAAACTTGGAGTCGTCCGTGGGCTGCGCCAGAACCTCCCTTCCCTCCTTCATCCTCACCCGGGGGAAATCCTGAATGGCCACCTACGCCATCGGCGACATCCAGGGCTGCTTCCAATCCCTGCGCCGGTTGCTGGACTTGGTCGCCTTCAATGCCGGGCGGGACCGGCTCTGGTTCGTGGGCGACCTGGTGAATCGGGGCCCCCATTCCCTGGAAGTCCTGCGCTTCGTGCGCGACCTGGGGGAGGCGGCGCTCACCGTGCACGGCAACCATGACCTGCACCTGGTCATGGTGGACGCGGGCTTCGGCAAGAAGAACGACGACGACACCATCGCGCCCATCCTGGCGGCGCCCGACCGCGCCGAACTGATGGCCTGGCTGCGTTCCCGCCCCCTCATGCACGTCGAGGGGGAATACGCCCTGGTCCATGCCGGCCTGGTGCCGCAATGGACCGTGGGGCGGGCCATGGAACTGGCCGCCGAGGTGGAATCGGCGCTGATGGCCGAAAATCACCGGGAATTCCTCGCCCACCTGTTCGGCAGCAAACCCACGGCCTGGGACGAGAGCCTGACGGGCTGGGACCGCCTGAGACTGATCGTGAACGCCATGACCCGCATGCGTTTTTGCACTCGGGAAGGCGCGATCGAATTCCGCACCAAGGGGCCCGCGGACGCGCCGCCGCCCGGCTGCCTACCCTGGTTCGCGGTGCCGGGACGAAAGAGCGCGGACCATACCCTCATCTGCGGTCATTGGTCGGCGCTGGGTCTGCGCATCGAACCCGGCCTCATGGCCCTGGACTCCGGTTGCCTCTGGGGCGGCCCCCTCACCGCGATTCGCCTGGAAGACCGCAAGGTATTCCAGCTTCCCTGCCCTCCCTCCGTAGCGCCTTCGGGCTGGGAATGACCCGTAGGTCGGGACTTATCCCGACAGTGCAGCCGAATATCGGGTTGAAACCCGACCTAGGAGCCTGTCGGACTTGAAGAATCGAAGCGAAAATTCGGCTGGGCGAGGACAGATTTTGGCGATTTTGCCGGGCAATAGTTGTTCTATTGCCCAAAAAAGCGGCGAAATATGGACCGGTCAGACGGATTTGCAGCCGATTTCCTTTAAGTCCGACAGGCTCCTAGTCTCGACTCACCAAGGCGTGGCTGATGTGCCTATGCAGGGTCGCGGCGAGGTGGCGGCGGTCCGTGCCCACGGCGGGAACCGGCGGCAGGAAATGGGGCTCGGCGCTCAATCCCGATGCCATGACGATGGCCCGCACGCTCTGCCACAGGCTGGTGTCGCCGACATAAGCGGGCGCCTGGCTGGGACGACCATTCCGATCCCTGTAGCGCAGGACCACGGGCTGGATCGCGCATCCCGCATCCACGGCGGGTTGGATGAGGGCGCTGTGAAAGGGCAGCACCTGGCTGCCGTCACTGGTGGTGCCCTCGGGGAAAATCGCCACCCTCTGCCCCTGGAGCAGGCATTCCTGAAGGTGCTCCGCCGTACGGTGGGCCGCGCGCCGGCTGCCCCGCTCGATGAAGATGGTGTCCGCCTTCGTCGACAACCAGCCGATGACCGGCCAGGCCTTGACCTCATCCTTGCTGACGAAGGCCGAAGGCGCCACGGCATTGATGACGAAAATATCCAGCCAGGAGATGTGATTGGCCACCAGCATGCCGCCGGCCTGCCGCGCCGACTCCCGGCCCGGCAGACGCACACCGAGCATGGAGAGCAGTTGCCGGGACCAGCGTTGCTTGAGCCAGACCCGTAGCGCGCCTCCGGCGAAGGGGTAGACCATCGCCACCGTGGCCACCCCGTAGGCCAGATGCAGGGCGAACCGGGAAATGCGGCAGGCGGCGCGCACTCCTCTCAATATCCGGAAAACGGGGTGGGCAACGGTGTTCAGTCTAGCGCTCCATGAAGTGGCGGGCGTAACGATCCGCCACCTTGGCCATGGGCAGCATCAGCAACAGGTCGGCGGTGTTGAAGTCCGGATCCCAGGCCGGCTCGCCGCAGACCAGGGCGCCCGCCCGCAAGTAGCCCTTGATGAGTGGCGGCAGTTCCGCCTTGTCGCCCGTGGCGAGCTTCTCCAGGGGCAGGGGGCAGCGCGGGAAGACGCGATATTCCGCCGGCGCCATGTGTTCCGATCCAAGACTGGCATAGATGTTGGCGGCGTTGTGGCCGCCGTCGGCCATGCCTATGCTGGCGCAGCCGATCAGGTAATCGTAACGGTTTTCCATCATGTAACGGGCCAGGCCGGACCAGAGCAGGGTAATCACCGCGCCGCTGCGGTAGTCCGCGTCAATACAGGAGCGGCCGACCTCGACCATGCGCGGCCGAAGATATTGCAGACGGGTGAGATCGAATTCACTGTCCGAATAATAGCTGCGCAGGAGGCGCGCGGCTTCCGGCGGCAGGATGCGGTAGGTTCCGATGATCTTACCATTTTCCTCGTCGCGCACCAGGAGGTGATGGCAATGGGCATCGTAGAGGTCCCGGTCCACTCCCGGCGTGCGGGTCGGCAGGCGCGCCCCCATCTCCTCGGCGAAGACCCGGTAGCGCAACTTCTGCGCCTCCAGGATTTCACTCTCGCTGCCGGCGATTCCCACATGGAGTTTCTTGCCGCGCCCGATGGCGGCCTGCGGTGCATGGACTTGCAACATGGCTGTTCTCCTTTGACTTTGCATGACGCAGAGTCTCGAAGAACAGCGTTGCGGCGGCGTTACATCCCGGTTAACAGAAAGTTACAACCGGGCCTTACCAGAGGGCGGAGCCGAAGGCTTCCCGATATCGGGCACCGATCTCGTCCCGGCTCGGTGCGTGGTTCTGGCCGCCGCGGCTGGCGATCTTGATGGAACCCATGAGGGAGGCCAGGCGACCGGCCTGGTCCCAGTCCATGCCATTGGCGATGCCGTAGAGCAGGCCGGAACGGTAGGCGTCGCCGCACCCTGTCGGGTCCAGTTCCTCGGCAGCCTGGACGGTGGGAATCTCCAGGCGCTTTCCGGCCGCGTAAATATGCGAACCGCTACCGCCCAGGGTCACGATCAGGGCCTTCACTTCCCCGGCCAGTCGTTCCAGACTCAGGCCGGTGCGCTCGCACAGCAAGCGGGCCTCGTAGTCATTGACCGTGCAGTAATCGGCCAGCTTCAAGAGCGCGAGCAGTTCCTCGCCATTGAACATGGGCAGGCCCTGGCCCGGATCGAAGACGAAGGGGATACCCGCCTCGGAGAACTGGCGCGCATGTTCCGTCATGCCCTGGCGGCCATCGGGCGAAACGATGCCCAGGCCGATGCCCGCCGCATCCCCGATCCGGTTCAGGTGGGAGTGGTTCATGGCGCCCGGGTGAAAGGCCGTGATCTGGTTGTCGGCCAGATCGGTGGTGATGAAGGCCTGGGCGGTGTAGGTGTCGGGCACGAGGCGCACATGATCCGTGGCGAGGCCCAGACGCTCCAGGCGTTCCCGGTAAGGGCCGACATCATCGCCGACCGTGGCCATGATGACCGGCTCGCCGCCCAGGAGCTTGAGGTTGTAGGCGATGTTGCCGGCGCAGCCGCCGTATTCCCTGCGCATGTCCGGCACCAGGAAGGCCACGTTCAGGATGTGGATCTGATCCGGCAGGATGTGGTTCTTGAAGTGGTCGTGGAACACCATGATGGTGTCGAAGGCGATGGAGCCGCAAATCAGGGTACGCATTTCAGTTTTCAGTTGTCAGGAATCAGAGACGGACAAACCACGCATCAAGGATAGAAGACGTAGAGGCGGTAGCCGGCGGCGGAGATGGAGGAGGTGTCCAGGGTCAGGCTGACGGCCAGGTCGCCGTTGGCCGGGAAACCCGCGGCCGGGTCAGTCTTGGCGCCCAGGAATTCCTTGGGCGTAAACACGCGGCGAACCAGGGGCTTGTCGTCCGTGTCGGTAAGGGTCAATTCCAGGTCCGGATAAGCCTGGGAGAAGGCTGCCCGGTTGCGCAGGGTGGCGGAAAGTTTCAGGAGACCCTGCCCCTGGCTGGACGGCCGCAGCTCGGACGCCTCGATGCCGATCTGCCCGGCCACTCTCGGCAAGGGCATGCCGCAACCCAACCCCTGGCACCAAGCCACGAACTGGGGGCGCAATTCCGGGTAAGCCATGGACAGATCGGAGCGAAACACCCAGACAGACTGAAGCGCCGCGCCGATCATCAGCAGGCCCAGGGCCACGCCCCAGAGCCGCGAGGTCCCGTCTCCGGCCGGCGCCGGCAACGCCGGAGCGGGCTCGCCCTCTGCCGGCGGGTCTTCATCCCTCCAGTCCACGGCGGTCGGCGCGACAAGCTCCGGCATTTCCGAGCCGATGACCGGTTCCTGTCGCCCTTCGGCATCCGCAATCTGGATGGGAATTTCCTGGTACAGGGGGGCAGGTTCCGCTTCCCGCCGGTTGGAAACCAGTACCGCGGGCAGGAACTCCGGATCCGCCTCTGCCGGGGAATGCGGCGCCGACTCCGCCGAAGACGGATGCGCCGACTCGGGCGCCGGGTACTCCGCCGCCTCCGGTTCGAGGGGCGCCTCCGGGGCATTGAAGACATTGGCGCACTGCCCGCAACGCACCCGCCCGCCGCGCGCCTCCAACTGCTCCGCGGTGACACGGAAGAGGGTGTGGCAGGCCGGGCAGCGGGCGTGAGTCATGGTTTCTGCCCGGTCAGCAATACCCAGCCCTCATGGGTTCTCGCCACGGAGAGGGCGATGAAGGGGGCGTAGGCGGCGATGACCTGTTGCGCCTGCGTTTCCAGCACGCCGGACAAGGCCAGGGAACCGCCGGGGGCAACCCGCCCGGCCAGAAGCGGCGCCAGTACGCACAAGGGATTGGTGAGGATGTTGGCCACCACCCGGTGAAACTGCGTGGCCAGGGGCTGGCTGGAATGCAGGAGGTGGATTTCCACGTCGTTCCGGACGGCGTTGTCCGCGGCCGCCTTCAAGGCCTGATCGTCAATATCCACGCCCACCACCCGCCCCGCGCCCAGACGGGCCGCGGCGATGGCCAGGATGCCCGAGCCGCAGCCATAGTCCAGCAAGGATTCCCCCGGCTGCACGGTATCGCACAACCAGGAGAGGCACAGGAAGGTCGTGGGATGGCTGCCGGTGCCGAAGGCCATGCCCGGGTCCAGCACGAGATTGATGGCGGCGGGATCCGGCTCCTCGTGCCACGACGGCACGATCCACAGACGGTCCGTGATCTTGATGGGATCGAACTGGGCCTGGGTCAATTGCACCCAGTTCTGTTCTTCCACCTGATCCACTTTCCAGGGGGGCAACGCGTCCAGGCCGACGGCCTCTGCCGCCGCGCCCAGCAGGGCCGCCACATCGGTCTCGGGTTGCAGCAGGGCGATGACCCGGCTCGACTGCCAGAGGGGCACCAGTTCGGAACCGGGTTCGCCGAATTGGGGGCGCTCCCTTTCGGTGCCGGCATCCGCATCCTCCACCGAGACCGACAGGGCGCCCAGTTCCATCAGGGCATCGCTCAAGGCCTCGGCCTGCGCCGGATCGGTCTGTACGCTAACTGAAAGCCACATTTTCTTGTCACCTCCTGGCAACGAGGCCGGTCGGTCGTTTCAGGCCGGAGCCCGTCGCCCGAAGCCCGCTTCAGTCAGTCTTCTTCACTTCATCCCTGGCCGCGAGCTTGTGCTCCAGGTAATGGATGCTCGTGCCGCCCTTGATGAAATTGGCGTCCATCATGAGCTCCTGATGCAGCGGAATGTTGGTCTTGATGCCTTCCACCACCATTTCCGAGAGGGCGATGCGCATGCGGCGGATCGCCTGCTCCCGCGTGTCGCCATAGGCGATGACCTTGCCCACCATGGAGTCGTAGTGGGGCGGCACCATGTAGCCCTGGTAGACATGGGAATCCACCCGGATGCCGGGCCCGCCCGGCGGGTGATAGGTGGTGATGCGGCCCGGCGAGGGCGTGAACTTGAAGGGATCTTCCGCGTTGATGCGACATTCCACCGCATGACCGGAGAACTGCACCTCCCGCTGACGCAGGGAGAGCTTTTCCCCCGCGGCGACGCGAATCTGCTCCTGCACGATGTCCACCCCGGTGATGAGCTCCGTCACGGGATGTTCCACCTGGACCCGCGTGTTCATCTCGATGAAGAAGAACTCGTTGTTCTCGTACAGGAACTCGAAGGTGCCGGCGCCGCGATAGCCTATCCTGCGACAGGCCTCGGCGCAGCGTTCGCCCACCTTGGCGATGAGGCGGCGATTGATGTCGGGGGCCGGAGCCTCCTCGATCACCTTCTGGTGCCGCCGCTGCATGGAGCAATCGCGCTCCCCCAGGTAAATGGCGTTGCCGTGGGTGTCGGACAGCACCTGAATCTCCACATGCCGCGGATTCTCCAGGAACTTTTCCATGTACACCATGGGATTGCCGAACGCGGCACCCGCCTCGGTGCGGGTGGTCTGCACGGCATTGAGCAGGGCTGCCTCGGTATGCACCACGCGCATGCCCCGGCCGCCGCCGCCGCCGGCCGCCTTGATGATCACCGGATAACCGACGGCCCGGGCGATCTTGATGATCTCCTTGGGGTCTTCCGGCAGGGCTCCGGCAGAACCGGGCACACAGGGCACGCCGGCCGCCTTCATGGCGTCCTTGGCGCAGACCTTGTCGCCCATGAGCCGGATGGTTTCCGACTTCGGGCCGATGAAGACGAAACCGCTCATTTCCACCTTTTCGGCGAAATCGGCATTCTCGGACAGGAAACCATAACCGGGATGGATGGCCTCCGCATCCGTCACCTCGGCGGCGCTGATGATGGCGGGGATGTTCAGGTAGGAAAGCGAAGAAGGCGGAGGACCGATGCACACGGATTCGTCCGCGAGCTTCACATACTTGGCCTCCGTATCAGCCTCCGAGTGTACGACCACCGTCTTGATACCCAGCTCACGGCAGGCGCGCTGGATACGAAGGGCAATTTCACCCCTGTTTGCGATCAGAATTTTTTCAAACATGGCCTAATTCAGGTTAGCGGTGAGCGGTAAGCGGCAAGTAGAAAGCGCGGGGGCCGGTTCGGCTGCGCGCCGGGTTCTTGCCGCCGACCCGGAAATCACCCGATGATGAACAGGGGCTGGCCGTATTCCACCGGCTGGCCGCTCTCCACCAGAATGGCCTTGATGGTGCCCGCCGCGTCCGCCTCGATCTCGTTCATGAGCTTCATGGCCTCGATGATGCACAGCGTGGCACCCTTGGCAACCGCGTCACCCACTTCCACGAAGGGCTTGGCGTCGGGCGAAGAAGTCCGGTAGAAGGTGCCCACCATGGGCGACTTGACCACGTGGCCGTCCGGTTCTGCGGCGGGTGCCGCAACCGCCGCCGGGGCCGGGGCGGCGGGCAGGGGCGCGGCCTGCATGGCGGGCGCCGCCATATGGTAGGTGGGAGCCTGGCTTGCCGCGGGATACTTGGCGATGCGTACCTTTTCCTCGCCTTCCGTGACTTCCAGTTCGGAGATCCCGGATTCCTGCACCAGATCTATCAGTTTCTTCAGTTTTCTCAGATCCATGTCTGTTTCCTCGATGAATTCGATGGCCCGTCAGCCAAGTTTGCCCAGACGGCGCAAGGCAAATTCCAGGGCCAGTTCGTAGCCCTGGTGGCCAAGACCGCAAATAACCCCCACCGCGATGTCGGAGAAATAGGAATGCCGGCGAAAATCTTCCCGGGCGTGCACGTTGGACAGATGCACCTCGATGAAGGGAATCTTCACGGCCGCCAGTGCGTCCCGCAGCGCCACGCTGGTGTGGGTGTAGGCGGCGGGGTTGATGATGATGAACCGGACATCCTCCGATGCCGCGGCCTGAACCCGGTCTATCAGTTCGCCCTCGTGGTTGCTCTGAAAGGACTCCAGACGCACCCCCGACGCTCGGGCACGACTGTCCATGGTCGTGTGAATATCGGACAGGGTCGTCCGGCCATAGATGTCCGGTTCCCGGTTGCCGAGCAGGTTCAGATTGGGGCCGTGCAACACCAGTATGCGCGTTTCGCCGTCCGTTGCCATGAGGTTCCTTCCGTGCCTGTTATCCGCGACAAGGCCGCGAGTTTGCCGCAAATCGCCTCATTTTGTCCAGTCTTCCGCCATATGCCCCGAAACCCCGGCGCCAAACCGGCGCCTTCGCAATCGCCCTGTCCCACCCGGATTTTTCGCGTTTTATATAGGCTCAGCCCAGCCACGCTTTTAGCCCATTCGATGTCCAGCGTCAGGATCACCAAGGCCGTGGGACACCCGACCGAGCCGATCTGCCTCTCGGCAGTCATCGGCCTCCCGGCGCCTCTCCTTCCGACCACCATCGCCGGCCTGCTTTCCGCCATAATCCCACGATCATGGACATCGCCCAACTTTCCGCCGAAGAGGCCCTTTCCAGCCTGCGCTCCCATGGCGAGGGCCTGAGTTCCCTTGAAGCCTTGCGACGACAGAAGGAATTCGGGCCCAACCGGGTGGAAGAGTTGAGAGGCGAGCCCGACTGGCTGAAGTTCGCCCGGCAATTCACCCACTTCTTCGCGCTGCTCCTCTGGCTCGCCGCCGGCTTGTCCCTGGCCGCCGAATGGTACCAACCGGGCCAGGGCATGGGACGCCTGGCCCTGGCCGTCGTTGCCGTGATCCTGGTGAATGGTGTCTTTTCCTTCTGGCAGGAATACCGGGCCGGGCGGGCCATCGCCGCCCTGTGCCGCCTCCTGCCGTGGGAAGTGCGGGTGATGCGGGAAGGCAGCCTGCGCACCCTGCCCGCGGAAGAACTGGTGCCCGGCGACATTGTGCTCGTGGAAGAAGGGGACGACGTGCCCGCCGACTGCCGCCTGGTGGAATCCTGGGGCTTGAAGGTCAACGCCGCCACCCTCACCGGAGAATCCCGTCCCCTGGGACGCCGGGCCGAGGCGGAGCAAGACGGCGGCAACGTGCTCTCGGTGCGCAACCTGCTGCTTGCGGGAACCTCCATCATTTCCGGCCAGGGCCGGGCCGTGGTCTTCGCCACCGGCATGAGGACGGAATTCGGCCGTATCGCCCACCTGACCCAGAGCGCCGGGGACACGGACTCGCCCTTGCAGAAGGAAATCGTGCGCCTCTCCCGCCTGGTGGGCGGCGTGGCTCTGGCCCTGGGCGTCATGTTCTTCCTCGTGGGCCATGCCCTGGGCCTGCCCTTCTGGCTGAGCTTCATGTTCGCCATCGGCGTCATCGTCGCCAACGTGCCGGAGGGCCTGCTGCCCACCGTGACCCTGGCGCTCGCCATGGCGACCCAGAAGATGGCGAAGAGGAATGCCCTGGTGCGCCACCTGCCGGCGGTGGAAACCCTGGGCTGTACCACCGTCATCGTCTCGGACAAGACCGGCACGCTCACCGAAAACCGCATGGCCGTGCGTCGACTCTACGCCGCCGGCAGCTTTGTCGCGCCCCATGCCTGGCGCAAGGGCCTGGAGACGCGCCTGAGATTCCGGCCCATGGTGCATGCGGCGCTGCAATGCCACAACCTGAAAATGATGGCGCATGAAGGCGGGGCACGCCTCTCGGGTGACCCCACGGAGATCGCCCTGGTGGAGTGGGCCATGAGCGTGGCGAAGCCGTCCACGCCCCTCTCCCTCCTGGGAGAAATCCCCTTCGATGGCGAACGGCGCCGCATGTCTGTGGTGGTGGAGGAGCGGGGTAGCCGCACCCTCTACTGCAAGGGCGCCCCGGAATCCCTGCTTGCCGTCTGCGATCGCTATGAGACGGCCAAGGGCCCGCGCCCGCTCACCCAGGAAGCGAGGATGCGGCTCCTGGCGGCCCACGACGAGATGGCCGGGCGGGGCTTGCGGGTACTGGCCTTCGCCTATGGCCGACTGCCGGACAGCGCGCCCATCTCCCCGGCGGCGGAGACGGGCCTGGTGCTCACCGGACTGGCGGGCCTGGAAGACCCGCCACGCCCGGAGGTGCACGAGGCCATCACCCGCTGCCGCCTCGCCGGCATCAAGGTCATCATGGCCACCGGCGACCACCCGGCCACGGCGCTCTCCATCGCGCGGGAGATCGGCCTGGTGCGAGGCCCGTCGCCGCGCATCCTGCTGGGAGAGGATTTGCACCGGCTCACGGACACCGAACTGCTCCTGGCCCTGGACGCGCCGGAAGTGATCGCGGCGCGGGTCTCGGCGGAGCAGAAGATGCGGCTGGTACAGGCTCTGCAAGCCCGGGGTGAAGTGGTGGCGGTCACCGGCGACGGGGTAAACGACGCCCCCGCCCTCAAGTCCGCCGACATCGGTGTTGCCATGGGCCGCTCGGGCACGGACGTGGCGCGGGAAGCTTCCGATCTGGTGCTACTGGACGACAATTTCGCCACCATCGTTGCCGCCATCGAGGAGGGCCGGGCGGTGTTCGACAACCTGAGGAAGTTCTGCACCTACATCCTCACCCACACCATCCCGGAACTGGTGCCCTACCTGGCCTTCGGACTCCTGGGCCTGCCGCCGGCGCTGACAGTGATGCAGATCCTGGCGGTGGACCTGGGCACGGACACCCTGCCGGCCCTGGCTCTTGGGGCGGAGCCACCGGACCCGGCGGTGATGCAGCGCCCGCCCCGAGGCCGGAATGAGCGCTTGCTGGACGCCGGCCTCCTGCTACGGGCCTACCTTTTCCTGGGGGTGATCGAGGCTGCCTGCGCCATGGGCGTCTTCCTCTTTGTCATGTTCCGGGCCGGCTGGACCTGGGAGCGACTGCGTGCCGGAATGCCCGCCGTCGACGATCCCACCTACCTTGCCGCCACCACCGCCTGCCTTGCCGCCATCGTGGTATCCCAGATGGCCAATCTCCTGCTCTGCCGCCACCCGAGCCGAGGGCTCCTGCCGCTCACTCTTGCCGGCAATCACCTTTTGCTTTGGGGCATGGCCTTCGAGTTGTTTCTGCTGGGCGCGATCGCCTACACCCCCTGGGGCCGGCTCATCTTCGGCACCGCGCCCCTGGACGGCACGGTCTGGCTCCTGGCGCTGGCCGGTGCCGCCCTGTTGGTCGGGCTGGAAGAGGGACGCAAGGCCCTGGTACGGGGGATTAAACCTTCTTGAGGACGGCTTGAGGGTAGCGATGGGCGATCCTGCCCTGCCGTGCGGAACGCCTCCCCTTCCGCCGCAAAAAACTAGCGCCGACGCGGAACCCTTTTTTGCACTTAGCACTCACAGGCAAAGAGTGCTAACATTCCGCGTGCAACCCGTTTCAAGGAGGACGACGTTCATGGCTCAAACCCTTTCTCTCGCTTTTCCGATTCCCGCGATCCCCTCCGCGGTGGGCAGCCTGGATTCCTACATCCAGATCGCGAATCGGGTACCCATGCTGACGGAGGAACAGGAAGTCATGCTGGGGCGCCGACTGAGAGATGACGGAGATCTGGACGCGGCCCGGCAACTGGTGCTGTCCCACTTGCGCCTGGTCATCGCCGTGGCCCGGGGTTATCTCGGTTATGGTCTGCCCCACGCTGACCTGGTTCAGGAAGGCAATATCGGCCTGATGAAGGCTGTCCGCCGCTTCGATCCGGAGCGGGGAGTGCGGCTGGTTTCTTTCGCCATCCACTGGATCAAGGCGGAAATCCATGAATACATCCTGCGCAACTGGCGTTTGGTGAAGATCGCCACCACCAAGGCCCAGCGCAAGCTGTTCTTCAATCTGCGCAGTCTCAAGTCCAGCCTCCAGGCCATGAGTCCGGACGAAGTGGATGCAGTCGCGGCCAAGCTTGGCGTCAAGCCGGAGGAGGTCGTGGAGATGGAGACCCGTTTCTCCGGCCAGGACATGGCCCTTGAGGGTGGCCAGGACGAGGAGGAGGACCGCTTCGCCCCCATTGCCTACCTGGCGGACAACAGTTCGGAGCCGGTGGCGGTGCTGGAACGCGCGGAGGTGGAGCATCTGCACACCGAAGGCCTGCGCCAGGCCCTGGAGACTCTGGACCCGCGCAGCCGGCACATCATCGAGCGGCGCTGGCTGGCGGAGGGCGAATCGGCCACCCTGCATGAACTCGCGGCGGAATACGGCGTTTCCGCGGAACGCATCCGGCAGATCGAAGCCAAGGCCATGCAGAAAATGAAGGGCTTGCTGGCCGCCTGACACCTTGGTCGCCGGCAATATCCCCTGAAACGGGCAGCTTCGGCTGCCCGTTCTCACTTCCCGGCCAACAGGAGACGCGTATCGGACGCCAGATTCTCCGGCATTTCGCCGTGCTTCTCGTAGAGCCGCAGTCGTCCCTGGGGATCGAAGAGGTAGGTCCCCGCCGAATGATCCACCGTATAGGTGTCCGGGGTTCCGCCCGGGCGCTTGTGGTAGTAGACCTTGAATTCGTTCGCGGTCGCCGCCGTGGCGGCGGCATCGCCATAGAGCCCGAGGAAGCGCCGATCGAAGGCGGGCACATAGTTGGCGAGCAACTCCGGGGTATCCCGTTCCGGGTCCACGGTGACGAACAAGACCTGGACCCGGTCGGCATCCGCCCCCAGTTGTTTCATCGCCTGTGCCATGCTGGAGAGGTTGGTCGGACACACGTCCGGGCATTGGGTATAGCCAAAGAACATGAACACCACCTTGCCCCGGAAATCCGCGAGGCTGCGGGGGCGCCCGGCCGGGTCACGCAAATGAAAGTCCCGGCCATAGCTTGCTCCGCTGACATCCGCACCGTGGAAACCGGGGCCGGTATGACAGCCCCCGAGCACGGTCAGAAACAGGGCCAGTGTCAGCGCATGCCACGGCGCGCGGCCGCCTTTCGAGGGGAATCCGTATGCCATGGTCTCTACTCCGGAAAGCCCGCGGTCAATATTCGTTGTACTTGCGGGCATCGCCCCGAACCCGTTCTGCGGGGTATTTCTCTCCGTTCTTGATGAGTTTGGCCTCCGCCGCGGCGAGCAGATCCACATTCAGCTTGGTGGCCAGACTCGTGAGATAGACCAGGATGTCGGCCATTTCCTCTTCCACGGCCTGGCGCTTCGCTCCGGAGATATTGGCGCTCTCTTCCTCGGTCAGCCACTGGAATTGTTCCACCAGTTCCGCCGCTTCCACGATCAGCGCCATGGAAAGGTTCTTGGGTGAGTGAAAGCGATCCCAGTCCCGCGCCTCAACGAAGGCTCGCACCTTCTCCTTCAGTTCATTCATGTCCTTCATCTTGCCTCCCTGGTCCCAAGTGCCGCCAACAATTGCCCGTGAATGCCACCAAAGCCGCCATTGCTCATCACCAGAACATGGTCGCCGGGCCGGGCTTCGGCCACAATTTCCGCGATCAAAGCCGTAAGATCGTCAAACGTGACGGCTTTTTCGCCCATCGGCGCCAGCGCGGAGCGAGCATCCCATCCCAGGTTGGCACCGTAGCAGAATACCCGGTCCGCGTCCGACAGACTTTCCGGCAACTTGTCCTTCATCACCCCCAACTTCATGGTGTTGGACCTCGGCTCCAGCACGGCCAGGATTCGAGCCGCACCGACCTGTTTTCGCAACCCGGCGACCGTCGTGGCAATGGCCGTGGGATGATGGGCAAAATCATCATAAACCCTGACACTTGCAGCCTCGCCCCGAAGTTCCAGGCGCCGCTTCACATTCCCGAAGCGGCCCAGGGCCTCGATCGCCACCCCGGGGCTTACGCCCACATGCCGGGCCGCGGCAATCGCCGCCAGGGCATTGTGCCGGTTATGCTCGCCCGCCAGCCCCCAATGCAGATCGCCTTGCACCCTGCCGTCGAGGCTGACTCGATAAGCCGCCCCCTCCTCCTTCCCGGCCCAACCCGACTGCCCCTCGGCGACATTGAACCATTCCAGGGGCGTCCACAAACCCCGGGCCAGAACCCGCCGCAAACTTTCTTCGCCGGCGTTCGCGACAACCCGCCCCGAACGGGGAAGGATGCGTACCAGATGATGAAATTGCGTCTCGATAGCTGCCAGATCGCTGAAGATATCTGCGTGATCGAACTCCAGGTTGTTCAGCACGGCAGTCCGGGGGCGATAGTGAACAAACTTGGATCGCTTGTCGCAGAAGGCGGTATCGTATTCGTCCGCCTCGATGACGAAGAAAGGAGAGTCGGTGAGGCGCGCGGACAGCCCGAAATTGAGCGGGATGCCTCCGATGAGGAAACCAGGGTTCAAGCCCGCGTCTTCCAGTATCCACGCCAGCATGGAGGAGGTCGTGGTCTTGCCGTGGGTACCGGCGACGGCCAGCACCCATTTCCCGTGCAGAATATTTTCAGCCAGCCACTGAGGGCCCGAGACATAGGGCAGATTACGATCCAGAATCTCTTCCAGCAGGGGATTGCCGCGCGAGATCGCGTTCCCGACCACAAAGAGATCGGGAATCAGGTTCAGTTGGACAGCATCGAAGCCCTCGACGAGTTCTATGCCCTGTTCCCGAAGTTGGGTGCTCATGGGCGGATACACGTTGGCGTCGCAACCGGTGACACGGTGCCCGGCAGCCCTGGCGATGAGGGCGATGCCGCCCATGAAGGTGCCGCAAATTCCGAGGATGTGGATGTGCATTCTGGAGAAGAACCAGCCGGGTGTAGAATGAGCGCCCATTTTAACCGGCATGAGCATCCGGCGCGCCCTTCGTCCTGCGGCATTTGGCCGCGTAAGAGCTGCCGGAAGAGAAGATCGCTTCCGGCAAGCCTCGGTCCACTCGCCTTTACGGCACACGGAACATGTCGCCCTCCAACAAGTCTTCCCCTCGCCTCTTGGCCATGCGCCGAAACATCGCTGCCCAGGCGGCACGACTCATGGCCGAAGACGGAATCAACGACTACGGGCTGGCCAAACGCAAGGCGGCCCGCCAGTTGGGCGCCGCGGAAACCGAGGCCTTGCCCAATAACGCCGAAATCGAGGAAGAACTGCGCGCCTACCAGGCCTTGTACCAGGGAGAGGAACAGCGCGAACGTCTTGCGGATTTGCGGCGCACGGCGCTCAAGGCCATGGCTTACCTCGGCGAGTTCCACCCCTACCTCACGGGCCCTGTCCTGGACGGCACCGCAGGACGTTTTGCCAGCATAGATCTGGAAATTTTTGCCGAGGACACCAAGTCGGTGGAACTTTTCTTGCTGAGCCACGGAGTGGACTACCGACTCGAAATGCCGCACCATCCCGCCACGGCAGATGGACCCGAGTCCCTGCTCCAGTTCTATTTCGACGAAACCCCCGTCAGTCTGGCGCTCTACGACTCCGTGGCCGAAAGAAGCAAGCGCCGGCACCGGGATGGGCGCATCGTCAATCGAGCCCGGGCCGAATCGGTCATGACTCTCCTGCAAGCTGAAAGCACCTCATGAACAAGGCCGCTTATCTTTTCCTCGTCCTGACCGTCGCACTGGCCGCGGGCTTTGCCGGCTTTCACTTTTCCCAGCGGAATAACGTCCCCGGCCGGACGCAGACCGACAACGGGGCGTTGGAACGGATCCGATCTCTCGAACTGCCCGACACGCAGGGAAAGCCCCAGCCGCTGGGCCAATGGCGCGGCCGGATACTGGTCATCAATTTCTGGGCGACCTGGTGCCCGCCCTGCCGGCGGGAAATTCCCGGTTTTGCGCGCCTGAGCAGGAAATATGAGGCGAATGGCGTGCAATTTGTCGGCATCGGCGTGGATGATGGCGACAAAGTTCGGGGTTTCACCAATAGCATGGCCATCCCCTACCCCATCCTCATGGGCAACATGGATCTGTTTCAGATCACCGAGAATCTGGGCAACCCCACCCAGGCACTGCCTTTCACCCTCATACTGGACCGCAAGGGAACGGTGGCATTCATCCGGGAAGGCATGCTCGAAGAAGAATCCCTGGAGCAGACGCTGAAATCCCTGATCAGCGCATCCTGATTTCCGGTACACCGTCGCCAAACCAATCCTGGGAACATGACAAAGATGCCCATGGCAAGGATTGCACTCTCGCAATCCTTGTGCTAAAAGGTCCGGCGCCCGACATGCGAGCCGCCGTCATGTCTATCGCACCGCAGCAATCTGCAATGGGTTGAAATATATCGTGGCTTTTTCCATCTTTGGCAAGACCCCGCCCCCGACCTCGGAGGTTCCGGATTCGGGAGCACGCCTCTCCGGTGCGGCATCGAACCCATCGGCCGCCACGACCACCTTTGGCAAACCGCCAACCCCCTCTCAGCCGCCCCCTTCGCCCACAGGCTCGCCATCCCGGCTTGCCCCATCCCGCTCGCCTGGCACGGGCGACCCCGTGGGAGGGAAACGCACCGTGGAAGTGCAGGAATCACGACGGGCGGTACACCCCATCGCGGAAGAGGCGGCCATGCTCTACGCCAACGGGCGCGCCAACAGCGCACGCAGCCTTCTGGAATCCGGTGTAAAGCTGAATCTGGGCAAGGGGGGAGAGGAAGTCTGGAACGTCCTGTTCGACCTTTACGTGCTCTCCAATGAGCGCGAGGCTTTCGAGAACCTGGCCCTGGACTACGTGGTCCGGTTCGAGAAATCCCCCCCGAGTTGGGGGCCCATACAGGCGACAGTCAGCCGAAACGGGGCCATCGGCCCTTCTGTCGTAGTCCTGACCGGCAAGTTGACGGCGGGGTCCGCAAGCCAGGTCGAACAGGCCCAACGCATGGCTCAGCGCAACAAACGCCTGCGACTCGATCTCACGCGTGTACAGGATGTGGATGCAGCCGGCTGCTCCCTGTTGCTGGGGCTTTTCAAGGAACTGGCGCAGGCCGGCAATGAGGTATCCCTTCTTGGGGCGAGCCACTTCAATACGACGCTGGCCACAAAGATAGAGTCCGGACGCCCCGAGGATCGCGACATCTGGCTGCTGATGCTGCGTCTGTACCAGCAACAGGGGCAACAGGAGCCCTTCGAGGAAACCGCCTTGCAGTATGCAATCACCTTCGAGGAGTCGCCGCCTTCCTGGGAGGCCTCGGTTCAGCCCCTTCCGGGCGGCGAGTCGGTAGCCCAGGACGAAGGCTACGTGCTTCAAGGCGAGATCACCGGCGGAGGCTCGGAGGCCTACGGCGGTTTGCCGGGCTACGCCCTGGATTTGGCGGAAGTGGTATTGGATCTTTCACCCTTGCGGCGCATGGACTTTGTCAGTGCCGGAATGCTCCTCAATCACCTTTCGGAACTGGCCTCAAAGGGCAAATCCGTGCGCTTGAAAGGCGTAAACGCCTTGATCGCCACCTTGTTCGGCATCCTTGGCATAGACCAGGTTGCCAGCATCGAACGACGGAAATAGATAGCCGATCTCCGCCCGGGATTTCTCGCGAAACCTGCTTGAAATCCAACCGCCCTCCCCAATCTGACATCGCAACCAGGGCGCCCCAGCCCCCTCACTCTTCGGCAAAGCACATGGAACAATTCCGCGGCACCACCATCCTTTCCGTCCGTCGCGGCCAAAGCGTGGCCCTGGGCGGCGATGGCCAGGTCACTCTGGGCAATATCGTCATCAAGAGTACCGCGCGCAAGGTCCGCCGCTTATATCAGGGCAAGATACTCGCGGGTTTCGCCGGCGGCACCGCCGACGCATTCACCCTGTTTGAACGTTTCGAGGCCAAGCTGGACAAGCACCAGGGCAACCTGGTGCGCAGCGCGGTGGAACTGGCCAAGGACTGGCGCACCGATCGCGCCCTTCGCCGACTGGAGGCCATGCTGGCGGTGGCCGACCGGGAATCTTCCCTGGTCATCACGGGCATGGGCGACGTACTCGAACCGGAACAGGGTATCGTGGCCATAGGCAGCGGCGGGGCCTATGCTCAATCGGCTGCTCGCGCCCTGCTGGAGAATACCGACCTGTCGCCGGCCGAGATCGTCAAGAAATCCCTCTCCATTGCCGGTGACCTGTGCATCTATACCAACCAGAGCCACATCATCGAAACTTTGGAGTAAGCGGTGAGCGGTGAGCCAAACGCACCCGCACACTATTCCCGCTCACCACCAACTGCTTACCGCTCACGGATTCCAGACATGACCCAAATGACACCCCCCGAGATCGTCTCGGAACTGGACAAACATATCGTCGGCCAGGGCAAGGCCAAGCGTGCGGTGGCCATCGCCCTCAGGAATCGGTGGCGGCGGGCCCAGGTGGCGGATCCCTTGCGCTCGGAAATCACGCCCAAGAATATCCTGATGATAGGCCCCACCGGCGTCGGGAAGACGGAAATTGCCCGGCGTCTGGCGCGCCTGGCGAACGCGCCCTTCGTCAAGGTGGAAGCGACCAAGTTCACCGAAGTGGGCTATGTTGGCCGGGATGTGGACACCATCATCCGCGATCTTGTCGAAATCGCCATCAAGGACGGGCGCGAGTCCGCCATGCGCGTGGTGCGGGATCGAGCCATGGATGCCGCCGAGGACCGCGTGCTGGACGTCCTCCTGCCGCCGGCACGTGCCACGGGATTCGGCGAACCGGAGGCGCCCCGTGAAGAGTCCGCCGCCCGCCAGCGCTTCCGCAAAAAACTGCGGGAAGGCGAACTGGACGACAAGGAAATCGAGATCGAGGTAGCAGCGACCCCCGCCTCCATGGAAATCTTCGGGCCACCCGGCATGGAAGACCTCACGTCCCAGATACAGGGCATGTTCCAGAACCTCGGCGCGGGCAAGAAGAAGGAACGCAAGATGCCTATTCGGGAGGCTCTGAAGGCCCTGGCCGACGAAGAGGCGGCCCGATTGATCAATGACGATGAGGTCAAGGCCCAGGCACTGAAGAGCGTGGAGCAGAACGGCATCGTCTTCCTGGACGAGATAGACAAGATCGCCAGTCGCTCGGAAATGCAGGGTGCGGACGTGTCGCGCCAGGGCGTACAGCGGGATCTGCTACCCCTGGTGGAAGGCACCACGGTATCCACCAAGTACGGCATGATAAAGACCGATCACATCCTGTTCGTGGCCAGCGGCGCCTTCCACCTGTCCAAGCCATCCGACCTGATCCCCGAACTTCAGGGCCGTTTCCCCATTCGCGTCGAACTCACCTCCCTCTCCGTAGAGGACTTCGAACGCATCCTCACCAGCACCGATGCCTGCCTGACACGCCAGTACCAGGCGCTGCTGGAAACCGAAGGGGTGCGCCTGGAGTTCCAGCCGGAAGGCATCCGCCGCCTCGCCGAAATCGCCTATGAGGTCAACGAGAAGACCGAGAACATCGGCGCTCGGCGGCTCTATACCGTCATGGAGAAACTGCTGGAGGAGGTGTCCTTCGAGGCCGGCAGAAGCGACCTGGGTGCGGTGACGGTGGACGCTGCGTACGTAAACGACAGGCTCGCCGAGCTGGCACAGAACGAAGACTTGTCGAGATACGTGCTGTAGGCATCAATCAACGGGGGAGGGGCAAGGCCGCGGCCGTTTCCTGCCGGGCATAAGCCACTGACTTCGAGTTCCGGACACGATGCTCACCCGCCTTCTCGCCATCCTCTTCCCCATTTTCGCCATCGTCCTGGCGGGCCTGGTCTATGGCAGGATCAGGAAGCCGGACATGAGCTTCGCCAACCACCTGAACATGGACATGTTCATACCGGCCCTGGTGTTTGCCACCCTGGCCGGCAAGTCCTTCGAGTTGGCACGGTACGCCCCCCTGGCTCTGGGCACTTTCGCCATCGTGCTGGGCTCGGGGCTGGTGGCCTGGCCGATCGCCCGGCTGATGAAGGAGGATCCGAAGACCTTCGTGCCGCCCATGATGTTCAACAACTCGGGCAACATCGGACTACCCCTGGCGGTGCTGACCTTCGGCCCCCAGTCCCTGCCCGCCGCAGTGATCATGTTCCTGGTTTCCAACCTGCTGCATTTCTCCTTCGGCGCCTGGCTGCTGGATCACCGTGCGCGCCTGGGCAACCTTTGGCGGGTGCCGGTGGTGATGGCGACGATGATCGGCCTTCTGATCAGTTTCACCGGCATCTCGCTCTGGCCGCCCCTCGTCAAGGGCGTCTCCATGATGGGGGAGATTTCCATCCCCCTGCTGCTCTTCTCCCTGGGGGTACGGCTCAACGACACGCCCTGGGGCGCCTGGCGTACCGCCATGGTGGGCGCCGTCGTCTGCCCGGTTTCCGGCATGCTGGTGGCCTGGCCGGCGGCAAGGCTCCTGGATCTGCCGCAAGAACAGGCCGCCATGCTCTTCGTTTTCGGTGCCCTGCCGCCGGCCGTGCTCAATTACGTCTTCGCCGAGCGTTTTCGGCAGGAACCCGACCGGGTCGCCTCCATCGCCCTCATCGGCAACGTGGCATCCCTGTTCTTCCTGCCCGCCGCACTGGCTTTCGTGTTGCCCCGATAAGTAGATTTTGTAACTCCTGTTAAAATCATGTTTTTACAGAATCGGGAGTAGCTGATGGCGGCCATAGTGCCCGCGCCGGCAGGAAGCCGGCTTTTTCTATCCGGAAACGAAGCCGTGGCTCGCGCCGTCTGGGAAGGAGGCGTACGTGTAGCCGCCGCCTATCCGGGCACACCTTCCACGGAAATGCTGGAGGAAATCTCCGTCTACCCGGATCTGTATGCCGAGTGGTCGGTAAACGAGAAAGTGTCCCTGGAAGTCGCCTTCGGCGCCTCCATGGCTGGAGCCCGTTCCTTCTGCGCCATGAAACACGTGGGCATGAACGTGGCCTCCGACGCCCTGATGACCATGACGCTGACCGGCATCTCCGGCGGCCTGGTCATCGCCATCGCGGACGACGTGGGGCTCTCATCCTCCCAGAACGAGCAGGATTCCCGTTACTGGGGACGTTTTGCCCACCTGCCCCTGCTGGAGCCGGCGGACTCCCAGGAAGCCTATGCCTACACCCTGGCCGCCTTCGAATTGTCCGAGCGCTTCCAGTGCCCGGTGATCCTGCGCCTCACCACCCGCATCTGCCACGTCAAGGGGCGGGTGGAAGTGGGCAACCGCATCCCCCATGAACCGGGCGGCTGGCACAAGGATCCGACGCGCTGGGTCATGGTGCCGGGCCACGCCAAGAACCGGATCCCCAAGATGTTCGAGCGGGAAAGGCTGATGCGCGCGGAGGCCGAGACCAGCCCCCTGAATCAGCTCACGGAAGGCACGGATCGCCGCGTCGGCTTCATCGCCAGCGGCCCGGCCGCCATGCACGTGAGCGAGGCCTTCCCCGACGCGCCCCTGTTCAAGCTGGGCCTCTCCTGCCCCGCCCCCCTGAACCGCCTGCGGGCTTTTGCCGCCAGCGTAGACGCCGTGCTGGTCGTGGAAGAGACGGAGCCTCTCCTGGAAGAGGAGCTGAAGGCCGCCGGCATCGAGGTGCACGGCAAGGACGTGCTGCCGACCCAGGGCGAACTGTCCCCGGACGTGTTGCGCCCGGCCGTGGCACGCATGAATGGCGAAACGCTGCCGGTGGCCGAAACGGTGGCCGCCCAGACCGTGTTCCCCCGGCCGCCCACCATGTGCGTCGCCTGTCCCCACCTGGGGGTCTATTACACCCTGTCCCAGTTGCGAAACATCGTCATCTCCGGCGACATCGGCTGCTACACCCTGGGGGCGGGCCATCCCTGGAACGCCCTGGACGCCTGCATTTCCATGGGCGCCTCCATGGGCATGGCCCTGGGGCTGGACAAGGGCCGGGGCGAAGCGGATGCCAACAAGCGCATCCTGGGCGTGATCGGCGATTCCACCTTCCTGCACATGGGCATGCAGGGCCTGCTGGACATCACCTACAACAAGGGCAACGTCACCATCCTGCTGCTGGACAACCGGGCCGTGGGCATGACCGGCGGCCAGGAAAACCCGGGCAGCGGCCGGGATCTCCGCGGCGAGGAAACCCGGCGCGTGGATTTCCCCAAGCTGTGCGAGGCCCTGGGCGTGAAGCCCGAACGCATCCGGGTGGTGGACCCCTACCAGTTGCCCGTGCTGTTCAAGACCATCCGCGAAGAGATCAAGATCGAGGAGCCCTCGGTCATCATCACCGACAAACCCTGCGTGCTGGTGGATTACTACCAGCCGCAGAAACCCTACGCGGTCACCGACGAGAAATGCACCGGCTGCGGCAACTGCCTGGATGTGGGCTGCCCCGCCATCCACGTCACCCGGCGCGGCAAGGAAGTGAAGAACAACGGCAAGGAAGTGGATCTGGCCTTCGTGCGCATCGAGACCGCCGCCTGTACCGGCTGCGGCCTTTGCCTGCAACCCTGCGCGCCCAAGGCCATCGAGGAAGCCATGCCCGTTTCCCCCATCGCCTTCCTGAGGACTCCACAATGAAGAAGGACGTAAGCAACATCCTGGTGGTCGGCATCGGCGGCCAGGGCGTGATGACCGCCACGGAGATCCTGGCCGAAGCAGCCCTGGGCCTGGGCTTCGATGCCAAGAAAACCGAAGTGGCCGGCATGGCGCAACGGGGCGGCGTGGTGTCCTCCCATCTGCGCTTCGGCCCCAAGGTCCTCTCGCCCCAGATTCCCCTGGGCGAAGCGGATCTGGTGGTCGGGTTCGAGGCGGCCGAGACCCTGCGCTGGGCGCACATGCTGCGACCCGGCGGCACGGTACTCATGAACGTGGCGCGCCTCGTGCCGCCCATCGTGGAACTGGGCCTCTTTCCCTACCCGGACGACCCGGTGGCCTCCCTGAAGAAGCTGGGCCTCACGGTGCATGCCTTCGACGCCAATGAACTGGCACTGGAACTGGGCAACCTGAAGCTGGGAAACACGGTCATGCTGGGCGCCATGGCGGATTACCTGCCCTTCCCCGCGGACGTGCTGCTCGCCGCCATCCTCAAGCGCTTCTCGGCCAGAAAGCCCCAGATGGTGGAAATGAACCGTCAGGCCTTCGAGCGGGGCCGCGCCGCCGTGGCTGCCGACGAAGCACTCCCGGCCTGAGAGTTTGCCGACATCCGGGAAAGTGGCATCCGCCGTGGCAGGGGTGCGCCGAAGACAAGGCGCACGGGCCTTTCTTGCAACAAACTTTCAAGCGCTCCGGCTTGTGTTAGCGGGCGCATGGCTGCACAATAACCGTTCGCCGCGTACGGGATGCGCGGACTCACAACACTAATTAATCTTGGAGGGGACGATGAAGCTCAAAGCAGTCGCGATCAGGATTCTTGCACTGGCCGGAGCGGGGGGTACATCTCTCGTTTACGCCGACATCAACGTCGGTGTCACGCTTTCGGCCACCGGACCGGCGGCTTCCCTGGGCATCCCCGAGAAGAACACCTTCGCCCTGATGCCGACCACCCTCGGCGGCCAGAAGGTGAACTACATCATCCTCGACGACGCTTCCGACACCACCACGGCGGTCAAGAACACCAGGAAGCTCATCTCCGAAAACAAGGTGGACGCGATCATCGGCTCCACCATCACGCCGAATTCCCTGGCCATGATAGACGTGGCGGCCGAGGCCGAAACGCCCATGATCTCCATGTCGGCGGCGGCCAAGATCGTCGAACCCATGGACGCCAAGCGCGCCTGGGTATTCAAGACCCCCCAGAACGACGCCCTGATGGCCGCAGCCATCGTGGATCACATGATCGCCGCCAAGGTGAAGACCGTGGCCTACATCGGCTTCGCCGACGCCTACGGCGAAGGCTGGTGGAACGAGTTCTCCAAGGTGGCCGAGGCCAAGGGCATCAAGATCGTGGCCAACGAGCGCTACAACCGCCCGGACACTTCGGTCACCGGGCAGGTCCTGAAGATTCTGTCCGCCAAGCCCGATGCCGTGCTGGTGGGCGGCGCCGGCACGCCCGCTGCCCTGCCGGAGAAGTCCTTGAAGGAGAAGGGCTACAAGGGTCAGATGTACCAGACCCACGGCGTGGCCAACCCCGATTTCCTGCGGGTGTGCGGCAAGGATTGTGAAGGCACCATTCTGCCCGCCGGCCCGGTGCTGGTGGCGGATCAACTGCCCGACAACAATCCGGTGCGCGCCGTGGCCCTGGAATACGTGGGCAAATACGAAGGCACTTACGGCAAGGGCAGCGCCTCCACCTTCGGCGCCCATGCCTGGGATGCGGGCCGGCTGCTGGCCAACGCGGTGCCGGTCGCCCTCAAGAAGGCCAAGCCGGGCACCCCGGAATTCCGCAAGGCCCTGCGGGACGCCCTGGAAGGCACGCGCAACCTGACCCTGGCCCATGGGGTGGCCAGTTACAGTGACAAGGACCACGTCGGCTTCGATCAGCGTGCCCGGGTCATGGTAAAAATCGAGAACGGCGGCTGGAAGCTGGTTCACTAAGCAAGCGGGCACCACTCAGGCCGACGTCTCGGCCTGAGCGGCGTCTCGCGTTGGCATCGCTGCCCGAAAGATTCCTCACAGCCGCGCTGGCGGCTCCCAAAGCTTCATGGATTTGCAGATCGTATTGTTGCTGGGCCAGGACGGCATCACCAGCGGCGCCATCTACGCGCTTCTGGCCCTGGCGCTGGTGCTGGTGTTCGCCGTCACCCGCGTCATATTCATTCCCCAGGGCGAGTTCGTCGCATTCGGTGCCCTGACCCTGTCCAGCCTTCAGGCCGGCAAGCTGCCGGGCACCCTCTGGCTCCTGATCGGGCTGGGCGCGGCGGTGGCCTTCGCCGACATCTCCTGGGCGCTGCGCCACCACAAGATGCGCCGGGTGCCCCTGATCCTCTTTTACAACTGCGGCGTGCCCATCCTCCTGGCGGGCTACCTGCTGGCCGTCTCCCCGGCCACCCTGCCCCAGCCGGTGCAGGTGGCGCTGACCCTGGCCATGGTGGTGCCCATCGGCGCCATGATCTACCGCCTGGCCTACCAGCCCATCGCCGAGGCCTCCGTGCTCATGCTGCTCATCGTCTCGGTGGCCGTGCATGTGGCGCTGATCGGCCTGGGCCTCCTGTTCTTCGGGGCGGAAGGCTCCCGTACCACTCCCTTCACCGACATGAGTTTCCAGATCGGTGACGCGGTGTTGCAGGGCCAGACGGTGCTGGTGGTGGTAGCCAGCCTGGTGCTGATCGTGGCGCTCTACTTCTATTTCGAGCGCACGATCTACGGCAAGGCGCTGCGGGCCACCGCCATGAATCGCACCGGCGCCCGGCTCATGGGCATCTCCGCCAACCTGGCAGGCCGGCTCTCCTTCATGCTGGCGGCCCTGATCGGCGCCTTCTCCGGCGTGCTCATCGCCCCCATCACCACCATCTACTACGATTCCGGCTTCCTGATCGGCCTGAAAGGCTTCGTCGGCGCCATCATCGGTGGCCTGGCCAGCTACCCCATCGCCGCCGCCGGCGCCATCCTGGTGGGCCTCCTGGAATCCTTCTCCTCCTTCTACGCCAGCGCCTTCAAGGAAGTGATCGTATTCACCCTCATCATCCCCGTGCTGCTGTGGCGCTCCCTCACCAGCCGCCATGTGGAGGAAGAGGAATGAGGAACCGGCTGCTGCTCGGCGCCTTTTTGGCCGCCCTGGCGCTGGGCCCCCTGGTGCTGCCGGAATTCACCATCACCTTGCTGAACTACATCGGCCTCTACGCCATGGTCGCCCTGGGCCTGGTACTCCTGACCGGCGTGGGGGGGCTCACCTCTTTCGGCCAGGCGGCCTTCGTGGGCATCGGTGCCTACACCACGGCCTACCTGACCACCGTGCATGGCGTTTCGCCCTGGCTGACCCTGCCCGCCGCCCTGGCCATCACCGCCGCCGTGGCCCTGTTCCTGGGCTTCATCACCCTGCGCATGGGGGGGCATTACCTGCCCCTGGGCACCATCGCCTGGGGCATCAGCCTGTATTTCCTGTTCGGCAATGTGGATTTCCTGGGCGGCTACACCGGCATCACCGGCATTCCCGCCCTCTCCCTGCTCGGCCTGGAAGTCAAATCCGGCCGGGAGTTCTACTACCTGATCTGGGCCATGCTGCTGCTCCTGGTCCTGACCACCCGGAACCTCCTGGATTCCCGGGAGGGGCGGGCCATCCGCGCCCTGAAGGGCGGCAGCCTCATGGCCGAAGCCATGGGCGTGAACACCCCCCGCGCCAAGATCATCGTCTTCACCGTGGCGGCGCTCTACGCCTGCCTCTCCGGCTGGCTCTACGCCCATCTCCAACGCTTCGTAAATCCCACCCCTTTTTCCCTGTCCCAGGGCATCGAGTTTCTGTTCATGGTGGTGGTGGGCGGCGCCGGGCACGTCTGGGGCGCCATCCTGGGGGCGGGCGTCATCACGATCCTCAAACAATGGTTGCAGGACTGGCTGCCCAGGCTCCTGGGCCAGAGCGGCAACTTCGAGGTGATCGTGTTCGGCCTGCTCATGATCCTGGTGCTGCACCGGGCGCGCGAGGGTCTCTGGCCCCTGCTCCTGCGCCTCTTCCCCGCCCAGGCGACCCGGCCGCGCGTCGCCGAGGCCGAGCCATTGGCACGGCGCACGCTTCCCGACAATGGCAGCGTGTTGCTCGAAGTGAACAACGCCACCAAGCGCTTCGGCGGGCTGGTGGCCAACGACGACATGAGCCTCACGGTGCGCGCGGGCGAGGTCATGGCTCTGATCGGCCCCAACGGCGCGGGCAAGACCACCATGTTCAACGCCATCTCCGGCATCAGCCCGGTCAGTTCCGGCGAGGTGCGCTTCCTTGGGGAGCGGGTGGAAGGCCTCACCGCGCGGGACATCGCCCGGCGCGGCATGAGCCGCACCTTCCAGCACGTGCGCCTGCTGCCCGCCATGAGCGTCCTGGAAAACGTGGCCATAGGCGCCCATCTGCGCGGACGCAGGAATTTCCTGCATGCGGCCTGTCGGACCGAACGCAAGGAGGAGGCCTGCCTGCTGCATGAAGCCGCCCTGCAGATCGAGCGTTGCGGGCTGGCCGAGCACATGTACGAGGCGGCCGGCAGCCTGCCTCTGGGCAAGCAGCGCATCGTCGAGATCGCCCGCGCCCTGGCCGCCGACCCCTGTCTCCTGTTGCTCGACGAGCCCGCGGCCGGCCTGCGCTACCTGGAAAAGAAGGCGCTGGGCGAGTTGCTGCGCCGCCTGCGCCACGAGGGCATGGGCATCCTGCTCGTCGAGCACGACATGGATTTTGTGATGGGCCTGGCGGACCGGGTGGTGGTCATGGAGTTCGGCCAGAAGCTGGCAGAGGGCCTGCCCGAGGAAGTGCAGAGAAACCCGGCGGTGCTGGAAGCCTATCTGGGTGGAGTGGACGAACACGATGGCTACTGAACTCGGCGAGAACCCCGTCGCCCCCGTTGTGCTCGACGTTCGCGATCTCTCCGTGAGCTACGGCAAGGTCGAGGCCCTGCGCGGCATCAACCTGAGCATCAGAAAGGGCGAGATCGTCACCGTCATCGGTCCCAACGGCGCCGGCAAGACGACGCTGCTGTCCGCGCTCATGGGCCTGCTGCCGGCCAAGGGCGACATATCCTACCTCGGCGAACACCAGGGCACCGACCGCCAGGTCGAACATCTGGTACGGCACGGCATGACCCTGGTGCCCGAAAGGCGCGAGCTGTTCGGCGAGATGAGCGTCGAGGACAATCTCTTGCTCGGGGCTTTCGATCGCTATCGCGCGGGGCACAGGGATCACCTGGAAACCATGGATCAGGTCTACGACATCTTCCCCCGCCTTCTGGAGCGCCGGGAGCAGATGGCCGGCACCCTGTCCGGCGGCGAGCGCCAGATGCTGGCCATGGGAAGGGCTCTGGTGGCCAAACCCAAGCTGCTGATGCTGGACGAACCCAGCCTCGGCCTGGCGCCCCTCATCATCAAGGAAATCTTCCGCACCATCGCCGCGCTCACCAAGACCGGCGTCGCCATCCTGCTCGTCGAGCAGAATGCGCGCGCCGCGCTGCACGTCTCCGACCGCGCCTACGTGCTGGAGACCGGCGAGATTTCCCTGGAAGGACCGAGCAAGGAACTGGCCCGCGACCCGCGCGTCATCGAGAGCTATCTGGGCCTGGGGCACAGGCATTGAGCCTGCCGCCCGAGGCATGGCGCCGAATCGCGCGGCTCCGCCCGGATGAACCACGGCGCCGACAGGCTCACACGCCCAGGTAGGCCTTCTGCACTGCCTCGTTTTCCAGGAGCTCCCTGCCGGGACCGGAGAGGATGATGCGGCCGGCCTCGATCACGTAGCCGTCGTCGGCAATGGAGAGTGCCGCGTGGGCATTCTGCTCCACCAGCAGGATGGTCATGCCGGTCTCTTTCAGGCGCACGATGACCCGGAAAATCTCCTCCACCAGGAGCGGCGCCAGGCCCATGGAAGGTTCGTCCAGAAGCAGCAGGCGGGGCCGGCCCATGAGGGCGCGGGCCATGGCCAGCATCTGCTGCTGTCCCCCGGAAAGCGTCCCGGCGGGCAGGCGCCGTTTCTCCTGCAACACGGGAAAGAGATCGAACATGCGCCCCAGATCCTCCTCCACCCCCTGCCTGCCGTGGGTGTAGGCGCCGAGCCTGAGATTGTCCTCGATGGAAAGCGGGCCGAACACCTGGCGCCCCTCCGGGCTCTGGCAGATGCCGCGCTTCACCCTTTCGTGGGGCGGCAGACGGGTGATGTCGACGCCGTCGAACAGGATGGCGCCGGCACTGGCGGGCTGGACGCCGGAGAGGGTGCGCAGGAGCGTGCTCTTGCCCGCGCCGTTGGCCCCCACCAGGGCCACCAGTTCACCCTCCGGGATGACCAGGTCCACGCCTGACAGCGCCTGGATGCGGCCATAGTGGGCGGACAGTCCCTGTACGGAGAGAGTCAGATTCTTGCTCATGGGGGCGTCCTCAGGCCGAAGCGCCCAGGTAGGCGGCGATCACGTCCGGGTTGCGGCGCACTTCCGCCGCCGTGCCTTCGGCCAGCTTCCTGCCGTAGTCCAGCACCAGGATGTGATCCGAGAGGTTCATCACCAGCTTCATGTCGTGTTCCACCAGCACCACGGTCACGCCGGATTCCGCCACCTTCTGGATCAGCCCGTCAATCTCCCCGGTCTCCGTGGGATTCAGGCCCGCCGCCGGCTCATCCAGGAACAGCAGCTTGGGCCGGGCCGCCAGGGCCCGGGCGATCTCCAGCCGCTTCAGTGCGCCGTAGGACAGGGCATCCGCCTCCGCCGACACCTGATCCGCGAGGCCCACGTAGGCCATGAGTTCGGCCGCTTCCCGGCGCAATTCCCGGTCCCG
Organism: Rhodocyclaceae bacterium; assembly: GCA_028714035.1. Taxonomy (GTDB): domain Bacteria; phylum Pseudomonadota; class Gammaproteobacteria; order Burkholderiales; family Rhodocyclaceae; genus JAQTNA01. Next base: position 30,778 of record JAQTNA010000037.1, read on the forward strand.
GGCCACGATGGCCGGCAGGCGCAGCATGGCCTTCAGCGGACTGCGGTCCAGGCGCAGGTGGGCGCCCACCATGACGTTCTCCAGGGCCGTCATGTTCATGCAGATTTGCAGGTTCTGGAAGGTACGGGAAAGGCCCAGGCGCGCCAGTTCATAGGGCTTGAGGCCGTTCACCCGCCGGCCTTCGAGCCGGACTTCGCCCGAATCGGCGTGGTAGATGCCGGTCACCAGATTGAACAGCGTGGTCTTGCCGGCGCCGTTGGGACCGATGACGGAAAAGATGGAACCGGGCTCGACCCGGAAACTGACTTGGTCTACGGCCTTCACCCCGCCGAAGGCGGCGGACAGGTTTTCCACCTCCAGGAGCGCCATCAGCGTGTCCTTCCGAAGCGGGCCGCCAGCGTGGGCACCAGGCCCCGGGGCATGAAGATCATGGTGAACACCAGGATGGCGCCGAAGGCCACGGTCTCCCAGCCCTCCAGGGTGGCCAGCAGCTGCGGCAGCATGGTGAGGAGGGCGGCGCCGACGATGGAGCCGTAGAGGGAGGCCATGCCGCCCACCACCACCATGGTCACGAGTTCTATGGAATGGAAGAAGCCCGCCACGCCCGGTGTCAGGAAACCCACGTAATGAGCGGTCAGGCTGCCCATGACGCTGGCCAGCATGGCGGTCAGGACGAAAACCGCCACCTTGTAGCGGCCCACGTTCACCCCCACCACCTGGCTCGCCACCTCGGAGCCGTGCAGGGCGCGCACCGCCCGGCCGAAGGGGGAGTCCATGAGGTTCTGGCAGGACCACAGGCTGAACACCAGGAGCACCGCCATGAAGCCGTACCAGCGCTTCTCCCCGGACAGCTCGAAACCGACCAGGGACAGGGAGGACACGGGCATGCCGTCCGGCCCGCCGGTCCAGGCGGATTCGTTGCCGATGACGATGGCGATGATGATGCCCAGGCCCAGGGTGGCCATGGTCAGGTATTGGCCCTTGAGGCGGAAGATGGGGCGCGCCACCATCAGGGCCAGGAAGCCGGCCAGCGCGGCCCCGGCCGCCATGGCCGGGAGCGGGTGCCAGTTGGCGTGAGTGGTGAGCACCGCCGTGCTGTAGGCACCCATGCCCACGAAACCGGCATGGCCCAGGCTGATCTGCCCGGCGAAACCCACCAGCAGATTGAGGCCCATGACCAGGATGGCGTTGATCAAAATGCGCACTACCACGTCGTAGGTGTAGGCATTGGGCAAGGCCAGGGGCAGGAGCGCCAGGAAGAGGGACAGGGCCAGAAGCCCCGGATAACGCGATCGCCTCATGTCACACCCGCTCCGTCACCCGGGCGCCGAAGAGGCCGCGCGGCAGGAAGAACAGGAGGAACAGGATCATGACGAAAGGCACGGCGTCCTTGTAGGCCGAGGAGATGTAGCCCGCGGCCATGGCTTCGGCGACGCCCACCAGGAGCCCGCCCACCACGGCCCCCAGGCCGTTGCCCAGCCCCCCCAGCACGGCGGCCACGAAGCCCTTGAGGCCGAGCATGATGCCCACGTCGGCGGAAGTCATGGTGATGGGCGTAACCAGCACACCGCCCAGGGCGCCCAGGGCGGCCGAGAGGGCAAAACTGAGGAACAGCACCTTGTTGGTGCTGATACCCACCAACTGGGCCGCCAGGCGATTGTAGGCCGTGGCCAGGATCGCCTTGCCCGTGAGGGTACGGCTGAAAAACCAGCCGAGAAGAGCGACGACGGCGGCCGTCACGCCCAGCACCCAGAGGCTCTGGGGCAGGAGCGTCGCGCCGAGGACATGCAGGGGTTCGCTGCCGGAGAAAGCGGGAAAGCTGTGGGTGCCCTTGCCCAGGGATATCTGGGTCAGCCCCCGGACCACCAGGGACACGCCGATGGTGATGATGATCAGGGACACCACGTCCGCGCCCTTCGCCGGCTGGATGGCGAACCGGACCACCAGCATGCCCACCACCGCCGCCGCCGCGATGGCGAGCGCGATGGCCACGGGAAGGGGCAGGCCGGCGCTCACTCCCGCCACCGTCAGCATGCCCCCCAGCATGATGAATTCACCCTGGGCGAAGTTGATGACGTGGCTGGCGTTGTAGATGAGCGTGAAGCCCAGCGCAGCCAGGGCGTAGGTGGCCCCGACCGTCACGCCGGAAAACAGGAACTGGAGGAATTCCGAAAGCATGCGGGGGTCTGTAGGTCGGGATTCATCCCGACAATTAATTGAATGAAAGCCAAAGTCGGGATAAATCCCGACCTACCAAGGACAGGTTGAAGGCCGGGAAGCAGGGCGAACCGGCCTTCCTTTCCTCTCAAAGCTTACTTCGCGAACACCCAGTCACCGTTCTTCGCTTCCAGCATGCGGAAGGCGGAGAGATCCAGGCCCATGTGGTCCGTGGCGGACATGGAGTACACACCGGTCGTGGCGGCGAAACCCTTGGTGGCTTCCAGGGCCTCCCGCACCTTTTCCTTGTCGGTGGTGCCGGCACGCTTGATCGCATCCACGGCCAGCATCAGGCCATCGTGGGCGTAACCGCCGAAGGTGGAAGCGTCGTCCTTGTAACGATCCTTGTAGTCCTTGGCGTAGGCCACCACCACCTTCTTGATGGGGTCGCTGGCCGCCAGCTTGTCCGCCACGAGCAGCGCCGGGGATGGCATGCGCACGCCCTCGGACGCCTTACCGGCGAGCTTCAGGAACTCGTCGGAGGCCACGCCGTGGGACTCGTAATGGGGCAGGGTGATGCCGAGCTGGGCCACGTTCTTGGTGACGATGGCCGGACCCTGACCCAGGCCGAACACGAACAGCGCCTGGATGCCGGGCGCACCCTTGATCTTGGTGAGTTGGGCGGTCATGTCGGAATCCTTGGGGCCGTAGGTCTCGTTGGCCACCAGGGTGATGCCGTACTTGCCGGCCACGGCCTCGGTCTCCTTCTTGCCGGAAGCACCGAAACCGGAGGTCTCGGACAAGAGGCCCACCTTGCTGATGCCCTTCTTCTTCATGTCCTCGAACACCTTCTCCGCCGCCATGCGGTCGGTGTGGGGGGTCTTGAACACCCATTTCTTCACCGGCTCGATGATGGGCACGCCGCCCGCCAGGGAAACGAAGGGGATGCCGGCCTTTTCCGCCAGGGGCACCATGGACATGGTGGAGCCGGTGGTGGTACCGCCCACCAGGATGTCCACCTTGTCGGATTCGATCAGGCGCTTGCCGAAGCCGTTGGCCTTGGCCGCGTCGGTGGCATCGTCGTAATGCACCAGTTCCAGTTGCCGACCCAGCACGCCGCCGGACTTGTTGATCCGCTCCACGACCATCTGTAGCGTCTTCAGTTCCGGGTCGCCCAGGAAGGCGGCGGGGCCGGTGACGGACAGCACGGAACCGATACGGATGGGGTCGGCCGCCAGGGCAGCCCCCGTGCCCAGTACCAGGACAAAGCCGGCGAGCACCTTCAGGGTCATGCGTTTGTTCATCTTGTCGTCTCCTCGTTATGGGTTTGAACGGAACCGGGCAAGGCATCACGCCCTGCCACGCCGCCGGTCTACAGGTGCCGCTTGTCGAAAACCCGCTTGGCCTTGCCCATGGAGCGGGTGAGCGCTCCGGGTTCCATCAGACGCACCCGGGTGCTGATGCCGGCGAAGGTCTTGATGGAATGCTGAAGATGCTTGACCACCGCCTCCAGGTGGGGCTCCGGCATGGCCGCGTGCTGGGGCGACAACTCGACCCGGACTTCCACCTCGTCCATGTGCGTCTCGCGCCTGACCTCGATCTCGTAGTGGGGCGACAGTTCCGGCTGCTTCAGGATCAATTCCTCGATCTGGGTCGGGAACACATTGACGCCACGGATGATGAGCATGTCGTCCGAGCGGCCGGTGATCTTGGCGATGCGGCGGAAGGCGCGGGAAGTGGGCGGAAGCAGGCGGGTCAGGTCGCGGGTGCGGTAGCGGATGACCGGCTGGCCTTCCTTGGTCAGGGTGGTGAACACCAGCTCCCCCTCCTCGCCATCCGGCAGCACTTCCCCCGTCCTGGGGTCAATGACTTCGGCGTAGAAATGATCTTCCCAGAGGGTCGGGCCGTCCTTCGTCTCTATGCATTCGCAGGCCACCCCCGGCCCCATCACTTCCGACAGCCCGTAGAGGTCTATGGCGTCAATGCCGGAGCGCCGCTCGATCTCGGCGCGCATGGCCTCCGTCCAGGGCTCGGCGCCGAAGATACCCACGCGCATGGAGGTGTTGCGGGGATCCACGCCCTCGCGCTCCAGTTCGTCCAGGATGTTCAGGAAATAGGAAGGCGTGGCCATGACGATGGTCGGTTTGAAATCCATGATCAACTGGATCTGCTTCTCCGTCTGCCCGCCGGACATGGGCACCACGGTGCAGCCCAGGCGCTCGGCACCGTAGTGGGCGCCCAGGCCGCCGGTGAACAGGCCATAGCCATAGGCCACGTGGGCCATGTCGCCGGGCCGGCCGCCGGCGGCGCGGATGGAGCGCGCCATGAGCAGGGCCCAGTTGTCTATGTCCGTCCGGGTGTAGCCGACGACCGTGGGCTTGCCCGTGGTACCGGAAGAGGCGTGCACCCGCACGATACGTTCCTTCGGTACCGCGAACAGGCCGAAGGGATAGTTGGCGCGGAAGTCGTCCTTGTACAGGAAGGGAAACTTCCGCAGATCCGACAAGGACTTGAGATCGGAAGGGTGCACGCCCGCCGCATCGAAGGACTTCCTGTAGTGGGGCACATTCTCGTAGGCGTGATTCACGGACCATTGCAGGCGTTGCAACTGGAGCGCGGCGATCTCGTCCCGGCTGGCGGTCTCAATCGGCTCCAGGTCTCCGGAGGCCGGGGTCTTCACGGTCATGTCTATTCCTTCAGGGCTGAAATATTGCCGGGGTCTTGCCGGCCCGGCCACCGGCGCGGGAGCTAAAAACTGCCCTCCGGAACCGAAGTTCCCTTGATGCGATGGGATTTGCCGCGGAATACGGCGATGATTTCGTTCCGCTGATTGCTGACCGTGACATCGTAGATGCCGGTTCGGCCCGAGCGATGCCTCTCCTTGGCGACGGCAGTGAGCACGTCACCACAGGCGGCTGGCACCAGGTACTCGATGCTGCATCCGGCGGCCACGTTCGCCTCGTTGCCCGCATTGCAGGAATAGGCAAAGGCGGTGTCGGCCAGGGCAAAGATGAAACCGCCATGGCCGGTGCCGTGACTGTTGAGCATTTCCGGCTTCAGCTCCATGCGAACGCGGGCCAGCCCGGGCGCAACGTCCTCGATCCTGATGCCCATGTGGCGCACGGCTGCATCCTGCTTTTCCATGGCCGATGCCACCTTGCGCGCCAGGACCAAAGCGTCGGCCTGGCTCGGATGTGCGGGCATTTCGCTCACCAGTGATGCTCTCCAGAAAATACGGGCAGAAGCGGACACCGGCCAAGCCCGGAGAACAATCCGCAATCAAAAAAAGACGTCAAGTATACACCGGCCCCGAAAGCATGCGGGCGGATGCAATCGGCAGGGCGGCGTGTTCCGGCACGAAACGAATGCGAAAGGCCGGACCAGCGTCGGCTGATCCGGCCTTTGGTTCCTGCGGCCCGAGCCGCAGCTATCAGAAACGGATATTCAGGCCCGTATGGAGGGAGCGGCCCATGCCGGGAACCAGCGTTCCGTAGGGAACCCCCGTGGACATGGTGCTCCCCTGGCCGACATAAGCCCCACCCAGAGGGTGGACATAGAATTTGTTCAGCAGGTTCTCCAACCCCACGTCCAGACGTACCTGCTTCCATTCATAACTGCTGCGCAGGGCGAGCAGGCCGTAACCGCCGGTTCGGAGTTCCTTCCTGACCGCCTGGACCTCGGTCTTGGCATCCACCAGCTCGGCCTCCAGGATATGGGTCCACCCGCCTCGACGCTGCTCGATGGCCAACTTCAGGTTCAAGGGCATGATGTGGTACAGGTTGTCTCCGGACGTCAGATTCTTGCCCCGGACGTAATTCAACACGCCCGTGCCCCGGAAGTCGCCGTAGCCGGTTCTCGCCAGGGGCAGATAGCCGGACACATCCAGCCCATAAAGGCGGGCACTCTGGTTGGCCAGGGAGAGATTGACGAAGCCGTCGGTTCGGGTCGCGCAGGCGGCACAGGCCACCGCGTCCACGTAATCCTGGATGCGGGTGTAATAGGGCGAGACTTTCAGCTCCCAGTCCTTCTGCGCGCCATCGCGCCAAAGGGCGGTCGCGCTCAGGGTATGGGCCACTTCGGGCTTCAGGTCCGGGTTGCCGACATAGCCGTTGCCGTCGCCGAACCAGTTGTTCATGTTCAACACCATGGTGCTTTGGGTGGACCAGGTGTACCGCTCGTAGAGGTTCGGCGAACGGGTTTTCCGCGCCAGGCCGAACTCGACGCTTCCGTTCTCGTCCGGAGTGTAGCGGGCCAGAGCCGTCAGGTCCGTGTTGTTGTCCGTTCGACGGCGGTCGAGCGCATTGAAGGCGGCGGCCACCGCCGGATACACCGTCCCGGTGGACTTGTAGCCCTGGACCGGCCCCGCGTCCATCTGCACCGTACCGACGCGAACCCCGAACTGGCTGGCCCAGCGGGAGTTCCATCGCTTTTCCCATTCCCCGAAGACATCGTGGCGATCCCGCTGGCCGTTGTTGATGTTCCAGAAGGTATTCGGGGACATCCCCCCGGTGCCCGACGGCGACCACCAGTCGTTCAACCGATAGCGCTGATACTCGCCCCCCACCCGGAGGGCATCGCCCCCGGATAAGGCGATGTCGGCCTTCAGCATCACCCCCGTATTCTTTCCTTCCGTATCCATAGGCATGCCGGTCGGGCTGGGGTTCATGAGCTTGTCGTCGCCGAAATTCATCTTGTGCCGCGTCTTTTCGTCGTAGACACGGGCTTCCAGGACGCCCCACTCATATTGGCCCATGTAGCGCAGGTTGATCTGCCGGCTGTCATTGCCGGTCATGTCCATGCGCTGGTTGGCGAAGCCCTGGTATGGGATGTCCTGAATACCGAGTTTCAGTTCCATCAGGTGATTTTCATGGCGCAGGGCAAGCGCGACCGACTGGTTTTCTGACTTGTAGCGGGAAGACCCCACCACGTCCCCATCCAGCCAGCCCCGGCCCGCCGCCGCCAGCCCCGGCGCCTTGAAATCATTCGCCGCCTTGTAGTCACCGGATTCGGTGGTGGAAGCCTTATAGGCCAGGCTCAAGGCCTCGCCCGCAACCATCGCCGACAGATTGCCGCCCAGGGCATTGCCGTTGCTTCGGAAGAAGGCGCCGACCGCCCCGTTCTGAAGCGTCCCCTGTCCCGGCCGGGCAAATTCCGGTGCCGCCGATTCCACCTGGATCGTCCCGGCAATGCTGTCGCCGCCGAGGCTGACCGGGGCGATGCCGGCGAACACCTTGACACTGCCCACATGGCTCGGGTCCATATAGGACAGGGGCGGATTCATATGATTGGCGCAGGCGGATATGAGGTCCATGCCATCCACCTTCACGCGCACCCGGTCGTCCGCCATGCCGTGAAGCGCGGGCAGGCTGGATACGCCACCGGCAACCTGAAGGCTCACCCCGGGCATGTCTCTCAGGAGACTCGCCGTATCGCTGGTCGCCGACCGCAGGCGCGCCAGGTTCGCCGGGGCCACCGAGGCAGGATCAAGCGCCGGGGCACCGGCTTTCGTTGCGCGGACAAGGACTTCGCCCAGATTCGCGTCCTCCGCGCCGGCGCTTGCCGCCATTGCGGAAAAAGCCAGGGCGACGGCCGCCGCCAGGGGTCGAACAGGCAGGTTCATGCTTTTCACTCCACCGAAAAATGCGTGGATGCTAGCCGGACCAGGCGTCACGGGAAATGCGACACGTTGTCGCGCGACAGCTTGTCGCAGGGTTGGAAGACCCGACAAAGTGTCGAAATTCTTTACACATCAGGTGCCAACTCAAAGGCAGCGGGTGGAGCCCCCACAAAACAGGGGTGGTTAATGACGAAAATCAGGCCGCGGAAAATATAATTTGACAAAAAAAGTCGGGATTTTGATGTTAACACCTTGATCCATAACATTTAACAAATGTTTTCAAACTCCCTCCCGCGCCCCTGGAGCGCCCCTCTGGAATGCGACCCAATACGCATAATAATACTTTAGGGATAGGAACATCGCCGGAAACATGTCGGAATTCTTTACAGCAACCCATCTGGCGATCCGAGGGGGCTGAAACGGAACAATCTGCCGACAAGATTGGCTGCCCGCCTCGCCGGCGACACCTCCCATCGAGAAATATTTTGATATAAATCAAGTGACTGAACGGGCCAACGGCGGGCGTTGCCCCGGGACGACCCGCTTGAATCTCCCGAAAGAATATGGCGCACATCAAGATCATTGGCCGCCCGTACCCTGAAAATGATCTGTCGGGCTACTTTCCAGCCGCTATCCAAAGTCATAGCCATAGCGCGCCTTAAGGCATATATACACCAGGCCAGCCGCCCGGTCTGGAGGCATCGGGAGCCCTCTGGATATGCCTCCGGCACCCCTCGGTACACACGGCCAGTTGATCATTTTTTGCTATGCATCAATATCTTGTGGCCGTCTCCAGCCAGTACTGGCATCGTCCCCCGCCGCAAGCCGGGCACCATCCCTACTTTGGTTATGGATCGTTTCTTGCTTAAAACACCGCAACCGCCTAGCAAAAAGCGTCGTTATTCATCCTGAAACACATACGGATCAACAACATACAAGGCGTTTTTGGCTCCAAATTTTACGGAAAAAGGTTCGAAATCCATGGCCAGCATCACCCTCAGCAACAGCGTTAGCCTGATCGAAAACACCAACCAGGACTTCAACCTGTACAGTGTCTTGAGCCAGGCCGGCCTGAACGCTCCGCCGCCCATCGGCACCCTGGTCATCCAGATCAGGAATGCCAACGGCACGTATTCCACGGCCCCGGCGGGCACCTACTCCGCGCTGGACCTGGATTCGGGCGCGGGCAAGGAAACCCTGCATGTCGCCATGACGAGCCTGCCGACCTTCATCGGCGAACAGGATCTGAAGCTGATCATCACCGATGGCGCTCAACCCAAGGACACGATCACGCTCTTTCTCGCCGTGCACGTCCTGCCTGTCCCGCCCACGGCCCATCCCGACAGCAACACCGTCATCGAGGACACCATCGCCACCGGCAACGTACTGTCGAACGACAGCGACAGCAACGGCCAACCCCTGGCGGTCACCCAGTTTCATGTCAATGGCGCAACGTACACGGCGGGAACCGCGGCCGCCATGTCGGGTATCGGCAGCCTGACCATCAACGTGGACGGCTCCTACACCTTCGCGCCGGCCAGCCACTATTACGGCCCCATGCCCCAGGCGAGCTACACCGTCAGCGACGGCCTCGCCACCGCCACCTCCACTCTGGATATAAACGTCACGCCCCTGCCGCCCACCGCCAACGCAGACAGCCAGGTGACCATGCAAGGCACTCCGGCCACCGGCAACGTGCTGGGGAACGACACCGACATCAACAACCTGCCCCTGACCGTGACCGGCTTCAGCGTCGCCGGTCAGGCGCACGCCGCAGGGGAGACGGCCACCCTTGCAGGCATCGGCACCCTGACCATCGCCGCCAATGGCAGCTACACCTTCACGCCGGACGCGGCCTACTCGGGATCGGTCCCCACCGCCAGCTACACCATCAGCGACGGCCAGGGTACCAGCACCGCGGATCTCACTCTGACCGTCGTCCCCTTCGTGCCGGATAACGTGAACAGCGCGCCGGTCGCCCAGCCCGACACGGCCATTACCCAGGAAAATCAGCCCATTTCCGGCAACGTGCTGACCAACGACAGCGACGTGGACGGCGACGCCCTGAGCGTCACCCAGTTCGTGGTGGGTGGCACGACCTATGCGGCAGGAAGCACGGCCGTTATCGCCGGCGTCGGCAGCCTGACCATCGCCGCCAACGGTGATTACAGTTTCACCCCCGCCACCAACTACTACGGCCCCGGCCCTCAGGCCACCTACACGGTTACGGACGGCCAGGCCACGGACACCTCCACGCTGACCGTGGGCATCTTCCCGGTCGGTCCCACGGCCGTCGCCGACGCCCAGACCCTATCGGAAAACACCACCGCCTCCGGCAACGTCCTGACCAACGACGTCGAGATCAACGGCCAGCCCAAGACCGTCACCGAGTTCTCCGTCGCCGGACAGAGCCAGACCTACAACGCCGGCGACACCGCCGTCATCGCCAACGTCGGCAACCTGACCCTGAACGGCGACGGCTCCTACAGCTTCGTCCCGGCCACCAACTACTACGGCACCGTGCCTCAGGTCAGCTACACCATGAGCGACGGCCTGGGCACCAGCAGCAGCACGCTCGACATCACCGTCACCCCCGTCGGCCCCACCGCCGTCGCCGACAGCCAGACCGCGGTCGAGAACACCGGCGCCCTGACCGGCACCGTCCTGGCCAACGACACCGACGTGAACGGCCTGCCGCTCACTGTCACCCAGTTCGTGGTCAATGGCGGCACCTACTCCGCCGGCCAGACCGCCACGCTCGCCAACGTCGGCACCCTGGTCATCGCCGCCAACGGCGCCTACAGCTTCACCCCGGTCGCCAACTACTACGGCCACCCGCCCGTCGCCACCTACACCATCAGCGACGGCAACGGCAGCTCCGACGCCACCCTGAGCCTGAACGTCACCCCCGTCGGCCCGGTTGCGGTGGCCGACAGCCAGACCGCGATCGAGAACACCGGCCCCCTGACCGGCACCGTCCTGGCCAACGACACCGACGTGAACGGCCTGCCGCTCAGCGTCACCCAGTTCGTGGTCAATGGCAGCACCTACTCCGCCGGCCAGACCGCCACGCTCGCCAACGTCGGCACCCTGGTGATCAACAGCGACGGCAGCTACAGCTTCACCCCGGTCGCCAACTACTACGGCCACCCGCCCGTCGCCACCTACACCATCAGCGACGGCAACGGCAGCTCCGACGCCACCCTGAGCCTGAACGTCACCCCGGTCGGCCCGGTTGCGGTGGCCGACAGCCAGACCGCGATCGAGAACACCGGCCCCCTGACCGGCACCGTCCTGAGCAACGACACCGACGTGAACGGCCTGCCGCTCAGCGTCACCCAGTTCGTGGTCAAAGGCGGCACCTACTCCGCCGGCCAGACCGCCACGCTCGCCAACGTCGGCACCCTGGTGATCAACAGCGACGGCAGCTACAGCTTCACCCCGGTCGCCAACTACTACGGCCACCCGCCCGTCGCCACCTACACCATCAGCGACGGCAACGGCAGCTCCGACGCCACCCTGAGCCTGAACGTCACCCCAGTCGGCCC
>JAQTNA010000038.1 GCA_028714035.1 Rhodocyclaceae bacterium
CAAAAGGTGCAGTGAAGTTGCGGTGCCGCCCTCGTGTGACTCAGCATGGTGGGGCGACTCGGGTCGCCGTTAGCAATTAATTCGCTTTGCCAATCCGAAACATCAGACGGCTGTCCCCTAACCTCTAGCCCGCATTTCTCACAAATAGGAGGTGCATCGCGGGCCGAAACATGAGAAAGTTGTTTTGCGAGAACGACTTAAACCATGTTTGAAAGGAACCGCGATGCAGGCACAGTGTACCGGAAAGCTGGGCGAGATTGGGCGGGTTGGTCAACGGCGAATTGCGCTGGATTTTGACGGCGGGACGCTCAGTTCTGACGCTGGGGCGCTGTTGCTGCGGGATGTGGATCGAACCCTGCGGCTGACGGACCGGGTGGCGCGTTGCTTTGAGGATGGCCGCAGTGCGCTGTTGGTCGAGCATTCGGTGCGCACCCTGGTGATGCAGCGGATCGTGGGCATTGCGCTGGGTTACGAAGACCTGAACGACCACGATGAGTTGCGGCGCGATCCGGTGCTGGCCACGCTGGCGGGGAAACTGGAGGCACGGCGTAAGGGCTGTCAGGCGCTGGCCGGCAAGTCGACGCTGAACCGCCTGGAACATGCGCCCGATACCCGGGAGGGCTCGCGCTACCACAAGATCGGGCATGATCCGGCGGCCTTCGAGTCCCTGTTCGTGGACCTGTTCATCGAGGCCCATGCTGCGGCGCCGGACGAGATCGTGCTGGACCTGGATGCCACGGACGATCCGCTTCATGGCCAGCAGGAAGGGCGCTTCTTTCACGGCTATTACGGCCACTACTGCTATTTGCCGCTGTACATCTTCTGCGGCCGGCACCTGCTCGCCGCCAAGCTGCGCCGGGCCAATATTGATGCGGCGGCCGGTGCCAGAGAGGAGGTGGAGCGGATCGTGCATCACATCCGGCGCCATTGGCCGGCGGTACGCATCATCCTGCGGGCGGACTCGGGCTTTGCCCGCGACGAGTTGATGGCTTGGTGCGAAAGTCATGGCGTGGATTTCATCTTCGGCCTGGCCAAGAACAAACGGCTCAAGGAAGAGCTCGTGACCGAGATGGCCGAAGCCGAAGCAGCGTTCAAGGAAACGGGCCGGGCGGCACGGCGCTTTCGTGATTTCCGCTACCGCACGCTCGATAGCTGGTCACGCGAGCGCCGGGTCGTGGGCAAGGCCGAGCAGTTGCCGGGCAAGGCCAATCCCCGTTTCGTGGTGACCAGCCTGGACAGCGGGCGCTGGGCGATGCAGGCGCTCTATGAAGACCTGTACTGCGCCCGGGGCGAGATGGAGAACCGCATCAAGGAGTGCCAGTTGCATCTGTTCGCCGACCGGACCTCCACCGCCACGATGCGCGCCAACCAGCTGCGCCTGTGGTTCGCCTCCTTTGCCTACGTCATGATGGAGGCCCTGCGCCGGATTGGCCTGGCCGGCACCGAACTGGCCGACGCCACCTGCGAGAGCCTGCGCCTGAAGCTGCTCAAGATCGGCGCCCAAGTCAAGCTCAGTGTGCGCCGCATCCACATCAGCATGGCCAGCGGCTGCCCATTCCAGTCCCTGTGGCACCTCGCCCGGGCGCGGCTGGTGCCCGGCTGAGCGACCCAGCTATTCTTCCTGCTCTCATGCCTGATCGCGCCAGCGCGCGAGGCCCTGGCGTGCCCAATCAGACCGATCAGCCTTCCTCCGCCACCAGGAAATTGGGGAAACGGCCCCGTGAAAGACCGAATCCGCCCGTAGTGCCCCCGCCATCGCCCAACGTGTTCTCAACCTGGACGATTTCCGCGGCCAAACCCGTCGAACACCGGGCGATAGGGCTCAGTGTGAGAAATGCGGGCTAGTGCTTGCAGGCCACAGCCGGCAAAGTTATGGTTCCAGAAACGTCACTTCGGCAAGTTTATTGTTCCAACCAGAAGTAGTTCCGGGCGCATGCGAGCCGCAAAATGCCGGGTTTCCGGCAAAGATATGGTTCCGAACGGCGGCAAAGTTATCGTTCCCGGGACACAAGGGCTTGATGAAAATCAGGCCCTTGTTGTTTTCGGGCTCGGAAAATATTTCGGCTTGTACCGGCTCGCATTGTGGAAAACCGGGCAACCACCGGCCAAGAGCAGCCGAAATTACTTGGCCGAAAGCGCCGTATTCACCAAGCTGGTGTATTTCTGGCAGTTCCATCTGGCGTACAAGAACAAGGCTTTCTGGCCCAACGTACACCGGGCGTACCGGGAAATCGCCGCCGGCACCGTCGCCGATCCCCGCCTGAAGGGCCTGCCCACCAGTACGGAGCGGACTCAGGCTCCCCCGGTTGCCGCCCTCGGTTTCCGCACGGCTACCAGGCCGACGGACGGGAGGCGGACCGGGATTTGAGGGCCACGTCCAGCTTGGGGTCCAGGCCGTAGATGTCCGACAGGAAGAACACGCGGCCGTCCGGTTCCTCGACCACCGTGGTGTAGAAGATCACCACGGGCACCGGGTGCAATAGATGGACGCTACTCGGTTTCTCCGCCGCCATGGCGGCCCGGATGCGCTCCTCGGTCCAGTCCGGCTGATCCTCCAGGACGAACCGGGCCAGGGCCACCGGCTCCTCCAGGCGGATACAGCCGTGGCTGAAGTCGCGCCGGCTCTTCTGAAAGAGACGCGGCGTCGAGGTGTAGTGCAGGTACACGTCGTGGTTGTTGGGCAGCACGAACTTGATGGGGCCCAGGGGGTTCTTGGCGCCCGGCCGCTGGCGAATGCGCAAGCTCCCATGGGCCACCGCCGCCAGCGCCTCCGGCGTGAGTTCCGTGGAGGGCTTGCCGCCCGACGCCGGGACGATCTCCATCTCCTGCTGCGCCAGATAGCCCGGATTCTTCCGCAGCTTGGGCAGAAGCTCGGCCCGGGCGATGGTGGGGGGCACATTCCAGAAGGGCTTGAAATCTATGGTGCGCATGTCCTCCTGGAACACCGGCGTCTTCTTTTCCAGCACCGCCTGGCCGACGATGACCTTCATGGAGAAGCGCGTCAGCACCTCGCCGTTCCGGATGTCGAAGGCGCGCAGGCGGAATTCCGGGATATTCACCCCCACCACCTTGTCCACCGGGGGTACCTTGAGCCAGCGCAGGCGCTCCAGGCCCAGTTCGATCTGGCGATACCGCGCCGCCATGGGCACGTTGAGCTGGGCGAAGCTGGCAACGCCGATGACCCCGTCCGGCTCCAGGCCGTGACGCGCCTGGAAGTGTTTCACGCCTTCCACCAGGTCGCCCTCGTAGCGTGGCGGCAGGATGGAGGTGGGCGGCAAATCTCCCAGTCGTACCAGGCGGTCGCGCAGCAGCGCCAGGGCCGGATAGGCCTGCCCCGGCTCCAGCTTCTTCTTCACCACGGGCAGGAGCTCGAACGGGCTGCGCGCCAGATCCCGGTAGCGGGCAAGCACCTGCCGCAGACCGGCATACATGGGAAACTGGGGCGCCAGGCTGTCCGGCAGGGACGCCAGGCGGCCCTGAGCCAGGGCACCCGCCACCAGGACGGGCAAGTCGGGTCGCTCGACCCCCATGTCCAGGTCCAGGCCCAGGCTGTGGGGCCTGACCCTGCCCACGTGCAGATCCGACAGGAATCGGAACAGGGCGAGCGACAAGGAAAGGTCGGCCTCGGCCCGGGACCTTGCGTCCGCGGCGCCGGAGAGGCGAGCCGACAGGTCCCCTGGCCCGTAGTCGCCTTCCTCCAGACCGTGGCTTTCCGCCTGCTTCAGGATGTCCAGCGCCTGCCTCGCCTCGGGCTTGACGCCGTGCCCCCGGAACCAGACCGGCTCGAACTGGTTGCCCCCGTAGAACCTGGCCAGCGGCACCTGCATATCCTTCATGCGCCCCGGCTCCGCCGACAACAGGCTGCGCAGCGCCTGGGCTTCGGGCGTCTCGGCGGCGAAAGCCGAAAGGGAAAGAGACCCCGAGAGGACGAGAACCAGCAAGCCCAAGACTCCGCGCACCCAGCCGCGCGCCAACTTCAACCCCTCACTCCTCACCCCTCACTCCTCACGCGTCTCAGTCATGTAGGTCGGGTTTCAACCCGACAAGGGCGTCTGGACATACCCTGGTCGGGCTGAAGTCCGACCTACCGGTAGGGACCAGAGCAATAATTGCGCGCCCGAAGGGCGCGGGTGATACCCCCTAGCGCCCAGCCCCCAGCCCCTGCTCAGCGCATCGTCCAGCGGCCCAGGGCACTGGAGAGGCCCGCGGCGGTCTGGGAGCCCAGTTCTCCGGCGAAGCGTTCGGCGAAGCTGCGCTTCAGGGTGTAGTCGCGCACGTCTTCCGCCTTGATCACGTCCCGGGCCACGGAGTCCACCGTCCCCAGGCCGTCGGCCAGGCCCATGTCCACGCTCCTGGCCCCGGTCCACATGAGGCCGGAGAACATGTCCGGGGTCTCCTTCAGGCGCTTGCCCCGACCTTTCCTGACGGCCTCGATGAACTGCTGGTGCACTTCGTTCAACATCTCCCGCGCCCGCTCCAATTGCTTGGGCTGCTGGGGCGAGAACGGGTCCAGGAAGCCCTTGTTTTCTCCCGCCGTGAGCAGCCGCCGCTCCACCCCCAGCTTGTCCATGGCGCCGACAAAGCCGAAGCCGTCCATGAGCACGCCGATGGAACCGACGATGCTCGCCTTATCCACGTAGATGCCGTCTGCCGCCGCGGCCACGTAGTAGCCGCCGGACGCGCAGATGTCCTCCACCACGACATGGAGCGGAATCTTGGGATACTTGGCGCGCAGGCGGCGAATCTCGTCGTAGATCATGCCCGACTGCACCGGGCTGCCGCCGGGGCTGTTGATGCGCAGGATCACTCCAGCCGTGCCCTTGCCCTCGAAGGCGTCCTGCAGGGCTTCCATCACCCGCTCGGCGCTGGCCTCGCTCTTCTCTCGTATGACCCCATCCAGTTGCACCAAGGCCGTATGCCGCTTGCCGTCCACCAGGGAATCGCCGGAGCCGCCCAATTCCAGCGCCTGATAGAGCACGACGCCCAGGAACAGGAAGGTGAGGGACTTGAAGAAGACACCCCAGCGCCGGCGGCGGCGCTGCTCCACCAGGGATTCCATGGCCAGTTTTTCCAGCAGCCGCCGCTCCCAACCCGGTTTCTCGTCCATGTCACCGTTTTCCATATCTTCCCGAGTCCCTGAATCCATCTATGTTTGCCATCTTGTCGGGTTGAAACCCGACCTACAAAACGCCCTCGACCAACCGTAGGTCGGGCTTCAGCCCGACAGCAGGCGTCGCACGAATTGGCGGGTTGAAACCCGAGCTACCAAACCTGTCGGGTTGAAACCCGACCTACAAAAATATACGCCTCACGCCTCACGCCTCACGCCTCACGCCTCACGCATTTCAACAGCCAGTCGTTCAGGTCCGCGAAGCGATCGAAGCAGGCCACGGGTTTCTCCCCCAGCAGCGCCTCCTTGGGGTGGGCGCCAAAACTCACGCCCACCGCATCCACCCCGGCGTTCTTCGCCATCAGGAGGTCGTGGGTGGTGTCGCCGACCATCAGCGTCTGTTCCGGCGTCATGCCCAACTCGGCCATGATCTCCTCCAGCATGGCCGGGTGGGGCTTGGAATGGGTCTCGTCGGCGCAGCGGGTGGCGTGGAAGTAAGATTTTAGGCCGCTGGTGTCCAGCGCCCGGGAGAGTCCCAATCGGCTCTTGCCGGTGGCCACCGCCAGGAGCAGATCCAGGCCATGCAGGGCCTCGACCAGGGAGAAGGCCCCCGGAAAGAGGGAGAGATCCTGATCCTGGGAAAGGAAATGATGGCGATAGCGGTCCACCGCCTGGGGGTAGCGTTCCGACGGGAGTTCCGGCATGGCCCGGGCCAGGGCATCGGACAGTCCCAGGCCGATGACGTGGCGCGCCGCCTCGTCGGACGGTTCCGGCACGCCCAGTTCCCGCGCCGCGGCCTGGATACAGGCGGCGATGGCGCCCGCGGAATCCAAAAGGGTGCCATCCCAATCGAAGACAATCAGTTCATACCTTCTAGCCATAATCCCGAGTTTCCGTCTGGTCCAGGTGTTCCACGAAGCTGTTCAAATCTTCCGGCAGCCCGGCCGAAAGTTCCAGATTCTCCCCGGAGTGCGGGTGGGGCAGAACCAGCCGGGCGGCATGCAGGAACATGCGCTTCAGGCCCTCCTTCTGCAGGGCCTTGTTCAGGGCGAAGTCGCCGTACTTGTCGTCACCGCACAGGGGAAAGCCCAGGTGCGACAGGTGCACCCGTATCTGATGGGTGCGCCCGGTCTTCAGTTCCACTTCCAGCAGACTATAGTTCTGCCAGCGGGCCACGAGGCGCACGATGCTGTGGGAAGGTTTGCCCTCCGGATGCACCTCCACCCGCCGCTCGCCGTTCTCCAGCAGGTACTTGTGGAGCGCCAGGCGCACATGCTGCACCGGATTCATCCAGCGCCCCTTCACCAGGGCCAGGTAGCGCTTCTCCATCCCGCCGTCCCGCATCAGGTCGTGCAGCCGGGTCAGGGACGAGCGCTTCTTGCCCACCATCAGGAGGCCCGAAGTCTCCCGGTCCAGGCGGTGTGCCAGCTCCAGGAAGCGGGCCTCGGGCCTGCTACTCCGCAACTGCTCGATGACGCCGAAGGAAACCCCGCTGCCGCCATGCACCGCCAGGCCCGCGGGTTTGTCCAGCACCAGCAGCCACTCGTCTTCAAATACCACGGTGAAATCCCGTCCGGGCACGGGCCGCGCAGCGTCCGGCGCGGCCACCCGCACCGGCGGAATGCGCACCTCGTCCCCCGGTTGCAGCCGGCAGGTGGCATCCACCCGCTTGCCATTCACCCTGACCTCGCCGCTCCTCAGGATGCGGTAGATGTGGCTCTTGGGCACGCCTTTCAACTGGCGCAGGAGCCAGTTATCCACGCGCTGGGCCTCGGCCTCCTCGCCTACGGTTACCCGCCGCACTTCCGGAAACCCAGAAACCGGCGCAAGGTCTTTGCGTAACTCCTTCATTACGAATATACTGCCGCCGGTTTGCCGTTAGATGTCGCGGCGCCTGTCGACCCGAAGTGGCGGCAGTGGCACGCGAATGGAGAGCCTGATAATTGCCATCCAGCAGGACGGCAGGTTCGCGGTGAACTCATAGCTTGGGAAGTAATCGCAGCGAGCGGTACGAGTTGGTTCCGGCAAGCGCGGCCGTGTTTTCTTACGGCGCGCATGGCAGGAATGAAATCGGTCCGCACAGTGGGTTTATTCACAAGCTCTCACAGGAAATGACGGTTATCTCGCTCACCAGAAGCAGCGATGGTACTTTATTTACGCACGCCAGGCACCCGCAGAATGCATCATCCGGAAGCTCCGCACATCGCGCCGGCTTCCGGACTAGACAGACAAGCCACTGAATTAGTTTGATAATTCATCGCCCATGAGCCTTATCCTACCAAGCTCCGAGCCGAACTGATATCTGCCGCCGCAGCGTTACGCTGACCCGGCGGCAGGCTTGCACTGCCCGCGTTCTGCCCGTCCTCCCGTGCGGGAGAACCTTTTAATGAAACGCATGTTATTCAATGCGACCCAGGCTGAAGAGCTTCGTGTCGCCATTGTCGACGGCCAGAAACTGATTGACCTCGACATCGAATCCGCCACCAAGGAACAACGCAAGAGCAACATCTACAAGGCGGTCATCACCCGCATCGAGCCCAGCCTCGAAGCCTGCTTCGTGGATTACGGCACCGACCGCCACGGTTTCCTGCCTTTCAAGGAAGTGGCCCGCGCCTTCTTCCTCCCCGGCGTGGAAGTGAGCAAGGCCCGCGTCCAGGACGCCTTGAAGGTGGGCCAGGAACTCATCGTTCAGGTGGACAAGGACGAGCGCGGCAACAAGGGCGCCGCCCTCACCACCTTCATCTCGCTCGCCGGGCGCTACCTGGTGCTCATGCCCAACAATCCCCGGGGCGGCGGCGTTTCCCGCCGGGTCGAGGGCGAGGACCGGGCCGAACTGCGGGACATCATGGATCAGCTGGACGTGCCGTCCGGCATGAGCCTCATCGCCCGCACCGCCGGCATCGGCCGCACCCTGGAAGAGCTCCAGTGGGACCTGGGCTACCTGATGCAGCTATGGCGCGCCATCGAGGGTGCCGCCACCTCCCAGACCGGCGCCTTCCTCATCTACCAGGAAGGCAGCCTGGTCATCCGCGCCATCCGGGATTACTTCCAGCCCGACATCGGCGAAATCCTGATTGATACCGACGACATTTACGAGCAGGCGCGCCAGTTCATGGCCCACGTCATGCCGGGCAACGTCAATCGGGTCAAGCGCTACCGGGACGACGTGCCCCTCTTCTCCCGCTTCCAGATCGAGCACCAGATCGAGACGGCCTTCTCGCGCCAGGTGGGTCTGCCCTCCGGCGGTGCCATCGTCATTGACCACACGGAAGCCCTGGTGGCGGTGGACGTGAATTCCGGCCGCGCCACCCGCGGCGCCGACATCGAGGAAACCGCCTTCCGCACCAACTGCGAGGCGGCCGACGAGATCGGCCGGCAGTTGCGCCTCAGGGATCTGGGCGGCCTCATCGTCATTGACTTCATTGACATGGAGAGCACCAAGAACCAGCGGGAGGTGGAAAACCGCCTGCGGGACGCCCTGCATTACGACCGGGCCCGGGTGCAGACCGGCAAGATTTCCCGCTTCGGCCTGCTGGAACTCTCCCGCCAGCGTCTGCGTCCCAGCCTGGGCGAGACCAGCCACATCCCCTGCCCGCGCTGCATCGGCACCGGCCATATCCGCAGCACCGAGTCTTCCGCGCTGCACATCCTGCGCATCCTGGAAGAGGAGGCGATGAAGGACAACACGGGCGCCCTGCACGCCCAGGTGCCGGTGGATGTCGCCACCTTCCTCCTGAACGAGAAGCGGGCGGAAATCCACGCCATCGAGCTGCGCCACCGCATCGCCATCATCCTCATCCCCAACATCCACCTGGAGACGCCGGCCCACGAGATGACCCGCCTGCGCCATGACCAGCTGAACCAGGACGAGGTGACCCTGCCCAGTTACAAGATGGTGGAAGCGCCGCCCGAACACGGCTATGAGAAGGCCGCCGGCCAGGCCGAGGCCCGGGCGCCGCGCCAGGAAGCCGCCGTCAAGGGCATCACCCCGGCCCAGCCCGCGCCCATGGTCGCCGACAAGCCGGAAGCCCCCGCCCCGGTGGCCGTGGCGGCACCCGCGCCCCAGTCCAAGAGCTTCTTCCAGCGCATCGTTTCCTTCTTCATGGGCGAGCCCTCGAAGGAGCCCGAGGCGGCTCCCGCCGAGCCCGTAGTGCCGGCCAAGCCCGCGAGGGAAAGCCGGCGCGACGGCGACCGGGATGGTCGCCGTGGTGGACGCAATCGCCGCGAGGGTCGCGAGGGCCGCGAAGGCCGTGGCGAGCGCACGGATCGCGGCGAGAAGGCCGAACGTGGCGAACGCGCCGAGAAGGGTGAACGGGGCGACAAGAGCGAGCGTATCGAACCCCGCACCTCCCGCCTGGAAAGCGGTGAGGCGGGCAAGGAGCCGTCCGAAAAGCCGGCCCGCGAGCCGCGCCAGCGCCGCGAGCCGAAGGAAGCCCGCGAGCCGCGTGAGCCCAAGGAAGCCCGCGAACCGAGGGAGCCGCGCCAGCCCCGCCAGCCTCAGCCCGCGGCGGAAGCCGTAGCTCCGGTTGAGGCCGTCGAGGGTGAATCCGCAGCCCCGGCAGCCGGCGAAGCCGGCCAGGCCCAGGGCGAACAGGGTGGACGCCGCCGTGGCCGCCGTGGCGGACGCCGCGGTGAGCGCAAGAGCGAGGAAGGTGGCATGCAGGAACAGGCCGCCGCCGAAGTTGCCGCCGCCGAAGCCCCTGCCGCCGAAGCCCCTGCCGCCGAAACCATCGTAGCCGAAGCCATGACCGCACCCGTGGCCGAACAGGCTCCCGTGGCGGCACCCACCGTCGAGGTACAAGCCGTGGCCGAACAGGCTCCGGCTGCCGCACCCGAGGCCCAGGTGGAAGCCCTGCCCCCGGTCGCCCTGGGCGAACCGGCCGCAGTGGAAACCCCGGCCACGCCGGTTGCCGAAGCCCCCTTGCCGGTGGTGGTTAGCGATACGCCCTTGGCCGTGGTCGTTGCCGAAGCCGCACCCGTTGCGGTGCAAGCGGCCAACGAGCCGATCGCGGAAGTGGCCGCGGAGAAGCTGGCAGAAGTGGTGACGGAAGCCGCCGCTGCTAGCCCGGCCGTCGCGCCGGAAGCGGTGGCCGAGGACGTCGCGCCGGTGGTGCAAGCCCCCGCGCCGGCTCCCGCCGCTCCCGCGCCCAGCCTGGAAGAGACTCTGGCCCAAAGCGGCCTGACCCTGGTGCAAACCAGGGTGGATGCGCTCGTCGAACCGGCGCCCGCGCCGGCTCCCGTACGCCTCGGCCGAAAGCCCCGTCCCCCGGTAGTCATCGCCGAGGAACCCTTGCAGATGGTGGAAACCAAGCGGGACTGACCCTGACTCCCTCGCCCCCCGGAAGGGGGGAGAGGGCTGGGGTGAGGGGCAGCTTTTTCCGGAGATCGGAAATCCATGTTCGATCCGCCCATCCGCTACATCGAGCCGGTCTATCGTCCGCCCAGCGAGGCGGACTCCCTCATCCTGCCGGTAACCGACGGCTGTTCCTGGAACCAGTGCAGTTTCTGCGAGATGTACCGTTCCAAGTCCTTCCGGGCGCGGGACGAAGGGGAGACGCTGGAGATGATCCGCCGTTGCGGGGAGGCTTATGGCGAGCGGGTGCGCCGGGTATTTCTGGCGGATGGCGATGCCCTGGTGCTGCCCACCCGGCGCCTCCTGGGAATACTGGAGGCGATCCGGACCCATCTGCCCGCCGTGCGCCGGGTCTCCAGCTATTGCCTGGCACGCAATCTCAGGAAGAAGTCCGTGGCCGAACTGAGGGAGATGGCCGAGGCCGGCCTGTCCCTGGCCTATCTGGGGGCGGAATCGGGGGATGACGAGGTGTTGGCGAGGGTCAGGAAGGGCGAGACTTTCGAGACCACCCGTGACGCGCTCCTGAAACTGGGTGAAGCCGGTATCCGCCGCTCGGTCATGATCCTGAACGGCCTGGGAGGCATTTCCCACTCCCTGCAACATGCGGAAAACTCCGCCCGCCTGCTGAACGCCACCCAGCCGGAATTCCTCGCCACCCTGGTGGTCAGCTTCCCCCTGGGAGAGCAACGCTTCCGGGCCGACTGGCCCCAATGGCAACCCCTGGATATGGCCGGCCTGTTCCGGGAGATGGAAACCTTCCTGTCACGCCTGGAACTGCACCGCACCGTCTTCCGCAGCGACCACGCCTCCAACTGGCTGATACTGAAGGGGACGCTGGGCTCGGACAAGGAAAGACTGCTCACCCAGCTACGCGCCGCCCTGGCCCACCCGGAATCCGCCCACCTGCGCCCGGCCTGGGCTCGCGGCTTGTAACCACCACTCCAGGCGCCACGGACGCGTCGGGATAAACCCGACCTACACCTTGTACTTCTTGAACACGGCCCGCGCGTCCTGGTGCGCCCGTTCCAGGGTGCACAGGGACGGATCGTCATCGTGGCCGCTGAAAAAATCATCTGCCTGGGCGCGCATCACCATCTTGATCGCGGCCTCATCGCTCGTCGCATACTTCTCGGTGATGAGGGTACACACTTCGTCCAGGTGTTCTTCGTAGGTCATTCCGTATCCCCTGCCCAGGTTCCGCCCATGAGTTAGTGCCCCGTGCCCGTGCCTGCCTCGGGCGCGGCGGGAATTTTACTTGATTGGCCGTGGGCCAACGGCCAGGAATCAGCCCCCGCCGCATATTCCAGCAACCATCGCTCAAGCGGGCAGGCATATGAGGGCGTAAATGGGAAGCGCCCGGCAAAGTTGGGCCGCTTGCCAGGGTTTTTCGAGGCGCCCCTTGGTAAATTTATCGCCACGGCCACTGGATTTTGCTCAAGGCCGACCGCCGCAAAGCCGTTAATCCTTTAGTTATGGATCCTTGGCGGATTCTGGGCCGTACGGCACCAGAGTCACGCCCGTCAGCGACAAGCGGAAGCGGTACCGGCAGCGATGGAAAGCAACGACAAGGACAGGCAAAGCGGCCAGCCAGCCCCCGCATCGGGCCACCTCGGCAGGGACGCACCAACCCAGGAGCTGGCCCGGCTGCCCCTGGGCCTGCTGGTCGGCGTTGCCATCGCCGTCCTGGTGATCCTGTCGCTGGCCGGCTATTCCCTGTGGCAAAGCCGGATCAACCTGCAACGCGAGGCGGAAAACCAGACCGAGAACCTGGCCAATGTGCTGGAGCGTTATGTTTACACGGCGATCCACGAGGGCGACCTGGCCCTACAGGTGTCGGCCGGGGAATACCGCCGCTGGAGCCAGTCCGGGCATCCCCGGGATGAAGCCTATTCCAGCTTCCTGGAGGATCTGCGCCAACGTCTGCCCCACCTCCAGACCCTGCGGGCAAGCGATGCGAGGGGACAGATCATTCATGGCGTCGGCATAGATCCCGCCAAGCCGATCAACATCGCCGATCTCGACCGGTTCGAGGCAGCCCGGAATACCTCCGGCCTGGCCATCACGGCGCCCATCGTCTCGCGCTCGAACCAGCAATGGGTGCTGCCCATCACGCGTCGCCTGGAGACAGGAGACGGCCGCTTCGGCGGCGTCGTCGTTGCCAACATCGAGGTCAGGCACTTCGGCGACCTGTTTGCCTCCCTCCATGCCGGGCGCCACGCCACGCTTCTGCTGTTCGACGCCAACACCGACATCTACATCCGCCATCCCGAGCCGAAAGGCCCGGGCAGCGTCCTCGGACTGAAGGTCGGCTCGCCCCAGTTCAAGGCCCTCTGGCAACAGGGGCAAAGGTCGGGCACCTACCAGGCGCAGAGCACCACCGACGGCATCCGGCGTACCTACAGTTACCGGCAGGTGGGCGACTATCCCCTTTACGTCATGGTCGGCGTCGCGGAAGACGACTACCTCCTGCCGTGGCAGGCACAGTTCACCGTCACGGCCGTCTTCCTCGGGGGACTGGCGCTCCTGGTGACCATGCTCGGGCGCTCCCTCGGACGGTCCCTCCGCGCCCGGCGGCAGGCCTATCTGGACCTGGCCGAAAGCAGGGAACACCTGAGGGTCGGCGAACACCGCTACCGTGCCCTGTTCGATCACATGCAGACCGGTTTTGCGCTGCACGAGGTCATTCTGGACGAATCCGGGCAACCCGTGGATTACGTATTCCTCGCCGCCAACGAGAACTACGGGCACATAACAGGCTTCGATACACGCGCCATCATCGGCAAGCGCGTCGCCCAGGTGTACCCCGACTTCGCCCAGGATCTCAGCCACGACAGCACCGACTGGCGCCGGGAATTTCGCGAAGTGGCGCTGGGCGGAGGGGCGCGCCACATCGAATCCTTCATGCGGGGCTTGCGGCGCTGGGTGGATGTGGTCGCCTACCAGCCCCAGGCCGGACAGGTCGCGATCCTGGTGGCCGACATCACCGAACGCAAGCAGGCCGAACAGGCCCTGAGGCGGGAAAGCGAGAAGAATCTGGCCCTGCTGCACGGCGCCAGCGACGGCATACACATCCTGGACCTCGAGGGCCATCTCCTGGAGGCCAGCGACTCCTTCTGTTCCATGCTGGGCTACCGCTGCGAAGAAATGGCGCGCATGACCGTGTCCGACTGGGATGCCCAGTACGCGCCCGCAGAACTGGCCCTGATCATCCGGCAGCAGCACGCCCAGCCGCAACGCTCCGTGTTCGAGACCCTTCACCGGCGCAAGGATGGCAGCATCCTTCATGTGGAGATCAGCGGCCTTCCCCTCGAACTGGAGGGACGGCCGGTCATGTTCTACTCGTCCCGCGATATCAGCGAACGCAAGCGCATCGAAGCGGAACTGGAACAACATCAACGCCATCTGGAAGACCTGGTGCAAAGGAGAACCGACGCCCTGATAGAGACGGAGGCCCGGGCCAGCCATATCCTGCAATCCAGCGCGGACGGCCTCTATGGCACAAACCCCGAAGGGCGCATAAGCTTCATCAACCCCGCCGGCTGCGCCATGCTCGGCTACAGCGCCGAACAGGTGATAGGCCAGCCCGCCCACCCCCTGTTCCACCACAGCAAGCCCGACGGCAGCCCCTACCCGGCCGAGGAGTGTCCCAGCCACGCTTCCATGCGACGGGGCCAGGAAGTACGGGTGGACACGGAGGTCTACTGGCACGCCGACGGCCACGCCGTGCCGGTGATGTATGCCGTTCACCCCATGATCCAGAACGGCGTGGTCACGGGCGCCGTCACCAGCTTCGTGGATGTCAGCACCCAGCGGGCTGCGGCTCAGGCAAGAGAGCAGGCGCTCGTCGTCGCGGAGAATCTGGCCCGGATGCGGAGCGAATTCCTGGCCAACATGAGCCACGAGATTCGCACACCCCTGAACGGCGTGCTGGGCTTCGCCCAGATCGGCCATCGCAACAGCCAGGACAGCGACAAGGCACGCAATGCCTTCGCCCGTATCCTGAGTTCGGGAACCCTGCTCCTGAAAATCATTGACGACATCCTGGATTTTTCCAAGATCGAGGCGGGCAAGCTGAACGTGGAGCAGACCGAAACATCCCCGGTCGAGGTCGTCAATCACGCCATTGATCTCGTGCGCGAGCGCGCCCGCGGCAAGAATCTCGATCTTCGGATCGAGTTTGCCACGGACCTGCCCCGAACCTGCCTCAGCGATCCCCTGCGCCTGGGACAGATCCTCCTCAACCTGCTCTCCAACGCGGTCAAGTTTACCGAGGAGGGCGGCATCACCCTGTCGGTACAGCCACGAAATGACGAGTTGGTGTTCCGTATCAGCGACACCGGGATAGGCATGAGCGAGGAACAGATGGGCCAGTTGTTCAATCCCTTCCAGCAGGCGGACGGATCCACCACCCGCCGCTTCGGTGGCACCGGCCTGGGTCTGGCGATCAGCAAGCGGCTACTGGAACTGATGGGGGGTGATATCCGGGTCGAGAGCCAGGTCGGCGTCGGCACCCGCTTCGAGTTTTGGCTGCCCCTTGTCCGGTCCGCGGCCCCGGGGAGCGGCGAAAGTCCCGGCCAGATCGCCGCCGGGGTGCCGGACGAAAAGCCGCTGACAGGCATGTCCATCCTCGCCGCCGAGGATGACCTCGTCAACCAGATGGTGTTGGAAGAAACCCTGACGGAGGCCGGTGCCCACGTGGTCATGGCCGCCAATGGCCGCGAAGCCGTGGAGCGGGTGATTTGCGACGGCCCCGACGCCTACCAGATCGTGCTCATGGACCTCCAGATGCCGGAGATGGACGGTTACGAGGCAACGCGGCGGATACTGGCCCTGGTGCCGGATATGCCCATCATAGGCCAGAGCGCCCTCGCCCTCGAAGAGGAAGGGGCGAAATGCGTCGAGGTGGGCATGATCGCCCTTGTCGCCAAACCCACGGCCCCCGCCGCATTGGTGAGTCTCCTGCTACAGCATGCCGGGATCGGAGACGGAAGTTGACTGAGGGAGCCCGTGCGGCCCGCTTCGAAATAGTGCCCTGCTTCCCGGAGCGCCCGCCTCAGGACATGACACCACGGGAGCACGAAGCAAAAAAACCGCCGGCCAAGCCGGCGGCGTCCAGGCTATTCGCGCTCCCTCAGAACTCGGACCACTCGTCGCCCTCGTCGTCGGCACGGTAGGCGCCGACGCGCTTTTGTGACGCGGCCGCCAGACGCTTCGGCGCCGCCGGGGCGCCCAGCCTGGCCCGTGGCGCCGGTGCCCTGAGCGCTCCGGTCAGCGCAGAACCTTCGGCCAGTTTGAAGCTGCTCACGGCCTGCATCAGGCCCCTGGCCTGCTCGTCCAGGCTTTCCGCCGCCGCGGCAGCCTCTTCCACCAGGGCGGCGTTCTGCTGGGTCACCTGATCCATCTGGCCGATGGCCTGGGTGATCTGCTCGATGCCCGCGCTCTGCTCCCGGCTGGCGCCGCTGATGTCCAGCACCAGCCTGGCCACCTGGTGGAAGCTGCTGACGACTTCATCCATGGTGCTGCCGGCCTGCTGCACCAGCCTGGCCCCGCCTTCCACCTTGCCCACGGACTCATCAATCAGGGCCTTGATTTCCTTGGCGGCGGTGGCCGACCTCTGGGACAGGCTCCGGACCTCGGAGGCCACCACGGCAAAGCCCCGTCCCTGTTCGCCCGCCCGGGCCGCCTCGACCGCGGCATTCAGGGCCAGGATGTTGGTCTGGAAGGCGATGCTGTCTATGACGCCGACGATGTCGGCGATCTTCCGGGAACTGCCCTGGATCTCGTTCATGGTGACCACGACGCGCTTCACCATTTCTCCACCGCGCGTGGCGATCTCGTTGCTGCTCCGGGCCAGTTCGTTGGCCTGCCGGGAATTCTCGGCGTTCTGCTTGACGGTGGCGTTCAACTGTTCCATGGAGACCGCCGTCTTGTCCAGGCTGCCCGCCTCCTGTTCGGTTCGTCTCGACAGATCCTGGTTGCCGGCGGCAATTTCCCGCGCCGCCACGTTGATGGAATCGGTGGCTTCCTTGATCTTCCCCACCACTTCCCGCAGGCGCCCCACGGTGGAATTGGTATCGTCCTTGAGCTCGCCGAAGGTACCCGAATAGTCCCCCTCCACGACACGGGTCAGGTCGCCGTGGGCCAGGGCGTTCAGCACGCCGGAGGTGGCACCCAGGGCCCGCTGGGTGTTGTCCAGCAGGGTGTTGATATCCGAGCCCAGCTTGGCGATGAAGCCTTCCTTGCCGGACATCTGGACGCGCACGCCCAGTTCGCCGAAGGAGGCGGCCTGCACGATCTCGCCCACCTCCCGCTCGATCCTGACTTCCTCTGTGCGATCGAACCACTCGGCCACGATGCCCAGGCGCTTGCCCTGGAGGTCGTTCACGGGGTTGGCCGTCACCGTCAGGTGGTGAGTGCCCGTGACCAGGGCAGACCGGATCGGCTGGTCCAGGTTCTGCCGAAGTGCCGCCTGATAGTCGGGATCCCGGTGCAGGCTGTCCATGCTCACGCCCAGGAGCTTGTCCGCGCTGAACTGCGGGTTCTGCTGGCGCATGGCCTGCTCGGCGCCCTTCATGATGCGGACGGCGGACTTGTTCGTGTAGATGATGTTCCGGGCCGAATCCGCGATCATCACCCCCGTGCTGACGTTGTCCAGGGCAAACCGGACGCGCAGGTTTTCCTCGGACATCCGGTGCTCGGCCGTGATCCGGTCGCGCAACTGCTCCTGCATGGCCTTCATGTTGGCCAGGAGGCTGGACTGGTCGTTCTGCGCCAGGGGAATGTCGCTGTCCAGCTTGCCCGCGGCGATGGCTCGCGCCACGCCCACCGCGTCGGCCGGCTCGCCGCCTACCTGGCGCATGATGCCGGAACCTATCCAGTAGAACATGAGACCGATACCGGAGAGGACAAGCAGGGCCAGCACCATCTGGATGGCACCTTCCGTCCTGAGGCTGGCGGCGGCCTCGTCATAGTCGCCCCGGGCCAGTTTCGCCTGGGTCTGGATCACATCGCTCAAGGCTTCCAGCACCTTGTCGAATTTCGGCCCGGCATTGGACTTGATGTTCTCCAGGGCACTGGGCAGGTCTCCGACGGCGATCATCTTGACCGATTGATCCCTCGCCTTGTTGTACTCGGCGATGAGTGCCTGCAACCGGGCGATGGACTCCTTCTGGTCCGGTGCCGCCGAGACATAGGCCTCAAGGGCCGTCTTCATCGTCTGGTCCAGGGACGCCAGTTTCTCCAGACGGGCCTGGGCCGCCTCTTCCTTCTCCTCGGAGAGGGCGATGAGGATGGTCTGGCGCGCCCGATGCAGGGCGTCCACCGCCTTCATCAGTTCGGTACTCGGCGCCGTGCGCACCTGGTAGATATGGGCGGCCACGTCGGCGGCCTTGCGCGCCTGCCAGAGGCCGCCGAGAGTGGACAGGACCAGCCCCGCGCCGGCGATGCAGGCGAGGGCCACCAGGCTCTTTCTGAACCCCATGGAAGACATAACGCTACATCGCTGCGTTGCCGCAACGATTCTCCTAGCTTGATCCCTGAAGCGACAATTCGAGGGGACGAACGAATCCGTCCCCTACCGGCGTGTCATTTGTAGTAACCGGCGCAGACGGCCAGGTCGACGGCCTTCTTGCAGAAGCTCACCTTTTCCTCGACCTTGCCCGAGGTCGGGTTCTTGTACTTGTAATCCACCGTCGCCGTGCCACTGGACTTCACGCCATCAATGATGGCCTTGCGGAACATCTTGCCATCCGCGTCCGGCACCTCCAGCAGGTTCTTGCCCACCAGCTTGGCATTGATCGGATGGGCCACCATCACCCCGTTCAGATCGTAGGCGAACACGTAGAGCTCGCCCCTCACGTACCGGCCGGTCGCCTTGCCGATTTCGGCCACGGCCGCTGCCTTGTCCTTGACTACCGCCGCCGCGGCGTCATTCACCATCTTGGTGGCATCCTCCTTCTCACCCGCCAGGGCGGGGCCGACACAGAAAGCAAGGAGGGCGGAGCACAGGGCGATTCTTTTCATGGCTACCTCACGAAGAATTATACGAAGACAGGTTCCGGCTCGTGCCGTACCGCCGGCCGCAAGCGGCATCACCCGCCAGGGGCTTTCCGGGCTACCGCCGCAACTCGGCAGGACGACGCCCGTCCGTAGCTATTACGGCGCACGTGGACCCAAAGCACAGGGTTCGCGTGGATTATTTTCTCGGGCCGAGAGAGGCCCACCCGAGCGGCGGGGCGAAATCGAACCCGGACGCAAAAAGCCCGTTCCCGGCGTGCGGCCGGGAAGGCCACACGCCGGGAACGGGCCGGCCATGCGCAATGGGGCCTACTTGATCCGGGTCAGCCTGGGGCGGGTGGGGGGCGGTTCGGGAGGCTCGGGGGGCTGGGCATCAGCCAGGCCTTCGGCTTCTTCATCCTCCGCATCCTGCGGCTCGGTCTGGAAGCCCATGCCCTCCCCGTTCTCCTTGGCATAGATCGCGGCCACGTTGTCCACGGGGATGGACAGGTGTTGCACCTGGCCGTTGAAGCGCGCCTGAAAGGTGATCAGGTCGTTGGCCATCTGCAACTGGTTGGACGCGTGCGGGGCGATGTTGAGCACGATCTGGCCGTCCTTGACGTAGGCCATGGGCACGCGGGTGTGCGCATCCACCGCCACCGCGATATAGGGCGTGAAGCCCTGGTCCACGCACCACTCGTAGATGGCGCGCAGCAGGTAAGGCTTGGTCGAGACCATCGGTATATTCCCGGTAAAAAAAGGCCGCGGACAATGCCGCGGCCAGTCGCGTTCGGCGTGGGCCGATCAGCGCCGCATCACCTTTTCCGAAGGCGTCAGGGCATCAATGAAGCCCTGGCGGCTGAAAATGCGCTCGGCGTACTTCATGAGGGGTGCCGTCTGCTTGGGCAGTTCGATGCCGTAATGGCCGAGGCGCCACAGGAGCGGAGCGATGGCCACGTCCAGCATGGAGAACTCGTCACCCAGCATGAATTTCTGCTTGGCGAACACCGGTACCAGCTCGGTGAGGCGATCGCGCACGGCCTGGCGCGCCTTGTCGGCCGACTTCTGGTTTTTCTCCAGGGCCTCGATGTGGCAGAACAACTCCTGTTCGAAGGTGAACAGCAATTGCCGGCAACGGGCACGCATGATCGGGTCCGGCGGCATCAGTTGCGGATGCGGGAAGCGCTCGTCAATGTACTCGTTGATGATGTTGGATTCGAACAGGACCAGATCCCTGTCCACCAGCACCGGAACGCGGTTGTACGGGTTGATGGCGGCAATGTCTTCCGGCTTGTTGAACAGGTCAACGTCAATCACCTGGAAGTCCATCCCCTTCTCGTACAGAACGATGCGGCAGCGATGGCTAAAGGGGTCCGTCGTCCCAGAGTACAGGTTCATCATTGCGGTGGTGCTCCAGGAATAGTCGGCATCGCGCACCACGCGTCTGACGCGTGGTGATTCCGAATCGCGATGTCCGAGAGACTGCATGAGGGCCAATAAAAGCTAGAAACAAAAAGTTATTGTGGGGAGGCTGGGCCAAAACCGGCTTTGCCCCCCCGCCTGGAACAGCTGCCTGCCCCTTGGTACCCAAGCGGCACCAAGGGAACGGTCAGCTGTCGTCAGTGAATGTCTTTCCAGTAGTTCTTCTTGAGCAAGTACGCAAGGACCGAGAGGATGGCCATGGCGATGAGCATGAAGACGCCGATCGTCTTGCGGCTTTCGGCGGCAGGCTCACCCATGAACTTCAGGAAGCCCACCAGGTCCGCCACCGTCGCATCATACTCGGCTGGCTTCAACTTGCCCGGCTTGGCCAGCACCAGCGACTGGTGCTGCTCCTCTCCCTTCTTTTCCACGTGCAGGACATTCTCGCCCTGGAGTTCCCACAGAATGTGGGGCATGCCCACGTTCGGGAACACCACGTTGTTCCAGCCGGTCGGACGGGTGTCGTCCCGGTAGAACGAGCGCAGGTAGGTGTAGAGCCAGTCGGCACCGCGGGAACGCTCGATCACGGAAAGATCGGGCGGCGCCGCACCAAACCATTTCTTCGCATCGTCGCGACGAATGGCCGTCTGCATCAGATCACCCACCTTGTCGGCGGTGAACATCAGGTTGTCCTTGATCTGCTCCTCCGTCAGCCCGATGTCCTTCAGGCGATTGTAGCGCATGGAGCTCGCGCCGTGGCAGTTCAGGCAATAGTTGACGAATATCTTGGCGCCGTGTTGCAGCGCCAGCTGGTCCTTGCTCCTGTCCGGGGCCGAATCCAGGTGCGGGCCGCCTTCGTTGGCGAACGCCACCATGGGTACCAAGGCCAGGGCGCAGAGCAAAGCTTTCGCGAATTTCATGATCTTGCTGTCCATTATCCAGTCACCCTTTCCGGTACGGGCTTGCACTTATCCACCTTGGAATACCACGGCATGAGCAGGAAGAAGCCGAAGTACAGCAACGCGCATATCTGGGAAACGAGGGTACGGCCCGGCGTCGGGGGCAGCACACCCAGGTAGCCCAGGATGATGAAGGAGACCACGAACACGGCCAGCCAGATCTTGTAGATCGGGCCACGGTAGCGGATGGACTTCGCCGGGCTCTTGTCCAGCCAGGGCAGGAAGGCGATGATCACCACCGCCGCGCCCATGGCCACCACACCCCAGAACTTGGCGTCCAAGCCGAACAGCGGGTAGGTCACCGCGCGCAGGATGGAATAGAAGGGCGTGAAGTACCAGACCGGCGCGATGTGCGGCGGGGTCACCATGGGGTCGGCCGGGAAGAAGTTGTTGGCTTCGATGAAGTAGCCGCCGCCCTCGGGCGCGAAGAACAGGATGGCGCAGAACACGAACAGGAACACGCCCACGCCCACCATATCCTTCACCGAGTAGTACGGGTGGAAGGGAATGCCGTCCAGCGGCAGACCCGTGGCGGGATCCTTGTTCTTCTTGATCTCGATGCCGTCCGGGTTGTTGGAACCCACTTCGTGCAGCGCGATGATGTGGGCAACCACCAGGCCCAGCAGCACCAGCGGCACGGCGATGACGTGGAAGGAGAAGAAGCGGTTCAGGGTGGCGTCGGAGATCACGTAGTCGCCGCGAATCAGCAGGGACAGGTCGGGACCGATCACGGGAATCGCGGAGAACAGGTTCACGATCACCTGGGCGCCCCAGTAGGACATCTGACCCCAGGGCAGCAGATAGCCCATGAACGCCTCGGCCATCAGGGCCAGGAAAATCAGGGTGCCGAAGATCCAGATCAGCTCGCGGGGCTTCCGGTAGGAACCGTAGAGCAGGCCACGGAACATGTGCAGATAGACCACGATGAAGAAGGATGAGGCACCGGTGGAGTGCATGTAGCGGATGATCCAGCCGCCGGGCACGTCGCGCATGATGTACTCGACGCTGGCGAAGGCCACGGGAACGCCCGCCAGGTTCAGATTTGCATCCGGCTTGTAATGCATCGTCAGGAAGATGCCCGTGACGATCTGGATCACCAGCACCAGGAGGGCCAGGGAACCGAAGAAATACCAGAAGTTGAAGTTTTTCGGAGCGTAGTACTCCGACAGGTGCGCCTTGTAGCTGGACGTGAGCGGAAAGCGCTCGTCAATCCAGCCCAGAATCCCGGTGGTCGTCACTTGTTTTTCAGCTGCCATGTCAGGCCCCCTTGGTGTCTTCGCCGATCAGAATCAGGGCGTCGGACAGATATTTGTGAGGCGGCACTTCCAGATTCGTCGGTGCCGGCTTGCCCTGGTACACCCGCCCCGCCAGATCGAAGGTGGAGCCGTGGCAGGGGCACAGGAAGCCGCCCGCCCAATCCGGGGAGACGCCGCTCTCGGCGCCCTGGGTGAACTTGGAGGAAGGCGAGCAGCCCAGGTGGGTGCAGATGCCGACCATCACCATGATTTCCGGCTTGATGGAGCGCGTCGCATTCCTGGCGTAGGCCGGTTGCTGGTCCTTGTCCGACTTGGGGTCGGCCACCAGGCTTTCCGTCTTCTTCAGGGAATCCAGCATCGTCTTGTCGCGCCGGATGATCCAGACAGGCTTGCCGCGCCATTCCACGGTCATCATCTCGCCCGGAGCGAGCTTGCCGATGTCTGCCACCACCGGAGCACCCGCCGCCTTGGCGCGCTCAGACGGGGTAAGGCTGGCAACGAAGGGCACGGCCGCAGCCACCGTCACCGCCCCGCCAGTGGCCGCAGTGGCGGCCAGCAAACGCCGCCTGCTGCAATCGCACTTCTCTTCTTCACTCATGGCCGAATTCCCGGAAATGAAAGGTCTTGATTGAAACAAAGCCCGCGATTATAGCGAAATCCCCGGGGCGTTTGAAGCCTTACGGATAACTTACATTTTTCGGGGTTATTGAACCATTGATCCGGAAACAGGCCTCGAACCGAAAATATGCCCATTACTTGTTACAAAAATATCAATGAGATAGGAGTTCTATCCACGGCTACCGCTATAAAAAGGGCGGCGCGCCCGGCACGGCGCCGAAGGGCCGCATACGCCATCGGCGGCAAGCTCGGCCAACCGATCTTCCTCGGGCAAAATATCGCGGTTCGCGCGCCTGCTCTGGCGTTTGTCCGAAAAGATAACTAGCATACCCGGCCAGACTTGGCCCCCGTCCCGGGCCTCTGACATACGAAGCTTTCAGAAAGTATTGCCATTGTGGGGCCGGCTTCAGCCGGCCATGGCGGACTGAAGTCCGCCCCACGGGTAACATTACTTTCGAGACCGTTAGTAACGACCCTCAGGAGACCAGAATGTCCGAAGGTGCGAGCGTTGGCGGTGCCTACGCCTATCCCCTGCTCATCAAGCAGCTGCTGCACACCCCCCTGGCCAACGCACCGGACCAGCAAATCCTTTACCGGGACATCAGCCGCTACAGCTACCGTACCCTCAGGGAAAGGATCGGCCGGCTGGCCGGCGCCCTGGCGCGGCTGGGGGTCGGGCACGGCCGGACCGTGGCGGTGATGGACTGGGACAGCCACCGTTACCTGGAGTGCTTCTTCGCCGTGCCCATGATGGGCGCCGTGCTGCAAACGGTGAATGTGCGCCTCTCCCCCGAACAGGTGCTCTACACCCTGAACCATGCCCGGGCGGACGTGCTCCTGGTGAATGCCGAGTTCCTGCCCATTCTGGACATCATCCGGGAGCAACTGGAAACGGTGCGGCAGTTCATCCTCCTGACCGACGCCGGCCCGGCCGAGGGCAACGCCTTCGGCATTCCCTTCGCCGGGGAGTACGAACAGTTGCTGGCGGCGGCATCGCCCGAGCACGAATTCCCCGA
Organism: Rhodocyclaceae bacterium; assembly: GCA_028714035.1. Taxonomy (GTDB): domain Bacteria; phylum Pseudomonadota; class Gammaproteobacteria; order Burkholderiales; family Rhodocyclaceae; genus JAQTNA01. The sequence goes on from JAQTNA010000038.1 coordinate 23,730, forward strand.
TTTCGACGAAAACACCCGGGCCACCACCTTCTACACCACCGGCACCACCGGCGCGCCCAAGGGCGTCTATTTCAGCCATCGGCAGTTGGTGCTGCACACCCTCTCCGTGGCCACGGCCCTGGGCACCGCCCCGGCCCACGGCCGCTTCGGCCGGGAGGACGTGTACATGCCCATCACGCCCATGTTCCACGTGCACGCCTGGGGCCTGCCCTATGTCGCGACGATGCTGGGGGTGAAGCAGGTCTATCCCGGCCGCTATGTTCCCGACACCCTGCTGCACCTGATCCAGGAGCATGGCGTCAGCTTCTCCCACTGCGTGCCCACCATCCTGCACATGCTCCTGGCCAGCCCCAAGGCGAAGGAAGTGGACCTGTCCCGCTGGAAGGTGGTCATCGGCGGCTCCGCCCTGCCCCGCGGCCTGGCCGAGACGGCCCTGGCGAAGGGCGTGGATATCTTCGGCGGCTACGGCCTGTCGGAGACCTGCCCGGTGCTGTCGCTCGCCCAGCTGGACCCCGGATTTTCCGACACCGATCCGGAGGCCGCGCTCGGCCGACGCATCAAGGCCGGGCGCGCCATTCCCCTGGTGGAACTGCGCACCGTCAGCGAACAATTCCAGGACCAGCCGAGGGACGGCAAGACCCAGGGCGAGGTGGTGGTGCGGGCCCCCTGGCTCACCCAGGGCTACCTGCACGATGACGAGGCGTCGGCCGAGCTGTGGGAACGTGGCTGGCTGCACACCCGGGACATCGGCCACGTGGACCCGGCGGGCTATCTCCAGGTCACGGATCGCATCAAGGATGTCATCAAGGCCGGCGGCGAATGGATATCCTCCCTGGAACTGGAGAGCCTGATCACCGAACACCCGGCGGTGGCGGAAGTGGCCGTGATCGGCCAGAAGGACGAGAAGTGGGGCGAGAAGCCCCTGGCCCTGGTGGTCCTGAAGCCCGGGCAGAACGTGGAGGAAGGGGAACTGCGGCGGGAACTCCGGGAACGGGTGCATCAACGGGTGGAAGCCGGCATTCTTCCCCGCTACGCCGTTTTGACCCAGTTCCGCTTCGTGCCGGCGCTGGCCAAGACCAGCGTCGGCAAGATGGACAAGAAGGCCATGCGGCAGGATATCTGAGACCCCGCCGGGAGCGGCTCAGCGCTTCCTGGTGCCCTGGCCGCGGGCCGGTTTGCCCCGGCCCTTCCCATCCTGGCGCTTCTTGTCCTGGCGGCGCGCCCGGTTCTGCTGGTTCAGCATCTCATCCACCTTCTCCGACATGCTACGGGCCAGGGCCACCGCCGTTTCCCCGTCCGGATAGAAGCCCGGCAGGCGGTAGCCCAGCCAGGCATAGGCGGAATAGGTCTTGCACGCGTCCTCCGCCGCCTGGAGCGGATAGCGGGCATCGCCCACCGGCTCTATCCTCAGGTGGGAGGACTTCTCCTTCGCCAGCGCCCTGGCCCAGGTCTGCCAGGCGAAATTCAGGGCGTGGATGCGGGTGGAGATGGGCACCAGGGACAGGGTGAAGCGGTGTTCCAGGGAGAGCGGCAGGGTGTCCAGCCAGCGGGCCCGCTCGATCTGCTCCGTGAGGTCGCCCGGCAGGAAGAAGTCGTCCGTCAGGTCAATGTTGCGGGAAAAGAGTTCCAGCAGGCGGGCCAGGCTGCGCTCCCCGGTGGCCGCGGCGATGCCCTTCAGGTGGGACAGGGAAGGCGTGACATAGAAACCCCGGCTGGGAAGGGACTCCGGCTGGGTCTTCATCAAGCGGGCGACGATGCGGTGGGTGTGGTCATCGAAACCCGCCACCAGCCCCGCCTCGTGCAGGCCGAAGCGCCCCGCCCGCCCGGCGATCTGGTGGGTCAGCCAGGGCGGCAGGATGTCCTCGGAGATGCCATCGAACTTGCGGGCGGTGGAGAACACCACCCGCGCCACCGGCAGGTTTAGCCCCATGCCGATGGCGTCGGTGGCGACCACGATGTCGGCCTCCCCGTCCCGGAACCGCCGGGCCTGGGCGCGCCTCACCTCGGGCGAGAGGTTGCCGTAGATGGCCGCCACCCGGAATCCCGCCTGGGCGATCTGGGCCGCCCAGTTGAGCACCTCGCGCCGGGAGAAGGCGATGACGGCATCGCCCTTTTTCAGCTGGCCCACGCCGCCCACCGCCTTGGGCGCCATCTCCAGCGGCGACTTGCGTTTCAGGGTGACGATTTCCAGGGGCGTGCCCAGGCGCTCCGCCAGGGCCTCCACGGCGGGGCGGGCGGACAAGGCCCCGAGGAGATAAACCGTGGCGGCGGGCGCGCCGCAGACGGCGGCCGTCCAGGCGGAACCCCGTTCCAGGTCTTCCAGCATCTGGATCTCGTCTATCACCGCCACTTCCACGGCGCGGGAACTATCCAGCATCTCGATGGTGCTGGCGATGTGACTCGCGCCCTCGGTGATGCGGCGCTCCTCCCCCGTCACCAGGCTCACGGCCACCCCCCGCTCGGAGAGGCGCTCGTAATTCTCCAGGGCCAAAAGGCGCAGGGGTGCGAGATACACGCCGCTCGTCGCCTTGGCCAGGGCCTCCATGGCCTGGTGGGTCTTGCCGGAGTTGGTCGGCCCCAGGATGGCGATGAAGCGCCGGCGCATCATGAAGGCCGTCTCGAAGGATTCCGGATAGCGTGCCAGCTTCAGGGTGCCCCGGGCGGCCTCCGCCTGGCTGCTCTCGCGCCGGCTCTGGATGGCGTCTTCCAGCCGGTCCTCGACGATTTGATACCGCCGGGTCGCCAGCTCCTTGCCCGTGTCCAGGGCGCGCAGCAGGCCCGCTCCGTCCACGCCTTCCTTCGCCGCCCGATGCAGCACGGCCGCGGCGAAGTCCCGCACGCCGGCCTGGAATTCCGCCACCGACGCCCGGTTGAGCCTTTCCTTCACCAGTTCCAGGTGCCGCTCGGCCGTGAGCTTGCGCCACTTCTGCACCCTGGCCAGGACACCCTGGGCCGGCACCAGGCGGAAGGGCACGGCTACCCCGGCGCACTCCACCCGGCCCGCCACCTCGATGGCGACCGCCCCCTCGTTGTGCACCAGGCGCGCGTTGAATTCCTGCAACCAGGCGTGCAGTTCCTGCGCCACGTCCAGCAGCGCGTCGTCCGCCTCCGGGTCGGCCCTGGCCGGCACGGCCTCGGGGTCGCTGGAAAACGGCTGGTCCGGATCAGTCATGGGTTTCTGCATAGGGGCGGGATGCTAGCAGATCAAAGGCGGTTCCGTGACGACGGCCCCGGCAATTGCCCGGATGCCGGCCCGGGCTTGTCTCCCCGCCCGCTCGCCGGTAAAGTGCGCGCGCTCCTAAAACCGGTCTCCCCCATGCTGCCGCCCATCGAACACCGCATCGCCGCCGAACTCGGCGTCCGCCCGCAACAGATCTTCGCCGCCGTCCAGTTGCTGGACGAAGGAGCCACCGTGCCCTTCATCGCCCGCTACCGCAAGGAAGTCACGGGCGAACTGGACGACATCCAGCTGCGCGCCCTGGAAGAGCGCCTCGCCTACCTGCGGGAACTGGAGGAGCGCCGCGGCGCGGTGCTGGAGAGCATCGCCGAACAGGGCAAGCTCACGCCCGAGCTGCGCGCCGAGATCGAGGCCGCCCAGACCAAGCAGCGCCTGGAAGACCTGTACCTGCCCTACAAGAAGAAGCGCCGCACCAAGGCCCAGATCGCCCGGGAGGCGGGTCTTGAGCCGCTGGCCGACGCGCTCTTCCATGACCCGACGCTCGCGCCCGAGGCCGAGGCGGAGAAGTACCTGCATGTCGCCCCGGAGCCGCCCGAGCTGTACGTGCCCGACGTGAAGGCCGCGCTGGACGGGGCGCGCCAGATCCTGATGGAACGCTTCGCCGAGGATGCGGCGCTTCTGGAGAAGCTGCGCACTCACCTCCGGGACCAGGCGCTGCTGGTCTCCCGGGTGGTCCAGGACAAGGAGAAGGCGAGCGATCCCGAGACGACCAAGTTCCGCGACTGGTTCGACTTCCACGAAGCCATCCGGGACATCCCTTCGCACCGGGCACTGGCGCTGTTGCGCGGTCGCAACGAGGACGTGCTGCGCCTCTCGCTCAAGACCCCGGCCGAACTGGAAGACCCGCCGCGCGCCTCGCCCTGCGAGGCCATGGTGGCGCTGCACTTCGGCATCGAAAACCGGGGCCGCGCCGCGGATCGCTGGCTGGTGGAGAGCGCGCGCTGGGCCTGGACGGTCAAGCTCGCCCTGCACCTGGAGCTGGAACTCATGAACGAGTTGCGGGAGCGCTCCGAGGAGGAGGCGATCCGGGTGTTCGCCCGCAACCTGCACGACCTGCTGCTCGCGGCGCCGGCCGGCCCGAGGGTGACCATCGGCCTGGATCCCGGCCTGCGCACCGGGGTCAAGGTCGCCGTGGTGGACCGGACCGGCAAGCTGGTGGACACCGCCACCATCTATCCCCACGAGCCGCGCCGGGACTGGGAAGGCTCGCTCGCCGCGATCCGGCATCTGGCCCAGAAACACGGCGCGGCACTGATCGCCATCGGCAACGGCACCGCCAGCCGGGAGACCGACCGGCTGGCCGGGGAGTTGATCCAGCGCCACCCGGAACTGAAGCTGGCGAAGATCGTCGTCTCGGAGGCCGGCGCCTCCGTCTATTCCGCCTCGGAACTGGCGTCCCGGGAATTCCCGGACATTGACGTGTCCCTGCGCGGCGCCGTGTCCATCGCGCGCCGCCTGCAAGACCCGCTGGCCGAACTGGTGAAGATAGACCCCAAGAGCATAGGCGTGGGCCAGTACCAGCACGACGTGAACCAGTTCAAGCTGGCCCGGTCGCTGGACGCGGTGGTGGAGGACTGCGTGAACTCCGTGGGCGTGGACGTGAATACCGCCTCGGTGCCGCTGCTCACGCGCATCTCCGGGCTCAACGCCACCCTGGCCGGCAACATCGTCGCGCACCGGGACCAGCACGGCGCCTACGCCAGACGCGCGGCCTTGAAGGAGGTGGCGCGCCTGGGTGCCAAGACCTTCGAGCTGGCCGCGGGCTTCCTGAGGGTAAACGGCGGCGACAATCCGCTCGATGCCTCCGCCGTACACCCGGAGTCCTACCCGGTGGTGGAGCGCATCCTGGCCGACATCGGCAAGGGCGTGCGCGAGCTGGTGGGCGACACCCGGCTCCTGCGCGGCCTCCGGGCCGAGAAATACACGGACCAGAATTTCGGCCTGCCCACGGTGCAGGACATCCTCCGGGAACTGGAAAAGCCCGGCCGCGACCCGCGCCCGGAATTCAAGACCGCCTCTTTCCGGGAAGGGATCGAGAACCTCAAGGATCTGGAACCCGGCATGCAGCTCGAAGGCGTGGTGACCAACGTCACCAACTTCGGCGCCTTCGTGGACATCGGCGTACACCAGGACGGCCTGGTCCATGTCTCGGCCCTGGCCAACCGGTTCGTCAAGGATCCGCACAGCGTGGTCAAGGCGGGCGACGTGGTGAGGGTGAAGGTGCTGGAAGTGGATGTGGCGCGCAAGCGCATCGCCCTGAGCATGCGCCTGACGGACGAGACCCCGCCCAAACGGGAAACCGCCCCGCCCGCCCCGCGCCGCGGCACCCCGCACCCCCGGCGCGAATCGCCGCCCGCGGGCGGCGCCATGGCGGCGGCTTTCGCCAAGCTGAAGCGCTAGGACGCGAAGGGCAGGGTGAAGAAGAAACGGGCTCCCTGCCCCGAATCCAGGTCCAGCCAAAGCCGGCCGCCGTGGGCCTCGATCAGCGCGCGGCTGATGGCCAGGCCCAGCCCCATGCCCCTGGGCTTGGTGGTGAAGAAGGGTTCGAAGACACGCCGGGCAGTCTCCGGGTCGAGGCCCGGCCCGCTGTCCTGAACCATCACCTGCGCCATGTCTTCCACCTGCCGGCTCTGCACCGTGACGACGGATACCGGTGACCCGGCGGCGACCATGGCGTCCACACCATTGCGCAGCAGATTGACCAGAACCTTCTCCACCTGGACACGATTCGCCAGCACTGGCGGCAGATCGCCCGCCAGCTCCACCACCTGCCGGAATTCGCCGGAACCGCTACCGGCGGCGGAGGCCAGCGCCTGCCGCAGCACCACATTGAGGTCCACCGGCTCGGATACCACGTCTCCCTTGTGCAGGAAGTCGAGCAGTTCGTGCAGAGTCCGACCGGCGCGATGCGCCTGTTCCACCGCGCCCCGCAGGGCATGCGCCAGTTTCTCCGGGCTCTTCGTGCCGCCGGCCAGCATGCTCAGGGCCGCCTCGCTGTAGGCCGAGACCGAAACCAGGGGCTGATTCAGTTCATGGGCAATGGCCGCGGCCGTCTGGGCCGCGACGTGCCGATGACCGAGCAACTCCATTTCGGCCCGCCGTGCCTCCAATTCCATTTCCAGCCGTTTGCGCTCGGTGATGTCGGTGGCGATGCCGCAGACCGCGTAGGCCTGGCCGTGATCCCCGTAGAGGGGAAACTTGAGCGAAAGATAGGTGTGCGGACCGTCATCGTGCGGCACGACCTCCTCGTATTCCCGCGCCGCGCCGACCGCGAGCACCTCCCTGTCCGCCGCGCGCATGGCCTCGGCCGCCTCGGGCGGAAACAAGTCGAGATCGGTCCGTCCCCGCATCTCCTCGTTGCTGACATGGAACAGCTCGGAATAACGCCGGTTGATGGACAGATAGCGGCCTTCCAGATCCTTGACGAAGACCACCGCCGTCGTGTGGTCTACGAGGGCTTGCAGAAGACTCCGGTTCCTGCCCAGTTCGGCCGTACGCTCTTCCACCAGTCTTTCCAGGTCATGACGGTATTGCTCCAGTTCCGCCGCATTGCGCCGGATCTCGGTGACGTCGCGCAGTTCGCCCAGCACCTTGCCGCTGGGCAGCAGCACGCTGTAGATCTCCACGTTGATGCGGGCGCCATCCTTGCGCACCAAGCTCCAGTCCTGAAGCAGGCGATCACCGGCGAGGACGCGCCGGAATTCCGCCAACCCACGGGCCTGATCGTCCGCCGGAAGGGTGTCCGACACGCTCATCAGGGACAACTCTTCCGCGTCATAGCCCAGCAGGGCCTCCGCCTGCCGGTTGGCGAAGGAAAAGCGGCCGTCCGGCTCCACGATCAGGAAGGCGTTGCGCGAATGGTTGAGGGCCGTGCGCAGGGCGTCGTTCTGCCCCTTCAGTTCGGCTGCGTATGCCGGGAGTTCGCGTTCCTCGGCCATCGCGGGGGAGTCGGTGCCAGGGGAAAAATCCATATTCGCCGCCGACCGTTCAGGCCGGCATTCCCAGCAGGCGGCTGGTGAGTTTGCGCGCAACCGGCGCCAGGAAATAGATCACCGGCACGCCCACCGGATAGGCGACGAGGAAGGCTCGCCCCCAACGGGCAAAGAACTCCGGCCCGAAGCCCATGTTCACGACCGTAATCACGAAGGTCATGAGGGAGATCATCATGAGGCCCATGACGAAGGAAAACACGAGATGGAATTTCTTTTGCGGGCTCATCAGGACTGATCTTCCCGGACACTATGCCTTGAACCGGCCCATGATGCCGCGCACGGCTTCCTGGAGGTCGGCGGGCAGCACCACCAGCTTGGCGTTCTCGGACTGGGACAACTTGCCCAGGGCGGCGATGTATTTTTCGCCCAGGAGATAGAGCATGGGCGTGTCGTTCGTCCCCAGGGCGGCGGACAAGCGGGCGATGGCCTGGGAGGAGGAATCGGCCAGGGTCACCTGGGCTTCCGCGTCGCGCCGGGCGGACTCCAGCCGCCCCTCCGCCTGGAGGATCACCGACTGTTTCTCGCCTTCGGCCTTGGTCACCATGGCCTTCCTCTCCCGCTCGGCGGAGGCCTGCAACTCCATGGCCCGCTGCATGGACTGGGAGGGCCTGATGTCCTGGATTTCCACCGACTTCACCGTGAGACCCCAGTCAATGGCCTCGTCGGCGATGCTCTCCTTCAGGCGCACCTTGATCTTGTCCCGGCCGGAGAGCGCCTGGTCCAGGTCCATCTCGCCGATGATGGAACGCAGGGTGGTCATGATCATGTTGCGGATGGCCTCCGAGAAGTCGGTCACGCCATACACCGCCTTGATCGGGTCCGTCACCTTGATGAAGGCGATGGCGTTGGTCAGGATCACCGCGTTGTCCCGGGTGATGATCTCCTGCTCCTGCACGTCCAGGATGATGTCCTTGGTCACCAGCTTGTAGGCCACCCGGTCCAGGTAGGGGATGATGATCCTGAGGCCCGGCAGCAGGGTGCCGAAATACTTGCCCACCCGCTCCACGATCCACTCCTCGCCCTGGGGCACGATGCGTACCCCCTTGGCCAGGGTGATGACCACGAAGGCCAGGAAGGCGAGGACGACGATGAATTCGGGGCTCATGGCGACTCCTGTAGGCATTTCGTTGAGGGTGCTCGGGTGCGCATGGCGGGCAGATCGGAGCAAGCAGCACTTTAACGCAAAATGGCCGAGGCACGAGACATGACAGCCGCGCCGGTTTTCCCTACACTTGAGGTACGCGAAGCATTACTGGGGGGCATCATGGGCTACGCACTGCGCGATGAACGGCACTACACCTATGGCGACTACCGGCACTGGCCGGAAGACCTGCGCTATGAGTTGATAGACGGCATCGCCTTCCTCATGGCACCCGCGCCTTCCCTGGACCACCAGACCCTCGCCGGTGAGGTGTTTCATCAGGTCCGGACGGCTCTGAGGGACAGCCCCTGCCGGGTGCTGATGGCGCCGGTGGATGTGCTGCTGGGCCAGGCGGATTGCGCCGACGACGAATTGGATACGGTGCTGCAACCGGACCTGCTGGTGGTGTGTGATCCCGGCAAGCTCACACCCCGGGGTGTGCGCGGCGCGCCGGACTGGGTGCTGGAAGTCATCTCGCCCTCCTCCGCCAGCCATGACCAGACGGTGAAGCTGGCCGCCTATGAGCGGGCGGGCATCAGGGAATACTGGCTGGCTCACCCAGTGGACCGGGTGCTCACCATCTATCGCCATGACGGCCAGGCCTATGGACGGCCCACGATCCAGGAGCTCTCCGGCGAGACCCCGGTGGGTGTGCTGCCGGGGGTGATCGTGCGCTGGGAGCCGGTGACTTCCCGCTTCCTGCCCCAGAGTTGAGCGCGACCTTCGCCGTGCCCCATTTCCCTGCCGCCATAACATCCCGCCTGCCCGGCGTCGGCACCACCATCTTCACGGTCATGTCGCAGTTGGCCCAGGAATGCGGGGCCATCAACCTGTCCCAGGGCTTCCCGGACTTCACGGCGCCGCCGGAACTCTTCGACATCGTGGCCCGGCACATGCGCGCCGGCCACAACCAGTACGCGCCCATGGCCGGCGCCCTGCCTCTACGGGAAGCCGTAGCCGCCAAGGTGGAGGCGCTCTACGGCGCAAGCTTTGATGTGGAGACCGAGATCACCGTCACGGCCGGCGCGACGGAGGCCATCTTCTGCGCCGTGGCGGCCCTGGTGCGACCGGGTGATGAGGTGATCGTCTTCGAGCCCGTCTACGACTCCTACGTGCCGGCCATCGAGTTGAACGGCGGCCGAGCCGTCTACGCCCGGCTCAAGGCACCGAACTTCCGACCCGACTGGAACGAGGTACGTACGCTGATCACACCGCGCACCCGCATGATCCTCATCAATTCGCCCCACAACCCATCCGGCTCCGTGTGGACGGCGGCGGACATGGGAGAATTGGAGGCGCTCACCCGGAACACGGATATCGTCATCCTGTCGGATGAGGTGTATGAGCACATGGTCTTCGATGGTGCCCGGCACGAGAGCGTGGCACGCTACCCGCGCCTCGCGGAACGCAGCTTCGTCGTCAGTTCCTTCGGCAAGACCTACCACGTCACCGGCTGGAAGGTGGCCTACTGCCTGGCGCCGAAGGAACTTATGGCGGAATTCAGGAAGACCCACCAGTTCGTGGTGTTCTGCGTGAACACGCCGGTGCAACTGGCGCTCGCGGAATGGATGGAGGATGCCTCGCGCCACCTGGGTCTGGCCGATTTCTACCAAGGGAAACGGGACTTCTTCCGGCAACAACTGGAAGGCTCCCGCTTCGAGCTCCTGCCCTGCGCCGGCACCTATTTCCAGTCGGTGCGCTATTCCGGCATTTCAGATGAACCGGACACCGCCTTCGCCCGGCGCCTGACCCGCGAGCACGGTGTGGCCGCCATTCCCTTCTCCGCCTTCCATCACGACGGCCAGGACGACAGGATCGTGCGCTTCTGCTTCGCCAAGGGCGAGGACACGCTGGAGAAGGCCGGGGAAAGATTGCGCCGGGTATAGGTCAGGGCACCTTCCCCACTTTCAGCAAACTGCCTTCCACCCCCAGGACGCGCACGCGCTCGCCGCCACGGATCGTCTCGTCGCTGATGCAGTCCCAGGACTCGGCGCCCAAAACCGGCTTCTGAAAGCGCACGCTGCTCTTCTGGAAGGGGGCCACGTCATGAACCAGGAGGCCCACCTCGCCCAGCACGTTGGCGTCCGAGGTGCCGATGCGCGTCTTGTGCAGCCCCGGCTTGAAGATGCGAAACCACAGGAACACCATGCCCAGGGAGACCACGATCCAGATGGCCACTTGACTGGTCTCACCCAGGCCGGGCAGCAGCGCCGTCAGGAGCGCCAGGACCAGCGCCCCGAGGCCGAACCAGACCAGCACGAAGGCCGGCACCGCCAGTTCCATCACGATCAGGACCAACCCCGCCACCGCCCAGTGCCACCATTCCAGCGCCATGTTCACCGCCTCCGCATCCACTCGGCCACACCAGGGCCCGACCCGCCCATTTTGCCAGCAAACCGGCCGGAAGGACGGGCAATCGCAGGCGCAAAAAAGGGGGCGCGGCGCGCCCCCTTCTTCATCCGACCTGCCGGACTTGCCTTATTTGCCGTGGGCCGCGAGTTTCATCCAGGTGGCGACCACGGTGTCGGGATTCAGGGAAATGGTCTGGATGCCCTGGTCCATGAGCCATTCGGCGAAATCCGCGTGGTCCGAGGGGCCCTGGCCGCAGATACCGACGTACTTGCCCAGGCGGTTGGCCGCGGAGATGGCCATCGAAAGGAGCTGCTTCACGGCCGGATCGCGCTCGTCGAAGGCGTGGGCCACCAGGCCGGAATCCCGGTCCAGGCCCAGGGTCAGCTGGGTCAGGTCGTTGGAGCCGATGGAGAAGCCATCGAAGATTTCCAGGAACTGCTCGGCCAGCAGGGCGTTGGACGGAATCTCGCACATCATGATCAGGCGCAGATCATTCTCGCCCTTCTTCAGGCCATGAGCCGCCAGGAGGTCCACCACGCCCCGGCCCTCTTCCAGGTTGCGCACGAAGGGCACCATGAGTTCCACGTTGGTCAGCCCCAGCACGTCACGCACCTTCTTCATGGCCTCGCATTCCAGGGCGAAGCAATCCTGGAAGCTGGGCGCGATGTAGCGGGAGGCGCCGCGGAAGCCGAGCATGGGATTCTCTTCCTCCGGCTCGTAGATCTCGCCGCCCAGGAGCTTCCGGTACTCGTTGGACTTGAAGTCCGAGAGGCGCACGATCACGGGTTTCGGGTAGAAGGAGGCGGCGATGGTCGCCACGCCTTCCACCAGGCGCTCCACGAAGAAGGCGCGCGGGCTCTCGTAGCCGCGGGAGCGGCGCAGGATTTCCTCGCGCATGCTGGCGGGCACCCGGTCCACTTCCAGCACGGCCTTGGGGTGGATGCCGATCATGTTGTTGATGACGAATTCCAGGCGGGCGAGACCGACGCCGCCGTTGGGAATCTGGGCGAAATCGAAGGCCAGCTCCGGATTGCCCACGTTCATCATGATCTTCAGCGGCAGGTCGGGCAGCGTGCCCGTATCCTGGTAGGTCACCTCGAAGTCCAGGATGCCGCGATATACGTGGCCGGTATCGCCTTCGGCACAGCTCACCGTCACCGGCTCATCGTCCGTCAGGACCGCCGTGGCATTGCCGCAGCCGACGATGGCCGGGATGCCCAGTTCGCGGGCGATGATGGCGGCGTGGCAGGTACGCCCGCCCCGGTTGGTGACGATGGCCGAGGCCCGCTTCATCACCGGCTCCCAGTTCGGATCGGTCATGTCCGTGACCAGGATGTCGCCGGCCTGGACCACGCCCATCTCGGAGGCGTCCTTGACGATGCGCACATGGCCGGTACCGATCTTCTGGCCGATGGCGCGGCCGCTGGTCAGCACCTTGTCGTGCTGCTTCAGGCGGAACTTCTCGATGGCGCCGCCGGACTGGGACTTGACCGTCTCGGGACGGGCCTGGAGGATGTAGAGCTTGCCGTCCCGGCCATCCTTGCCCCATTCGATGTCCATGGGCCGGCCATAATGCTTCTCGATGATCATGGCGTAGCGGCCCAGTTCCAGGGCGTCCGCGTCCGTGATGGAGAACTGGTTGCGCAGATCTTCCGCCACATCCACCGTGGCCACGCTGCGACCGGCCTGCTTGGTGTCGGTGAACACCATCTTGATCATCTTCGAGCCGAGGTTGCGGCGGATGACGGAGGGCCGGCCCTCGGCCAGGGTCGCCTTATGCACGTAGAACTCGTCCGGGTTCACCGCGCCCTGCACCACCGTTTCGCCCAGACCGTAGCTGGAGGTGATGAATACCACGCCCTTGAAGCCGGATTCCGTGTCCATGGTGAACATGACGCCGGCCGCCCCGGTATCGGAGCGCACCATGCGCTGCACGCCGGCGGACAGGGCCACGTCGGCGTGGCGGAAGTTCTTGTGCACCCGATAGGAGATGGCCCGGTCGTTGTAGAGCGACGCGAAGACCTCCTTCATGGCGTGCAGGATGTTGTCCAGGCCCTGAATGTTGAGGAAGGTTTCCTGCTGGCCGGCGAAGGAGGCATCGGGCAAATCCTCGGCGGTGGCCGAGGAACGCACGGCAAACGAGGCATCGGCCGTGCTGTCGGCGATCAGGGCCTCGTAATGGGTGCGAATTTCCGCTTCCAGTTGCGCCGGAAAGGGCGTGTCCACGATCCATTGGCGGATTTCCGCGCCGCACTTGGCCAGGGCATGGACGTCATCCACGTCCAGGGCATCCAGGGCGGCATTGATGCGCTGCGCCAGACCCTGGTGGGCGAGGAAATCCCGATAGGCCTGGGCCGTCGTGGCGAAGCCGCCGGGCACGCGCACCCCGGAGCTGGAAAGCTGGCTGATCATTTCTCCGAGGGAGGCATTCTTGCCGCCCACCAGTTCCACGTCGGTCATGCGCAGTTCGTCAAAGCCGATCACGTTCCGAATCATTTTTTGCTGCCTCCGTAAAGCCAAGTTGTCTTGGTTGCTGCCGGTTCGGGAAAGATTGCTGCCCCTGAGATAGGTCCATTCCTCGATCAGATCGGGACGAAGCTCTTCGCAAGTCACCCTCCCATTCGTTGCCCGCTCTATCTGCGGACAGCGCTCCGCCGGAACCGAGCGGGCGCCGGAACGCCAGAGGCTGAGGAGCGGCGGCGGAACGCCCAGTTTTCCCGCCAGGGAAACGGCCGATTCCAGCTTCGCCAGATACGCATCGAGATTCATGGCAAGCATTATTAACGTTCTGTTACCGCCCTGTCAACGAACATTTCGTTCCGTTAACTCCTGGGCTGAAAGGTGCTCGCACTGTGCCGCGCAGCAATTCCTCCGCACCGGTCAGGGCCGACATCACGCGCCCCTTCTTGCACTGCACAAGAGCACCGGAGAGGCATAGAATGGCAAGTTTTGATTTCCAGAGAAGGCCACCATGGCGGACAATTCCACGCGCACCGTATTCTTCGTTTCCGATGGCACAGGCATCACCGTGGAAACCCTGGGCCACAGCCTGCTGTCACACTTCCCGAACGTCCAGGTTCAGCAGGAGCGGGTGCCCTTCGTGGACTCCCTGGACAAGGCCATGGCCTGCCAGAGGAAGATCCGCGAGGCACGCATGAAGGGCGGGGTCCGGCCCATCGTGTTCACCTCGGTGGTGGACCCGCAGGTGCTGGAGGTGCTGCGCCAGGCCGACGCCATGTTCCTGGACATGCTGGAAAAATTCATCTCGCCCCTGGAGCAGGAACTGGGTGAGGCGTCCACCCACACCGTGGGCCGTTTCCACGGCGTGACCGACAGCCAGGACTACAAGAAGCGCATCGAGGCCATCAATTTCGCCCTGATCCACGACGACGGCGTGACGGACGCGGAACTGGCCAAGGCGGACGTGATCCTGGTGGGGGTTTCCCGGAGCGGCAAGACCCCCACGAGCCTGTACCTGGCCATGCAGTTCGGGGTCAAGGTGGCGAACTATCCCCTGATCCCGGAAGACTTCGAGCGCATGGAACTGCCGCCGGCCCTGGCCAGGCACAAGGGCAAGCTTTTCGGCCTTTCGATTGATCCGGAACGCCTGCGCCAGATCCGGCAGGAGCGACGCCCGGACAGCCGTTACGCCTCCATCGGCAACTGCCGCCACGAGGTGGACGCCGCCCAGCGCATGATGCGCCGGGAAGGCATACGCTGGCTGGATTCCACCACCAAGTCCATCGAGGAGATCTCGGCCACCATCATGCAGGAAGTCCGCCTGAACCCGCACGGATACTGAGAGACGGCGAGCGGCAAGCAGTCAGCAGTGAGCGGTGAACCAGGATGGCGCTCAGTCTGGGCGCTGACCGCTTACCTCTTACGGGTCTTCTGCCTCACTTCCTCGAACAGGCAGACGGCGGCGGCGGCACCCACGTTGAGGGACTCCATGCCGCCGGGCATGGGGATCAGGACCGAGGCGCTCGCCAGGGCGGAAACCGCCGGCGAGAGCCCCGCGCCCTCGTTGCCGAAGAGCCAGGCGACGGGTCCGCGGAGATCCAGATCAAAGAGGCTC
>JAQTNA010000039.1 GCA_028714035.1 Rhodocyclaceae bacterium
GGGTAATTCGCCTTGGCCCGGCCCTTGCCGCCGCCGGTGAACCCGGCCTCCTCCGGCTGTTCCAGGCAGAAGCGCACCGTCACGTAGTCCTGGAAGATTTCGGCGCGCCGCCCGGCGGCGAGGCAGGTGTCCAGGCGCCGGAACAGATCCTTGTGCAGTTCCGCCACCCCGTCCAGGGCCAGGGGCGCCGGGTGATGCTGGTAGGTGAGCCCGCCCAGGATCACCGCCGGCAGGTTGCAGCGGTTTATGGGCAACCGTGCATCCCGTGGCAGTGACGGCATTCCCGCCAGTGGCCTCGCTACCGACTCCCCACTTCCCACTTCCCACTCCCCCACAGCATTGTCGTCAGCCCTACAAATTTCGGGGTCTTTGTCACAAGGGCCGGACGCCTCGGGCACCCGGCCGAAAATATTTAATCTTTTTCAATCAATGCGTTGAACAAGCATCGCAAGCCTGGCACGGTCTGTGCAGAAGGGGGACTGCGACCCGGATATTTTCGCATCGAATCCAACACAGACTCACAGGAGGTTACACCATGGCAAAACTGCGTCAAGCCGCCATCTACGGCAAGGGTGGCATCGGCAAGTCCACCACCACCCAGAACCTGGTTGCCGCGCTGGCAGAGGCCGGCAAGAAGGTCATGATCGTCGGCTGCGACCCCAAGGCCGACTCCACCCGCCTGATCCTGCACGCCAAGGCGCAGAACTCGGTCATGGAACTGGCGGCGGAAGCCGGCAGCGTGGAAGACCTGGAACTGGAAGACGTGCTCTCCATCGGCTACGGCGGCATCAAGTGCGTGGAGTCCGGCGGCCCCGAGCCCGGAGTCGGCTGCGCCGGCCGCGGCGTCATCACCGCCATCAACTTCCTGGAAGAGGAAGGCGCCTACGACGAGGATCTGGACTTCGTGTTCTACGACGTGCTGGGGGACGTGGTATGCGGCGGCTTCGCCATGCCCATCCGGGAGAACAAGGCCCAGGAAATCTACATCGTCTGCTCCGGCGAGATGATGGCCATGTATGCCGCCAACAACATCGGCAAGGGCATCGTCAAGTACGCCAACTCCGGCGGCGTGCGCCTGGCGGGCCTGATCTGCAACTCCCGCAATACCGACCGGGAAGACGAGCTGATCATGGAACTGGCGCGGCGCATGGGCACCACCATGATCCACTTCATCCCCCGGGACAACGTGGTGCAGCACGCCGAGATCCGCCGCATGACGGTCATCGAGTACGACCCCACGGCGAAGCAGGCCGACGAGTACCGGGCCCTGGCCTCGAAGATCGTGAATAACAAGAACTTCGTCATTCCGACCCCCGTCACCATGGACGAACTGGAAGAACTGCTCATGGCCTTCGGCATCATGGAAGTGGAAGACACCTCCATCATCGGCAAGACCGCCGCCCAGTTGGCCGCCGAAGCCGCGGCCGCCTGATCGAGACCCCGAGTCCGGTATTCATTAATCCCACGAGGCGCCGTGCACAGATCGCTGCCGGCGCCCGACAAGGAGCAACAAGATGGCTGCGCTTACCCGCGAAGAAACCGAAGCCCTGATCCAGGAGGTGCTGGAGGTTTATCCCGACAAGGCGAAGAAGGACCGCGCCAAGCACTTGATGGTGAACGACAAGGAACTGGAGTCGTCCAAGAAGTGCATCACCTCCAACCGCAAGTCCCTGCCTGGTGTCATGACCATGCGCGGCTGTGCCTACGCCGGCTCCAAGGGCGTGGTCTGGGGCCCGATCAAGGACATGATCTCCATCTCCCACGGCCCCATCGGCTGCGGCCAGTACGCCCGGGGCGGGCGCCGCAACTACTACGTGGGCACCACCGGCGTGGATACCTTCTGCGAGATGAACTTCACCTCCGACTTCCAGGAGAAGGACATCGTTTTCGGCGGTGACAAGAAGCTGGCCAAGCTGATCAACGAGATCGAGCTGCTCTTCCCCCTGAACAAGGGCATCTCCATCCAGTCCGAGTGCCCGGTGGGCCTGATCGGCGATGACATCGAGGCCGTGGCCAAGAAGGCTGCCGCCCAGATCAACAAGCCCGTGGTGCCGGTGCGCTGCGAGGGCTTCCGCGGCGTGTCCCAGTCCCTGGGCCACCACATCGCCAACGACTCGGTGCGCGACTGGATCATCTCCAACCGGGACGGCCAGGCCTTCGAGAAGACGCCCTACGACGTGGCGATTCTCGGCGACTACAACATCGGCGGCGACGCCTGGGCTTCCCGCATCCTGCTGGAAGAGATGGGCCTGCGGGTGGTGGCCCAGTGGTCCGGCGACGGCACCCTGGCGGAAATGGAGAACACCCCCAACGTCAAGCTCAACCTGTTGCACTGCTACCGTTCCATGAACTACATCAGCCGGCACATGGAAGAGAAGTACGGCATTCCCTGGCTGGAATACAACTTCTTCGGCCCGACGAAGATCGCCGAAAGCCTGCGCAAGATCGCCAGCTACTTCGACGACCGCATCAAGGAAGGCGCGGAGCGGGTGATCGAGAAGTACACCCCGGCCATGAACGAGGTGATCGCCAAGTTCAAGCCGCGCCTGAAGGGCAAGAAGGTCATGCTCTACGTGGGCGGCCTGCGTCCGCGCCACGTGGTGGGCGCCTACGAGGATCTGGGCATGGAGGTGGTGGGCACGGGTTACGAGTTCGCCCACAACGACGACTACGACCGCACCATCAAGGACATGGGCGAAGCCACCCTGATCTACGACGACGCCACCGGCCATGAACTGGACGAGTTCGTGAAGGCCATGAAGCCCGACCTGATCGGCTCCGGCATCAAGGAAAAGTACGTCTTCCACAAGATGGGCTTCCCCTTCCGCCAGATGCACTCCTGGGACTATTCCGGCCCCTATCACGGTTACGACGGCTTCGCCGTGTTCGCCAAGGACATGGACCTGACCCTGAACAACCCGTGCTGGAAGCTGATCCAGGCGCCCTGGACCAAGCCCGCCGTTGAGGCCGTGCAAGAGGCTGCCTGACGTGGGGCCGGCTTCAGCCGGCCATGACGGAAATGGTGGGAATGGCGGGTTGAAACCCGCCCTACAGCCCGCCCTACAGCCCGCGTCCACAGATTGGTGGCCGGGCAAAGGAGATAGAGATGCAAGCCGCAGAAAAGATCAAGCCGTGTTTCCCCCTGTTCCGGGATGACGACTACAAGGGCATGATCGCCCGCAAGCGCGAGAACTTCGAGGAAACCTTCGGGAAGGACAAGGTGGCCGACACCTTCGCCTGGACCACCTCCAAGGAATACCAGGATCTGAACTTCAAGCGCGAGGCCCTCACCATCAACCCGGCCAAGGCCTGCCAGCCCCTGGGTTCGGCCCTGTGCGGCCTGGGTTTCAAGAAGACCCTGGTCTATATCCACGGCTCCCAGGGCTGTATCGCCTACTTCCGCACCTATTTCAACCGCCATTTCAAGGAGCCGATCGCCATCATCGCCGACTCCATGACGGAAGACGCGGCGGTGTTCGGCGGGCAGAAGAACATCCACGAGGGGCTGGCCAACGCCAAGGCGCTCTACGGCGCCGAGATGATCGCCATGTCCACCACCTGCATCGCGGAAGTGATCGGTGACGACCTGAACGCCTTCATCGGCAATGCCAGGAAGGAAGGCCACGTACCCCAGGACTTCCCGATTCCCTTCGCCCACACGCCCAGCTTCGTCGGCTCCCACGTCACCGGCTGGGACAACATGGAAGAAGGCATCCTGCGCTACTTCACGCTCAACAGCATGGAAGGCAAGGAGCCGGGCAAAAACGGCAAGATCAACATCGTGCCGGGCTTCGAGACTTACTTGGGTAACTACCGCATCATCAAGCGCTACATGAAGGAAATGGGCGTGGATTACACCCTGCTCTCGGACCCGGAGGAGGTGCTGGACACCCCGGCCGACGGCGAATTCCGCATGTACGCGGGCGGCACGACCCAGGAGGAGGTAAAGGACGCGCCCAACGCCCACACCACCTTCCTCATGCAGCCCCTGGGTCTGGACAAGACGCGCAAATACGTGGAAGGCACCTGGAACCATGAAGTGCCCAAGCTCCACATCCCCATGGGGGTGGAATGGACGGATGAGTTCCTGATGAAGGTTTCCGAAGTCACCGGCAAGCCCATTCCGCAGTCTCTGGCCCTGGAGCGGGGGCGCCTGGTGGACATGATGACCGACTCCCACGCCTGGCTGCACGGCAAGAAGATGGGGGTATTCGGCGACCCGGATTTCACCATGGGCATGGTCAAACTGCTGATGGAATTCGGCATCGAGCCGACCCACGTGGTGTGCAACAACGGCGGCAAGAAGTGGGCGAAGGCCATGGAGAAGCTGCTGGCTTCCAGCCCCTACGGCGCCAACGGCAAGGCTTACCCCGGCGCCGACCTGTGGCACCTCAGGAGCCTGTGCTTCACCGACAAGCCGGACTACATCATCGGCAGCAGCTACGGCAAGTACATCCAGCGGGACACCTTCCACAAGGGTCCTGAGTTCGAGGTACCCCTGATCCGCATCGGCTTCCCCATCTTCGATCGCCATCACCTGCACCGCATGACGACCCTGGGCTACGAAGGCGCGATGTACGTCCTCACGACCCTGACCAACACGGTCCTGGAGCGTCTGGACGATCAGACCCGGGGAATGGGGACCACCGACTACAACCACGATCTGGTGCGCTAAGGGCTGGAAGTGGGGAGTAGGGAGTGGGGAGTCGAAAACCCACACCCTGCCCCCGTCACTTCCCACTATCCACTTCCCACTTCCCCGAGACTCACCATGGCCAACATCATGATTCGGAGCAGCGACAAGGGCTACGTGTTCTACCTGCCCAAGCGCGATCTGGAAGCGAGCATCGAGTCCATCGAGTTCGACACCCCGGAGAAATGGGGGGGCGAGCTGAAACTGGACAACGGCGGCAGCTACTACATCGAGCCCCAGGTGAAGCCGGCCCGCCTGCCCATATCGCTCCGCGCCCGCCGTCTGGGCGCGGTGGAAGACTGATTGAAATCGGGGAGTGGGCAGTAGGGAGTAGGAAGTGGGTAAAACCGCACCCCCCACTCCCCACTCCCCACTCCCCACTCCCCACTTCCCAAAAAGGAGAACCCTCATGGCAATGAAAATCGTACAAGCGGAATGCACGTCCTGCGGCGACTGCGTGCCGGTGTGCCCGACCAAGTCCATCACCGACAAGGGCGGCATCTTCAAGATCAACAAGGAGACCTGCACCGAGTGCGAGGGCGAAGCGGATTCGCCCAAGTGCGTGGACGCCTGCCCCGCCGGCGGCTCCTGCATCGTCTATCTGTGACCTTGAACCGCGGGCGGCCATTCGCCGCCCGCAAGCCGGGAGACCAAGATCATGTCCCAAACCCAAGCCATGACGCGTGAAGCGGCCCTGCGCATCGCCCTGGCCGCCAGGGAACTGGAGGGCACCGATGCCCCGGCCCTGGTGCAGGCCCTGGCCGGAAAGCTGGACCTGCCTCTGACCGAGGCCAAGCTCGCCGGCATCACCGTGAGCGACCTGCGGGAAATCCTGGCCGGCAACCACGCCGACATGAATTGTGTAGTCGGCGTGACGAGCGACCGGCTGAAGACCGCAGTGCGCCTGCTCTGGGGCGAGGGGGTGGAAAACAGCGAGCTGCCGCCGCTCGATCCCTACCTGGAAGGCGACATGCCCGGCTCCATCCGCGTCGCCTGCGCCTCCAACCATGACGAGGCACTGGACGGCCATTTCGGCTCCTGCGAGCGCTTCCTGATCTACCAGGTCTCGCCGACGGATTTGCGGCTCATCGCCGTGCGTCCGACCCTGGAAGCGGATCATGCGGAGGACCGCAACGTCTCCCGTGCCCAGGTCATCAGCGACTGCCAGCTGGTTTACGTCCAGTCCATAGGCGGGCCGGCCGCCGCCAAGGTGGTGCGGGCCGGGGTGCACCCGGTGAAGATCGCCCGTTCTGGTCCCGCGCGCGAACAGGTCGCGCAACTGCAAACGACGCTGGCCAGCCCGCCACCCTGGCTCGCCAAGATCATGGGCGTGCCGGCCGCCTCGCTGGAAAAGTACGTCGAGGCCGCGGAGGCGCAATGATAGCCGCGACCTTGCTGCCCGAGGTTCTGGAACAGGTGACCCGCCTGGCTGGCGCCGGTCCCGACGCCCTGGTAGTGCAACTGCGCCTTGCCCATCCCGGCGTGCATTTCTCGGTTTGCAGCGACGACGACATTCCGCCCAGGCTGTCTCCCGCCGCGGGCAACGGACTTTGCCATCTTTACTACGTCGCCAGCGGCGAGCATTGCCTTTCGCTCACGACGGATGCCGAAGCCGCAACCGGGCTGGTGGTGGGCCTGTGCGACGGGGAAGACGAGTGAACGGCGCGCCGATTTCCGCCGCCCCGGAACCGAGGCTCCCCGGGATCGGATATCCATTACAGCGCATTGTTTATTAATGATTATTCCGGCACGGAGCTTGCCGTGCCGATACCGGGTTTCGACCTGACCCTAGAAAGGACCGTGACATGACAGCAGCGACCACAAGGGGCGGAACGCCCTGGACTCCCCAGTTTGTGGAGGCGATCAATCCCAAGGTATGCATCGGTTGCGGCCGTTGCTTCAAGGTCTGCCCGCGCGACGTGCTGACCCTGGTGGACCGGGGCGAGGACGACGATACGGACGATGACGATTGGGACGACGAGGATGCCAAGGCCATGATGACCGTCAAGGATCCCATGGACTGCATCGGCTGCGGCGCCTGCGGACGGACCTGTCCCAAGGGCTGTTTCAGCTTCGTCGCGGCCTGATCGAGACACGTGGTAGGCCGAAGAGATGGGCAACAGTGTAGGTCGGGCTTCAGCCCGACTCGCGTTCTTCAACCCTGTCGGGCTAAAGCCCGACCTACACACTCCCCCCTTGGAGGGGGGAGTGCAGGCGCATCCATCGAGGAACCAACATGAAAGAAATCCTTGCCTGGTCCGAATACTGCAAGTCCCTGGCCCCGGCCGTGGCTCAGAGCTGCGCGCTGGCCCCGGTTTCCGCGGGACCGGGTGCGCTGTTGAAGGAACTGGCCGGCGGCATCCCCGACTGGCAGTTCCGGCACGTGTTCTGCCGCGGCGGCTGGTACCGGCTGGGTGGCGTGCTGGCAAGGGACGGCAGCCGCGTCTCGGACAACCTGGAGTCCTGGGCGCAGGATGCCCTGGATGAGCGGGACGGCGACTTCGCCGAACTGGCGGAAGATTTCGCCGGGCAAAGCCTCTTCGCCACCCGGTTGGTGGGCCGCACCCATTATCTGATTTCCCCCGCGGGAGACGGTCCTACCGACTTCCTGCAACTGGAGATCGAGGACTTGCAGGAAGTACGCGGGCACCAGCTATTCTCCGGAGACAGCCCACCCTCCAGCCTGGAGGAACTGGTGGACCCGCGCGGTGCCGCCGGGCCGATCCGGCCCGTGGGCATGGCCCATTACCGGTTCCGGCGCCTGGTGCATGTGGGTTCCGTGCTGGCACGCATGCTTGCCCAGAGGCCGGAACCGGCACCCATACACCGCATGACCGCCGACTGGGGCGCTTCCAGCGCCGGGCAGACCAGCGCCTTCCACAACCACTGGGTGGTAGCCCTGGGGGAACATCTGGACCGCTATCAGCAGACTCTCTACCGCGCCCAGCCCTTCGCCACGCTGGCAGGCGAGCCGCCGGAGTTTGGTGCCGGCGCCGGAACCTCCGGACTGTCCCTGCACGAAGCCCTCGTCGCCTTCGACCGCGCCGTGGGCTACCCCATGGCCTGGTATTTCCACCTGCTGAGCAGCAAGGCCGTGCCCCACTGGGTCGCCCAAGCCGTGGTGGAAGACGCCCTGGCCGGATTCGCCTACCTGCCGCAGAAGGATGTGGAAGTGGTGCGCGGATGGCTGCACCGGCCGTATGCGGTTTAGTCTCACGCCGGAACCGCTCACAGGTCGGGTTGTAGGATGTGATGAGCGTAGCGAACCGCATCAGAGGCCGGCTTGTCATGGTGCGGTTCGTTCCTCACCACACCCTACGGTCCTTCAGGCCGACAATCGCAATACGCAAAATGCAATGTCGGCCCGTAGGTCGGGCTTCAAACCATGCGTAGGTCGGGCTTCAGCCCGACAAAGCATTCAAGGACGGCATGAGGCCCATTTCGGGCTGAAGCCCGACCTACGATTGCCCGGGCAGTGACTTGATCCAACTCTTTTGCGCCTGGCTGCGGCGCTTCTCGGTCAGGGCGTCCAGGATGCGCTGGCTCACCTCGGCGAAGGCCAGGCTCTGGCCGGGCAGGATCTCGTCGCAGCGCAGAATATGCAGGCCGGTGGGCGATTCCAGCACGTCCGTTACCTGGCCCGCTGCCAGGGCGAAGGCGGCCGGGTCCAGTTCGCTGTAGAGCTGGCCGGGTTTCACCACGCCCATCTCTCCCCCTTGCAGGGCAGTGGGGCAATGGGAGTGGGCGAGGGCCGCGGCGGCGAAGGACTCGGCCGACACCAGGCTCTTGCACAGGCCCTCCAGCAAGGCCCTGGCCTGGGCCTTTTCCTTCGCATCGTTGAAGGTGATCAGGATGTGGCGTAGACGGCGCATCTCCGGCCGGGCGAAGGCACCGGGATTCAGGCGATAGAAGATTTCCGCATCCACCAGGGTTGCGGCGGGCGTGCCGGCCGAAATCCGCTCCAGGACTGCCTCCACCCTCAGGTCCCGCTGCACCGCCTCGGACAGGTCGGCCTCCGACATCCCGAGGCGCGCAAGATCGTCCCGGTAGTCCTCATCTCTCCCGTAGCGCCCACGCACCTCTGCCAGCCGGGCATCCAGGGTAGTGAAGGGGATCACGACGTCCACCGCCTCCCGGCTCGCCAGGATGCGCCTCTCGATCTCGGTCTGGCGCCGGGCCACCTGGGACACGCGCGCCTGCTCTCCGGCGTCCAGGTTCTCCGGTGGTTTCCGGAACATGGCCCAGGACAGCTTGAATTCAAGATAGCCCGGCATCGGATACCTCCCCGGCGGCATCGAGTGTGGACTCCGGAATCTGGAATACCCTGCCCGGACGGGCGTCGAAATGGACATGGTAGGAAACCAGCCCGGCCTCATCCCAGATCACCTTCAGGACTTCTCCCACGGCGCCCGCGGCCACCAGGGTTTCCCCCTTGACGGTGAGGCCCGCCCGGCTCACCACCTTGTCCCGGAATTCGAAGCGGGAGGGCACCCAGGGATCCTCCGCACCGATCAGTTCCTCTTCCCGGCAGCCGACGATACGGCCCGCCTCCAGGAAATTGACCGAATAGATCACCTGGTCCTGGAGGAAGGTGCCCACGTCCACCACATGACCGACGCTGCCCCGGCGCACCAGGGGCGCACCGGTGGCCAGGCCCGGATAGGTGCCGTCGTTCCGGACATTGCGGATCAGCCGCACGCCCTCGCCAAAGTCCCAGCGGGTGTTCATCGTCGTCACCTCGACTGGAAGATCCGGTCCAGGGACACGAACTGGGAACTCCCGCCCTCCGGCAGCGCCTGGGTATGAAACACCCGGAACACCTTTTCCGTGAGGGAATCCGAGTTCACGAAGTCCTCATAGGCTCGGCCCAGCCATTGCTTGTAGACGGCCGCTCGGCTCGGGTCGTCGCCGGCAAGCTCGCCCAGGCGCGCCAGGTAGTCGTGGTAGCGCTGAAGGATGTGCAGGCGGTTCACCCGCACCACCGCCTCATCGTATGGAACGCCGAAATAGTCCAGAAAATCTTCGGCGGAGCAGAGTTCCGCCAGGGCTTCGTCCAGGGTCAAGGTGTCGGTCATGTTTTTTCTCGGTGAGGGGTGAGCGGTGAGGAGTGAGAAAATTAGCCTAATGTCGTCGCAGTAAGAAAACTGCGTAGTTCGTCTTCCAGCGGCGGGCGCTTGTGTTCGGTGACGAAACGCCGCAGCACGCCCACCAGTTCCTGGGCACGCACTTCGGTGACGGGGATGCCCAGCTGGGCGTACACCACCATCACGCCCCGGCTGCCGGAATGCTTGCCCAGGACGATGCGGTGCCGCTGGCCCACCTCCCGGGGATCAAAACCCTGATAGTTGTCGGGGTTTTTCAGAAGGCCATCCACGTGGATGCCCGCCTCGTGGGTGAAGGCACCGGCCCCTACCACGCTCTTCTGCCAGGGCACCGGCCGGCCGGAAGCCGTGGCCACCCGCTCGGACAGGGCCGGAAAGCCCTTGAGATCCACGCCGGTCGCCATATCGTAGAGTTTGGACAGGCCCAGGACCACTTCTTCCAGGGGGGCATTGCCTGCCCGCTCGCCCAGGCCATTCACCGTGGTATTCACATGGCTGGCGCCGGCGCGGCAGGCGGCCAGGGTGTTGGCGGTGGCCAGACCCAGGTCGTCGTGGGCGTGCATCTCGATTTCCAGGCCGGTGGCGGCGCGAAGTCGAGAGATGCCCTCGAACACGCCGAAAGGCTCCATCACCCCCAGGGTGTCGGCGAAGCGTAAGCGCCTCGCTCCCGCCCTTTCCGCCACCTCCGCCAGGCGGCAGAGGAAATCCGGGTCGGCGCGGGACGCATCCTCGCAGCCCACGCCTACCTTCAACCCCAGGTTCAGGGCCAGAGCGATGTGCCGTGGCAACTCACCCAGCAGCCAGTTCCGGTCACGCCGAAGCTTGTAGGCCAGATGCTGGTCGGAAGCCGGTACCGAGATGTCCACCCAGTGCACGCCCAGCCCGTCGCAGGCCAGCACGTCGTCGACGTTCATGCGGCTCCAGACCATGAGCCGGGCCGGCAGCCCCAAGTCCGCCACGGCCCGGATGGAATCCCGCTCCTCCTCGCCCATGGCGGGTATGCCCACCTCCAGCTCCGGCACGCCGATGGCGGACAGCCGCCGGGCGATGTCCAGCTTCTCGTCCAGGGAAAACGCCACCCCCGCCGACTGCTCGCCGTCGCGCAAGGTGGTGTCATTGATGGTGATGAATCGTGCAGCGCCCATGTCGGCCTCCTGATCCACCCGTAGCAAACACGGTGCCAGAAATTTTTCAGCGCTATTTCAGGGGCTTGGAAACAGGGGGCGGGCGGGATGTCGGAAAGACGACAAGGCTGGACCCTGGGGGCGTGGAACAGCCAGGATGGAAAGCTTTACCCGCAAATGCCGCAGACCTGGATCATGCAGGGAAACCTGATGTATTCTCATCGCCTGAGAATTTGCCGACGAAAAGGAATTTGCCATGCCCCAGAACCTGGAATTTTTCAACGGCCGCATCACCTTGAACCCTGACCTGTGCAACGGACACCCCACGGTTCGCGGCAAGCGCATTACCGTCCAGTCCATCCTGGAATACCTGTCTGCCGGTGACAGCGAAAGCGACATCCTGGACGAGTTCCCGGAACTGGAGCCAGCCGACATCCGCGCCTGCCTGATGTTTGCCAGCCAGTTGATGAACCAGCGATACGATTGCGCCAAGGTGGCCTGAGTGCCCCGCTTCCTGATAGACGCCAACCTGCCACGACGCCTGGCGGTCTGGCAGGGTGAAGGTTTCGAATGGGTGAGCGACCATGACGACACCTGGCCGGATTCGCAGGTCTGGGACTACGCGCGGCAGAGCGACCTGATCATCGTAACCAAGGATGCGGACTTCTCCGACAGGGCCATGCTCTCCGACCCACCGCCGCGGGTCGTCCATTTTCGTGTCGGCAACATGCGCTTGCGGGAACTCCGTCAACGCCTGATGGATGTTTGGCCTCAGGTAATGGCGGCTGCGCCGATCCACAAACTTCTGGTCGTCAATAGCGACGCCATCGTTGGCGTCGTGTGACATTGGGCGTTACCCGTAGCGCCAGGCTGAAAACAGGGCAAAAGGCAAGACCTGGCCCAATACTGCCTTTGCATTCGAAGGCGGGGACGCGATCCTCGTTGATTACCAGGATTACCACTGAGGACAGCGCCATGGCACAGATGCACAACCCGCCCCACCCCGGCGAAATCCTGCGCGAAGACATCCTGCCGGAACTCGGCTTTTCCGTATCCGAAGCAGCCCGGCAACTGGGGGTTTCCCGCGTTCAACTTTCCCGGGTGCTCCACGGCCATGTCCCCATGTCCCCCGACCTGGCCTTGCGTCTGGAACAGTGGCTGACCGGCCCGACCGCCGATGTCTGGCTGAGAATGCAGCTCGCCCACGACCTGTGGTGTGCCCGCCAGAACAACGGCCCAAGAGTAGCGCCGGCGCAACTCAAAGCGGCCTGAATTGGCCTAAGGACGCATCAAGGTCGCCGCCCATCGATGCGCCGTGTCCAACTCTGACTTAGGGACGAAATACCCTTGAGCCACGGGGAAAAAACCCGGCGCCGTCAAGAGGAAGGCCGAAAGGCAGGACGGCATGGAAATAGCCTACAGATGAGCTCTCGGCGCAGAGAATGTGTTCATGCAAGACCTGACCCCGGCGCCTGTTTTGACCCCGGCGCCTGTTTCCCGGCGCCTGTTCTGGCGGCCATGTTCGTGAAGATCGGCGGCGAAGAGCTGACGGTAGGGCAGCCCGACCAGACCACAAGAGGCTGAGCGAGCGGGCCGAGGGTCACACACGGGCTGAGGGCCAAGCCTTAATGCCTGTCGAGAGAGAATCCTCTCCAGCCCGAGTGAGCCGCCTTGGCCAGCTATGCTGCCCGCTTCATGAGCGGCCATAGCACGGCGATTTCGTCCCAGGGCACGAATATTTTTTCGGCCTCGTCCTTTTCGATGACCAGCCACTCCATCATGGCCGCCACATCCTGATGCACATTGCGGTAATGGCGCCCCAGCCCTTTCGCCAGGGCGTAGATGGAGACAGGGCCGGATTTCTTCAGGGCCTCGACCAGTTCCCAACGCTTCGGCGTAAACACCTCGCTGAGTTGCGCCATGGAGTCGAAGCCGATGCCGCACATCGGCTCCACGTCGTCACCCGCGTCAATACGCCGAGCGTGTTCCAGGGAGCGAAGCTGCATCTCCTCGAAGGATTCTCCCACTCGGATTTCAAGTTTCATGCTTCTTCTCCTTTGCCGCCACAGCCCGCCAGAAATCCGAGAGCAGTGTTTCCACGTTGACGAACAGGTAAGGCGACTCCCGGACACCGTCGTGCCAGTGATCGCCTTTGCCACGCTCGTTGTCGAATCCAATCACTCGCTCACCACCGACCACGAACACGAGCCGATATTTGTAGAGATGTCGGCAAGGCGGAACGGGATCTGGTACGCGCCAAATATTGACTTCGACTACTCCAACAGCATTGGCGCGCTTAAGCCTCTGGATCGGTATCGCCTTCATGGTGCCTATGATGCCTCACACCATGGGGCATATCAAGCCCCATGCTGATTCCCGTCAAGCCGTGCGTATTGCGCGCCCCTGCATCCCTCGTGTGCCCCTTCCTTGGTGCCCCCTCAGCCAATGAAATCCTGCCGCTGACTTCTCGGCGGCTCGGCGTTTCAAATCGCCATTTCCGGTTTCTTCAAGCCTCTCAGGCGTAGGCCGGGGCGAAGCTGTCTTTGGCGGCGGCCGGTCCCCCGCAGTTTCCATTATCGGTCCAGTAGGGAGAGAGCTTCCGCAACTGGGCGATGATGGCGGGGACGGCGGCGATCACGCGCTCGATCTCCTCCTCCGTGTTGTAGCGGGAGAGGGAAAAGCGGGTGGTGCCGTGGGCGGCGGTGTAGGGAATGCCCATGGCGCGCATGACGTGGCTGGGTTCCAGGCTGCCGGAGGTGCAGGCGGAACCGGAGCTGGCGGCGATGCCCATCTTGTTCAACATGAGCAGGATGGCCTCGCCCTCGATGTATTCGAAGGCGATGTTGCTGGTGTTGGGCAGGCGGTTGGCCGTATCGCCCGTGGGGAAGGCGTGGCTCACCTGGGCCAGGATGCCCGCTTCCAGCTTGTCCCGCAGGCGTTTCACCGTGGTGTTTTCCTCGGCGATGTGGGCCTGGGCCAGCTCGCAGGCACGACCCAAGGCCACGATGCCGGCGGCGTTCTCGGTACCGGCGCGACGGCCCCGTTCCTGGTGGCCACCACGCAGTAGCGGCCGGAAGCGCACGCCCCGGCGCAGGTAGAGCACGCCTATGCCCTTGGGCGCGTGCAGCTTGTGGCCGGAGAGCGAGAGCATGTCTATCTTCGTATTCTTCAGGTCAATCCCGATCTTGCCCACGGCCTGCACCGCGTCGGTGTGGAACAGGATGCCCTTGGCGTGGGCCATCTCCGCCATGGTCTCCACCGGGAAGATCGTGCCCGTCTCGTTGTTGGCCCACATGGCCGAGACCAGCGCCACGTTGTCGTTCAGCAGCGACTTGTATTCGTCCAGGTCAATGCGTCCCTTCTTGTCTACCGCCAGTTTCTTCACCACGTAGCCGTCCTTCTCCAGCCACTCGCACAGGGTGAGGATGGCGGGGTGCTCGACGGCGGTGGTGATGACCGTGTTGCGCTCCGGCTGGGCCTTGAGCGCCGAGAGGATGGCGGTGGAGTCGGATTCCGTGCCGCAGGAGGTGAAGATGATCTCCGAGTCATGCTCGGCGCCCAGGAGGCTCTGCACCTGGGCCCGTGCGGACTTCAGCGCCTTGCCCACCTGGGCGCCGAAGGCGTGAATGGAAGAGGGATTGCCGAAGTGCTCGGTGAAGAAGGGCAGCATGGCTGCCACCACCACCGGGTCGACCCTTGTGGTGGCATTGTTGTCCAGATAGATGGGTTCCATGTCGGGGCTCCGGGGTAACGTTTGTTTGAACCGCAGAGGCGCAGAGAGAATCATAGGTCGGGATTCATCCCGACAATTTCCGGCTGTCGGGTTGAAACCCGACCTACAAAACTACAAAACCTTTGGTTTCCTCTGCGTCTCTGCGCCTCTGCGGTTAAAGGGCTTTCGGATCACTCCACCGGCATCAGGCTGGCCGGCAGGACCTGGACCAGTTCGCCCAGGGCTTCGATCATCTTCTGTTGCACGCCGCCCAGGGTGGCGGCTTCCATCATGCAGCCGGAGCAGGCACCCTTGAGGGTGACAAAGATCTTCTTGCCCTGCACTTCCACCAGGTCCACGTCGCCATGGTCGCGCCTGAGCATGGGGCGCACGGACTCCAGCACTTCCTCGATGATCTTGATGCGCTGCACCGAGGTCAGTTTCGACGGCTTGGGCTTGGCCGTCTCGGGCGCCGCCGGGCAGACCGGGGGCGGCGAGGTTTCCCCGCCGCCGGGGCGCTCCCCCTTCACCCTGGCCAGGATTTCCTCTATGCCCTCGTGGCAGGCCGCGCAGCCGCCGCCCGCCTTGGTGTAGAAGGTGACTTCCTCGACCGTGTTCAGGTTGTTGGCCTTCACCACGTCCTCGATCATCACCGCATCCACCGCGAAGCACTTGCAGATCAGGGCGCCTTCCTCGTGATCGTCCTTCCACACCTCGCCCCGGTAGTTGGCCACCGCCGCCTGGAGCGCCTCCCGGCCCATGACCGAGCAGTGCATCTTTTCCGGCGGCAGGCCGTCCAGGTAGTCCGCGATGTCCTGGTTGGAGACCCCCAGGGCGGCATCCACGGTCATGCCCTTGATGATCTCGGTGAGGGCGGAGGACGAGGCGATGGCGGAACCGCAGCCGAAAGTCTGGAAATGGGCTTCCTCGATCACTTCCGTATCCGGATTGACCTTGAGCATGAGGCGCAGGGCGTCGCCACACTTGATGGAGCCCACGTCGCCGATGCCATTGGCCTCTTCGAGGGGCCCGGCGTTCCGCGGGTTGAAGAAGTGCTCGCGCACCTTGTCCGAGTATTCCCACATGATTCTCTTTCCTTTCCTGAATTGCGCTTGGCGCCGGAAACTCCCTCCCCTCCAAGGGGAGGGGTGGGGTGGGGTGGGGATGGGGGCAAAGTCTGGGGCAGGCGACCCCATCCCCCCTCCAACTCCCCAATTGATGGGGGGAGAGCATGGATCCCCACCCTGGCTCTCAGGCAGAGAACGACTGGCCGCAGGAGCACTGGGCGCTGGCGTTCGGGTTGTCGAACTTGAAGCCCGTGTGGGTCAGGGTCTCGATGAAGTCAATCGTGACGTTGTCCAGTAGCGGATGACTGGCGGGGTCCACCAGCAACTTGATGCCATCCACTTCCAGTTCCCAGTCGTCTTCTTCCCGGGTGTCTTCCAGGCGCATGCCGTATTGCAGGCCGGAACAGCCGCCGCCGGAAATGAGCAGGCGCAATCCGATGACGGGCTTTTCGGAACCGTGGATGAAACGTTGCACGGCTTTCTTGGCAGCGGGGGTGAGATGGATCATTTTGGCTCTCCTGAAGGTGATGGTTCATTCTCAGCAAGCGCCATGCCACGCGCCGTTACCCATGCAGGCCATTGAAAATACGTGACTATTACGAAACAAGCGCTTTGTCGCGTTTGCGACAAAGCGCTTGCGGAACAGGAAGCCGGCCAGGGCAGGCGGGCTGAAGCCCGCCCCACAACGGGTCAGGCGTCGCCATCCCGGGCCGCCGTCAGCCGGGTATTGGCATCAAACCACGCCTGGCAGGCATCGAACGTGGATTGGGCGATGCTCGGGATTTCCTGGTAGCCGGCCGGCAGCCGTTCCTCCACCAGGTCGTGGAGTTGTCCGGCCCACTCGGCAGCGATGCGTTTGAGCTTTCTGACCTCCCGCTCCAGGTTCTTCAGTTCTTCGTCTGTCATTTGAACCCCTTTCCCGCCAGAAGGCACAGCCCCGTAGGTCGGGTTTCAACCCGACATGGGCGCCTTGGATGTTCTTGTCGGGCTGAAGCCCGACCTACTGATTCCAGCGGCTCCCTTACAATCCGGCCACCACCGGATACTCGCCGATGCGGCCGATGGCCACGGTGAGCATCTTGTCGGCTTCGGTCTTCATCTTGGAGAGGCTCTCGAAGCCGAAGCGATGCACGTCCCGCAGGGTCCGGTCCAGGGCCACCAGCTTGCCCACGGTGATGAGGACGCGGCCGAAACCTTCGTGGGTGAGGTGCACCATGGGCACCGCCATCAGTCCGCACTCCTTTTCGATGAGCACGGCAACGGCGTTGTAGAAGGCCTTCACCCGGGCCAGGGTCTCCTCGTCAGGGTCGCCGATCAGGGGAATCTTCGCCTTCCTTTCCTTGGTCAGGACGTAGGGATCGAGGATTTTCTCCGGCGTCCAGCCGTTGTAGCTGCCGTAGGTGTCCAGCGCCCGCATCTGGCGCACCATCTCCTTGATGAAATCGGTATCCAGGATCGGGTCTCTTGCGACGGTGGCTTCAGTGCTCATGATGTGACTCCAGTTTCGACAAAGTTATGAGTTGGGGGGCGGGTATCCAGCGACGCAGGTGCGGCAGTGCCAACCGGGCAATGAGCAGGGCCGTGAAGAAGCCGGCGGTGGCGCCCAGGGCGGCCGCGCCATCGGTCCCGAAAATCTCCATGCCCAGGCCGGAACCCACCAGGAGACCCAGGGCCGGGAAGAGATAACCCAGCAACACCGTCCAGGTCATGTGGGACTCCGGCACTTCCAGCGACACCGCGTCGCCCACCCGAAGCCCCTCCGGCGCATCCACCACCATCAGGGTGGCGGACTCGCCCTTGGCAAGCCGGCCCAGGCCGCAGGTACTACCGTGGCCGCAGGAGCCGCAGCCGGAAGTCTCGACGGCTACCGTGGCGCGGCCGTCGCGCACGATCTGAACCACACCTGGATGGGAAATCATCTTGGGACCCCCGGATGGAACCGCGGAGACGCAGAGGCGCAGAGGTACCCCCTCGCTTCATGGATACCACCGGTTTCACGCGACACACCAGCCAGGAAGTTGCTTCGATTCCTGGTTTTCTCCGCGCCTCTGCGCCTCTGCGGTGAAGAAAATGCTTTTTCCGGAGTCATCCCTGCCACCCTTCGTTTTCCATTTGCTCGAAGCGCTCGGCGGAAGCCGATTTCGCCTGCTGGGCCAGCGCCCGGTCCACCCAGGGCAGGCCGCCCGCCTTCATGGCCGTGGACACCTCCCGGATCAGCTCCGGGATGCCGTCGGTATCGTTCACCCGCAGGGGCTGGATGCCCTGCGCCATGAGCTGCTTGATGGCGGAGGCACCGATGGCCAGGACGAACACGGCCGCGCAGCCGGCGAGGAAATCCACCTTGGCGGCGAGCCTGGATTCGGAGTGACGCCCATCCATGGCCTCCTCCGGGAATTCACCCACCGCCACCAGGGCGGAACGGTCTGCGCCGATGTCGTAGATCGCGAAAGCTTCCGCGGCACCGAAGTGCTGGTCCACCCGGGACCGGCTGACGGAGGCAAAGGCGACTCTGAGCATGATGGGAGCCTCCATGTCAGTGGACCACACCAGCTTCAGGCGCCGCCCGCGACTCCCCGGCGCCCGGCGTGTTATTCCTGGCTTCGTCCCGGTACAGGGATTCGTAGGGTCGGATGTCATGGTGCTGGCTCAACAGGAGGTTGGCGATGTCAAACAGGGTCTGCCGGGACGCCCGGTAACCCACCCAGGGCCGGGCGTAACCGCCCACCCAGTCGTACTGCGGAAACCCCGCTCGCAGAATCGGCACCCCCAGGCGGGCGGCGGTCTGCACCCCGTGGGAATTGGCGATGAGAAGCTGGGCGTCCCTGGTACGGGCCGCCTTCTCCAGGTCGTCCAGGTCGCCCACCATCACCGTCTCCAGCGCCAGGCGCGAGAGGCTCTCGCTCCGGGCCGGCGCCACGGCGGCGACGATCTCCGCCCCCATGCCCAGGAGGAAATCCGTGAGCATGAAGAGCAGGTCCGGGTCGGCGGCGATGGCGATCCGCGTAAAACCCAGCATGAAGTGGCTATCCACCATGGCATCCTGCAACTGGGCGCGCTGGCGCTCGATCCTGTCCGGCACCTTGTGTCCGGAAATGGTCGCCAGAGCCTGGGTGAAGGCATCACAGGCGGTGAGGCCCATGAGGGAATCGAAACGGTAATCCGGCACCCCGGTACGCGTCGCCAGCAGGTCGGCGGCCTTGTAGAGAGAGGGTCCGATGACCAGGGTCGCCACCGACTCACCCATGCTCAGGATCCCGTCCATCTTCGTGCCGCCCAGGGTCAGGGGCGAGAACTCGGCCTCCACCAAGTGGCCATCCAGGGAATCGCCAATGTCCGGCAGCATCACCGGCCACAAGCCAAAGGCCTCGATCCACTCCTTGACGGCCTCGACGTCCCCCGGCGTGAGGTGGCTACCCGCCAGCACATTTACCTGTTGCGGGCGCTGCCCGGCCATCCCGGTAGCAGTCGCGTAGCGACTCACGACGCTCCCCTCGCCCGCTCGCGGGAGAGGGGTTGGGGGTGAGGGAAGACGGGCATGGTGGTCATCTTGTGTCGTCTGTACCTCCTTGCCCGTCCGGCTCTCCGGCACCAGGCACTCAATGATCGCTTCCACCGCCAGGGCGTAGCCGGTCTCCATGCATCCCAGGTAGTCCGGGGTATTCACCGGCACCACCGCCACGGCATCGAACTCCGGGTAAGCCGCGCGGAACTCCTTCACCGCTCGGCGGATGTCCGTGCCCTGAGTCTCGGACAGGCCGGTAGTGACCACGCCTATGAGATCCGGCTTGTTCTTCTCGCAAAGCGTCCTGAGCGCCTCGATCACGTTCTCGTCCGCCCCCATGACGGTGGACACCTGATCCATGGCGGTGGTCTGGAGCGGAATGGGCTCCCGGAAGTGGCGCACGAAGAACACCTTGCCGAAGGCGGTGCAGCCTTGCGACCCATGCATGAGCGGCACGGCCCGGTTGATGCCGAGGAAAGCGAGCGACGCGCCTAGGGTCTGGCTCACCTTGAGCGGATTGACCGTGAGCGCCTTGGTGGACTTGATGATTTCGGCCATTTTGGCTCCTCAAGCGTTTGCAACAGCGGCGACGATGTTTGCCGCCCAGGGCGCGGGGGCCCTCACGGCCTGCCACACCGGGCTTTCCATGGTCAGGGCGAGTTGCTTGGCCAGTTCCGCCATGCCGGCATAGCCCGCGTAGCCGAATTCCCGTTCCTGGTTGATGTCGAGGAAGGGGATGCGCGCCTTCAAGGCGGTGTAGAGGTTCCTCCCGCCAGCAATCAGGATGTCGGCCTTGTAATCCTTGTAGGTGGACAGAAGCGCCTTGGGACTGCCATCCTCGATCATCCTGGCGTCATTGCCCATGATCTCCCGAATGCGCGCCTTGTCCTCCTCGGTGGATTTTTTCGTCCCCGTGGCCACCACCTTCATGCCCAGGTCTTGCAGGGCGGAGACGATGGACCAGGACTTCACGCCGCCGGTATAGAGCAGGACGCGCTTGTCCTTGAGGCGCGCGCGCCAGGGCTCCAGGGCGGCGTCGGCCTTGGCTTCCTCCCGGGCGATGAGAGCCTCGGTACGGGCGGTGAGGTCCGCGTCGTTCAGGAGCCGGGCGAAGTCCCTGAGCGCCGCCGACATGTCCGCCACGCCGTAGAAGCTGCCCTCGAAGTAGGGAATGCCGAACTTTTCCTTCATCTTCCTCGCCACGTTCAGGAGCGCCTTGGCACACACCACCATGGTCGCCTCGGCCCGGTGCATGGTCTGCACCTCCCGGAATCGGGCATCGCCGGACAGGGTGCCCAGAACTCGCAGGCCCAGTTCATCCAGGAGCGGCGCCACGTGCCAGAACTCCCCGGCGATGTTGTATTCCCCGATGAGGGCGATGTCGTGGGTGCGGATGCCCGCCGGGTGGGGACGGGCCGGCTCCGGCTCCCTTGTGCCGATCACGTGCTTGAACATGGCCTCGCCGCCCAAGCGGTTACCCAGGTTCTTGGTGCCGTAGAAGCCGGCCGCGTCCACCGGCACCACGGGCACGCCCCAGCGCTCGGAGGCCGCCTTGCACACGGCGCCCACGTCGTCGCCGATGAGCGCCGTGACGCAGGTGTTGTACACGAACACCGCCGCCGGCTGGTAGTCCTCCACCGCCTGCTTGATGGCATGAAACAGGCGCTTCTCGGCCCGGCCCATGACCACGTCGGTTTCCGACAAGTCGGTGGTCATGCCGGTGCGGTACAGGGTGACCCCCGAGGAACGGGTGCCCCGGTTGTCCCAGCTCGATCCGGCGCAGCCTATGGGGCCATGCACGATGTGGGCCACGTCGGCGATGGGCAAAAGCGCGATCTGGGCGCCGTCAAACGAGCAGCCGCCGGCGGTGGCACCCGGCTTGGGCCGGGCACAGCCGGACTTCTCCTTCTCGTTATGGCTGCACGCCGGTTCATCCAACAGGGCCTTGATTTCGCTGGTCTTCATGACTGCCTCCCGAGAGTTGCATCATTCCTAGCAATTCCGGGGCCAGCATGCAGGACGTTGTTTCCAAAGGACAAAACAAAAATGGCCGTTGTCGTGTTTGCGACAACGGCCCCGGAGCAAAGGTCGGACACCCGTCAGGCGTCATCATCCTCCATGTCCTTGCGCGACACGGTGGCGGGATCGGCGATGATGCCGCGGTAGATCTCCACCCGGTCGCCGGGCTTCAGCGCCGCATCCAGTTTCACCAGTCGGCCGAACACGCCCACCTTCTGGCTGACGAGATCAATGTGGGGAAACTGCTTCAGGATGCCGGAACGGGCTATGGCCTCCATGGCCGTGCTGCCGTCCGGCACCTCGATGTTGAGCCAGATCTGCTGATTGGGCTCGGAATAGACGACTCCGACTTGCATGGGGATTCTCCTGGACGATGTAGGGGCGAACTTGTTCACCCGGGAATCTTGGGGCGAATGGATTCGCCCCTACACGGTGCAACAGGCGGGGCCGTCAGCCACCGGCACCGGGCGACCGGCCTGACGGCGCTCCCACCACTGCTTGGCCGCGAGCAGCAAGCCCAGGACGGCGAAGCCTCCCGGCGGCAGGATCATGAGCAGCGCACCGCCGTAGTTCTTGATGGCCTGGATTTCCATGAAGGAAAACGCCGGCCCCAGGAGCAGGCTGGCCTGGGAGAACAGGGTGCCGGCGCCGATCAGTTCCCGCACCAGGCCGATGACGGTGAGCGCCAGGGTGAAGCCCAGGCCCATGGCCAGGCCGTCCAGGGCCGAGGCCACGATGGGCCGTTTGGCGGCGAAGGCTTCCGCGCGGCCCAGCACGGCGC
This sequence comes from Rhodocyclaceae bacterium, assembly GCA_028714035.1. Taxonomy (GTDB): domain Bacteria; phylum Pseudomonadota; class Gammaproteobacteria; order Burkholderiales; family Rhodocyclaceae; genus JAQTNA01. The sequence goes on from JAQTNA010000039.1 coordinate 22,001, forward strand.
AGTTGGCCACGATCAGGGCGATGTACATGCCCAAGACCTTGTACAGGTCGTGCATCCAGGCGTTCAGGGAGAGGTCCACCAGGGTCACCAGGGCGGCGATGAGTACGATGTACACGGGAATGCGCACCTGCACGCTCACCACGTTTCTCACGCTGGATACCAGGGCGTTGGAGACCACCAGCACGGCGGTCGTGGCCAGGCCCATCCCCAAGCCGTTGGTGCCGCTGGTGGTCACCGCCATGGTGGGGCACATGCCCAGGATCTGGGCAAAGACCACGTTGTTGCGCCACAGGCCATCGGCCCAGATGTCACGGGTTTCCTGGTTCATATTGATACTCCTGGCAATGGATAGCAGTTCCCTCGCCCCGCTTGCGGGGGCAAGACAGGGAATTCGGCGAGCACTGCTCGCCGCCTGTCTTGCGACGAAGCAATGCGAAGGCTCCGGGTTGGGGCGAGGGGCCGCGCCCGCCGCCAACACCCCTCACCCCGGCCCTCTCCCCCCTTCGGGGGGCGAGGGAGTAGCGGCATAGATTTCCTGTTGGTGGTCCCGGTAGAACTCCAGGCCTTCCCGTACCGCCTTCACCACCGCCCGCGGCGTGATGGTGGCGCCGGCAAACTGATCGAAGATGCCGCCGTCCTTCTTCACGGCGAATCGTTCGACGGACGGATTGCCCAGGGACTTGCCGTCGAAACCTAAAATCCACTTGCCCTTGGCGATCTCGATCTTGTCCCCCAGGCCCGGCGTCTCCATGTGCTTGATGACCCGCACCCCCAGGATGGCGCCTTGCCGGTCCACCCCCAGGAGGGCCACCACGTCGCCGGCATAACCCCGGCTCGCCACCTGGAACACCGCCCCCTTCGGCTCGGCGCCGAGGCGCGCCCGGTACACCTTGACCTCGCTGCCGTCCGCCTTCTTCAAGCTCACGGTGTCCTTCAGCAGATCGTTGTCGGCGAAGCCGTCCGGCAGCACCTGTTTCAGGGAGGCCTGCAAGTCCCGGGCCTCCGCCGCCTCGATGTCGTGATGGGTGAAGTAGTCGGCCGTGGCGAGCGCCCCGCTGGCCCCCAGGCCCACCAGGCCCAGCAGTACCCCGTGGTAGGCCAGTTTCTCGCGCAGTTTGTCCAGGTTCATGATTTGATCTCCAGCGGGCGCCCGCGGCGATCCCGGCCCAGGATGCGGGGCGGGGTGAAGCGGTCAATCACGGGCGAGAGCGTGTTCATCAGCAGCACGGCGAAGGCGACGCCTTCCGGGTAGCCACCCCAGGTACGGATGACATAGGTCATGAAGCCCACGCCGGCGCCGAAGATCAGCTTGCCGGGTCCGGTGGAGGGCGAGGTAACGTAGTCGGTGGCGATGAAGAAGGCGCCCAGCATGACGCCGCCGGAGAGCAGGTGGCTCGCCACATCCAGATAGCGTACGGGATTCACCGAGTGGCCAATGGCGGCCGGGATGACGACGCCCAGCAGCATGGCGACCGGAACATGCCAGGAGATGACGCGCAGCCAGAGCATGGCCAGACCGCCCAAGGCGATGAGGAGCGACGCGCTTTCCCCCAGGCTGCCGGCCCGGTTTCCGATCCAGGACACCACCGTCCCGCCGTGGGCCGCCCCCAGGGAGTGCAGCAGGTCCACGCCCCGGGACAACTCGGTCTTGGTGTAGCCCAGGAGCGAGGCGCTGGTCACCGCGTCCGGAATGGGCGCCGCCCCGAGAATGACGTGCAAGCTGTCCAGGAAGCCGGGCGCTCCGGCGGAAAAGAGGGGCAGCGGCGCGACCCACAGCGTCAGGGGAACGGGAAAGGACACCAGGAGTGCCACCCGGGCCACCATCGCCGGGTTGAACACGTTCTGCCCCAGGCCACCGAACATCTGCTTGGCGAAGACGATGGCGATGAAGCTGCCAATGAGGGCCACCCACCAGGGTGCCCAGGGCGGCAGGGTCAAGGCCAGCAGCCAGCCGGTGAGCACGGCGGAACCGTCCAGCAGGTGGCGTTTCGCCGGCTGGCCCGATAGGCGCAGTGACAAGCCCTCCCACATCAGGCAGAAACCCACGGTGAGCGCCCACAGGATGATGGCCGGCCAGCCGTAGAGCCAGAAGCCGTAGAGGGTGGCCGGCACCAAGGCCAGCTGCACGAGGTGCATGGTGCGACTGACCGCCCCCCCGCCGTGGGCGTGGGGCGCCACGGCGGGGGCCATCGTGGGCGCCGTGATCTGGGCGATGTTCTGGCTCATGTTGGAAACCTCGATTTGAACCGCAGAGACGCAGAGGCGCAGAGATTTGTAGGAGCGAGCTTGCTCGCGAAATGAACGGCAGTGCGCGGCAGAGTCGCCGAATCGCCAGCAAGCTGGCTCCTACAGAGATGCCCCCAAAAGGTTTTCTCTGCGCCTCTGCGCCTCTGCGGTGAATGAAATACTTCTTCCAGGCTCATGCTTCCACCCCCGCGCCCGGTTGTTTCGCCGCAGCCGCCTTGGCTGCCTCCCGCTCCGCCTTGCGTTTCGCGGCGATCTCGGCCTTCTCCCGGGCTTCCCGGTCCAGGCGATCCTGGCGCTGGGCCGCCATCTTCCTGGTGGCTTCCTGGCGCAATTTGCTCCGCTCCCGGGCGGAAAGCTCGCCCTTGGCGTGGTAGAAATACTGCACCAGGGGGATGCGGGAGGGGCAGACGTAGGCGCAGCAGCCGCAGGCGATGCAGTCCGTGAGGCCCAGTTTCGCCGCGTCCTCCAGCCGATCCGCCCGGATATGGGCCGCCATCTCCAGGGGCATGAGGCCCATGGGGCAGGCCCGTATGCAGGTGCCGCAGCGTATGCAGTGGCGGGATTCCACCTCCTCCACCTCGGCCGCGGTGAAGGCCAGGATGCCGGCGGTGCCCTTGACCACCGGCACCCTGGCATGGGGCAGCACGTTGCCCATCATGGGGCCGCCCATGATGAGCCGTGCCGGCGCCGCGCTGAAACCGCCGGAGAGCTCCACGAAGTCGGAGACCAGGGTGCCGATCGGCACTTCGTAGTTGCCGGGATAGGCCATGGCGCCACCGTTCAGGGTCATGAGGCGCGACACCAGGGGCCGGCCCAGCATCACCGCCTGATGCACGGCATGGGCCGTGCCCACGTTGTTCACCAGCACGCCCACGTCGGCAGCGCGGGAGTCCGATGGCACTTCCCGGCCGGTGAGTTCCACGATCAACTGGCGGTCGGAACCCATGGGATAGCGGGCCGGCACCGGCATGATGCGGATTTGGCCGAAGCCCCTGGCCGCATCAAACATGGCCTTGATCGCTTCCGGCTTGTTGTCCTCGATGCCCACGCGCGCCTCCCGGGCGCCGGTGGTATGGAGCATGAGACGCACGCCGGAGAGGATGTCGGCGGCCCGGTCGCGCATCAGCCTGTCATCGCAGGAGAGGTAGGGTTCGCACTCGCTGCCGTTGATGATGAGGGTATCCACCTTGGACCGGAGGCCCAGGGCCAGCTTTACCGCCGAGGGAAAGGTGGCACCGCCCAGGCCCACCACGCCGGCCTCGGCCACCTTCTTCGCCACGGCCTGGGGCGACTCGGAAAACGGGTCGGTGAGTACATCCGGCTCGGTCCAGCGATCCTCCCCATCCGGCTCCAGGGTGACGGCCAGCATGGGCAGGCCCGAAGGATGGGGCGCCGTGATTTCACCGATGGCGACCACCGTGCCGGAGGTCGGGGCGTGGATGGGCGCGGAGATGTTGCCCTGGGCCTCCGCCAGGCATTCACCCTTCAGAACCTTCTGGCCCACCAGCACCCGGGGGCGCGCCGAGGCCCCCACGTGCTGGGACAGGGGAATGGTCAGGCGGGAAGACAAGGGCAGGCGCCGCACCGGCACGTCCGCGGCGGGCCGCTTGTGGTCCTGCGGATGGACGCCCCAGTGGCTCTTGAACAGATCCAGAAATGCCATGAAATTTCTCCTTAGGCTGCCAGTGGCTTGGGCCAGACCCAGTGTTGCAAGGCCACCGGCACCGGCTTCATGGTCAGGGCTTCGGTCGGGCATTTCTCGATGCAGCTGCCGCAGCCGGTGCAGGCTTCCCTGAGGACGTTGTGGATCTGCTTGGCGGCGCCGACCACGGCGTCCGTGGGACAGACCTTGAGGCAGCGGCAGCAGCCTATGCACAGGTCTTCCGCCACCGCGGCCAGCTGCGGCCCCGTGTCCTTCACCTCCGACATATCCAGGGAAACGCCCAGCCGGGCCGCCAGAGACTGGGCCAGGGCCTTGCCTCCCGGCGGGCAGATGGTGACTGAGGCCTCCCGCTCGGCGATGGCCTTGGCCGCCACGGCACAGCCCGGATAACCGCATTGGCCGCACTGGGAGCCGGGCATCATGGCCTCGATCTCGGCGATAAAAGGGTTGCCCTCCACCGCGAAGATGCGGTCGGCGACCCCCAGCATCAGGCCCAGGGCGACGCCGAGGACGGTCAGGCTGAAGATGGCTGCGATCATTTTCGTGTCCTTTCGCAGATCATTTGAAATTCAGGCCGGCGAAGCCCATGAAGGCCAGGGCCAGCATGCTGGCGGTGATGAAACTGATGGGCGAGCCCTTGAAGGCGGCGGGAACCCGGGCCAGGGCAATGCGTTCCCGGAGCCCCGCGAACATCAAGAGCACCAGGGTGAAGCCCACGGAGGAGCCGAAACCGTAGAGCACGGCGGTGAAGAAATGGGCCTTCTCCTGGGCGTTCAGGAGCGGCAGGCCGAGCACGGCGCAGTTGGTGGTGATGAGCGGCAGATACACCCCCAGGGCCTGGTACAACTCGGGCGCCATCTTCTTCACCACCATCTCCACGAACTGCACCACGGCCGCGATCACCAGGATGTACACCAGGATGCGCAGGTAGGCGATGCCGAAGGGGATGAGGATCCAGTTCTCCAGGGCCCAGCAGGCGCCGCTGGCCATGGTGATGACGAAGGTGGTGGCCAGGCCCATGCCGAAGGCGGTATCCACCTTCTTCGACACCCCCATGAAGGGACAAAGGCCCAGGAATTTCACCAGCACCACGTTGTTTACCAACGCGGTGGATAACAGCAGGAGGAGCAGGTCGGTCATGATTGTTGTCCGGAACGAACTTGACCCTACCTGTGCACACCCCGTGCCAGTTTGTGCCCAACGCGATAAACCCATGTCTGTGCAGGGATTTAGCTGCGACGCACCTTCCGGGTGCATCCGTTCGGCGCCCCGGATGTCGCAAACACGACACGGGTTGCGTCGCGTTTGCCTCGTCAAAACAGGGCTTAACCGTAGGTCTGGCTGTAGGTCGGGCTTCAGCCCGACAAGGGCATATCCAGGCGCCCATGTCGGGCTGAAGCCCGACCTACAGAGCGGCATGCTTCCTGCTTTCACTCTTGGCAAACGAACCTCCGGAGTTGCCAAGATGCCTGCCACCGACGCGCCTACCCCATCCAGGGAACAGGATGAGCCCAACGCCCTGCCGCCCGAGGTGTACCGCCAGGCCACGGACCAGGCCGACCTGGCCATCTCGATCACGGACAACCGGGCCAACATTCTCTACGCCAACGAAGCCTTCAGCCGCGTCACGGGCTATGGCACCGGCGAAATCCTGGGCAGGAACGAATCCCTCCTGTCCAACCAGACCACACCGCGCGGCATCTACGAGGAAATGTGGGCCACCCTGAGGGCCGGCAAGGCCTGGACCGGGCGGCTCCTGAATCGGAAGAAGGATGCCTCCCTCTACCTGGCGGAACTGAACATCTCTCCCGTGCAGGACGGAGCGGGGCGCACCAGCCATTACCTGGGCATGCACCGGGACATCACGGAACTGCATCACCTGGAGTGCCAGGTGCGCAACCAGAAGCGGCTGATCGAATCCGTGGTGGATGCGGCGCCGGTGGTGTTCGCCCTCATGGACACCCAGGGCGTCGTCCGACTCGATAACCACGAATACAAGAAACTGGTGACCGACCTGGGCGTCCCCGAGCCGGCCCACCTGATCATGGACATGGCCTGCCCCGGTTGGCGGCAAAAGATATTGGCTCAGCCCTCCGCATGCCAGTTCGTCGCCCGGGAAGCACGGGTAGACCAGCCCCGGGGCAACTCGCGCTGGTTCTCCTGCTCGTGTTCCCTGATCCGCATGCACGACGACAGTGCCAACGGCTTCTTCTGCGGCGACAGCATGACCGGCCTCCTCCTGGCGGTGAACGACATCAGTTTCCTGCGTGCCGAACAGGAGCGGGCGCGCATCGCGGCGCTCCAGGCCATGCTGGCGGAGGAGGAGCGCATCGCCTCCATCCGGGAGAGCCTGTCGGCGGCCCTGTTCCGGCTGGAAGAGCCCATGAACGTCATGACCTCGGCGGTGAACCTGATGCAGCGCCGGGATCCCACCAGCGCCAGGGTGCTGAACGAGGCACTGGCCGCCAGCCGGGAATACGTGGAAGGCCTGCGGCAAGTGATCCCGCCCCACGGGCCGGAGACGCACGTGGGCGTGAACCTGAACGAGGTGTTGCGGGATGTGCTGGAAATCTGCACACCGCGCCTCCTGGCCGCGGGCGTGGTGGTGGATTGGCGCCCCGCCCCGACCCTGCCCCACATTCCGGCCCGCCCCATGCAACTGCGCGTGCTGTTCAAGGCACTGCTGGAGAATGCCATCGAGGCCATGAACGGCAAGGGCTGGACGCGCCGTGAGCTGACCCTCTCCACGACCCGCGCCGCGGATTGCATCGTCGTCCGGATGGAGGATTCCGGCCCGGGCATCCCGGACGACGTGAAACTGCACGCCTTCGAGCCTTTCTTCTCCACCAAGACCGGCAGCGGCCGCCACCTGGGCACGGGACTCGCCCGGGCCCAGCAGATCGTGAGCGACCACGGCGGCATCATTGACCTGGAGGACAGGAACGGCGGCGGCGCCTCCGTGGTGGTGGAACTCCGCATTGACGGCGATCCGCTCTAAGGCGCGCGCGATGCAGAAAGATCTCGCCCACATGCACGGCACGAGCGACACCACGTATTGCCGCACCCACGGTCTGCACCTCCTGCAGATGGGGGCGCTCTACGCCGTGAGCCAGGTGCTTTCCCGCTCATTGGATTACCGGGAGACCCTGCGCGAGGTGCTGCGCGTCCTGGCCGAAGAGGCCGGGCTGATCCACGGCATGGTCAGCGTGGTGGACCCGGAGAGCGGCAGCCTGGTGCTGCATTCGGTGAATGACCCGGACGCGGTGCCGGAGGTCCGCTATCAGGCCGGCGAAGGCATGATCGGCCTGCTCCTGGAAAAGCCGCGCACCGTCACCCTGAAGAGGGTGGCGGACGAGCCGCGCTTCCTCAACCGGGTCGGCATCTACGAGCAGCACCTGCCCTTCATCGCCGTGCCCATCCGCGTCGGCAACACCCTGCGCGGGGTGTTGGCGGTGCAACCGGAAGCGCCGGACGATGGCCTGCTGGAAGACAGGGTGCCCTTCGTCGAGATGGTGGGCAATCTCATGGGCCAGAGCGTGCGCCTGTCCATGGAGGTGGCCCAGGAAAAGAGCAGCCTGGTGGAAGAGCGGGATTCTCTGCGCCGTACCGTGCGCCACCAGTTCGGCTTCGATTCCGTGGTGGGCCGTTCCGCCGCCATGCGCCGGGTGTTCGATCAGGCGCGGCTGGTGGCCAAGTGGAACACCACCGTGCTCATCCGCGGCGAGACCGGCACCGGCAAGGAGCTGATCGCCAACGCCATCCACTACAACTCGCCCCGCTCCCGGAACGCCCTGGTCAAGCTGAACTGCGCGGCCCTGCCGGAAAACCTACTGGAATCGGAACTCTTTGGCCATGAGCGCGGTGCCTTCACCGGCGCGGTGGAATCGCGCAAGGGCCGCTTCGAGCAGGCCCATGGCGGCACCTTGTTCCTGGACGAGATTGGCGAAGTGTCGCCGGCCTTCCAGGCCAAGCTCCTGCGGGTGCTTCAGGAGGGGGAATTCGAGCGCGTGGGCGGAGGGCGCACCATCAAGGTGGACGTACGCATCATCGCCGCTACCCACCGGGACCTGGAGGCCGCGGTAGACATGGGCGACTTCCGGGAAGACCTGTTCTATCGCCTGAACGTCATGCCCATCTTCCTGCCCGCCCTGAGGGAGCGCATCGAGGATGTACCGGAGATCGCCCGTCATCTGATCGCAAAGATCGGCGGCGCGCAGGCACGAAAGCTCGTCATTTCCGATGCCGCCCTGCGCCGCCTGGCCCAGCACGACTGGCCGGGAAACGTGCGCGAACTGGAAAACTGCCTGGAGCGCGCGGCCATCCTTTCGGAAGAGGGGCGGATTGACGTGGACCTGATCCGCTTCCCGTCCATGCGCGAAAGGCCGGCACCCCGGCCTTCCCCGTCTCCCCGTACCGAAGCCGCTGTGCCGACACCCGCCGCGAGCATGGCGGGGCCTTCCACCGTGGACCTGGACGATCTGCCGGAGCGGGAGCGGGTCATCGCCGCCCTGGAACAGGCGGGCTGGGTCCAGGCCAAGGCAGCCCGCCTCCTGGGCATGACCCCGCGGCAGATCGCCTACCGCATCCAGACCCTGGACATCGAGGTGAAGCAGTTTTAGTGGGGAGTCGGGAGTCGGGAGTCGGGAGTGGGCAAAGCGTAGCGCGCCCACGTTTCCTTGTCGCGTTTACAACACGACAGTATTTTCAACCCATTGATTTATCTAACTATCAGCCTGGCACTCTCCTTGCAATGACCGAACCATCTACAAGGAGAATAGCCATGCCCAAGAAACACGTACTCGTCTGCGTCCAGGGGCGGCCCCAGGGACATCCGCGCGGCTCATGCCAGGACAAGGATTGCAATGCCATCTGGCAGGCGTTTCTGGACGAATTCCAGAGCCGCAACCTGTGGCTGTCCGGCTTCAAGCTGACCAACACCGGCTGCATAGGTCCGTGCAGCATGGGGCCCAACGTCCTGATCTACCCGGAAGGGGTCATGTACGTCGGCGTACAACCGGCGGACGTGGTCACCATCATTGACGAACACCTGATGTTCGATCAGCCGGTGGAGCGCCTCAAGGCGCCGCCCGAAGTCTGGAGCATGACATGAGCCGACACTACGAAATTGGCGACCTCGTCTATTGCACGGAAGACCTGTTCAACGATGGCTTCATCCCGGATGTGCCGGAAAGCGGCTTGCTGGCCGCCACCGGCACTCGCGGCGTGGTGGTAAAGGTCGGCTTCGTCGAGGCCGACGAAGGCACGGAGATCTATCTGGTGCGCTTCGAGGGTCCGGACCAGGTTCTCGGGCCACCCGTGGGCTGCCTGGCGGAAGAACTGACCCAGGACGAGGCCGAGGCGAAGAGCCTGGCGACAGCGTAGGGGAAACACCATGGCAAGGATAGGCATCTTTTTCGGCACCGAGACGGGCCGCACCCGGCTCATCGCCAAGCAGATCGCGAAGAAACTGGGAGACGAGGCGGCAGCGCCGCTGAACGTGGCGAAGGCCGCCCCGGAGGATTTATTGGCCTACGAGGTGCTGATACTGGGCACGCCCACCCTGGGCGACGGTGAACTGCCGGGGCTGGCCACCGGACTGCCGCAGGAAAGCTGGGCGGAGTTCGTGAAGAAGATCCAGTCCCTGGACCTGGGCGGCAAGATCGTCGCCCTCTACGGCCTGGGCGAGCAGGAGAAGTACGGGGAGCATTTCGTGAGCGCCCTGAAACCCCTGCATGACGCCTTCCGGGATGCCGGCGCTACCCTCGTGGGTCATTGGCCGGTGGACGGTTATGCGTTCAGTTCCTCCGCCGCCGTGGAGGACGGCCATTTCCTGGGCCTGGCCCTGGACCAGATCAGCCAGCCTGCGCTCACCGCCGAACGGGTGGACTCCTGGCTGGAGCAGATCAAGCCGAGCTTTCCGGCCTGAGGCCCGGGCCTCGCAACATCCCCTGTCGCCTTTGCGACAAAGAGCGCGACAGGGCATTCCAGGCTTCCCGACACGGCGCCGACGCGTCGGCCCAGGATACTGATTCATAAAGACTTTGTTCCCGGGCACAGGGATTGCTAAACACCTGGCGAGATGTCTTTGAGGAGCGAAATCGTGGATCTACCCGTTATCGGCAATGCCCAGGCGGCTGGCGGCTGTGCATCCGGCGGCTGCGGCAGCGCACCGGATGCCCTGGCCCACCTGCCGGACCATATCCGCCTGAAGGTGCAGGATCATCCCTGCTACTCGGAGGAGGCGCACCACTATTTCGCCCGCATGCACGTGGCGGTGGCACCAGCCTGCAACATCCAGTGCAACTACTGCAACCGCAAGTACGATTGCGCCAACGAGTCCCGGCCGGGCGTGGTCTCCGAGCTCTTGAGCCCGGATCATGCCATCAGGAAAGTCCTGGCCGTCGCCGCCGCCATTCCCCAGATGACGGTGCTGGGGATCGCCGGCCCGGGCGACCCCCTGGCCAACCCCTCCCGCACCTTCGAGACCTTCCGCCAGCTCTCGGAAAAGGCGCCGGACATCAAGCTCTGCCTGTCCACCAACGGCCTCAGGCTGCCGGAATTCGCGGACGAGATCGCCAAGCACAACATTGACCACGTCACCATCACCATCAACTGCCTGGACCCCAGGGTCGGGGCGCAGATCTATCCCTGGATTTTCTGGAACAAGCGGCGCATCCGGGGCGAGGAAGGCGCCGCCATCCTCATCGCCCAGCAGCAGATGGGCCTGGAGATGCTGGTGGCCCGCGGCGTGCTGGTGAAGGTGAATTCCGTGATGATCCCCGGGGTGAATGACCAGCACCTGAAGGAAGTTTCCAGGGTGGTGAAGGCCAAGGGCGCCTTCCTGCACAACGTCATGCCCCTCATCGCCGAGGCCGAGCACGGCACCTATTACGGCCTCATGGGCCAGGACAGCCCCACGTCCGCCGAACTCCAGGCATTGCAGGACGAGTGCGCCGGCGACATGGCCATGATGCGCCACTGCCGCCAGTGCCGCGCCGACGCCGTGGGCCTCCTGGGGGAGGATAGGGGCGCCGAATTCACCCTGGACAAGATCGCCGACATGGACCTGGACTATGGGGCGGCCATGGCGAAACGCAAGGAAGTGCGGGAGGCCCTGGTGGAGCAGATGGCGGCGAAGCGGGGTGCCCCGTCCACGCAGCCGGCCATGGCCGAGCTGGCCCCGGTAGGCACCCGTCCCGTGCTCATGGCCGTGGCCGCGAAGAACGGCCTGGTGGGCGAACATTTCGGCCATGCCCGGGAGTTCCTGGTCTATGAAGCCGCCCCGGAAGGCGTGCGCTTCATCGGCCACCGCAAGGTGGATCTCTACTGCGGCGGCCTGGACAGCTGCGGCGAGGGCGATGCCGAGCCGGAATCCATCCTGGACAAGACCATCGCCGCGCTCTCTGGTTGCGAGGCGGTGCTCTGTTCCAAGGTGGGTTTCGAGCCCTGGGGCCGACTGGAAGCCGCCGGCATCGCCCCCAACGGCGAACACGCCCTGGAACCCATCGAAGAGGCCGTGACCGCCGTGTATCGGGAAATGCTGGCGGCGGGAAAGCTGGCAAAGCCGGTGGCCGCTAGAAAAAGGGCCTGAACCTGTCCAATTACTCCCTCGCCCCGCTTGCGGGGAGAGGGTTGGGGTGAGGGGCGAGGCGCCCCATGCCCCTCACCCCGGCCCTCTCCCCATGGACATGGGGAGAGGGAGCAAACCGGATTAGCGTGGAGCAAGAAATGGCATTGCAAATCATCGCCCCCTGCGTCAACTGCTGGGCCTGCGTGGAGGTCTGTCCGAACCAGGCAATCTTCGAGGCCCTGCCCCACTTCCTGGTGGACGAGGCCAAGTGCACCGAATGCCTGGGGGACGAGGCAGAACCCCAGTGCGCCGCCATCTGCCCCATCGAGGCCGCCATCGTCAATGAACTGGGCGAAGCGCTCAATCCCTACGGCTCCCTGACCGGCATCCCCATGGGCAAGCTGATCCAGTTAGGCATCATCAGGAGCGCCCTGTGATGGCCAAGGTGATCTTTTACGAGAAACCCGGTTGCCAGGGGAATGCCCGACAAAAAGCCTTGCTGGCGGCGGCCGGCCACGAGGTCGAGGCCCGAGACCTGAAGTCGGAGAACTGGACCGGGGTACGTCTGCTCCAGTTCCTGGCGCGCCTGCCCGTGGCCGACTGGTTCAACCGCGCCTCTCCGGCGGTAAAGAGCGGCGAGATAAGGCCCGAGGCATTGTCGCTTGACCAGGCCATGAAGCTCCTCCTGGCTCACCCCCTGCTCATCCGCCGCCCGCTCATGGAAGTGGGCGAAGAGCGTCGGGTGGGTTTCGATACGGCGGCGGTGGCAGCCTGGATCGGCCTGGGCGAGTTCCCGGAAGGCAACCTGGAAGCCTGCGTCCACGGCGACGGCGGCGGTCGGTGTGGTGGTGCCGAGGGGCACGGCCACGAAGATCATTGAACCTATAAACCTCAGGAGTTTGAAATGCCCAAGGCAATAGTCACGTTCGAGGATATCGGCATATCGGTCACGGTACCGGCCGGCACCCGGCTGATCGAGGTGTCGGAGAAGGTCGGGGCCGGCATCACCTACGGCTGCCGGGAAGGTGAGTGCTGCACCTGTCTGACCAAGGTCATCTCGGGCTACGAAAACCTGGCGCCACCCTCCGTTCTGGAAGACCAGGTTCTCAAGGACAACATGGTGCCCCGCCACCATCGCCTCGCCTGCCAGGCCCAGATCCTGGGCGGTGAGGTCGTGGTCAAGCCGGCTTGACAGGTATCAGAGGTCAGGGATCAGGAATCAGCCTAAGCCACCGCGTGCTTCGCACGCGCATAGCGACAGAGAAATAACCAACCAACCCAAATCAAGGAGTAACAGCATGGCCCTCATCACGTTTAGCAGCCTCATGCACAAGGACAAGACGGTCTATGCCGTCGCCGGCAGCCGCACCCAGACCGTCCTGTCCCTGGCCAAGGAACACCACATCCCCATAGATTTCGGCTGCGGCGATGGAGAGTGCGGTACCTGTCTGGTAAAGGTGTCGTCGGTGGACGCCAAGCGCTCTCCCATGGGCGGGCAATTGACCGAGCGGGAAATCAAGGTGCTGCGGGAACTGGGCCACATTTCCCAGGCCCAGATTGACAAGATGTACGTGGACGACCTCTGCCCTACCCAGTGGCGCCTGGCCTGCCAGATGATCGTGCGCGACGAGGACATCCTGGTGGAGTATCCGAGCAAGTGATTCATTCCATGTGGGGCCGGCTTCATCCGGCCCAGACGGGAGGCCATCGTGAACGCCACGAACCACATGCAGTACAGGGAAATTCTCCTTGAGGATCTCCTCGGGGGAGACTGCTGCGGCGAGGGACGAGCCGACCCGAACCGAACGATATTTGCCGGACTGGCGGCCGGGCGTGCGGCGGGGCTGGGCTGCCTGCCGGGCCATCTGGGCCTGGGCAAGGAAACCTTCTCCCGGGTCTGGCGTCTCTATTTCCCCAACTCGGGCCTGGTCCTCACCGACGGCAAGACCGAACCCATCCCGGAATGGGAAGACCTGTACGGTCTGCTCACCGACCACCGGGCCGGCGCCTGGAACTCGGAGCTCTGGGTCGCCCACGTCGTCGCCACGGCCTGCGCCGGGCGGGACCACCTGTGGCAGGATCTGGGATTTTCCAGCCGCGACGAGCTCTCCCAGCTCATGCGGGTGAATTTCCCGAGCCTGGTGCGGGAGAACAGCGGCGACATGAAGTGGAAGAAGTTCCTCTACCGGCAGTTCTGCGCCCGGGACGGCATCTACGTCTGCCCCGCCCCTTCCTGCGCCGAATGTGCCGACCGGGCGAAATGCTTCGCGCCGGAGACGTGAGCTCAGCCGAGGAGCGCGCCGTCGCGGCCTACCTGGGCCTGGCCATCGGCGATGCGCTGGGCGCCACGGTGGAATTCCTCACGCCCAACGAGATCCGGCATCAATACGGCCGGCACGAGGACATCCGGGGCGGCGGCTGGCTCAAACTGAAGGCGGGCCAGGTCACGGACGACACCACCATGTCCCTGGCAGTGGGCAGATCCATCCTGGACCGTGGCCGTGTGGAGGCGGGTGCCGTAGCACGCGCACTGGACGACTGGATGCGCTCGAAGCCTGTGGACATCGGCAACACGGTGCGCCGCAACCTCATCGCTTTCCGCCGTACCGGAAATCCGGAGGCCCCAGCCTCGGAACACGACGCAGGCAATGGCGCCGCGATGCGCGTGCTGCCGGTGGCCCTGGCGTACTTCCGGCGTCCGGAGGAGGACATCGCTGCGGCGGTGCGCGCCCAGGGGCACGTGACCCACCACAACGATCAGTCCGATGCCGCCAGTCTGACCGTGGTCCTTCTGGTGCAGGATCTCATGGGTGGCATCACCGATGTGGAAATGCTTCGGGAGCGGATTCAGGCCCTGGTTTACGTCCACCCGGCCTTCGACCCCCGGGGCAAGCGGCGCGAGAATCCCAGCGGATATGTCGTCGAGACCATGCAGGCCGTATTCCAGGCCTTCTTCGACACGAACAGCTTCGAGGAATGCCTGATTGACGTGGTGAACCGTGGCGGTGACGCAGACACTACCGGCGCCATCGCCGGCATGTTGGCCGGGGCCCGTTATGGCCTGAGCGCCATCCCCAGTCGCTGGCTCAAGGCGCTCGAGCCACGTGTTTGCGAAGCCTGCAAAACCCAGGCGCGTGCGCTGGTGGCAAGCGACTACGCACAAGGGCTGTCATCGCCCAGGGGGAACTCCACTTACAAAAACGATTCGTCTGGTTGATCGAGGATTGGGACAGGCGCGTCGGAACTATTTCCTGGCGGAATGCTGGCGCACCCGGGAACCGAGCTTGAACGCGACCAGGAGCAGCACATACCCGGCGACGGTCATGACGAAACCATTCAAGAAGCCGACGATGATTTCATCTCCGGTGCGAACCTGGCTCCTGGCCCGGAATTCATCCTCGATGGCCCGAATGCTCGTGAGGGGTCTCTTGTCCGCAAGTTGCCGGTAGAGGATCAACTCCCCGCACGGGCCGACATGCGCACTTTCGCCCCAGGCGGCCTGCCAGGCCCCGGCGATGATGGCGGCACACTCCGGCCGCGACCACTGCTCGCGCAGAGTTTGCACGAAGCGCTGGTCATCCTGGCTTTCCTGACGCGCACGCTGGTAGCCCTGATAGGTCGTCACCATCAGGATGGCCACGGAAACCGCAAGGTAGATACGGCGCCAATTGCTGAAGTTCATCATCGCCACGGGTAGTTTGCACAGACCCGCAGTGTATCAGGGCGAGGGCCATGGGCCGAGCCTCGGCGCATCCAAGACAGGGCGATTGCACGAGTCTTATAGAAGACCGAGGAGGGATTCACGGTATTGGACGTTTGAGGCGGCGCGGAGGCGCTGGACTTTGAGTCCGCCCTTGTGTTTGACGGGGGCGTAGCGGATGAGGTT
>JAQTNA010000040.1 GCA_028714035.1 Rhodocyclaceae bacterium
CCGTGGGCCTCAGGGTGCCCTGCGCCCGGGTCGGTGCCATTCTTCCGGGCGACTTCAAGATCAAGGCCGCCAAGGTGCGCTCAATCGAGTCCTTCGGCATGCTGTGTTCCGCCCGGGAACTGGGCATCTCCGAGGAGGCTAGCGGCCTCCTGGTGCTGCCGGACGACGCACCCGTGGGCACCGGCATCCGGGACTACCTGGGCCTGGACGATAAACTATTCACCCTCAAGCTCACGCCCAACCGGGCGGATTGCCTGTCGCTCCTGGGCGTCGCCCGGGAAGTGGCCGCCCTCACCGGCGCCGACCTGGCGTTGCCTGCCCAGGCGGAAATCCCGGCCACCATCGCCGACACCCGGGCCGTGGAACTGCACGCTCCCGAAGCCTGTCCCCGCTACTGCGGCCGCATCCTGCGCGGTATCAACCCCCGCGCCGCCACGCCGGACTGGATGAAGCAACGCGTAGAGCGCAGCGGTATCCGTTCCATCAGCGCCGTGGTGGACATCACCAACTACGTCATGCTGGAACTGGGCCAACCCCTGCACGCCTTCGACAATCAGAAGCTTGCCGGCGCCATCCAGGTTCGCATGCCCAAGGCGGGCGAACGACTCCTGCTGCTAAACGAGCAGACCATTACTCCCGATGCCACCACCCTCCTCATCTGCGACGAGGAGAAGGTGCTGGCCATGGCCGGCATCATGGGCGGCGAGGACTCCGGCGTCACCGACGCCACCACCGACGTCTTCCTGGAATCCGCCTTCTTCGTCCCCGACGCGGTGGCCGGCAAGGCCCGAGCCCTGGGCTTCTCCTCGGATGCTTCCTACCGCTTCGAGCGCGGCGTGGATTTCGAGGGCTGCTCTCGCGCCATCGAGCGCGCCACCCAGCTGGTGCAGGAAATCTGCGGCGGCCAGGCCGGCCCGATGCTGGAAGCCGCGGCCCCGGACCATCTTCCGGCCAGGAAGCCCATTCCCCTGCGCCGTTCCCGCGCCGAGCGCATACTCGGCATCCCCCTGGAGGCGAACCAGATCGCCACCCTGCTCTCGGGCCTGGATTTCAACTTCCAGCAGCAGGGCGAGGAATTCGTGGTCACCCCACCCTCCTGGCGCTTCGACATGGAGATCGAGGAAGACCTGATCGAGGATCTGGCCCGCATCCACGGTTACGACAACATCCCCGCCGCCGCGCCCAGGGCAGCCCAGAACCTCTTGCCCCAGGGCGAGGACAGCCGTCCCGTCCTGCGCCTGAAGCGCCTCGTGGCCGCCAGGGATTTCCAGGAAGTCATCAACTACAGCTTCGTGGATGCGGCCTGGGAGGCGGATTTCTGCGCCAACCCCGATCCCGTGGTGTTGTCCAACCCGATCGCCAGCCAGATGGGCGTGATGCGCTCCAGCATGATAGGAGGCCTGGTGGCGAACCTTTCCTACAACCTGAAGCGCCGCACCAGTCGGGTGCGGGTCTTCGAGATCGGCCGCTGTTTCAGTCGCGTGCCGTCTGGCCCGAGCCAGCAGGTGCCGGGGTTCGAGCAGCCCGTGCGCCTGGGCGCCCTGATCGCCGGTCCCACCCAGTCCGAACAGTGGGGCACGGCCACGCGCAACGCGGATTTCTATGACGCCAAGGGTGACGTGGAGGCCCTGCTCGCCCCCGCTACGCCCCGCTTCGAAAAACTCGAACACCCGGCTCTACATCCGGGCCGTTCCGCCGCCATCGTGCTCGATGGCCGAAGGGTGGGCTTCGTCGGCGAACTGCATCCCCTGTGGGTCCAGAAATACGAGCTGGGCGCGGCGCCCGTGGTATTCGAGTTGGATCTGGACGTCCTGGTGAGCCGCACCCTGCCCGCCTTCAGCGCCCCCTCCCGTTTCCCCGCCGTGGTTCGCGATCTGGCCCTCCTGGTAGCCTCCGACCTACAGGTGCAGAAGTTGCTGGACGGTCTCAAAGCGGCGGCCCCGGCCATCGTCAAGGAAGTTTCCCTGTTCGATAAATACCAGGGAAAGGGCGTCGAGCCTGACCAGAAAAGCCTTGCATTCCGTGTAGTTATGCAAGATACTGCACGCACCTTGGCAGACGCCGAAGTAGACGCGGCGCTACAGACAATGATCAACGCGGCAGCCGACCAATATGCGGCCAAGCTGCGGACGTAAAGAAAAGGCAAGCATAGTGAGCGTAACTCTGACCAAAGCGGAACTCGCCGACCTCCTGTTCGAAAAGGTGGGTCTCAACAAGCGGGAAGCCAAGGACATGGTGGAAGCCTTCTTTGAAGAGATCCGCACCACGCTGGAAGAAGGCGACAGTGTGAAGCTCTCCGGTTTCGGCAACTTCCAGCTCCGGGACAAACCGCAGCGCCCCGGCCGCAACCCCAAGACCGGCGAGGAGATTCCGATCAGCGCAAGGCGCGTGGTGACCTTCCATGCCAGCCAGAAGCTGAAACTGGCCGTGGAAAGCCAGCACGATGTCAGCCAGCAATAGCCCCGAACTCCCGCCCATCCCGGCAAAGCGCTACTTCACCATCGGTGAAGTGAGCGACCTGTGCGGCGTCAAACCCCATGTGCTGCGCTATTGGGAGCAGGAGTTCAGCCAACTGAAGCCGGTCAAGCGCCGCGGCAACCGCCGTTACTACCAGCACCATGAGGTGCTCCTGGTGCGGCGCATCCGTGACCTGCTCTATGAACAGGGTTTCACCATCAGCGGTGCCCGAAACCGCCTGGACGACCACGCCCCGAAGCAGGAATCGCCGAAGAATGACGATCTGCCCAAGGCTGACCCGACCAAGACCCTTGCCGACCTGCTCACCATCCGGAGCGAGATCGAAGCCACGCTGGAAGCCCTGAGGGCCGAAAACCCCTGACGTAGGACCGGCTCCCGGCCTGATCATCCGGGCGATGCGGCGAATTTCCTTCTTTGAAAACGGCGATAGTGTTGCTATAATGCCGTCCTCTTTCGGGGCGTAGCGCAGCCTGGTAGCGTACTTGCATGGGGTGCAAGTGGTCGGAGGTTCAAATCCTCTCGCCCCGACCAAACAAAATGACGGCTCAGGTAGCAATACCTGGGCCGTTGTTACGTTTACTTCGCGCCGGGGGAACACTTTGCACGCGCCAGACGCGGAACCCGACGCAAACTTGCCGGCATGATTGCGCCGTATTTCCGCCCCCCTGCTCGGGAAGACACGGCTGCCCCGAACAGGTGCCGATGACCGCCGCACGTCCCTGTCTCCCCGATCATGACGTAAAGAATCTGCGCGTTGATCCGTCAATACCCTATCGTGAGTTGTCACGCCAAAGGGCCCACGCACATGCACCATTACTTTTCCTCGCTCAGGCTACGGGTCTTCGTATTTCTGACCGTGCCGTTCATCGCCCTTGTGGGAATCACCACCTTCAATTCGTTTCAGGAACGCGAGCAACGTATCGCCTCGACACAAGAGCGCATCAAAAGCGCGGCCTCATTGATCGCCGCCCGGCAGGGCGACAACATCGGTGCGTCGAAAGCCTTCGTCACGACCCTGACCAACACTGCCGAGTTGCGGCACTTCGATACGGCGCCCGATGAATGTACGCGCACGGCCACCCGACTGCTGAAGGAGCAGCAACCGCGGATCACCAACATCTCCGTGAGTCGCCCCAACGGCGACGTAGCCTGTAGCGCAACACCCTCCCAGAAGCAGGTCAACATCGCCGACCGCCCTTATTTCCGGAAAGCGCTGACCACCCAAAACCTGGTCATAGGAGAAATGATCGTCAGCCGGATGCTGGGCCGGACAGTCATCCCCTTCTACAAAGCCCTACGCGGCTCGCGGGGCGAGGTGAAAGGAGTGCTCGTGGTGGCCCTCGACGTGCAATGGCTGAACAGTGAACTCGGCAAGTCGGGTCAGGCCGAGGCAATCTCCCGTCTCGGCCTGATAGACCAGAAAGGCAACGTTCTGGCACGGTACCCGGATCCCGAGGGCTGGGTGGGCAAGAACGCCGCGAACACGCCCTTCTTCAAGACGCTCATGGCAAATCGCGGCGAGGGTCTGACCGAAGCCCTTGGTTTTGACGGCATCCCCAGAATGTATGCGCTCGTGCGCTTTGCGGAAACGGACTCCGGGCCCATCTTCTTCTGGCTGGGCGTCAACAAGAGCGATGTCACCGCCAAAATGGACAAGCGACTGGTAACCACGCTGGTGGCCGCCCTGTTGCTCTTGATTCTGGGACATGCTCTGGCCTGGCGGATAACCCAGCGCTGGTTCCTTCGCCCGGTCCTGGCGCTGGCCGAGGCCACCCAGCGTATCGAACGGGGGGAACTCTCCGCGCGCACCGGACTTGATGGCGGCCAGGATGAACTGGGCCAGCTGGTGCTCGCCTTTGACCGGATGGCGGACAAGTTTCAGGCCTCCCACCAGAAGCTCCTGCAGCAGACCGATGAACTCGCGTCGGCCAATCAGAAACTGGCGTGCCTCAACGATGAACTCACCGTCAGGGCCAAGGAAGCGGAAGCCGCCAGTCTGGCCAAGAGCGACTTTCTCGCCAACATGAGCCATGAAATCCGCACGCCCATGAACGCGATCCTGGGCATGGCTCACCTGATGCGACGGGGTGAACTATCCGCGAGGCAAATCGAGCAACTCAACCGGATAGACATCGCGGCCGATCACCTGCTGGCCATCATCAATGACATCCTCGATATTTCGAAGATCGAGGCCGGCAAGCTGACCCTGGAAGATACCGATATTTCCGTGCCGGAACTGATGAACCGGATATCCAAGCTCCTGGCGCCCCAGGCAAGCGCCAAGGGCCTGCATCTGGTCATGGATAGCGAGCATATGCCCAGCCAGTTGCGGGGCGATCCCACCCGACTCTCCCAGGCACTGCTCAACTATGCCAACAATGCCATCAAGTTCACGGAGAGTGGCACCATCACCGTTCGCAGTCGCTTGCTGGAAGAAACCGAGCAGTCCAAGCTGCTGCGCTTCGAGGTGTCGGACACGGGCATAGGCATAAATTCGGAACAACTCGGCCGCCTCTTTGCGGCCTTCGAGCAGGCGGACAATTCCACGACCCGAGAATACGGCGGCACCGGGCTGGGGCTCGCCATCACCCGAAAGCTGGCGCAACTCATGGGTGGCGACGCGGGGGCGACGAGTACCCCTGGCCAGGGCAGTACTTTCTGGTTTACCGCGCGCCTGGCCAAGAGCTCAAACCCAGCCCCCACGCCCCCCGCGGCGCCGTTGGGCGAGACACCGGAAACAAGCCTGGCTCGGGACTATCATGGCCGGAGAGTGCTGCTGGTCGAAGATGAGCCCATCAATCAGGTCATCGCCATCGAACTGCTGGAGGGAACCCGGCTTGCCATTGACACCGCCGACAACGGCCTGGAAGCCGTCGAGAAGGCCGGGCACACCGAATACGATCTCATCCTCATGGACATGCAGATGCCGAAGATGGACGGACTGGACGCCACTCGGCAGATTCGCCGTATCCCGGGCCGGGAATCGGTGCCCATACTGGCGATGACCGCCAACGCCTTCGGCGAAGACCGGGCGAGGTGCATGGCCGCCGGCATGAACGACTTTCTATCCAAGCCGGTCGAGCCTGCATTGCTGTATGCGAGTTTGCTGAAATGGCTCTCCAAGCCACGCGGCGGCACCGCCGAAATGGACAACAGGCAACCGGTCGACTGAAGCCCGCGGCCTTTCCCTCACCTTTGCCCTCGCGCCTCATTCCCCATTTGCGCGCCGGGAACGAAACACCCGCCGATGGCACCAGGTGCTCGCCGGCAGGCTCTGTCGGGGGGCAACGGCATGGCCTCGTACTTGTTCTGCCCGCTGATCGGATTCGCGGCCAAGGCTCCCGCTCCCGGGAGCCACTCCTCCCTGGTGCTCGTTCATCGTGAAAATCGGCTTCTTCGGTGTCCCGAGGACGACAAGCGGACAAGGCTGCGTGAAAAGATGTATATTTTTCTCAAGTTATTCCACTTCCGTTTCGTTAATGGCCGAGCAGGCGTCTGCTGCGCCAACCCCAAACTTCAATTGACCGTATAAATTTCCGAGAACAGGAAAATTTGATGCGACGCTCCACCATCATGCAACGCCTGGCGTTGCTGGCCGCCGTTCCCTTGATCGCGCTTTCCATTTCCTCCGCGATCCAGGTCTGGCAGGCTCTGGCCACCTTCCGCGACGCGGGGCAGACTCAATATCTGATGGACCTGTCGGTAAGCATCGGCAATCTGGTGCACACCCTTCAGATCGAGCGCGGGGCTACGGCGGGCTTCGTGCAATCCAGGGGCCAGAGACTGGCGGACATCCTCCCCGGGGCACGCAACCGTACCGATGACAAACTGGAAGATTACCGGAAGGAAGCGGCCAGACTCGATTCCGCCGCATTTCCCGCTTTGCGCAACGCCATCGCGGCAGCCAACGGCAAACTGGAGGCCCTCAACGACCTGCGCCGACGAGCCGACCAGTTTGCCGTTCCGGCCGCGGACACCACGGCGTACTACACGTCGGCGATCGCGCAACTGGTCAACGCCATCGGTACCGGTGTCGAGTACAACAAGGATGCGGCCATCTCGCAAAAGGTGATCGCCTACATCGCTTTTGTCCGTGCCAAGGAAAACGCCGGCCAGGAACGCGCCTTGACCACGGCGGTATACGCGGCCAACAGGATCGAGCCGGCCCAGTTCCGCACCATCCTGGATCGCATCAGCCGGCAGGAGGCCCACCTGGCGGACTTTCGAAGCGTGGCAGGCACCGAGGAGCAGGCGTCCCTGCAGACGGTTCTGGCCGGAGCGCCGGCCCAGGAGGTGGAGCGCATGCGCGCGGTGCTGATCGCAAAGTCGGTGGACGGCGGTTTTGATATTGACCCCACCACGTGGTTCAAGGCCATCACGGCCAAAATTGACGCCATGCACGAGACCGAAAACCTGATCACCGCCAACACCATTGCCGCGGCAACGACCCTGCACACAGCCAGCCGCAATGCATTCCTGATCTTCGTCGCACTCGGCGCGGCGGCCATTGCCCTGACGATCGGGGTATCGGTCTGGGTGGCACGCAGCGTCAGCGTACCGTTGCGCGAGGTGGTGGCCTTTGCCGAGCATGCCATCAGGGAAAGCGATTTCACGCGCACGACGCCTGAAGCCGGAACGATGGAAGTGGCACGTTCGGCCCAGGCCTTCAATCACCTGATGCAGAAAATGCGTGAAATCCTGTCCGGCGCCAAGTTGTCCAGCAGCCAGATCACCCAGGCCACGCAGGCGATGGCCGAGTCCAGCCATCAGGTCCGCGAAAGTTCCCTGATTCAATCCGACGCCGCCTCGTCCGTGGCGGCTGCCGTCGAACAGGCCTCGGTCAGCGTCAGCGAAACCGCGGCCAACGCCAGGGCCGCCGCCGACGTGGTCGCGCGGGCGCGGGAGGACAACGAGCACGCGCTGCGGGTGATGCGGGAGACGATCACCCAGATGAACGGAATCGCGCAGATCATCGGCGAATCCGGCGCCAACGTCGAGCGGCTGGATGAAAGTTCGCAGAAAATCGGCGGCATCGTGAAGGTCATCAAGGACATCGCCGACCAGACCAACCTGTTGGCGCTGAACGCCGCCATCGAAGCGGCTCGCGCCGGCGAGCAGGGCCGCGGTTTCGCGGTCGTGGCGGATGAAGTCCGCAAGCTGGCGGAGCGCACGGGACAGGCGACGAGCGAAATCGCATCGCTGATCGCCGACATCCAGGCCGGAATCGGCGGCACGGTGGGCGCCATGCGCCAAGCCAACCAACAGGCCGGTGCCAGCCTCGAATTGGTGGGCCGCACGGAAACCGCGCTCCACAGGATAGACGACGGCTCCCGGGCGGTGGCCAGCAACGTCGAGAGCATCTCCAATGCCCTGGCGGAACAGGACGCGGCGATCCGGCAGATTGCCGTGAGCGTCGAGCAGATCGCCCAGATGACGGAGAGGAATACCAGCGCCGCTGAACGCAACAACCACACGGCAACCGATCTCAACGAACTCTCGGTCCAGTTGCGCGCGGCGGTGGCGGCATTCAAGGTATAGCGAAGGAACGCCCCTTACCCGGCCAACTCTCTCCGGAACGCGCTATTCGTCACCCGGGATGACGGTTTTCGTCACCTTGGCGAATGTCTTCACGCCGCATTCTTGCTGCCATGGGGCCGCCCGGCCCGTATCCACCGGCGCAAGGTGTGAATTCCGAGAGTGGCACGCCACTTGCTAATTCCACTGGGATTCCTGTTGGCACCGTAACCGCGGCATGGCAGCCGCCCCCCGCCGATCGGGCATTGATCCTCGAAAAGAAAGCGCGGTTCGCGGCGAGATCCTGAGGCTTGGGCATTCGTCCCGGGGAGGCAACGACGATTGTCCAACGGTTTTCCCATCGGCAAACCCATCGAAATGTGGGGACGCAAAACCTCCGGCCTAACAGCGCAAGCTCACGGTAGCGGGGCTGCCAGCAGACCATGCTGTCCGCGTTCCTCTTTGCAGAATACTGACTGTGAAGGGCAGGATATGGTCCTTAGCGATTTTCAGGGTTTTCCGCGGACGATCATTCGGGAAGCGCTGCATGACGGCATCGGCGGAACCGGCTAAGGCGCCGACCCGGCACGAGGAGCCAAATGGAAACTGACGTTCTTTGCCCCGTGGAATCATCCAAGACTGCCCCCCCTTCCCCGCCCCTCATCGCCATCGTGTTTCTTTCCCCATTTGAGCGCCGGGAGCAAAACCTCCGCAGGCTGACCTGCCTGCTGGCCGCCTTGTCCTGTCCGGCAGGCTATGCCATGCGCTCTTCGTTCGCCGAGAAGTGAGCAAGCCGAAAATTTTGCGTGCGGCCCTTCGGCGCGCCAGGCTTGCGGAAATCGCACCGGAGACTCGACCGAATGGGGCGCGCCCCCGGATGGCGGGCCTGTTGGCGGCGCTCCTGCTGGCATGTATGGCCGGAAACGCCGAAGCAAGGATCAAGCGGTCCTCCGCGGCCCGGCATGAATTCGTCCGCGCCCATGCCTGTCCAGCCACCGAGAAGAACGGCCTGCCCTGCCCGGGCTACATCATTGACCACGTGATCCCGCTTTGCGCCGGGGGCGCCGACGCGCCGGGCAACATGCAGTGGCAGACCATCGCCGAAGCCAGGGAAAAGGACGTGCTGGAGCGGCAAATGTGCCGCCGTTCGCCTCAGGATGTCACTCGGATCGCGCCAGCCACTTGAGCAAGGTGGCAAACATGGCCTCCGGATCCACGGGCTTGGCGATGAAATCGTTCATTCCCGCCTCGAAGCACTTCGCCTTGTCCTCCGCGAAGGCATTGGCCGTCATGGCCAGGATCGGCACGGTGGCGCCATTGGGCAACTGGCGTATGCGCCGGGTGGCTTCCAGGCCATCCATGTTGGGCATCTGCATGTCCATCAGGATCACCTGGTAGTCATTCCTGCCGGCGAGGTCCACGGCCTCGACGCCGTCCTGGGCAAAGTCAATGAGCTGCCCGGCATCGCTCAGCAGTTCCATGGTGACCTCCCGGTTGACCGGTTCGTCCTCCACCAGCAGGATCCGGCTACCGAGGTAGTCGCGCATCAGGGTCGCCTCGGCGGTTTTCGCCTCGAATGAGGGCTTGTGCTCGGCACGCCCATCCCCCTTCTTCAACCGTGCCGTGAACCAGAAGGTACTGCCCAGCCCCGGGGTGCTGACCACCCCGGCATCCCCGCCCATCAACTGCGCCAGCTTCCGGGAGATGGCCAGGCCCAGGCCGGTGCCGCCATACTTGCGGGTGATGGAGTTGTCGGCCTGTTCGAAGGCGGAGAACAGTTTGGCCACCTGCTCCGGGGCAATACCGATACCCGTATCCTGCACTTCGAAACGCACCAGCACGGCACCGGCGCCTTCCTCCACGACCCGTGCGCGCAGGGCGACGGTTCCGGCCTCGGTGAACTTGATGGCGTTGGCGGCGAAATTCAACAAGGCCTGTTGCAGCCGGGTGGGATCCCCCAGAAGGTGGTGCGGCAAGGGCTGCGGTTCGATCACCAGTTTCAGATGTTTGGCCTGCGCCCGATCGAAGAGCATGGAGGCCACATTGGCGGTGATGGCTCCGACGCAGACGTCGCTCTCTTCCAGGGAGAACTTGCTGGCCTCGATCTTGGACAGATCCAGGACCGCATTGATGATTTCCAGCAGATGCTGCCCTGCCGCGTCTATCTTCTCCAGCCGCTCGCCCTGCTGGGGCGTGACGCCGGAGCGCCGGATCAGGTGCGCCATGCCGGTGATGGCGTTGAGCGGGGTGCGTATCTCGTGGGACATGTTGGCCAGGAAGGCACTCTTGGCAATATTGGCCGTTTCGGCGGCCTCCTTGGCCAGGGACAAGGCTTCCGTGCGCTCCGCAACCAATTCTTCCAGGTGATTACGGTACTGTTCAAGCTCGGCTTCGGCCTTCTTCCGTTCGGAGATGTCTCGGCTGACGCCGAAAATTGATACGGGCGCACCGTGTTCGTCGAGCAGGTAAGTCGTCACGACCTCGGTATGAATGATACGACCGTCCCGGTGCGGCTGATCCACCTCGGTGTATTCGATCAGGCTGCTGCGCTCCCCCGCCGCAATCCGGGCGAACCTGGCCCGCATCTTTTGCTCCACGAGGGCGGCGGATTCGGGCGTCAAGGCGGCGGTGACCGGCTGCGCCATGACCTCGGCGGCGGTATAGCCCCGGAGTCGCTCGACAGAAGGGCTGACATAGCTGAAGCGCCCGGTGCGCAGATCCATGACCCAGATGACGTCGGAAATATGCTCTGACATGAGGCGATAGCGCGCCTCGCTCTCGGCCAGCGCCTGCTCGGCCTGCTTGCGCTCCGTGACGTCGCGCGCCGCCGCGAACACGCCCAGCACGTTGCCGTCGCCGTCGCGGTACACGCTGGCGTTGTAGAGGACGTCCGTGATCCTGCCGGACACGTGGCGAATGGCCAGGGGATAATCGGTGACGAAACCCAGCGAAAATACCTGCTGATAACCTTCCCGCGCCTTTTCGGGATCGGTGAAATAGTCCGCGAAGTCGCTGCCGATCAACTTGTCCCGGCCCACTCCGGTCGCGCGCTCCGTGGCCGAATTGACATCGGTGATCTTGCCCTCGGCGCTGATGGTCACCAGGGGATCCAGGCTGGCCTCGATCAGGCTGCGGGAGTATTGAGAAGCCGTCCGAGCGGACTCTTCCGCCGATTTGCGCTCGGTGATGTCCTCGATGATGGCGATGCCGCCCTCGCTCTGACCCTCGCGGCCGCAAAATGGCGTGCACACCATGGACACCCAGCCTTTGACATCGCTCAGCGTCGCCGCGTATTCCCCCTCGTACGTACCCTCCCTGCCCTCGACCGCCGCTCGCAGGGCGGGCAGCAGGCGCTGGTCCCTGATGGTCTTCATGTCCAGGCCGATGAGCTTCTCCCGCGGAGCCTGGAGCATCTGCGCAACCCTATTGTTGCAATAGGTGATGACCAGGTCGTTGTTGTAATGCAGGATGCCCGTGGGCGAATGCTGGAGGATGAGGCGATAGCGCTCATCGCTTTCCCGCAGCGCCAGGTCGCTGCGGCGCCGCAGCAGGAAGTTTCGCCCCCAGCCCCAGCCCAGAAACAGGGTGATCATGGCCAGGAACGCTCCCAGCCAAATCCAGTTGCGATTGGTCTCGTACCAGGACTGGAACAGCAAGCGGCTGCCCGGCGGCAGGGACGAGGTGGGGATGCCGTAACGATGCAGTTGCCGGGAATCGAACTGGAACTCGCTCGGCGCCACCCGCGTCACCGGAATGTGGCCGGCGTCCTCCCCCCCCAGCACGCGCAACAGGATTTCGGCGGCGGCACGCCCCTGCGCCGCGGCGTTGGTGAGGCGCCCGCCGACGATACCGTAGCCCATGTAAAAATCCCACGAACCATAGACCGGCACCGGCGACAGGCGGGAAACCAGGCCCGCGATGTCGGCATAGGTGACATAGGTACCGGCGCTGTCCCGGGCATAGGGCAGGAGCAGGACCAGGGTATCGTTGTCCAGTTTGGGCAGACGCGTGCGCAACTGCTCCAGGGACAGGCTGTCCCAGAACTCGAAATTCAGCTTCCCGGCAAAGGGCACCAGCATGGGGTCCAGTTCCTTGCGGATGGCCTTGCCGGTGATGGTGTCGTCAATGATGACCACGATGCGCCGGGTTCCGGGGTGCAATTGCAGCATGGCCGCCACGGTCTGGCCGCCTTCGAAGGTCTCGGCGACCCCCGTGAAGCCGCTGACCCCGGCCAGCATGCCGTCGTGGAAGAAATTGACGCCGGCGAAGATCACCGGCACGCCCGGGAAGAGCGTGTCCCGATATAGTTTCAGGAAGTTGAGCGCATCGTTGTCCGTGACGACGACGGCGGCGAACCGGGTGCGGCGATACTTGTATTCCAGCAGTTGGCGCAGGTTCCCGAAGTGGGTTTCATCCGAAACCCTCTTGGTATCCATGTACTCCACGTGCAGTTCGATGAGCCGCCCGCTTTTCTCCACTCCTTCCCGGACACCCACGGTTTCCCCGTCGGTCCAGTCCATGCCATAGTGGTAGGAATTCAGAAGCAGGACGTGCGCCGTCTCTTCGCCCCGGGCAGCCGGGAGCAGGAAGAGGAGAAGCAAGGGAAGCAACAGGTAACGACGGAAAAAATGCATGTAGCCACCAAGCATGGAAAGCGGATCGTTGCGATCCGAAAAATGATACCGCACCTCGTCGGTGATCGGCCATGAAACATAATACTAAAGGCCTATTCCCTCCGGACGGACAAGGTATCCACCTCGGCCCCGGCATCCGGGTGGCAACGAAGCATCCGCGGCCAACTGGGGTATATTGCCGGTTGGTCAATCTTCCCCTCTACCCATCCCGTGCAAACCGATTTCGAGCTTTGGCGCCAGAAGCGCCTGGAGGAACTCTCCGCGCCGGAGGGCTGGCTGTCCCTCATCGGCCTCTTCTGGCTGGAACCGGGAACAAATGCGGTAGGCAGTGCCCCGAGCTGCCCGGTACAACTACCGCAGGGGCCGGAACTGCTGGGGGCCTTGCACTGGGAAGCGTCCGGGATAATCTGGAAGCCGGCCCCCGGCTGTGCGGCCGGCGTGGAAGGCAGGCACGCGGCCGAGGCCGACGGAAGCGTTCCCCTGGACACGGACGAGGAAGGCAAACCGTCGCTCATCCGCCTGGGCGACTTGTCCCTGTTCATCCTGGAGCGGGAGGGGCGGATCGGGGTCAGGCTGAGGGATCGGGCCTGGGCGGAGAAGCAGCCCTTCGCCGGTCTGGCATGCCATGCCTTCGATCCGGACTGGCGCATCGCGGCCCGGTGGCAGCCCCTCTCGCCGCCGCTGGCCATGGAAGTGCCGACCATGACGGGGGAGATCAAGACGGTGTCCGTACGGCACCAGGCGGTATTCTTCTGGAACGGGCGGGAGCTTAGCCTGCTCCCCCTGGAGGAGGATCCGAATGGCGTGTTTTTCGTCTTCCGGGACGAAACCAGCGGCAAGGAGACCTACGGCGGCGGCCGTTTCCTGCGCACGGAAGCGCCCCGGGACGGGAGCATCCTGCTGGACTTCAACCGCGCCTACAATCCTCCCTGCGCCTTCACCCCGTTCGCCGCCTGCCCCCTGCCCCCGCCGGAAAACCGGCTGCCCTTCCCTGTGGCGGCGGGCGAGAAAAAATACCTCGGGAAGTAGATGGCTTATCCGGGAGTGGCCTCGGGCGCGAAGTACCTGCCCTGAAACCAGAGCGCCACGTTGACCAAGCCTATCATCACCGGCACCTCTACCAGCGGACCGATGACGGCGGCAAAGGCGGCGCCGGAGTTGATGCCATACACGGCCACGGCCACGGCGATGGCCAGTTCGAAGTTGTTGCTGGCCGCCGTGAAGGACAGGGTGGCGCTCTTCTCGTAGCTGGCTCCCAGGCGCTTGCTCATGAAGAACGAGAACAAGAACATGACCAGGAAGTAGATCAGGAGAGGAATGGCGATGCGCACCACGTCCATCGGGATGCCGATGATGAGCTTGCCCTTCAGGCTGAACATGACGACGATGGTAAACAGGAGCGCCACCAGGGTGATCGGCCCGATCCTGGGCACGAACCGGCCGTGGTACCACTCCTTGGACACGAAGCGCAGCATGATCACCCGGGTCAGCACCCCGGCGATGCAGGGGATGCCCAGGTAGATGAAGACACTCTCGGCGATTCTCCCGATCGAGACATCCACGAGCGAGCCGGCAAGGCCGAACCAGGGCGGCAGGACCGTGATGAACAGCCAGGCATAGACGCTGAAGAACAACACCTGGAAGATGGAATTGAAGGCCACCAGCCCGGCGGCGTACTCGGTGGAGCCCTTGGCGATCTCGTTCCAGACGATCACCATGGCGATGCAGCGGGCCAGGCCGATCATGATGAGGCCGACCATGTATTCCGGCTTGTCGTGCAGGAAGATCAGGGCCAGGGCGAACATCAGCACCGGCCCTATGATCCAGTTCTGCACCAGGGACAGGCCCAGTACCCTTGTATCCCGGAACACGTCCGGCAGTTCCTCGTAGCGCACCTTGGCAAAGGGCGGATACATCATCAGGATCAGACCCAGCGCGATGGGCAGGTTGGTCGTTCCCACCTGGAAGCTGTTGATGAAGGCCTCCACGCCCGGCACGAAATAGCCAAGCCCCACCCCCAGCGCCATGGCCGTGAATATCCAGACGGTCAGATAGCGATCCAGGAAGGAGAGTTTTCGAGTGACCGCGCTCATATCTCACCTCGCGCCTGATCCGGAACGATGGCACCAACCCGGTCGAGCTCCCGCTTGAGACGAACGGGATCGGCTTCAAGCTCGGCCAG
The DNA here is from genome assembly GCA_028714035.1 of Rhodocyclaceae bacterium. Classification (GTDB taxonomy): domain Bacteria; phylum Pseudomonadota; class Gammaproteobacteria; order Burkholderiales; family Rhodocyclaceae; genus JAQTNA01. The sequence goes on from JAQTNA010000040.1 coordinate 14,809, forward strand.
GGGCAGGGCCAGGAAGGCTTCGATGCGGGCACGCAGGATGCGGTAGGCTTCCATGAAGGCCGCGTCCACCTGGGCATCAGTGCCGGTGGCGTGCGCCGGGTCTGCCACGCCCCAGTGGCTGCGCACCACCCGGCCGAGGTAAGCCGGGCAGGTCTCCCCGGCGGCACTGGAACAGACCGTCACCACGATGTCCGGGGTAAGCGGCAGGCTCTCCCAGGACTTGCTGTGATAAGCCTCGATGGCGATGCCCTCCCGGGCGAGCAGGGCCAGTGAGCGCGGATGCACCTGGCCGGTGGGCTTGCTGCCGGCGCTGATCGCACGCCAAGCCGGCGGTGCCAGGTGGTTGAAGGTGGCTTCCGCCAGGATGGAACGGCAGGAGTTGCCGGTACACAGAAAGAGAATGTTCATGGTTTGACCGGGGATGGGGAAATCGGTGGCAATACACGGTCCGAACAGGCCGTAGGCAGGCCCGCGCATTGCTCCGGGTGCCCGGAACAACACTCTTCGGTAAGGTACGCGATCAGATCCAGCATGAGCGGGATATTGGCCCGGTAGCGCTGGTAACGCCCCTCCTGCTCCACCGTGAGCAGCTGCGCCTGGGTAAGCGCCTTCAGGTGGAAGGAAAGATTGGTCGGCGGCACATCCAGCGCGGCGCCAATCTCCCCCGCCACCAGGCCTTCCGGCCCTCTCTTTACCAGCAGGCGATAGACGTCCAGGCGCACGCCGGAAGACAGGGATTCGAAAACAGGAAGGGCACGGCTCTTGTCCATTATTCAACGATTCAACGTATATTGAAGTGTTGAATGGTAGCACGGAAAAGCGTCGGTGGAAACCGCTTCGGCGCGGTAAGGAATTTTCCGGCCCCGGGCGCCCATTCATGCCGAATGCACGCAGCTAAGCCCCGGCTTTTTCAGGATTTTTTCCCTTCTGGCAGGCTCATTTTCGGCCACCTATGACCCACGATATATAGTGGTTAAGTCCACGACCGAACACAAACTAAATTGTTAATTTATTGTTTTAATTGAATAAAAAAATACTCAAAACCTCTTCCAGAAATCAGGATCAGGCGTTAGACTTCCCCGGCTTTTTCAAACAAAAAACCGGACAAGGGGGAAGACCATGAGCGAGGCCGTAAACGAATCCGAGAACCTGGCGCTGCCTTGCGCCGCAAGCATGCCCGAACAGGAAATATCGGGTGAGGTACTGCTGGAAAAATACGCCAAGGGCGACGAACGGAACGTGACCGACGTGCGCCGCCGGGTCGCCCGGGCCCTGGCCGCGGTGGAATCGGAAGAGAAGCGCGCCTTCTGGGAGAAGCAGTTCCTGGAGGCCCAGGAATACGGCTTCGTGCCCGCGGGGCGCATCAACTCCGCCGCCGGCACCGAACTCACCGCCACCCTCATCAACTGTTTCGTCCAGCCGGTGGGCGACTCCATCTCGGAAATCCGGGACGGCCGCCCCGGCATCTACACCGCCCTGCAGCAGTCCGCCGAGACCATGCGCCGCGGCGGCGGCGTGGGCTACGATTTCTCCTCCATCCGCCCCTCCGGCGCCCATGTGAAGGGCACCCAGTCCCGCGCCTCCGGCCCCGTGTCCTACATGCGCGTCTTCGACCGCTCCTGCGAGACCGTCGAGTCGGCCGGTGCCCGCCGCGGCGCCCAGATGGGCGTCCTGCGCTGCGATCATCCCAACATCGAGGACTTCATCCACGCCAAGGACAGCGGCGACCTGAAGAACTTCAACATTTCCATCGGCGTGTCCGACGCCTTCATGACGGCCGTGGAGCAGGATGGCGACGTGGAACTGGCGCACAAGGCCGAGCCCTCCGAGGACATCCGGCAAGCCGGCGCCTACCAGCGCGAGGACGGCCTGTGGGTGTACCGGAAACTGAAGGCCCGGGAACTGTGGGACCAGGTCATGCGTTCCACCTATGACCACGCCGAGCCGGGCATCCTGTTCCTGGACCGCATGAACCGGGACAACAACCTCAATTATTGCGAGACCATCGAGGCCACGAATCCCTGCGCCGAGCAGCCCCTGCCGCCCTACGGCTGCTGCTGCCTGGGTTCCATCAACCTCACCCGCTACATCCTCAATCCCTTCGCGCTCCAGGGCGAGGCCGAATTCGATTTCCCGGCCTTCGGCAAGGAAGTGGCCGTGGCCGTGCGCATGCTCGACAACGTGCTGGACGTGACCCACTGGCCGCTCTCCCAACAGCAGGCGGAGGCCATGGCCAAGCGCCGCATCGGCCTGGGTTTCACCGGCCTGGGCGACGCCCTGATCATGCTCGGCCTGCGCTATGACGAGCCGGAGGCCCGCAGCATGGCCACGCGCATCACGGAATTCATGCGCGATACCGCCTACCTCGCTTCCGTGGACCTGGCCAAGGAACGGGGCGCCTTCCCCTTCTTCAACGCCGACCTCTACCTCTCCGGCGGCAACTTCGCCTCGCGCCTGCCGACCGAGGTGAAGGAGCAGATCAGGAAGCACGGCCTGCGTAATTCCCACCTCTTGTCCATCGCGCCCACCGGCACCATTTCGCTGGCCTTCGCCGACAACGCTTCCAACGGCATCGAGCCGCCCTTCTCCTGGACCTATACCCGGAAGAAGCGCATGGCCGACGGCACGCACAAGGACTACGCGGTGGAGGATTACGCCTGGCGCCTGTACCGGCACATGGGCGGCGACATGAACAAGCTGCCCGCCTACTTCGTCACCGCCCTGGAAATCTCCGCCCAGGCCCACGAGGAAATGGTGGCTGCGGTCGCCCCCTGCATAGACACCGCCATCTCCAAGACGGTGAACGTGCCCGCCGACTATCCCTACGCCGACTTCGAGAGCCTCTACATGACGGCCTGGAAGTCGGGCCTGAAGGGCCTGGCCACCTACCGGCCCAATTCCGTGCTGGGTTCCGTGCTGTCCGTGACCCCCAGCACCGAGAAGAAGCAGCCCCAGGACGTGACCCTTCAGGACGCGAACCGGCGCCTGTCCATCGGCCACCTGCCGGCCCCGGTGCTCTCCAGCCTGCGCTGGCCCGGTCGGCCGGAACTGCCGGACGGCAACGTCGCCTGGACCTACATGCTGAACACCCCGGAGGGCGGCTTCGCCCTGTTCGTGGGCCAGATGGAAGATAGCAACGATGGCGGCCACGGCACCGTACCTTTCGAGGTCTGGGTGAATGGCGCCGACCAGCCGCGGGGTCTGGGCGCGGTGGCCAAGACGCTTTCGATGGACATGCGCAGCCAGGACCGGGCGTGGCTGAAGTTGAAATTGGATACCCTGGCCATGACCGTGGGCGAGAGGAGCTTCGACATGCCGCTGCCGCCCCACGGCGAGAAGAAGCTGGTGCCCGGCATCGTTTCCGCCTTCGCCCAGGTGGTGCGCTACCGCTGCGAGAAACTGGGTGCCCTGGAGGATGACGGCGACTCCCCGGTGCTGGACACCCTCTTTAGCCTGAACGAGCCCAAGACCGGCACGGACGGCACCCTGTCCTGGACGGTGGATATCCAGAACCCGGCCACCGACGAAGACTTCGTCCTGGGCCTGAAGGAAATCACCCTGCCCGACGGAGTCACCCGCCCCTACTCCATGTGGCTATCGGGCAACTACCCGCGCGCCCTGGACGGCCTGTCCCGGATTCTGTCGCTCGACATGCGCGTCATGGACCCGGCCTGGATCGGCATGAAGCTCAGGAAGCTCCTGAAGTACCCGGAACCCCTGGGCGACTTCATGGCCTTCATCCCCGGCACCCGGCGCCAGCAGAATTGGCCGTCCACGGTGGCCTACCTGGCCCAGCTCATCATCCACCGCTACGCCATGCTGGGTGTGCTGGACGAGAAGGGCTACCCCCTGCGGGACATGGGCATCCTGGAGTCTCCCCGGGAAGCCAGCGAGCCCCAGCTCATGCAGGGCAAGAAGTGCACGGAGTGCGGCAACAACTCCGTGATAAGGAAGGACGGCTGCGATTTCTGCACCGCCTGCGGCGCCGTGGGGAGCTGCGGCTAAGGATGGCCGAGACTGGTTCAATCGGCTTGGGGATAAGGTTCATCCCCAAGCCAGGCGCTTCTCCCGATCTTCGGAAAATGTATTGCCCGTCATGGCAGGCATGGGAAATGCCCCCAGGGCGGAAAGCTTGCGTATGACCAGCGAGGCCGTGGCAGTCCCGCCCTCGGCGCCGCTGCTCAGGGCCGAACGGCGTGGCATGTCCACGAACGGCTCAACGTCCCTCACTTTTTCAGAATGTACGAGTCGAACAGGTGGATGCCTCGCCCAAGTTCTGTCTCGGTGACGAAAACCTGAAGCGTCTGCCCCCCACCCTCGGGGGTGCAGGCAATCTGAGCACAGGTCTTGTTCAGGCTCTGGCACTGGCCAATCACGATGCTGTCCAGGTTGTAGCCAAGGTCGGTCACCAGCCCGTTGTCTGACACCCGCACTGCGCGCATCCGACACTTCGTGCCGGCCCTGTCGAATGACACGGTCACGACGGTACCTTGTTGCTGGCCGCCACGGTAGTCAATATCCGTGTACTCGTAGGCTGTGTCGGATATGGCTTTCCTGACCTTGGCTTCGTCGAAAACTCCCCCACCACAACCCGACAGCACACCCGCCACCAGGATTGCAATAACGCCACTACGCATATTCGGCCACCAGTTTGTCTATTCGGCCCCTCAGGGCATTCATGATGCGAACTGTCGGTACCATCTCCCCGCTCCCGGGGCACCCCGCTAGAAAAACGGATCAGGATGCCGTGTCCAGTTCGTGGCTATTTCGACAATACTCAGGAATTCTTGAGCCCTGGGCCCGGACCGATTGCGCAACAATCCACCGGCGTTCCCCGGATTGAACCACGGGAGAACGTTCCTTTGGCGTGCGTTGATGCCGGGACTTCAGATCACATGGCGTACCATGTCGGGCATCGTCGGTGCGGCGGCTACCGGCGCCCGACAGGCCCCGCCACGACCGCCCCGTGCCGATTGATCATCCCGTGCATCCGACCGCGACGCCCCCTCTCTTAGCCTACTTCCCGGCCATCGTCTGCGTGGTCTGCGACTCGCCGGTTGATGCGCTGATCGCCCTTTGCGTGCGGCGGGAAGAGGCGATGAGGCTGGTTGCCGCCTCATGGGCGGGCGGCGGGGCCGAGTGCATCGTCGCGACCCTTCACGGCGGCCGGACGATTGCCGTATTGCGCACCCCGGAAGGGCGCTGGGCGGCGTGCAACGCGTTTCTGGACGAGTTCTTTGCCACGCCGCAGGCGGCCGGAAGAAGGCTCGCCGAGTTGCTCAGACGCGGCCGCCACGGCTATGTCGGCCACGTCCGGCGCGAGTGAGGCCCGCCCCCTAGGAGCCTGTCGGACTTAAAGGAAATCGGCTGCAAATCCGTCTGACCGGTCCATATTTCGCCGCTTTTTTGGGCAATAGAACAACTATTGCCCGGCAAAATCGCCAAAATCTGTCCTCGCCCAGCCGAATTTTCGCTTCGATTCTTCAAATCCGACAGGCTCCTAGCCTTCCTCGCTTCCCTCTTCCAGCCGGGCCTTGGTCTGATCACCCAGGTCTTCCAGTTGCACCTTCTCGATGCGGCTGAACTGGCTGGAAATCTTCTTGCTGGAGACATGCACCTCCTGGGCGTCCTCGTGGGCCTGGCGGATGTGGTTGGTGAGCTTTTGCATGCGTTCGTCGAAGCGGCCGAAGTCCTTGGCCAGCTTGCCCAGGGCTTCCTTGATGACGTGGATCTGCTTCTTCGTCTCCACGTCCTTCATCACGGCGCGGGCCGTATTGAGGATGGCCATGAGGGTGGTGGGCGAGACGATCCATACCCGCTTCTGCTGGGCGTAGCTCACCACCTCGGCATGATAGGCGTGGATCTCGGCGAACACCGCCTCCGCCGGCACGAACATCACCGCGCCGTCGGAAGTCACGTTGGGAATCAGGTACTTGGAGGCGATGTCGTCCACGTGCCGGCGCACGTCGGCGCGGAAGGCGCTCTGGGCCAGGCGCCGCTCGGCTTCCGTCAAGCCGATCTCGAACATGCGCTGGTAGTTCTCCAGGGGGAACTTGGAATCCACCGCCACCAGGCCCGTGGGCTCGGGCAACTTGAGCACGCAGTCGGCCCGGGTGTTGTTGGGCAGCACGTACTGGAATTCAAAAGCGTCCGGCGGCAGCATGTTCTTCACCAGCGCTTCCAGTTGCACTTCGCCGAAGGCGCCCCGGGAGCGCTTGTCGCCCAGCAGTTCCTGGAGCGACACGACGTTGGTGGTGAGGCTCTCGATTTTCTTCTGCGCCTCGTCTATCGTGGCCAGGCGCGACATGACGGAAACGAAGGTCTCGTTGGTCTTCCTGAAGCCTTCGTCCAGGCGCTCGCTCACCTTGCCGCCTATGAGTTCCAGGCGCTCGTCCACCGTCTTCGTGAGGGCGGCGATGCGCTCCGCGAGCTGTTTCGAGGCGTCGTTCAGCCCGGCTTGCAGCAGTTCCCGGTCGGCCCGGCCGTGCTCCGAGAGCGCCTTGATGGTCTGTTCCAGCATCTCGGCCCTCAAGGCTTCCCGGCCAAAGCGCTCGTCGGAAGCCAGTTGGGTGAGGCGTGAGACCACGTCCTCCCGCTGAGCCGCCAGTTGCTCCAGTACCGCGATGCGTAAGCCGGAAAGCCCTTCCCGGGTCTGGTGCAGTTCCTCCGCCACCAGCCGGCGCAGGCGCTCCGCCGCGTCCAGGCTCTGGGCCGAGAGCCGCTCACCCTGCTTCGCCAGGCCGTCGTGCAGGTCTCCCAGCATGGCCCGGTGCCGGGCCTCCAGCATGGGCGCCAGATGTTCCGTCATGCGCTCGGGCAACCCCTCCTGCTCCCGCGCCAGGGTCTGGAACCGGGTGCCGAGCCAGAACACGGCGGCCGCGAGAATGACGAGGGCGACCAGAAGAAGAACGAGCAACAGGAGTTCAAGGGGCATGGAAAGGGCGCCGAAATGGATTGCGGCAAGTATAACGGCAACAACATGATCCGCCGCACCACTCCGGTGTTGCGATGCCGAATTATCGTGCTATAGTGCATTCGTGCCGTAACAACAGGAGATTATCATGGTAGCCTTAGCCACCCAAGCCAGTGTAAAAGTGATCGGTGCCAACGGGCAAATCTCGCTCGGCAAGCAATTTGCCGGACGGCAGGTGTTGGTGGAGGAGAAGGAGCCGGGTGTCTGGCTGGTGCGCACCGCCACCGTCGTTCCCGACAACGAACGCTGGCTGCACCAGGCGCAGGCGGGCACCGACCTGCAAAATGCCCTGACCTGGTCCCAGACCAACCCACCCGCCGATGCCGACGCCGATGCCCTGCTGGAGAGGTTGAATGGCACGGACTGATCCGGATGCAGCGGTCAGGCTGGATCTGAACAATCCGGTATTTCAGGAAAACCTGCTGACGCTGGAAAAGCCCGAGCGCCTTGCCGCCCTGGACACTCTGGGCAAGTTGCGGCGCATGACCTGGAATCAGGTGCACCGGGATCAGGGTCTGAAGTGGGAGAAGATCGTCAGCGTCAAGCCCCCTCCCGGCATAGACGCCATCTATTCCCTGCGCATCACCCGATCGCGCCGAGCGACCGCCTACCGCGAAGGCGATTTCATCCGCCTGCTGACCATCGCCGCCGATCACGACGAAGCCTATGGCAGGAAATAGTCTTACGTAGACCCGCCTACGACGAAACTTCTTCCAGCACCGCCTTCAGCAGATGCCAGGTGCGCCCCACGGAGGCCACTTCCACCGCCTCACCGGGGGCGTGGGGGCTCCTGATGGTGGGACCGAGGGAAACCATGTCCAGGCCGGGATATTTCGCCCCGATGAGGCCGCACTCCAGGCCGGCGTGGATGACCATCACCCTCGCCTCGCCGCCGAACTCCCGCCGGTACACCGACTGGCACAGCCCCAGGAGGGCGGACGAGGGGTCGGGGGTCCAGGCCGGGTAGGGCCCGAGTTTCTCCGCCCGGGTGCCGGAGAGGGCAAACAGGCTCACGATCTCGTTCGCCAGTGAGTCGGAGGCGTCGTCCAGCAGCGAGCGGACCATGAAGGTCGCGGCACCGCCCTCCGGCCCCAGGTCCACCACCCCCAGGTTGTCCGAGGTCTCCACCACGCCCGGAACGCTGAGGCTCCTGCGCTTCACCCCGTGGGGCGCGGCGTGCAGGGTGGCCAGCCAGACCGCCTGCTCCGACGCCGAAAGCACGCGCCGGGCTTCGGCCGGCGTCGCCGCCAGGGTCAAGCCCTCGTCCACGCCCCTCAGCTCCTTTCGCAGCCGGTCCTGCCACGCTTCGAGGACGGGCACGGGATCGCACCCGGCCGGCAGGGCCAGGGTGGCAAAGGCCTCCCGTGGCAGGGCATTCCGGGCGGTGCCGCCCTGCAAGTCGGCGAGGCGCAAGGGATGCCGGCTCTCCAGGTCGCGCAGCACCCGTACCAGGAGCTTGATGGCGTTGCCCCGCTCCTCGTGGATATCCACCCCCGAGTGGCCGCCGCGCAGGCCGGTCAGGGCGACGCGCCAGACCACAAAGCCCTCGGGCACCGGCTCGGCTGTTCCGGGCCGACTGGCCACCACGTCCATGCCCCCGGCGCAGCCCAGGTAGAGTTCGCCCCAGGCCTCCGTGTCCAGGTTGAGCATCAGCCGGCCTTGCAGCCATCCGGCTTCCAGCCTCCGGGCCCCGCCCATGCCGGCCTCCTCGTCCACGGTGAATAGCGCCTCGATCGGGCCATGGGTCAGCCCCCCGTCCTCCAGCACCGCCAGGGCCAGCGCCACGCCCATGCCGTTGTCCGCCCCCAGGGTCGTCTCCTCCGCCAGGAGCCAGCCATCCCGCAGCACCGGCCGGATGGGATCACGGGAGAAGTCGTGGGAACTGCCGCTGTTCTTCTGGCACACCATGTCCAGGTGGGATTGCAGGACCACGCCCGGCTTCTGTTCCCGGCCCGGCCCGGCGGGCTTGCGGATGAGCAGGTTCCCCGCCCCGTCCACGGACGAGTCCAGCCCCCGCTCCCGGGCCCAGCGAATCAGGTAGTCGCGCAATTGCCCCTCCTCCTTGGAGCGCCGCGGAATCCGGCACAGGGTGGCAAAATGCGCCCAGACGGGAGCGGGTTCGAGACTGGAATGGTCTGGGAATCGGGCGGGCATCATCCGGTAGATCCATGGGCAAGAATGGAAAACGGGGCGGCGCATGAGTCCTCCCCCCATGGAGCACGCGACGGCTTGCTCCAGGCGCCCAATGGTAATGGAAACCCGCGTTCAGGGAGCGTCGGCGCCGGGAAAAAGCCGTCGGGGACGAGGTGGACATCTCATCCGCCTGCCTCTATGCTTACCGACTTCCAGCGCGGTTCGCCTGGAACGACCGGGCGACTTAACGGAGGTGAACGTCATGGTGGACTTCAGAAGGCCGGGGCCCGTCTGCTCCTACGGCAATCCGGTGGACATTGATGATGGCACGCTGTCGCGCTGCGCCAGCCAACTGCCGGGAATCCTTCAGCCTGATCTGTTCTGCCTCAACGCGAAGCCGGAAATCCGGTTCGATCGCCCGGTCTCCGGACAGACATTCCAGATAGATGCCAGCGATCCCGCAACCCCGCGCATCAGGGTCGAGGCACGCATTGCGGGCGTTTACCCGGACCCCTCCAGCCGCGCCGAATTCGGTTGGCGGGCGCAGGTGCGCTTCGATTCGTCCGACTGCCCCAACGGCGAAAAGATCTCCGGCGATTCCCGCACCACCGCCACGGAAGTTCTGCAGGGATCCTCGCAGGGCGGCGTTTTTACCCTGGACTTTCAGTCTCTGTCCGGCGGCGAACTCGATCTGAGCGTTTTCGTGCAGCTGTCCGGGCGCCAGATCACGGGTACCCTGACCGGGGTCCGCATCGAGGGAGCGAACCCTACGGCGGCGGATATCAAGGGTGTCCTGTCCGAAAAGATCGTCTGGCGCATCATCCAGCAGGAATCCCGGGCCAAGCAGTTCATCCGCGCCCCCGACGCGGGAGGCGCCCTGTATCCCTATTTCAGCGAAGATCACCTGCTGGGAGTCGGCCTCGGACAGATCACCAACCCGCCGCCGACCACGGAGGAAATGTGGGACTGGAAGCAGAACGTCAAGGCGGCGGAGCGGAAATATCGCGCCGGCAAGGGATCGGCCCAACGCTATCCCCAGCACTGCCGGGACAGCGCCCGGTTCAAGGATCTGGTGAAGGACCTCAACGATCGTCGCCGGGCCACGGCCCTCCCCCCGGTCCAGGTGGAGTTGCCCGATTTCACCACTACCCAGCTCGAGCGGGCCGCGGTTCGGGCCTACAACGGCTGCGCCGGGCGTGACAATCTGGGCCACAGCTACCTGCATGAATACCGCGTGGCGCTCGATGCCAATGGCCGCCTCGTGGTGGACCTGCCACCCGGCGCGACAACCGCGACGGCGACCTGGGAGGTGGTCCCCCTGCGCGACCGCCCCTCGGGCATCGGCGATCCGGACTATGTCAATCATGTCTACGCCCAGCCTGCCTGATGAAACGCCTCGAGCCCAGCGCCTCGGGCGACCTCCCGCCATGATCCGCGGCTTCCCCATGTTCCGGCGGTCGCCCTGGTTACTGGTCGCACTGTGGCTGACTTGGCCGAGCGCGGGCGCCGCCCAGATTGCGGCGGGGGCCGACGAGACCCTGTACCTCGTGGATTGCGCCGGGTATGTCGCCTCGGTTCGCCTGAATCACCCCGCCCTGGATTATCGCCGCTCCATCCGGGAGGCCCTGCCCGAGACGGCGCCGGGAAATTCGGCCTGCATGACGGAAAATCCGTCATTCGGTGACGGCATGCTGACCGTGGATGTCCTCACCGACGCGCCGCCGGACCCGGAGGATGCGCGCTACACGACGATCATGCTGCCCCTGCGCGGAGGGCCGCCGAAACGGGTCTCTCCGCCCCATCGCCTGGAAACCCGGCCGGCCCTGCGCGGCCTCCTGGAACGGGCCATGGCGACGGATCAAGGGGCGGCCCTGCGGCCCTTCAGCCGGCGCGCCGCGGATGGCAGCGGAGGTGACATGCTGCTGGCGGACGAGGCTGGGTTCTCGGGCACGACCGGACTGGCACGCCTGGATGCGTCCGACGAGGGCTCCACGGCATTTGCAACCCTGGACCAGGCCAAGGGAACGGTTCGCGTCGTGACCGGCGCCCCCCGCGCCCGCGCCGGCAACCTGTTTCTCTCACCGGGAGGAAGGGCCGTTTTGGTGGAGGAAATGAGCAACGCGGATGCCGCCGGGGAGGCGACGCGGACATCCCGCGTCGTGCTGTTCGACATGCAGAGCGGCAAGCCCGTGACGGATACCGTTCTGCCGCTCCTGGCGCGGAAGGACGTGCGGGTGCTGTGCGTTTCCGACCGGGGCACCATGGTGTTCGGCTCGACTCAGCGCCGGCGAATCTGGATCGCCCGCCACGGCGAACTCCTGTCCGTCAAGGTACCCAACGACGCTTCGTCCCGTTGCGGCTTCGAGTGAAGCGGCGTGGGCCGGCATCGGCGGCGCCCGTCCCCGGTGGCGCGCCCTTCACTCCCCTGCCCTGAGCGCCGCCATCACGGGCATCCGCAGCGTTCGTCCCAGGCCCCAGAGGGCAAAGACGGGGGTGGCCAGGCTTGCGGCCAGAATCGTGGTGCCGAGAAACACCGGGTTGGGCACATAGGGCAGCTTGAACACGAAATGTCCCAGGGACCAGGCCAGGGCCGCGGCACCCGTGGCGGCGAGCAGGCCGGACACCAGGCCCAGGGCGGCGAACTCCGCCACGAGCGCCTGGCGCAAGGTCCGGTTCCGGGCGCCCAGGGCACGCAGGATGGCCGTTTCCTCCGCCCGCTCATCCAGGCTCGCCTCCAGGGCCGCGAACAGCACCAGGAGGCCGGCACCCAGGGCGAACAGGAACACGAACTGCACCGCCCGGGAAAGCTGGCCCAGCATGTCCTGCAACTGCCCCAGGAGGGCGCTGACATCAATCAGCGTCAGCGCGGGGAAGGCCGCGAGCAGCTGGCGGCCGAATTCCGCCTGCGCCGGCGGCAGGTGGAAGCTGGCGATGTAGCTCGCGGGATGCTCGCCCAGGAGGGCGGGCGGCGCGATGACGAAAAAGTTCACCCGCATGGAATCCCACTCCAGGCGGCGCAGGCTGGTGATGGCGCCTTCCACCCGGCTGCCCGCGATGTCGAAGGCCAGACGGTCGCCGAGCGTCAGGCCCAGGGTCTTCGCCAACCCCTCCTCCACCGAGAATCCGCCCGCCCGGCCCTGGCCCGGATCGAACCAGCGCCCGGCGGAAACCGTGTTCCCCTGCGGCAGGGCCGTGGCCCAGGACAGGTTGAACTCCCGCTCCGCCAGGCGCCGCGCCCGCTCCTCGGGATAATCCGCCGCCTGCACCGGACGGTCATTGACGGCGAAGAGGCGACCCCGCACCATGGGCAAGAGATCCGGGACACTCCGGCCTCGCGCGGCGAAGAAATCGCCCACGGCCTGCCGCTCGTCGGGCTGGATGTTCAGGACGAAGCGGTTGGGAGCGTCCGGCGGCACGCTGTTCTTCCAGGCAGCCACCAGGTCATCCCGCGCCAGCGCCAGGAGCAGGAGCGCGGTGAGCCCGAGCGCCAGGGCCAGGGTCTGGATCAGCATGCCGACGCGATGGCGGCGCAGGGCGGCCAGACCCAGGCGCCAGCCGCCCAGGCCGGAACCGAGCCGGCCGGCCAGCTTCGCCAGCAGGTCCAGCAAGGCCCACGCCAGCAGGGCATAGAGGCCCAGCGCCGCGGCGAAGCCGGCACAGACCAGGGCGCCCAGCTTCACTTCCCCGGCGATCCAGAACATGAGGCCCGCGAGGACGGCGAGCCCCGCCCCCCAGGTGGCGAACGTACCCGGCCGGGCCGGCTGCCACTCCCGGCGCATGACCCGCAGCGGCGACACCCGGGAGAGGCGCAGGAGCCAGGGGGCGGCAAAGCCCAGCACCAGCGCCAGGCCCACCATCAGTCCCTGGAACGCCGGCAGGAAGGACGGCGCGGGCAGGGGCAGGCTCACCAGGCCCGAGAGCAGTATCTCCAGGAGCTTCTGGGCGGCATAGCCCAGGCCGCAACCGGCGGCGGAGGCCAGGGTGCCGAAGAGCAGGAATTCGGCGAGGAAGAGCCCGGACACCCGGCCCTGCTTCGCCCCCAGGCAGCGCATGACGGCGCAGCCGTCCAGGTTGCGCTCCATGAAGCGACGGGCGGCCAGGCCCACGGCCACGGCCGCGAGCACCACCGCCAGGAGCGCCGAAAGGCGGAGATAGCGCTCGGCCCGCTCCAGGGCCGTGCGCAATTCCGGCCGGGCATGGGCCACGTCTTCCAGTTGCTCGCCCCGTCCCAGCCTGGCCCCGGCCCAGGACTGGAATCGGGCCACCGCTTCCGCATCCCCGGCGAAGTGCAGGCGCCAGGTCACCCGGCTGCCTTCCCGCACCAGGCCCGTGGCGGGCAGGTCTTCCTGGTTCATGAGCAGGCGGGGCAGGAAGGAGAGGAAGTTGCCGCCCCGGTCCGCCTCGAAAGTGAGGATGGCCCCCACGGTGAAGCGCCCCGCCCCCAGCGCCACGGTCTCTCCCGGCCCGGCCGAGAGGGCCGCCGCCAGGCGTTCGTCCAGCCAGACGGTGCCCGGCCTGGGCACACCCGCGGCCGCCGAATCCGGCGCGCCGGGCGCGGCGGCGATGCGCAGGGCTCCGCGCAGGGGATAGCCCGGCTCCACGGCCTTCACGCCGGCCATCTGCAGGGCCGAGTCCTTGCCCGCCATGCTGACGAACAGTTCGCTCGCCACGACCGAGAGCCCGCGCCGGCGCGCCTCGAGCGCGAACGACGGCGCCCAGGGATGATCGGCCACCAGCAGGAGGTCGCCGCCCAGCAACTGATTCGCTTCCCGCTCCAGGGCGCGGGCGATGCGGTCCCCCAGGAAGCCGACGCTGGTGAGGCTCGCCACCGCCAGCACCAGGGCCAGGCCGAGCAGGCTCAATTCCCCGGCGCGCAGGTGACGCAGGAACATGCGCAGGGACAGGCCGAAAAAGTTCATCGCGAGGGGAGGCAGGAAAAACGGCATTCTCCGCCAAACCGGCATCGGCGCGAAATAGCTCACGCAAGCATCCAGTCAGGCTCGGACAAATCGCAAGGTTTTTGTCGCCTCGGCTCTCAAGTTCCGGCAGACGGTGACGTTACTCCCTCAGTTCTCGTGACCTGGGACACGGCGCGGTTTTCGCAACGGGCCCCAGTAGGCGGCCAGGCCGGCCGTCACGAGTGGAGCCACTATGGGATTCAACGATATGCCGCTTGCCATCCAGACGTCTGCCACCGGAGCCGCCACCCCGGCCATGGACGCGGGCAGGATCGTGCAGCTTTTCCCGGACGCGGTGATCGGCCTGGACGAGGATTTCCTCATCCTGTCCTTCAACCCGGGCGCGGAGCGCATCTTCGGTTACGACGCTCTGGAAATACTGGGCTCCCCGGTCACGGCCCTCCTGCCGGACCAGACCTGGGGCCAGGCGCTTGCCGGCGAGCCGGGAATCACGGTCGGCAAGTGCCAGCCGGCGGTGGGCAGACATCGCGACGGCCGCAAGGTGCCCCTGGAACTATCCGTGGACACGCACGAGGACGATGGCGCTCGCCAGTACCTGGTCATTGCCCGCGACGTCTCGGCCCATGAGGCCATCAGCCACGCGCTGGACGAGGCGCGCACCCGCTTCCTGCAACTGGCGGAAAACATCCCAGCCTGTTTCTGGCTGGTGGACATCGCCGAACGGCGGGTGGTCTTCGCCAACGCCGCCTACGAAAGCGTCTGGGGGCGCCAGGTGGACGGACTGTACCGGGATCGCATGGACTGGCTCAACGCCATCCACCCCGACGACGCCCCCCGCGTCACCGAATCGGTCTACCGGCTGCGCCGGGGCGGCCTGGACACGGAGTTCCGGGTGCTGCACGGCGGCGAGGACGTGCGTTGGCTGCACATGCGCACCTTCGGCATCGGCGACGTGGAAGGCGTGGTCCACGGCGTGGGCGGCGTGGCCTACGACATCACGGACCTGGTGCGCCAGCGGGAAGCCCTGCGTGCGAGCGAGACCCGCCAGCGGCACGCACTGGAAGTACAGAAGGCCATCCTGGATGCCCTGCCCGCCCACGTGGCCATCCTGGACAGCGACGGCCGCATCTCGGCGGTCAACGCCCAGTGGCGGGCCTTCCCCGGCGACGACGATGCCGAACAGGCAGACGGGGGGGACCTGGGCGACAACTACCTGGAAATCTGCCAGCGGGAAGTCGCCCGAGGCGTGGAGGAAGCGGAGCAACTGGGCGAGGCGGTGCTGGATATCATCGCGGGAACCTCCAAAGGCTACGCCCTGGTCTATCCCAGCCACACCCCGGATCAGCAGCAGTGGTTCCGGGTCAATCTCACGCCCCTGCACCACGAGCCGCCCCATGGCGTCCTGGTCACCCGGATTGACATCACGGAGCGCATGCTGGCGGAGCAGCAGCTGACCCAGCTCGCCCACTACGACAGCCTGACCGGCCTGCCCAACCGCCTGCTCTTCCGGGACCGCCTGCACAGCGGCATCACCATCGCCCGGCGCAATGACTGGCAGCTGGCGGTGCTGTTCATAGACCTGGATCGCTTCAAGTCCATCAACGACTCCCTCGGCCACGCGGCCGGCGACACCCTGCTGCAACAGGCGGCCCGGCGCATCCAGGGCTGCATCCGGGAAAGCGACACCGTGGGGCGCCTGGGCGGCGACGAGTTCGCCATCGTCCTGACCGAACTGGCCCAGTCCCATGACGCGGGCCTCGTGGCGCGCAAGGTGGTGGATGTGTTGGCCCGCCCCTTCACGCTGGAAGGCCAGGAGGTGTTCATCACCGCCAGCATCGGCATCACCCTCTTCCCGGACGACGGCGACAACGATGAAACCCTGGTGAGGAACGCGGATACGGCCATGTACCGGGCCAAGGACCTGGGGCGCCACAACTTCCAGTTCTTCACGGCCGAGATGAACCGGCAGGCCACCGCGGACATGCAGCTGGAAAACGACCTGCGGCGCGCCGTGAAGAACCGGGAATTCGCCCTGGTGTACCAGCCCAAGGCGAGCTGCGTCACCGGACGCATCGTCGGCTACGAGGCCCTCCTGCGCTGGCACCACCCGCGCCGGGGCCTGGTACCGCCCAACGAATTCATCGGCACCCTGGAAGACACCGGACTGATCGTGGAAGTGGGGGAATGGGTGCTGCGCACCGCCTGCCGCGAGGCCCGGGAAATTCACCGGGCGGGCCTGGGCACGCCGGCGGTGGCGGTCAATCTTTCCGCGCGCCAGTTGCAGTCCGAATACCTCTTCGATCTGGTGCAGGATGCCCTGGAGGAAAGCGGCCTGGAGGCGCGCTACCTGGAACTGGAACTGACCGAGAGCTTCCTCATGAAGCGGCAGGAGATGGCCATCGCCACCCTCTCCCGCCTCAAGGCCATGGGGGTGCATATCTCGGTGGACGATTTCGGCACGGGCTATTCCAGCCTGTCCTACCTCAAGCGCCTGCCCATTGACTGCCTGAAGGTGGACCGCTCCTTCGTCCAGGACATCACCGCCGACCCGAACGACGCCTCGATCACCCGCGCCATCATCAAGCTGGCCCACAGCCTGAAGCTGCATGTGGTGGCGGAAGGGGTGGAGAGCGAGGGGCAACTGGGCATGCTCATCGCCAACAAGTGCGACGTGATCCAGGGCTACTATTTCAGCCGCCCGGTTCCCGTGGACGCCCTGCGCCAGATGCTGGCGGAGAACAAAACCCTGCCCAAGCATCTGATCTCGGGAGAACGGGCCCAGCGCACCCTGATGCTGGTGGATGACGAAGCCAATGTCCTCTCGGCCCTGCGCCGGCTCCTGCGCCAGGAGGGCTACCGCGTTCTCACCGCCACCAGCGGTGAGGAAGCCCTGGAAATCCTGGCCAGCCAGCCGGCGGACGTGGTGGTCTCGGACCAGCGCATGCCGGGCATGTCCGGGGCGGAGTTCCTGGGGCGGGTGCGGGACATCTATCCCGACACCGTGCGCCTGGTGCTCTCCGGCTTCTCCGACCTGGACGCCCTGACCGACGCCATCAACCAGGGCGCCATCTACAAGTTCATCGCCAAACCCTGGGACGACGACGCCCTGCGGCGCATCCTGCGCGAAGCCTTCGAGGCGCGGGAACTCGTGGGGGAAACCCAGCGCCTGGGCATGGAATTGCAGCGCTCCAACGCGGAACTGGTACGCCTCAACCGGGAACTGCAACAGACCCTGGAAGAGCAGACGGAGCGAGACGGCCAGAAGCAGACCGTGCTGGGCATCACCCACGACATCCTGCAAAGCATTCCCCTGCCGGTCATCGGCCTGGACGACGACGGCATGATCGCCGCGGCCAACGAGGAAGCCGAAAGGCTCTTCGCCGAGGATCTGCCCCTGTTCGGCAGCACCGCGGCAGACCGCCTGCCCGCCGAGATGGCCGCCTGGATCGCCGATCCGGACAGCGGCACGCCATTTCATCTTCTCTGGAACGGTGCGCGTTTCCTGGTCACCCGCCGCCACATGAACCCCCCGTCCATCGGCATGCTGATGCACTTCCAGCCCGAATTCTCCCTGGAGGCGAAGCCATGACGGCTGGCGCGGCGAGAGAACTGGACCTGGAGCGGGCCCAGCCGGGCATGGTGCTGGCGGAGCCCGTCGCCGATCAGAAGCGGATCGTGCTCCTGCCGAAGGGCACCATCCTCAGCGAAGGACTGCTCGCCGGGCTCGCCCGGCGCGGCATCGCCCGCGTCGTCGTCGCGCCCCTGGATGCCGGTCCCGCCAGGCCCTCCGAGCACCAGCAGAAGATGCTGAGGTTGCGCATCGAGCATCTGTTCCGGCATGCCGGCGACGACGCCCTCACCCGCTCCCTCGAGGCCGCGGTCCTGGACTACCGGATCGGGGGCAGAAAATGAACGCCTCCAGAAACGCCATGGCCGTGGCCGAACCCGCCACCCGTGTGGTGGCGCAGGAGAAGCTCCTGGCCTGTGTCCGACATCTGCCATCGCTGCCGACGGTGGCCACGGAACTGCTCCAGTCCATGGACGCAGAGTCCCAGGACACGGAGACCCTGGCCCAGAAGATCGCCAAGGATCCGGCGCTGGCCGCCGACACCCTGCGCCTGGCCAACTCGTCCTTCTATGGTCTGGGGAGGAAGGTCGGCAATCTGCACGACGCCATCCTGGTGCTGGGGCTGCGCCAGCTGCGCGCCCTGGTGGTCACCGCCGCCGTGGTGCGCGGCGTGCGTTCGCCGGGTGAATGGTTCAACATCAAGGGATTCTGGCGCCACTCCCTGGGGGTTGCGCTCTGTGCCGGACAACTGGCCCACCACAGCCACGTGGCGCCGGATCGGGCCTATCTGGCCGGCCTGCTGCACGACATCGGCCGCCTGGCCCTGGCCACCTGCTTCCCGGCCGAGGTAAGGGAAATGCAGGCCTACCGCTCCCATTACGACTGTTACGTCTTCGAGGCGGAACGGGACGTGCTGGGTCTGGATCATACGGATGCCGGCCGGGTCCTGGCCCGCCACTGGCATTTCCCGGTGATGATTCAGGACGCGATCGGCTCCCACCACGCGCCCGAGGCCGAGGAAAGCACCTCCCTGGCCGGACTGATCCACGTGGCCGATGCCATGGCCCACGCCCTGGACCTGGGCCACGAGGAGGATGACATGGTGCCGCTCCTGTCTGCCGTGGCCTGGAACCGCCTGGATCTGGCCTGGCCTGAATTCGCCATGCACCTGGCCAAGGTAGAAGAAGCCCACAGCAGCATGATCTCGCTGCTGTTACCCGGGTAAGCCGGAAGCAGCGAACGTAAAGCTGGCCGGCGTTGCGCGGCTTTATCGCGTAGCGCCCAGCGACCGACGGGAACGAGGTCAAGCGCTTTGTTGGGCTGGAAGCGTGCTTTCAAGAACTGGCTGGGTGAACTGCGTTATTCGATGCTGATCTTCCGCCATGTTTAGTCCCAAGGCATGACAATGGGCGACAGCGGCCTCCGAATACGCCAGCAAGTCACTGTGATACTGCTCGGCAAGGTGCTCCCGAGCGGCATGAATCTCGGCAACCACCGGGTCGTGCCAGGGTGTGGTGGCGTTCATTGCGCATCCTCCATCAATTCAAACGGTGTAACGAGTTCCGGTAGCCTATAGCCTCTGGCCGCACACAAACCACGCATGACGGGCAACTGCGCCGGGTTCGCAATATGAGTGCAATTCCAGGTGAGCAACACATCCATGCCGTGATAAGCCGCGCAGGCGATATGCAGTGCGTCGAACCTCGCCTTGGGGGGCAGACCACCGCCGAGCAAAAGAAATTCCGCCAGTTCAAGAATTTCATGTGCAATGGGCAATACGGGAATCGGCCGCAAAGCCTCAATGCGCTCCAGTGCCGCAACGGGGTCGCCGGCACTGGCTTCCTCGACAACGTAAGGCGAAATATACGCCAAGACCGAGGTGCGCCCGCCATCCCACCAAAGCCGGGTAATCTGCTGACACGCCGACTTGATGGAATCGCTGCTTGGCCGAGCGGTCAGGTAGCTGATGACCGAGGTTTCAACGTAGACTTTGCGCTTCATGATTTCAGGCTTGGTTCAAAGCCGTAGTATGCCCGGTGAAATGCCGGTTGGGGCATTTTGCCGTCAGCCATGACCGATGCGCTCCCAAGCCTCACGGAACTGGTCTTGATCATAGTCGGTGGGCTGAAGCCAGAAAGAGACGCGGCCTTCTTTCTCTCCACGATGTGCACCGGCGCGTACCTCGGACGGCAGAAGAATGAAGGCTGAGGGTGAAGTCGCAACTTTGTTCACGATGACCCAGAAGTCCCCCATGATTTTGTCGAGCGAGATTCCAAGCGGAACAGGGTTACGCTTACTGAGAGCTTTCACCTGAACCCCGACAAAGCGGTTGGCATCTCTGTTGTAGGCAATGATGTCGACGCCGCGAGCGTTGCGGGCTGTTGGCATGACATTCCAGCCAAGCAGTGAGAGCCGGTAGCAACAGTAGTACAAGCCGACATTGCCGGTGAGCTGTGGATCAAGCGTCATCTAAAGAAGCCCAACGTGAAGCCAACCGGCAGCGGCGGGACAACGACTGAAAAGAGCGAAACATGAGTCCCGCTGTCCGGTTCGGCGACTGGTTGGGCACTGTTCTGTCACTTGAGCGTTGCAGGGACGAGTTCAATCTTGAGTGTGCAACCAACAGCGGCGGCGTATCGCTTCAGCGAAGCTACCGATGGTGCGTGCTTCCCAGCCGCTTCGAGGCGTGAGATAGCGCTCTTGGTGGTTCCCATACGAACCGCCACCGCCTCCTGTGTGAGGCCGGCGCGAGACCGAGCAACCAGCATTTCATGGGCAAGGGCGTATTCAAGCTCAAGGGCATCATAGGCTTCCTTGAAACCCTGGCGCTTGGACGCTTTTTCAATGAACGCCTTG
Source organism: Rhodocyclaceae bacterium (assembly GCA_028714035.1). GTDB lineage: Bacteria > Pseudomonadota > Gammaproteobacteria > Burkholderiales > Rhodocyclaceae > JAQTNA01. Next base: position 35,258 of record JAQTNA010000040.1, read on the forward strand.
TGGTCATGGCGCACCGGTTGGAATTCCAGATCAGCCATTTTGAACCTCCTTCAATCGTTTCCGAGCTAGTTTGACTTCAAAGTCTGGCGTTTGTTGTGACTTCTTGATGAATGCATGGAGCACAATTACGCGCCGCCCAACGAGAAAGCAGTAGAACGCCCGGCCAATCCCCGAGCGACCACGAGGACGCAACTCGAACAAGCCATCGCCGAACGCTCGCGAATAAGGCAATTTCAGATTGGAGCCATCGTTATTTGTCAAGATAGTTGTCACGGTGTTCAAGCAGCCATTTTCAGATCGTTATTCTTTTGTCGTACCGGGTTGAGCCAGACGGTGGCGGGGCGATCCCAGTTCCGGGTGGGGCCGCGCCAGCGT
>JAQTNA010000041.1 GCA_028714035.1 Rhodocyclaceae bacterium
AGGTCCGCCGCGGCCGCCCGGGGAGGGGAAACCGGCTCCGGGCTTCGCCCTACACCGCTTTCCCCTCCCCGGAAAAAGCGGACAACTCATTTGCTACAGCACCGGACAGTTTTATTTGTTGCTAACACCCGGCTGCGGAGACGGTTTGACGGAGGAAGAAAGCGCTGCCGATTCACTACCGGCCGGAATCCAGCATCCCTTCCTCCGCCAGGCGGCGGATGGTGGCGATGGTGTCTATGTCCGCCTGTGTGTAGGCCTGCTTCAGGTGATCGGCGTAGAAGGCGTCCATCTCCGGCTCACCCTCGGACCGGGCACGGGCATAGGTGAAGCGCACGAAGAGGTGGTTCTCCTCCGGCTCTTCGATGGCCATGATCAGGGTGCTGGCCGGCGTGGCTGCCGTGGCTTCCACCTCGTAGATGACGTAGTTCGTGGGCACGAAGCGCACCCGGTCCCGGATGTGAAAATTGCCGAAGCGCAGTTCCCGCCTCATCCCGTCCGGTTCCCGCGCCAGGATCAGGCACTCGTCCAGGCCGATCAGTGACATCTCGGGCTTCTCCGCCCGCAACACCAGCCCTGCCCAAAGTTGTTGCCGGCTTATGACATGGAGCGGCAGGGAGGCACTGTTGATTTCCACCAGATGTTCGAAGTTCATGGCGCCTCCCCGCCTACCCGCTCGAACCAGGCGATGGACTCCACGTGCGAGGTATGGGGGAACATGTTGGCGATGCCCGCACCCTTGAGGACATAGCCCTTCTCGTGGGTCAGGACCCCCGCGTCCCGCGCCAGGGTAGCCGGATTGCAGGAGACATAGACGATGCGCTTGGGCGCCAATCCGGATTCCGGGTCGGGCAAGGCCTTGACCAGGGCGATGGCGCCCTCCCGCGGCGGGTCAATCAGCATGCGATCGAAACCGCCCAGGGCCGCCAGTTGTTCCGCATCCATCTCGAACAGGTTGGCCGCGATGAATTCCGTGTTGTCCGCGAGGCCATTGGCCGCCGCGTTTTCCCGGGCGCGCCGGACCAGGGCCTCGCTGCCTTCCATGCCCAGCACGGAGGCGCCGCTCCGGGCGATGGGCAGGGTGAAATTGCCCAGCCCGCAGAACATGTCGGCGATGCGCTCGCCCTTTTGCGGATCGAGCAGCGCCAGCGCCTTCCGCACCAGCACCCGGTTGATGGCATGGTTCACCTGGGTGAAGTCCGTGGGCCGGAAGGGCATGCGTATGCCGAATTCGGGCAGAGTGTAGGAAAGGGGCGCGCCATCCACGGGGTGGAAGAGATGCACGGTATCCGGCCCCTTGGTCTGGAGCCAGAACTGGACGCCATGTTCATCGGCGAAGGCCCGCAGCAGGACTTCGTCGGCCGGACTCAAGGGCTCCAGGATGCGCAAGACCAGCGCCGTCACGCCATCGCCGATGGCCAGCTCGATCTGGGGCAGGCGATCCACGATGGAAAGCGCCGCGACCAGTTCCCGCAGCGGCAGCAGCAGGTCGGACACGTGGCGAGGCAGGACTTCGCAACGCTTCATGTCCGCCACGAAGCTGCTCTTCTTCTCATGAAAGCCCACCAGGACGCCGCCCTTCTTGAGGACATTCCGTACCGAGAGGCGCGCCCGGTAGCGGTAACCCCAGGAGGGTCCGTAGATGGCGGGGAAGACCACGTCGGGACGCACCCGGCCCAGGTGCCAGAGGGTTTCTTCCAGCACCCGCTGCTTCACCGCGGCCTGGGCCGAGGCATCCAGGTGCTGCATGGAACAGCCGCCGCAAACGCCAAAATGGGGGCATTTTGGCGTCACCCGGCAACTGCTGGCCTGGATGATGCGGGTCGTTGTGGCCTGCTCGAAACTGGGCTTCTTGCGGTAGGAGGAAAACTCCACCGTCTCGCCGGTGAGCGCGCCCTCGACGAAGATGGTCTTGCCCTCGATGTGGGCGATGCCTTTCCCCTCGTAATCCAGGGATTCAATGGTGGCGATGGGCATGTCAGTTTCCAGTTGCCAGTGGTCAGTTGTCAGTAGTCGGAGGATTCGCCGCGGGCGCCGCCGGTGGCGGGGGAGGCGCCAACGAGATCGAGGGCCACGGCTTCGGCTGCCTTGATACCGTCCACCGCCGCCGACAGGATGCCGCCGGCGTAACCTGCGCCTTCTCCGGCCGGGTAGAGGCCCAGGGTGTTTACGCTCTGGAAGTCGTCACGGCGGCGGATGCGCACGGGCGAGGAGGTGCGGGTCTCGACCCCGGTCAGCACCGCGTCCGCCATGGCGAAGCCCTTGATTTTCCGCTCGAAGGCAGGCAGCGCCTCCCGGATGGCGGCAATGGCGTAGTCGGGCAGGCAGGTGGACAGGTCGGTCCAATGCACGCCGGGCGTATAGGACGGCTCAACGCCCCCCGCCGACGTGGAAGACCTACCGGCGAGAAAGTCGCCCACCCGCTGGGCGGGCGCGGCGTAACTGGCGCCGCCGGCCTGGAAGGCCCGTCCTTCCCAATGCCGCTGGAATTCGATACCGGCCAAGGGACTCCCGGGGTAGTCCGCTTCCGGCGTGATGCCGACGACGATGCCGGAATTGGCGTTTCGTTCGGCCCGGGAGTACTGGCTCATGCCATTGGTGACCACCCGGCCCGGCTCGGAGGTGGCCGCCACCACCTGGCCGCCGGGGCACATGCAGAAGCTATAGACGGAGCGACCGTTCGATGAGTGGTGCACCAGCTTGTAGTCGGCGGCGCCCAGTTCGGCATGTCCGGCGTGCTTGCCGAAACGCGCCTTGTCTATCAGGGACTGGGGGTGTTCGATGCGGAATCCGATGGAGAAGGGCTTGGCCTCCATGAACACGCCCTTCTCATACAGCATCTGGAAGGTGTCGCGGGCGCTGTGGCCCACCGCGAGTACCACATGATCCGTGGCCAGGGTCTCGCCGCCCACCAGCACCACGCCCTCGACCCGCCGGATACCCTCGGCATCGGTGCCCACCCGGATATTCTCGACCCGGCTCTGGAAGCGGACCTCGCCGCCCAGTTCAATGATGTTGGCGCGCATGGTTTCCACCATGCCCACCAGGCGGAAGGTGCCGATGTGCGGCTTGCTGACGTAGAGGATTTCCTCCGGCGCGCCGGCCTTCACGAACTCCGTCAGCACCTTACGGCCGTGGAACTTGGGATCCTTGATCTGGCTGTGCAGTTTGCCGTCGGAAAAGGTGCCGGCCCCCCCCTCGCCGAACTGGACGTTGGATTCCGGGTCCAGCACGCCCTTGCGCCACAGGCCCCAGGTGTCCTTGGTGCGCTCGCGCACCGCCTTGCCCCGTTCCAGGATGATGGGCTTGAATCCCATCTGGGCCAGGATCAATCCGGCAAACAGGCCACAAGGCCCGGTGCCGATCACCACCGGCCGGCGACTGAAGCCTTCGGGGGCATGGGTGACGAAATGATAGGACGTATCCGGCGCCAGGCGCACATGGGGATCACCCTTGAACTTCGCCAGGAGCGCGGACTCGTTGTCCACCTCCACGTCCAGGGTATAGACGAACAGGATGCGCGCGGGTTTTCTGGCATCGAAGCCGCGGCGGAAGATGGAGAATCCCAGCAAAGCTTCCGCCCCCAGCCCCAACCGGCGCAGGATGGCCGCCTTCAACTCGGCGCTAGCATGGTCCAGGGGAAGTTTAACTTCGGTGAGTCGCAACATGGGGTGAATCCGGGAGCGGTCGCCTGCTCAGGCGATCTTGCAGTGGATCAGGGCGTCTTCGTTGAACCCATAGATCGCGCACAGGCGATGGTAGCCGTCCGCGATGACCACCTTGCCGTTTTGCGGGTCCCGCACCAGGAGAAGGGGAGACAGGCTCTTGCCGGCCAGTATCTTGTCCCGGTCCTTCTGCACGTGGGAGTTGCTCACGCCCAACAACGACAGTTGCGACGCCCGGAAGATGTCCTTGGCCTTGAACTGCGCGATGGGCGCGGCCCTCAGCGTCGCCACCATTTGCGCAACCCTGTCCTCGCCGTAAATTATCAGGAGATAGGACTCAGCGGCGGGATAGTCATGCGCCTCCACGTCGGGAAGCCAATGAATCTCGGTCTGGTCAGTTTCTGGTTTCTTCATGGTTTTACCAAAAGGCCTTCAGTTCAGCGTGACGCGGGCGAACTTCCTCTTGCCCACCTGAAGCACCACGGTGGCGCCGGCCGCGATCACCAGGGACTTGTCGGCGACTTTTTCCCCATCCGCCTTGACACCGCCCTGGGTGATCATGCGCATCGCCTCGGAGGTGGAATCGCACAGGCCCGCCGCCTTCAGCACCTGGGCGATGGGCAGGCCCACCCCATCCGAGGCCAGCTTGACTTCAGGCATGTCGTCCGGCAACGCGCCACCACGGAATCTGGCATTGAACTCCTCCAGGGCCTCCACCGCCGCCTGCTCGCCGTGAAAGCGGGCAACGATTTCCTGGGCGAGCAGCACCTTCACGTCCCGTGGGTTCCGGCCCTGCGCCACATCCTGCTTCAGACGGGCGATCTCCTCATTGCCCCGAAACGAAAGCAACTCGTAATAGCGCCACATCAGCACGTCGGAGATGGACATGAGCTTGCCGAATATTTCCCGGGGCGGCTCCGAGATGCCCACGTAGTTGCCCAGGGACTTGGACATCTTGTTTACGCCGTCCAGGCCTTCCAGGAGCGGCATCATGAGCACCACCTGGGGCGGCTGGCCATAGTGTTTCTGGAGTTCCCGGCCCATGAGCAGGTTGAACTTCTGATCCGTGCCGCCCAGTTCCACGTCGGCGCGCATGGCCACGGAGTCGTAGCCCTGGCACAGGGGATAGAGGAATTCGTGGATGGCGATGGGCTGGTTGTTGCCGTAGCGTTTCCCGAAGTCATCCCGCTCCAGCATACGTGCCACGGTGGACAGGGCAGCAAGCTTGATCATACCCGCGGCGCCCATGGTTTCGAACCACTTGGAATTGAAGCAGATTTCCGTCTTGGCGGGGTCCAGAATCTTGAACACCTGTTCCTGATAGGTTCTGGCGTTCTGCTCGATCTGCTCCCGGGTGAGGGGCGGGCGAGTCGCATTCTTGCCCGTGGGGTCGCCGATCATGCCGGTGAAGTCGCCGATCAGGAACAGGATGTGGTGCCCCAGGTCCTGGAAGTGGCGGAGCTTGTTGATGAGCACCGTGTGGCCGAGGTGCAGGTCCGGCGCGGTGGGGTCGAAGCCCGCCTTGACCCGTAGCGGGCGGCCGCTCTTCAGCCTCTCCACCAATTCGGCTTCGAGCAGCAACTCATCGCTGCCACGCTTGATCATGGCCAGCGCAGAGGCGAGTTCAGGCGAGAGTGCCGGAGCATCGGAAACGGGGCCAAGCTTGGCGGTGGGTTCGGTCATCGTATTGCCTCGTAGAGCCTGGTCCGGACAAACCGGAGTGCGAAATATTGGGCATCATGCCCGGAATCTTTGTTAAACTTGCGCGCTGCCCCTGCACCGTACGGGGGCTTTTCGGCCATGACCGGGGCTAACCCGGCGCTCCCAGGCCATCCCCGATACCGCCCTCCCCCCGGGGAGCCTATTCAAGCGGAGCATGCGGATAATGAAATTCAGGAAGCCGGCGATTTTAACCCAGCTTGCCACCTATCGCGAACGTAACCCGGAACAGTTCTGGGTTGGCGCGGGTATCGGCGCAGTTTCCCTGTTCGGCATGGTGGCGGCTTTCGCCGTAGCCCCGGACAGTTCCCAGCTTTCCGTGACCCAGCGCACGGTGGTGGAGCAACTGGATCTGCCCAAAAGCACGCCTGCCGTCGCTTCCCAGCCCGAGGCCTTCGTGCACCAGGAACGCGTTCAGCGGGGCGATACCATCGCGACGCTGGTGGCGCGTCTGGGCGTCCAAGACACTGACGCCGTCAATTTCCTGCGCACCAGCCGCGAGGCCGCGCCGATCAATCGCCAGATGCGACCAGGCAAGACCGTCACGGCGCGCACCGGCGCCGGCGGCGAGCTGGTTTCCCTTTCCTTCCCTCTCAACGGCGCGGAAAGGGAATTGCTGGTGGAAAAGAACGCCGGAAAATATTCCGTCAAGGAGCAGACGCAGCCGACCGAGACGCGCATCCTGATGAAGTCCGGCGAAATCCGCTCGTCTCTTTTTGCCGCCACGGACAGCATAGGTCTGCCGGACGCCGCCGCCATCCAGATGGCCGACGTCTTCGGTGGCGACATTGATTTCCACACCGATCTCCGGAAGGGTGACCGTTTCTCGGTGGTCTATGAGATGGTGTATTCCCGGGGCGAACCGGTACGCGCCGGCCGCATCCTGGCCGCCGAATTCACCAATCAGGGCCACACCTACAAGGCACTTTTCTATCAGGAGAAGGATGACGGCAAGGGCGGCTATTACGGCTCCGATGGCAAGCCTCTCAGGAAGGCCTTCCTGCGTTCCCCGCTGGAATTTTCCCGAGTGACCTCCGGCTTCACCTCGTCCCGCCTCCACCCCATCCTGCATACCATGCGGGCGCACAAGGGCGTGGATTATGGCGCGCCTATCGGCACAGGGGTCCGGGCCACCGCAGACGGCACCGTTCAGTTCCAGGGCCGTCAGGGTGGCTACGGTAATTTCGTGGTCCTGAAACATCAAGGCAGCTTCTCCACCGCCTACGGCCACCTGAAGGGCTTCGCGAGCGGCGTCCGGCCTGGCAGCCGGGTGCACCAGGGCGACGTCATCGGCTACGTGGGCATGACCGGCATGACCAGCGGCCCCCACCTGCATTACGAGTTCCGTATCGCGGACAAGCAGGTCAACCCTCTGACCGTGGCGCTGCCCAGCGCGGTGCCGCTGGCCAAGGAGCAGATGGCCGCCTTCCGCACCCGCACTACCACCCTCACGGCGCAACTGGATCAGATCCGCGGCCTGAATCTGGCGCAATCCAACTAAAGGCCAGTTTCAACCGCGGAGGCGCGGAGCAAATCAGGAGCGTCGTGATCAGGTTTCCGCCCGCGACTTCGGTTCCGGACGCCATACTCGTCGGCTACAATTAGCCGGTGGCGAGAAAAGGAGAACGGCCGTGCAAACCTACGACAAAGACGTCGTTGCCTGGGCAAACGAGCAGGCAAAGCTGTTGCGTTCCGGCCGATTTGAGCTATTGGACATTGCGCATATCGCCGAGGAGATCGAGGACGTGGGCAAGAGCGAACAACGCGAACTGGCCAACCGCATGTCCCTGCTGCTGGCGCACCTTCTCAAGTGGGAATTCCAGCCGGAACGCCGGAGCAACAGTTGGCAGCGCACCATCAAGGCCCAACGGGACGGCATCCACAAGCGCCTCAAAAAAACGCCCAGCCTTCAACCCATGCTGTCCGATGAAGACTGGAAATCCGAAATCTGGTCCGATGCCGTCGCCCAAGCCGCCAACGAAACCGGCCTGGCCGATTTCCCCGATCTGTGCCCCTGGTCTCTCCCGGAACAGGTTCTGAATTACGACTGGGTGCCGGGCGAGAAATAACGGAATGACGGCTTGAGGTTACGGACTCCCTAGCAGGCTGTTGCGTGCCAGGAATAGACCGGCAATGGTCTTGCCGTCGGTGATGCGGCCATCCAGGACCGCCGCATAGGCATCCTCCACGGACATCTCCAGCACCTCCAGGAACTCCTCGTCGTCCAGGTCATGGCCCACATGAGTCAGACCGCGGGCGAGGAAATACTCCAGGCGTTCGTCCGAGTAGCCGATGCAGGGATGGGTCAGGCCCAGGTAGGACCATTCCGAGGCCTCGTAGCCCGTTTCCTCCCGCAACTCCCGGACCGCGCACTCCAGGATTTCCTCGCCCGGATCAATCTTTCCGGCGGGCAACTCCAGAAACACACGCCCCAAGGGATAGCGGAACTGCCGTTCGAACAGCAGCTTGCCGTTGTCGAGTACGGCGATGACGACCACCGCACCGGGGTGGAGGATGTATTCCCGCGTGACCTCGGCGCCGTCGGGGAGGCGCACCCTATCCACCTGCACCTTGAGCAACCGCCCGGAAAACACCTCCCGGTTTTCGATCTTCTCTTCGATCAGGTGGTGGTCGCGCATAGTGCTCCAGTCGAGAGTGAAGAGTGGAGAGCAAAATCAGCACGCCGAAGGCGCGGATACTATTACTCTCGACCCTCGACTCTCCACTCTCGACTGCCTTTCCTACAATGACCGCAGTAGCGTGAAGGCGCACAGCGACATGAGCGCCTGGGGTGCGAGACCCAGGGCCGCCACGGCCAGGCCATTGGCGGACAGCAGGACGCGCATGTCGAGGCTCGCCGTGATCGGCGCATGGTCCGTCGGCTTGTCAAAATACATGAGCTTCACGACGCGCAGGTAGTAGAACGCCCCGATCAGGGAGAAGAACACCGCCAGCACGGCCAGCCAGACGTAACCCGCCGCCACGACCGCCTGGAGCACCGAGAACTTGGCGAAGAAGCCGACGAAGAAGGGCACACCCGCCATGGACAGCATGACCATCATCATCAGGGCGGCGAACCAGGGGCTGCGCTGGTTCAGGCCCTTGAAGTCTTCAAGCTTCTCCGCTTCGAAGCCGGCGCGGGACAGCAGGAGCACCATGCCGAAGGAAGCCAGACTCATGACCACGTAGGAAACCGCATAGAACATGGCCGAACTGTAGGCATTCAGGGCGAACTGCCGGTCGCCCGCCACCACCCCGGTGGTCAGGCCCAGGAGCATGAAGCCCATGTGCGAGATGCCGGAGTAGGCAAGCATGCGCTTGATGTTGGTCTGCGCGATCGCGGCCAGATTACCCAGGGCGATGGAGAGCACGGCCATGATCATGAGCATCTGCTGCCAGTCCCCCGCCAGTTCGAACAGGCCGTTCACCAGCAGGCGAATCGCCATGGCGAAAGCCGCGAGCTTGGGCGCGGAGGCCACGAACAGGGTCATGGCGGTGGGCGCGCCGTGATAGACGTCGGGCACCCACATGTGGAACGGCACCACGCCCAGCTTGAAGGCCAGACCGGAAACCAGGAACACCAGGCCGAACACCAGCACGGTCTTGTTCACCACGCCGTGAGCCAGGGCCTGGGCGACGGCGGAAATCTCCAACGATCCGGTGGCGCCATAGACCATGGACATGCCGTAGAGCAGCAGGCCGGAAGCCAGGGCGCCGAGCACGAAATACTTCATCGCCGCCTCGGTGGCGCGGGAGGAATCCCGATCCAGTGCCACCAGGGTGTACAGGGACAGGGACAACAACTCCAGGCCCAGGTAGATGGTCAGGAAATGATTGGCCGAGATCATGACCATCATGCCCAGGGTGGCATAGATCACCAGGAGGTAATACTCCGTCTTGTCGAGCCCGCGAACACGCAGATAATCCCGGGAATAGACCAGCATCACGGCGACCGCGACATAGACCAGCAGCTTCAGGAAGCTGCCGAAGAGGTCGGAGATGTAGAGATTGCTGAAGGTCACCGACACCTGGCCGTCGGCCGTCGTGTAGGTGATGACCGCCGCCCCCGCCAGGGCGATCAGGGTCACGACGAAACCGAATCCCTTCTTCTTGCCGGCGAACAACTCGATCACCAGGAGCAGCAGGGACATGCCCGCAACGAAAATTTCCGCTGCTGCGGGGTAGAAATCAGGCATCACGAAGTTCATATCAGGGCCAATCCAGTACGATTAAAGCCGCTTCGCGGCTCACTACGTTCCCCTCGCCCACAGGGAGAGGGGTTGGGGGTGAGGGCAACAGATGCCGATTCACCGGTATGGTTCATCCAGGAACCTCTCAAAGCTTGCCGGCCGCCACGTGTTTCAGGAGATCCGTCACCGAGGCGTGCATGACCTCGGTCACCGGGAACGGGTACAGGCCCATGGCCAGCACGCAAACCGCGAGCAGTCCCAGGAACAGGAATTCCCGGGAGTTGATGTCGTCCATTTCCTGTACGTGGTGGTTACCCACGTCACCGAACACGACGCGCTTGTACATCCAGAGGGTGTAGGCGGCGCCCAGGATCAGGGTCGTGGCCCCGGCGAAGGCGGTCCAGAAGTTGAACTGCACCGCACCCAGGACCACCATGAACTCGCCGACGAAACCGCTGGTGGCCGGAAGGCCCGCGTTGGCCATGGAGAACAGCATGAAGAAGGCCGCGAACTTGGGCATGGAATTCACCACGCCGCCGTAGTCCGCGATGTTCCGGCTATGCACCCGGTCATACATGACGCCGATGCAAAGGAACATGGCCGCCGAGACGAAACCGTGGGAGATCATCTGCACCAGCGCCCCTTCCATGCCCAGGGGGTTGAAGATGAAGAAACCGAGGGTCACGAAGCCCATGTGGGCGATGGAGGAATAGGCCACCAGCTTCTTCATGTCCGTCTGCGCCAGGGCGACGAAGCCGATATACACCACGGCGATCAGGGACATGCCGATCACCAGCCAGGCCAGCTCATGGCTCGCATCGGGGGCGATGGGCAGGGAAAACCGCAGGAAACCGTAGGCGCCGAGCTTAAGGGCAATGGCCGCCAGCACCACGGAACCGCCCGTGGGCGCCTCGACGTGGGCATCCGGCAGCCAGGTATGCACCGGCCACATGGGCACCTTGACCGCGAAGGCCGCGAGGAAGGCCAGGAACAGTAATTTCTGCGCGTCCATGCCCAGTTTCAGGGCATGCCAGTCCAGGATGTTGAAGCTGCCGCCGGATTCCATGAACAGGTAGAGCAGCGCGATCAGCATCAGAAGCGAGCCGGCCAGCGTGTAGAGGAAGAACTTGATGGCGGCGTAAACCCGGTTCGGGCCGCCCCAGATGCCGATGGCGAGGTACAGCGGAATCAGGGAGGCTTCGAAGAACACATAGAACAGCACGCCGTCCAGGGACGCGAAAATGCCGTTCATCAGCCCCGACATGATCAGGAAGGCCGCCATGTACTGGGCCACCTTGGTCTGGATCACCTTCCACCCGGCCAGCACCACCGTGATGGTGATGAAGGAGTTGAGCAGGATGAAGAGTACGGAGATGCCATCCACGCCCAGGTAGTAATTGATGTTGAAGCGGGGAATCCAGGGCGACAGCTCCACGAACTGCATCGCGCTCTTGGCCGTATCGAACTGGGCGTAGAGCGGAATGGTGATAAGGAAGCTTAGGAGCGCGGCAGACAGGGCCAGGACGCGCGCCTGCGCCGCGTTGCGGTCGGAGCCGGTGGCCAGCACCAGCACGCCACCCAGGATGGGCAGCCAGATCGCAAGACTGAGCAGGGGATAAGCAGTCATTTCAGATTTCCGTTCAATACGCCGCAAGCGGCGCGGGAGTAGTCCTTGTCATACCTCGGAGCTTTACGCTTAACCTCGGTTGAACCAGAAGGTGAGCAGCACGAAGACGCCGATGATCATGGAGAAGGCATACTGGTACAGGTGCCCGGTCTGGAACAGGCGGGTCAGTGCGGCGAACCAGCCCACCACCTTGGCCGAACCGTTCACCAGGACGCCGTCAATCACCGCCTGATCGCCCACCTTCCAGAGCCCGCTACCCAGGCCGCGGGCACCGCCGGCGAAGAACACCTCGTTGAAGCGATCGAAGTAGTACTTGTTGTCGAGGAGCGTATAGAGGGGACCGACCTTCTCCTTGATGGCCGCGGGAATCGCCGGCTTTACCAGGTAGAAGAACCAGGCCAGCACCACACCGGAGAGGGCCAGGAGGAAGGGCACGCTGGTCAGGCTGTGGAGCGCCATGGCGGAGGCGCCGTGGAACTCTTCGGCCAGTTCCTTCATGGCATGGTGGTGCTCGGAGATGAAGATGGAACCCTTGAAATAGCCGCCGAAAAGCATGGGCTCGATGGTCATGTAGCCGATGACCACGGACGGAATAGCCAGGGCCACCAGCGGCACCCAGACCACCCAGGGCGTCTCGTGCGGCTTCTGGCCGGGGGCCAGGCCGTGATGGTGATCCACCGCCACTTCCTCGTCGTCGTGGTCGCCGGCATGCTCGTCATGGTGGGCGTGACCGAAACGCTCCTTGCCGTGGAACACCAGGAAGTACATGCGGAAGGAGTAGAAGGCGGTGATGAACACGCCGATCAGCACGCAGAAGTAAGCGAACCCGGAACCCGCCAGGTGCGAAGCCTTCACCGCCTCGATGATGCTGTCCTTGGAGTAGAAACCGGACAGGAAGGGCGTGCCGATCAGGGCCAGCGAGCCGATGAGGGATGTGATCCAGGTGATGGGCATGTACTTACGGAGGCCACCCATGTTGCGGATGTCCTGGTCATGGTGCATGCCGATGATGACGGAACCCGCGGCCAGGAATAGCAGCGCCTTGAAGAAGGCGTGGGTCATGAGGTGGAACACCGCCACGGAATAGGCCGAGGCGCCCAGGGCCACGGTCATGTAACCCAACTGGGACAGCGTCGAGTAGGCCACCACCCGCTTGATGTCGTTCTGGATGATGCCCAGGAAGCCCATGAACAGGGCCGTGATGGCGCCGATCACGAGCACGAAACTCAGGGCCGCATCGGACAACTCGAAGAGCGGCGACATGCGCGCCACCATGAAGATGCCCGCGGTCACCATGGTCGCCGCGTGGATCAGGGCGGAGATGGGCGTCGGGCCTTCCATGGAATCCGGCAGCCAGACGTGCAGCGGCACCTGGGCCGACTTGCCCATGGCGCCGATGAAGAGACCGATGCACACCACCGTGATCAGGGACCAGGGCTGCCCCTTGAACAGCTCGATCTGGGTCGCGGCCATGTTGTTCGCCTGCGCGAACACCTCCTTGTAATCCAGGGAGCCGCAGTAGGCGGCGATGAGCGCGATGCCCAACAGGAAACCGAAGTCACCCACGCGATTCACCAGGAAGGCCTTGAGGTTGGCGTAGATGGCCGTCGGCCGGGTATACCAGAAGCCGATCAGCAGGTAGGACACCAGGCCCACCGCCTCCCAGCCGAAGAACAGCTGCACGAAGTTGTTCGACATCACCAGCATGAGCATGGAGAAGGTGAACAGGGAGATGTAGCTGAAGAAACGCTGGTAGCCGGGGTCGTCCGCCATGTAGCCGATGGTATAGACGTGCACCATCAGGGAGACGAAGCTCACCACCAGCATCATCATGACCGTAAGGGGGTCAATCAGGAAGCCGACGTGCAGCTTGAGGCCGCCGCTTTCCAGCCAGGTATAGATGTCGCCGTTGTAGGTATGTCCCGCCTGCACATCCTGGAAGATGAACAGGGAGGCGATGAAGGCCACGGCCACACCCATGATGGTGAAGGTGTGGGCACCCGCGCGGCCGATGGTCTTGCCGAACAGGCCGGCCACGACGGCGCCCGCCAGGGGCGCCAGGGGTACCAGGAGGTAGAGCTTCTGCATCTCGGTCATGGCGAAACTTATCCCTTCAGGCTGTCGAGGTCATCCACGTGGATGGTGTTCAGGTTGCGGAACAGCACCACCAGGATCGCCAGGCCAATGGCAGACTCGGCCGCGGCAACCGTCAGGATGAAGAATACAAATATCTGCCCCGCAGCGTCCCCCATGTAATGGGAGAAGGCGATGAAGTTCGTATTGACCGCCAGCAGCATCAATTCGATGGCCATGAGCAGGACGATCAGATTCTTCCGATTGAGGAAGATGCCCACGACGCTGATCGCAAACAAGATCGCGCTGAGGATGAGGTAATGGGATAGCGTGAGAGTCATGGGTTCTCCCTTATTCCTTTTCCGCCGGCATGGCGACGACGCGCATGCGGTCGGCGGCCTTGACCCGCACCTGGGCGGCCGGGTCAACGCGCTTGGTGCCGTCCTCCCGCTTCCTCAGGGTCAGGACGATGGCGGCGATCAGGCCCACCAGAAGAATCAGCGAAGCCAGTTCGAACGGATAGACGTATTCGGTATAGAGCAGGCGGCCCAACTCCTTGGTGTTGGAGTAGTTGGCCGGTGCCGCGGCGGGCCCGGGCGCGCCTTCCAGGCCGAAGTAGCGTCCGCCCAGCACCACGGACATTTCCACCGCCATGAGCAGACCCACCATGGCGCCCAGGGGCAGATAGCTCCAGAAGCCCTGGCGGATGCGTTCCAGGTTGATGTCCAGCATCATGACCACGAACAGGAAGAGCACCATGACCGCCCCGACGTACACCAGCACCAGGGTGATGGCGAGGAACTCGGCCTGGAGCAGCACCCAGATACCCGCCGCGGTGAAGAAGGTCAGCACCAGGAACATGGCGGCATGCACCGGGTTCCGGGCCGTGATCACCCGCAACCCGGCGAATACCAGGATGGCGGAGAGGAAGTAGAAGACGAAAGCTGTGAAGTCCATGATAGTTCCGTGAGTGGTGAGCGGTCAGCGGTGAGCCGTTCCACCGCGTCTTACCGCTTGCTGCTTACCGCTTACCGATTCCTTACCTGTATTTTGCGTCCAGTGCCCGAGCCCGGGCGATATCGGCTTCGTACTTCTCGCCCACCGCCAGCAGCATCTGCTTGGTGTAGTAGAGATCGCCCCGCTTCTCTCCGATGTATTCGAAGACGTTGGTTTCCACGATGGCATCCACCGGGCAGGCTTCTTCGCAGAAGCCGCAGAAGATGCACTTGGTCAGGTCAATGTCGTAACGGGTGGTGCGCCGCGAACCATCCTCCCGCTCGGCCGCCTCGATGGTGATGGCCAGGGCCGGGCAGACCGCCTCGCACAGCTTGCAGGCGATGCAGCGCTCTTCCCCATTGGGATAGCGGCGCAGGGCGTGCAGGCCACGGAAGCGATGAGACATCGGCGTCTTCTCTTCCGGATACTGGATGGTGATCTTGCGCGCGAACAAATGCCGCCCGGTGACCACCATGCCTTGCAGCAGCTCCTTGAGGAGCAGGCTGCCGAGTAATTCCTTCATTGCACCCATGGTCTATCCTTACTGCGAAAGTTGCGCCAGCAACTCACGACGCTCCCCTCGCCCCCTGCGGGAGAGGGGCGGGGAGGTGAGGGGTTGAATTACGACGGCTTTCATGGACTGGTGTAGTTGGCAAGTCATGAGCGGTCACTTCCAGATCGAGAAGGGCGAGAGCATCCACGCGCCCAACACCAAGAGCCACACGAGAGTCACCGGCAGCAGAACCTTCCAGCCCAGGCGCATGATCTGGTCATAGCGATAGCGGGGGAACGTGGCCCGGAACCAGAGGAAGAAGAACAGGATGAAGGCCGCCTTGGCCACCAGCCAGAGCATGCCGTCGGGCAGGAATCCCACCGGAGACAGCCAACCGCCCAGGAAGAAGAGCGACGTGAGCGCCGCCACCAGGATCATGTTCGCGTATTCCGCCAGGAAGAACACGGCGAAGGCCATGCCGCCATATTCCACGTGGAAACCCGCGACGATTTCGGATTCGCCTTCGGCCACGTCAAACGGCGCCCGGTTGGTTTCCGCCACCGTGGAAATCAGATACACCATGAACATGGGGAAGAGCGGCAGCCAGTTCCAGGACAAAAAGCCCAGGCCCTGACTCGCGGCCCAGCCCTTGGCCTGGCCATTCACGATCTCCACCAGGTTCAGGCTGTGGGACACCATCAGCACCCCCACCAGGGCGAAGCCCATGGCCACCTCGTAGGAGATGATCTGGGCCGCGGAACGCATGGCGCCGAGCATGGCGTACTTGGAGTTGGAGGACCAGCCCGCCAGGATGATGCCGTACACGCCCATGGAGGCGATGGCCATCACGTAGAGCACGCTGGCATCCACGTTCGCCAGCACGATGCCGGGCGCGAAGGGGATCACCGCCCAGGCCGCCAGGGCCGGGCCCAGCGCCAGTACCGGGCCGAGGATGAACAATCCCTTGTTCGCCCCGCTGGGGATGATGATTTCCTTGAACATGAGCTTGACCGCATCCGCGATGGGTTGCAGCCAGCCCTTCGGACCGACCCGGTTCGGGCCCAGGCGCACCTGCATGTAGCCGATGATCTTGCGCTCGGCGTAGGTCAGGTAGGCGACGCAGATCATGAGCGGCGCGAGCAGCACCACGATCTTGACCAGGGTCCACACCAGGGTGAAGAGCGTCGGCCCCAGGAGTTGCTGAACAGGCTGGAGAAGGGCATCCATCACACGCGCTCCACAGTAATTTCACCGGCGCCCAGACCGCAGGTGGTCGGATGGGCCGCGGACACCCGGACACAGCCGGCGGCGATGGTGTCATCCAGGGCCGCACTCAGCACCGCGACGCCCGCGCCTTGCTTGACCTTCACCTTGTCCCCCGCCGAGAGGCCGAGGCCGGCCAGGGTGGCGGCGTTCATGGCGGCCATGGGCGGCCTGGCATCCTTGGTCTTTTGCAGGGATTCGGCCCGACGCACCAGGGAATCGGCAAAGTGGATGGGCACGTCGGCAACCCGCTGGAGTCCGGCCGCAGCCGGCTTCAGGGTCACGGCGATGCGGCTGAGGCCGTTGCTCAGCTTCGAAGACACTTCTGCACTTTCCCCCAGCAAATCATGCCTCACCGCCTCGCTGCTGTCGTAATCGAAGCCCGAGTGGCCCAGGAGATTGCCCAATACCCGCAACACCTTCCAGCCCGGACGGGTCTCATCCAGGGGCCGGACCACGGCGTTGAAGCTCTGCACCCGGCCCTCGGTATTGACGAAGGTACCGGAAGTCTCGGTGAAGGGCGCGACGGGCAGAATCACGCTCGCGTACTCGGTGGCGCGGCCCTTGAAGGGCGAAAGCACGATCACGGCCTGGGCCGCCTCCATGGCGGCCAGGGCCTGGGCGCCGTCGGCACAATCCAGCTCCGGCTCGGCGCCGAGAACGACGTAGGCCTTGCGCGGTTCGGCCAGCATGCGGGCTGCGTTCAGGCCATCCACCGCCGGCAGCGCGCCGGCCAGGTAGCCACCGACGCTGTTCGCCGCCTCGCCCAGGAAGCCGAGCGTCAGGCCGCCGACGCGGGAAATCTCTTCGGCCAGGAAATGCAGGGTGGAGGCGCACGCGTGCTGCTGGGCCAGGTTGCCCAGGAACACGGCGCCGTTGGCTCCGCTGGCCAGGCTCTCGGCCATCTTCTTCGCCTCGTCGCCCACGGTCACCGCGGGGACGGAGGCATCCAGCGCCACGCCCTTGATGCCCGCCAGAGCCTGGGCCACCTGGGCGAGCGTCCCGACCATCTGATCCGGCGCCACCACGGCGCGGGCCGCGAGCGGCATGAACAGCGCGTCACGCGTCGGGTGAATGACGCTGACCTGGGTGCCCTTCCTGGCCGCCTGGCGCAGACGCAGCGCGAGGAGCGGATGGTCCTTCCTCAGGAAGCTGCCCACCACCAGGACGCGATCCAGCTTGGGGATCTGAGCGATCTTCATGCCCAGCCAGGGCACGCCCATGCGCTTGCCGTCGGCGGAAAAGTCGCTCTGGCGCAGGCGGAAGTCCACGTTGTCGCAACCCAGGCCGCGCACCAGCTTTTGCAGCAGATAGAGTTCTTCCAGCGTGGAGTGGGGCGAAGCCAGGGCGCCGAGGCTGGCGGCGCCGTGTTCGGCGGCCGCGCCCTTCACGGCCTTGGCGGCAAATTCCAGGGCCGTGTGCCAATCCACCTCGCGCCACTGCCCGCCTTCCTTGATCATGGGGCGGGTGATGCGGTCCTCGGCGGTCAGGCCTTCATAGGAGAAGCGGTCCTTGTCGGACAGCCAGCACTCGTTCACGTCCTCGTTTTCCAGGGGCAGGACGCGCTTGACGCGATCCAGCTTGGTCTGAACGACCAGATTGGAGCCCAGGCCGTCGTGCGGGCTCACGCTCTTCCTGCGGGACATCTCCCAGGCGCGGGCGGAGAAGCGGAAGGGCTTGGAGGTGAGTGCGCCCACGGGGCAGAGGTCAATGATGTTGCCGGAGAGCTCGGTATCCACCGTGCTCTCGATGAAGGGCATGATCTCGGCGTGCTCGTTCCTGAAGGCCTGGCCCATCTCCTGGAAGCCGCCGATCTCCGCGGTGAAACGCACGCAGCGGGTGCAGTGGATGCACCGGGTCATGTCGGTAGACACCAGCGGACCCAGGTTCTTGTTCACCACCACCCGCTTTTCCTCCTGGTAGCGGGAGGCCATGCCGCCATAGCCGACGGAAAGATCCTGCAACTGGCACTCGCCACCCTGGTCGCAGATCGGGCAGTCCAGGGGGTGATTGATGAGCAGGAACTCCATCACATCCTTCTGGGCTTTCACCGCCACTTCGGAGCGGGTCATCACCTTCATGCCGTTGGTCACGGGTGTGGCGCAGGCCGGCATGGGCTTGGGCGCCTTTTCCACCTGCACCAGGCACATGCGGCAGCTGGCGGCGATGGACAGCTTCTTGTGATAGCAGAAGTGCGGGATGAAGGTGCCGATCTGGCGCGCCGCGTCCATCACGGTGCTGCCCTCGGGCACCTCTATCTGTTTGCCGTCAATTTCGAGTTGTAGCATCGCTTTACCGATTCAGTCGAGTGGCGCGTCAGTTCTTGCCGGCGACGAAGAAGTCGCTGCCGGACCTTTGCACATCGGGCGGAACCAGGCACTTCTTGTTCTCGATGTGATATTCGAATTCGCTCCTGAAGTGCTTCACGAAGCTCTTCACCGGGAAGGCCGCCGCATCGCCCAGGGCGCAGATCGTGCGGCCGCAGATGTTGTCCGCCACGGAAGTGAGGAGATCCAGATCCTCCGGACGCCCCAGGCCATGCTCGATGCGATGCACGACGCGATACATCCAGCCCGTGCCTTCGCGGCAGGGGGTGCACTGGCCGCAGGATTCCTCGTGGTAGAAGTAGGACAGACGCTCCAGGGCCTTCACCATGCACACCGTCTCGTCCATGATGATGACCGCGCCGGAACCGAGCATGGAACCGGCCTTGGAGATGGAATCGTAGTCCAGGGTGCAGTCCATCATGATGTCGGCGGGCAGCACCGGCGCCGAAGAGCCACCGGGGATGCAGGCCTTCAACTTGCGGCCACCGCGCATGCCGCCGCACATCTCCAGGAGCGTGGCGAACGGCGTGCCCATGGCCACTTCGTACACGCCGGGGCGATTCACATGACCGGACACGGAGAATATCTTGGTGCCGCCGTTGTTCGGCTTGCCCGCTTCCAGGTACTTCTCGCCGCCGTTGTTGATGATCCAGGGGACGGCCGCGAAGGTCTCGGTATTGTTGATCGTGGTCGGCTTGCCGTAGAGGCCGAAGCTCGCCGGGAAAGGCGGCTTGTAGCGCGGCTGCCCCTTCTTGCCCTCGATGGACTCCAGGAGCGCCGTCTCCTCGCCGCAGATATAGGCGCCGTAGCCGTGGTGCGCGTGGAGATTGAAGGAAAAGCCGGAGCCCAGGATGTCGCTCCCGAGGAAACCGGCGGCGCGGGCCTCCTCCAGGGCTTCCTCGAAGCGCAGGTAGAGATCGAAGATCTCGCCGTGAATGTAGTTGTAACCCGTGCCGGCGCCCATGGCGTAACCGGCGATGATCATGCCCTCGATCACCATGTGCGGGTTGTAGCGCATGATGTCCCGGTCTTTGAAGGTGCCCGGCTCGCCCTCGTCCGTGTTGCACACCACGTACTTGTCGCCCACGTAATTCTTGGGCATGAAGCTCCACTTCAGGCCCGTGGGGAAGCCGGCACCGCCGCGGCCGCGCAGCGAGGACTTCTTCAGTTCGGCGATGACTTCGTCCGGCGTCATCTTCTGCGCCAGAATTTTCTTCAGCGCCTCATAGCCGCCACGCTGCACGTAGTCGGCCAGCCGCCAGCTGCGGTCGCCGTCCAGGCCAGCCAGGATGATGCTCTGGATCGTCATTTATTCGAGCTCGGCAAGGAGTTTGTCTATCTGGTCCGGCGTCATCCAGCCGCACAGGCGATGGTTATTCACCAGCATGGCGGGTGCGTCGCCGCAGGCGCCCATGCACTCACCCTCTTTCAGGGTGAATTTGCCGTCGGGCGTGGTCTCGTTGAAGCCTATGCCCAACTTGTGCTTCAGGTAATCCGCGGCATGCACGCCGCCGGACAGGGCACAGGGCAGATTGGTACACACCGTGAGCTTGAACCTGCCCACGGGAGAAAGGTCGTACATGTTGTAGAAGCTCGCCACCTCGTAGACGGCGATGGGCGCCATGCCCAGGTAGTCGGCCACCGCCGCTATGGTTTCCGGCGCGAGCCACCCCTTCTCCACCTGGGCGATACGCAGGGCCGACATCACTGCGGACTGCTTCTGGTCCGCGGGATATTTGGCGACCTCCCGGTCTATTTGTTTCTGAGCTTCCTGGCTGAGCATGTCTATATAGCCTTAGCAGTCTTCTAGCGGTCAATCTCGCCGAACACGATGTCCATGGTACCGATGATGGCCACGATGTCGGCGATCATGTGCCCCTTGCCCATGGCGTCGCAGGCGGACAGATGGGCGAAGCCCGGGGCGCGCAGCTTCATGCGGTAGGGCTTGTTGGCCCCATCCGACACCAGATACACGCCGAACTCGCCCTTGGGGTGTTCGATGCCGGCATAAACCTCGCCCGGCGGCACGTGGATGCCTTCGGAGAAGAGCTTGAAGTGATGAATCAGCTCCTCCATGTTGGATTTCATACCCTCACGGGAGGGCGGCGCCACCTTGTGATTGTCGCTGATGACCGGGCCGGGGTTCTTGCGCAGCCAGTCCACGCACTGCTTGATGATGCGGTTGGACTGGAGGAACTCCTCCATGCGCACCAGGTAACGGTCGTAGCAGTCGCCGTTCACGCCTACCGGGACGTCGAAATCCACCTTGTCGTAGACCTCGTAGGGCATCTTCTTCCTGAGATCCCACTCGATGCCGGAACCGCGCAGCATGGGGCCGGAGAAACCCAGGGCCATGGCCTGCTCGGGGGAAACGACGCCCACGTCCACCGTGCGCTGCTTCCAGATGCGGTTGTCGGTCAGGAGCGTGTGGTAGTCCGCCACCAGGGCCGGGAAGCGATTGGTGAAGTCCTCGATGAAATCCAGGAGCGAACCGCCCCGGGCCGCATTCAGCGCCTTCAGCTTGGCCGGATTGCGGTACTTGGAGGGCTCGTATTGGGGCATGACATCGGGCAGATCCCGATAGACGCCGCCCGGCCGGTAATAGGCCGCGTGCAGACGCGCGCCGGATACCGCCTCGTAGACATCCATGAGATCTTCCCGCTCGCGGAAGGTATAGATCACCATGGTCATGGCGCCGATATCAATCGCGTGGGTGCCGATGTTCAGCAGGTGATTCAGGATGCGGGTGATCTCATCGAACATGACCCGGATGTACTGGGCACGCAAGGGCACCTCGATGCCCAGCAGGCGCTCGACGGCCATGCAGTAGGCGTGCTCGTTGCACATCATGGACACGTAATCCAGACGATCCATGTAGGGCACGTTCTGGAGCCAGGTACGGGTCTCGGCCAACTTCTCGGTGCCGCGATGCAGCAGGCCGATGTGCGGGTCGGCGCGTTCCACCACCTCACCATCCAGTTCCAGCACCAGGCGCAGCACGCCGTGGGCGGCCGGGTGCTGCGGGCCGAAGTTGATCGTGTAATTGCGAATCTCAGCCATGGCCGACATCTCCGTAATGGGCTTCGCGGACGATGCGCGGCGTGTTCTCCCGCGGCTCCACGGTCACGGGCTGATAGACCACGCGCGCCTGCTCCGGGTCGTAACGCATCTCGACATAACCCGAGACCGGGAAATCCTTGCGGAAGGCATGGCCGATGAAACCATAATCGGTCAGGATGCGGCGCAGGTCCGGATGGCCGGCAAACATGATGCCGAGCATGTCGAAGGCCTCACGCTCGTACCAGTTCACGCTGGGCCAGACTTCGATGATGGAATCCAGCACGGGAAAACCGTCATCCGGCGCGAAGGCCCGCAGACGCAGACGCACATCGTGCTTGATCGAGGTGAGGTGACTCACCGCGGCGAAGCGCAGCGCCGGCCGACCGGTCCCTTCGTCGCCGCCGTATTCCGAATAATCCACGCCGCACAGGTCAATCAACTGCTCGAAATGGAGCGCGGGATCGTCGCGCAAGGCCAGGGCCACGGCCTTGTAATCGGCGGCAGACACCTCGAGGGTAACCTCGTCCCGGTCGGTCTTGAGAGACTGAATGCGCCCCCCCAGGACTTCCTGCAAACTTTGACTCAACTTTTCCAGCTTGGCGCTCATGGCTATTCCAGCGTCGGTGGAGAATACGGTTTGTGGGGCCGGCTTCAGCCGGCCGTGGCGGATTGAAATCCGCCCCACAGGAATATTGCTCTCGCAAGCATCGGTACGATGTTCTATTTCCGGGCGATCGTACTCGTGCGCCAGATCTTGTTCTGCAACTGCACGATGCCGTAAATCAAGGCTTCGGCGGTGGGCGGACAACCCGGCACATACACATCCACCGGGACGATGCGGTCACAACCCCGCACCACCGAGTAGGAGTAGTGGTAATAACCGCCACCGTTGGCGCAGGACCCCATGGACAAGACCCAGCGCGGCTCGGGCATCTGGTCATAGACCTTGCGCAGAGCCGGCGCCATCTTGTTGCACAGGGTGCCCGCCACGATCATCAGGTCGGACTGCCGCGGACTGGGACGAAACACCATGCCGAAACGGTCCAGGTCATAACGCGACACACCCGCCTGGATCATCTCCACGGCGCAGCAGGCCAGACCGAAGGTCATGGGCCACAGGGAGCCGGTACGACTCCAGTTGATCAGCTTGTCCAGGGAGGTGGTGACAAAACCTTCCTGCAGAACGCCCTCGATACTCACGGTTTACTCCCAGTCCAGAGCGCCCTTCTTCCACACCCAGATATAACCCAATATCAGGATGCCAAGGAAGACCAGCATTTCAAAGAAGCCGAAGAAGCGGAGGGATTCGTTGCCGGCAAACTCGCCCAGCACCGCAGCCCAGGGGAAAAGGAAGGCGATTTCCAGATCGAACAGGATGAAGATGATCGCGATGAGGTAGTAGCGCACGTCAAACTTCATGCGCGCATCCTCGAAGGCCTCGAAGCCGCACTCGTAGGGCGAGAGCTTCTCGGGATCGGGCTTGCTGGGACCCAGCAACCAGCCGGCAATCATGGGCACGAAGCCGAAGCCGACACCCACTAAAACAAACATCAGAACCGGAAAGTAATTTTCCAACATCAGCTTTTGGCCTCAGTTTTCGGCTCCGGAACCACAGTTCCACCCGGAGACCGTCTGCAACAAACCGACCGGATGCCGGCCCGTTTGTTGCCGTTTGATGGTGCCGATGAGCAGACTCGAACTGCTACGGCTTTCGCCACCGCCCCCTCAAGACGGCGTGTCTACCAATTTCACCACATCGGCTTTGAATCTCAAGCGGCGGCATTATACGCCCGACGCCCTGCTTATGGAACCCTAAGCAAATTTTATTCTCTACGTCTTATTCTTTACTTCGGAATATCGCCCGCCTTGGAGCCGGGCACAGCCGGCGCCTCGGTCTTCACCGGCGCAGCAGGCTGCTCCTTGACGGCTTCCATGACGCTGCCGGCAGCCTTGGGCTTGCTGCTGGCCATGTAGGTCAGCGTCAGGCTGGTGATGAAGAACACCGTGGCCAGGCCGGCCGTGGTACGACTCAGGAAGTTGGCCGAGCCGGTGGAGCCGAAAAGGCTGCCGGACGCGCCGCTGCCGAAGGCCGCGCCCATATCCGCGCCCTTGCCATGCTGCAACAGGACCAGCCCGATCACGGACAGGCCAACCAGCACATGAACCGACAAAATCAGGGGAAACAGAAAACCTTGCATCTTTATAACCTCAAATTACGCCCCGGCGCGAACGATCGCCAGGAAATCGTCCGCCACCAGCGCGGCACCACCGATCAGGCCGCCGTCAATATCCGGCTGCCCCATGAGCTCGGCGGCATTGTTCGGCTTCATGCTGCCGCCGTAGAGAATCTGCACGCCCGCCGCAACAGAGGCATCGCTCTCGGCCACCCGGGCGCGAATCAGGGCATGAACCTCCTGCGCCTGGGCCGGAGAGGCCGTGCGACCGGTACCGATGGCCCACACCGGCTCGTAGGCGATGACCGCCTTGGAGAAGGCCGCCACGCCGGCCGCCTGGATCGCCGCGTCCAGTTGCTCCGTGACCACCTTGCCCGTCACGCCCGCTTCCCGCTCTTCCAGGGTCTCGCCCACGCACAGGAGAGGGATGAGGCCGGCATTCAGGGCCGCCACGAACTTGGCCGCCACCGCGGCATTGCTCTCGCCGTACAGGGCGCGCCGCTCGGAATGGCCGACGATGACATAACGGCAACCAAAATCCTTGATCATGCTCGCCGACACTTCACCCGTATAGGCGCCCTGGGCGTGCTCACTCAGGGTTTGCGCCCCCAAGCCCACCGTGGAACCGGCCAGAACCTTCTGCGCCTGGGCCAGATAGGGGAAGGGCACGCACACGGCGCACTCCACCTGGGAAACCGACGCCGCGCCCGCAGCCACCGCAGCCAGCAGAGCCTCGTTCCCCGCCAGGGAACCGTTCATTTTCCAGTTGCCAGCCACGAATTTGCGACGCATGGTGCTAACCTCATGATTTTCAAAACCCGCCGATTTTAGCCGCAAGCCCGTCCAGGGTCAATCCGCGGCGCAGCAATGGGCCTCAGGCCGCCTGTTCCCGAAACATGGCGCCCACCGTGAATTACTGCACACGACCGCTATCCGCAAGCTTGACCGGCTAGTCCGATTGAGTGAAATTGGCGTACAGTCATCCACGCTCAATCCTGTTGCGCCACGCTCTCGCGACGGACCTTTCATCCGGCCTGAATCTCGTCCAACACATGATCCGTGCTCTCTTGTGCCTGCTGGCCTGCCTGCTGCCCCTGTCCGGACCGGCGGCCGCGACCGAGACCCTGGTCTTGTGCCTCGAGAACAACGACGTGCGCCCCTGGCGCACCCAGGACGGCGGCGGCCTCAACATTGAACTCCTGAACCGGGTCGCGGCCAGGCTGGATCTGCGTTTCGAGTACCGGGGCATGCCCTGGAAGCGCTGCCTGGCGGAACTCAAGGCCGATCAGGTCAGCGGCGCCATCGGCGCCAGCTTCAGGCCGGAGCGCCTGGAATTCGGCGTTTACCCCGGCGGCGACAAGCCGGACGCAAGCAAGCGACTGAACAGCGATCGCTATGTCCTGTTGCGACGCAAGAACAGCCGCGTGAGCTGGGATGGCCGCGCCTTCCGCAACCTGGACGGCCCGGTGGGTATACAACTGGGCTACTCCGTGGGAGATCAGTTGCGCGCCTTGGGCGCGACGGTGGACGACGGCGCGCAAAAGGCCGTCGAGCTGGCGCAAAAGCTCGCGGCCGGACGCCTGGGGGCAGCCGCCATGCTGGATGGAGAGGCCAGAACCCTGATGGAACAGAACCCCACGCTGGCGAAGCAACTGGAGACCCTGCCGACGCCGCTCGTGGAGAAGTCCTATTTCCTCATGTTTTCCCACAATTTCGCCGATCTCCGCGGCAGCGTGGCGATGCACGTCTGGAAAGAGGTGGAGGCGGTACGTAATTCAAAAGACTACCAGAAACAGGAGCGGGAAGCCTTGCGGGGAATCCGGCCATGATCCTCCCCTACGCATCGGATGTTCGACTTGAGTCCCCCCTGAATTCCGCACCGAATTCAAGGCCGCTATCGGGCTGATTTCCTAAGGTCAGCCAGCCATGTTTCATTCACTCGTCCGCACTTGGCACCGTGACATCCGGGTGCGGCTCTACACCGCGATTTTTCTCGCCGTAACGGCGAGCATGGGTCTATACACCGCCTACGACGTGCAGACCCTGCGGGAAGATTCGGACAAGCACCTGCAGGAACGCCTGGAACGTCTGGCCTCGGTGGTCTCCGAATCCCTGGCGCGCCCCCTCTTCGACTTCAACAGCGCCGCCGTTTCCAGCGCAGTCAGTGCCCTGGGCGCAAGCCAGGACGTGGCCGAGGTGCGCGTGCTGGATCCCTCGGGCGGCGTGCTGGCCCAGGCGAAGGCGAGCGGCGTGGCCTCCACGAACCTGGTCAGCACCCGGCGCACCATCGCCTACACGGAAGGCAGCCGGATCACCCCGGTGGGAGAGATCGAACTCTCCCTCTCCCGGGACAACATGGACCAGGATTTGCGCCGGCAGATCCTGCAAAGCGCCATCGCCATCCTGCTCATGGCCCTGGCCATCATGGTTTTGATCTATCTGGTCGGCCGCCAGGCCGGACGCTCCTTTTCAGACATCCAGGAAGGCCTGGAGAAGCTGGCGCGGGGCGAGACCGACATCCCGCTCTCGGGCCTGGGGCGCGAAGACCAGATCGGCCGCCTTTCCGCGGCGGTGCGCAGCTTCCGAGACACCATCACCCTACTGCGCGATGCGGAGAAGCAGATGGAAGCCCTGCTGAAGGAAAAGGATGCCATGCTGGACAACGCGCTGGTGGGCATCATCACCGTGCGCGACCGCGTGGTGGTTTCCTGCAACCGAAGGCTGGAGGAAATATTCGGTTATGCTCCCGGCGAGATGCTCGGCCTCTCCACCCGTCAGATCTACGCGGACCAGGGCTCCTTCGACCGGATCGGTGCCGGCTATCAAGCACTGGGGCGGGGCCGGAACTTTTCCTCGGAGGCGCTGATGCAGCGCCGAAATGGCGAACACTTCTGGGCCGCCCTGACCGGCCACGCCCACGACCGAAGCCACGTACAGGACGGCGAAAGCACCTGGATTTGCGCCGACATCAGCGAACGCAAGGAAGCGGAACAGGCGCTCGCCCGGCACCGCCAGCAACTGGAGGCCACGATCCAGGAACGTACCCGGGAACTGGGAGAAGCGAAAGAGCAGGCGGAACAGGCCAGCCGCTCCAAGAGCGAGTTCCTGGCCAACATGAGCCACGAAATCCGCACCCCCATGAACGCCGTGCTGGGACTGGCTCATCTATGCCTGCAGACGGATATGCCGCCCCGGCAACGGGACTGGCTGCAGAAGATCCACGGTGCCGGAACGACCCTGCTCGCGATCATCAACGACATCCTGGATTTTTCCAAGATCGAGGCCGGCAAGCTGGAAATGGAAGAAATTCCGTTCGATCTCTGGGATGTCCTGGAAAACGTCGGCGTGGTGGTGGGCCATCGGGCCGCGGAGAAGCAGCTTCAATTCATCCTGGGCATGACCGAGGACACGCCCAGGGCACTCATCGGAGACCGGATCCGGCTGGGTCAGATACTCATCAACCTGG
Organism: Rhodocyclaceae bacterium; assembly: GCA_028714035.1. Taxonomy (GTDB): domain Bacteria; phylum Pseudomonadota; class Gammaproteobacteria; order Burkholderiales; family Rhodocyclaceae; genus JAQTNA01. The sequence goes on from JAQTNA010000041.1 coordinate 27,051, forward strand.
CCGGCAACGCAGTCAAGTTCACCGCCCACGGCGAGGTGCGCATCGAGGTGGACGTGGCAAACCCGGCGGAACCCGGCCACGCCACGCTGCGCTTTACCGTGACGGACACGGGGATCGGCATCAACGAGGCGCAGAAGAGCGCCCTGTTCCAGCCTTTCAGCCAGGGCGACAGCTCCACGACGCGACGCTTCGGCGGCACGGGCCTGGGGCTGACCATCTCGCGCCGGCTGATCGAGATCATGGGCGGGCAAATCAGCGTCGAGAGCGAAGCCGGCCGGGGTGCCACGTTTGTCTTCAGCATCACGCTGCCCACCGATTCCCGGGCCATTTCTCCGGTCATCCCTCCGGAAATCAAGGGCAAGACGGCCCTGCTCGCCCTCCGCAACGAGGCCAAGCGGCGCAGCCTGGCGACCCAACTGCGCCATCTCGGCCTGCAAGTGGCGCCGATTGGCGCTGCACCGGAGCGCCCGGACCTGTTGGTCACCGACGAGGGCACGGCCAATGCCGCGGAAACGGATCTACCGGTGTTGCGGCTATGCTCCGAAAACACCCTGACGGTGGGCATCGCCGGGCGGCACGCCTGCATCACGGAACCCGCCACGCCCCATGCTCTGACGCGGGCGTTGCGAGAACTCTTCGCCCTGCCCGCCGCCATGGAGCCGGCCCCCAGCGCCATTCCCCGACTGGACGGCTGCCGCCTCCTGCTGGCGGAAGACGTGGCCATCAACCGGGAAATCTTCCAGGAACTGCTCCAGGTCACCGGCGCCCGGGTGGACGAGGCCGAGAACGGCCTGGTGGCGGTGGAGTGCATCCTGTCCCACCCACCCGGTTATTACTCCGCCGTGCTCATGGACATCCAGATGCCCGAGCTGGACGGCCTGGCCGCCACGGCTCGCATCCTGCGGGAAGAGCCCCACGCTGATCTGCCCATCATCGCCCTCACCGCCAACGCCTTCCGGGAAGACCGGGAGCGCAGCCTGGCCATCGGCATGAAGGACCATGTCAGCAAACCGGTGGACCCACAGCAGTTGTATGCGGTGTTGCAGCGCTGGTGTCAGGCGGCCGTGGCTTCCCCGCCCTTGCCGAAGCAACAGGCGGAGACCGCCGCCGCCCTGGCGACAGACAGCGCCCTGCCGGCCCTGCCCGGCATTGACACGGAGGCCTTGCTGCGGCGCATGCGCGGCCGTCCCTCCACCTGCCGCAAGATTCTTCACTCCTTCCGCGCCCAATACACCGGCTTCGATGCCCGCCTGGCCGAAGTCCTGGAAAGGCAGGACTTCCCCGCCGCCGCCAAGCTTGCCCACGCCCTGAAAGGGGTGGCCGGCAACGTCAACGCCACCGCCCTGCACCAGGCCGCGGCCCGTCTGGACGAGGCCTGCGACGCGGCCGACCCGGCGCGGTGCCAGGAGGAGTACGCCCGTTGCGCCGCCGAACTGGCACAGGTGCTCGAATCCCTGGCGGGCCTGGAAACCTGAACGGGGTGCCGCTCGCCTGGTCGGTCGCCGACCGGGGCCGATGGCACAGGGTGCCCGGCTCCGAAGGATGTATTCGGGTTATTGGCCGGCTGGAGCAGGCGATCGGGATCGGAGAGGCCCGCCATCACCAGGGTGACGCGTTCCAGGGCCGCAGGCAAGAGTTCCCCGCAGCGCATTCGATCTAGGCCCGCCGCACCGTGCCGACCGCCTGATCAATACCGGGGAACCGGGGCAGAACGGCCGAAGGCGGAGCCGGGAGCAATGCCTCTGGCATAGCAACTTCCGACACCCGGGTTTGAGGCAAGCACCGCACCATGCAATCACCATTGTTGGCGCAGGACGTGAGGACTGGGTCAGCTCCGGGTTGTCACCAGCCCCGACACCCCGGACAAACGCGCCAGCGCCAGTTCCGCCGCCCGGTTGCCCGCCTCGTAGCAGACGGGCGCCAATGTCGGCTCCCCCGGCGGCAGGGGCAAGGGGCGAGGGGAGCGTCGTGAGTCGGCTTTGCCAACTTTCACGGTAACGAACGCCGCATTCAAACCCTCTTTCATTGCGTGACAACGTATTAGCGATTGCTTTAATATCCTGATCGTCACTTAAAGAATCCTTTCATGCCATGCGCCGCACCAGCACTTACAGCACTTCCACCACACTGGGCGAAGCGGTTCAGGCGTTTGTGCCGCTGAGGGAGAGGGGCGGGGGGGTGAGGGGTTGATTTACAAGGACTTTCATGGACGGGGGCGAGCGGTAGATCATGAGTGTTAGGGTCGGTCACTTGCTCCGCTGGGGGCTCCTGCCGTCCCGGGCAAAGGACGAGGCGATGGCGTCGAAGATGCTGAACGCCAGGGCGGAAACTCTCTGATGCTACGTATCGGATCAGAAAGGACAGAAAAATCAGAGCTGTCCAGGTAGACCGAAACCGGAGGCATGGGGCGCGATGCGCAGGTCAGAAAGTCGTTGCTGCCCACGCCTCGCCCAGCGCCCGGGCCTGCTGTAGCACCAGTTCCACCGCGGCCTCCTGTTGGTCCGGCGGATACTTGTACTTGCGCAGGATGCGCTTGACCATGAGGCGCAGCCTGGCGCGGACGCTCTCCCGTTCCGACCAGTCCACGGACAGGTTGGCCCGCAGGTTCTCGGTGAGCTCGTGGGCGATCTTCTTCAGGGTCTCGTCCGACAGTTCCCGCACGGCCGACTCGTTGTCGGCCAGGGCGTCGTAGAAGCGGATCTCGTCTTCCGTCAGGCCCAGTTCCTCGCCCCGGGTGGAGGCGACGCGGAACTTCCTGGCCATCGCTATCAGTTCCTCGATGACCTGGGCGGTCTCGATGGCCCGGTTCTGGTAGCGTTTGATCACGTTGGCCAGCAGCTCCGAGAACTTCTTTTCCTGGACCACGTTGCCACCAAAGCGGGACTTGATCTCCCCCTCCAGCAGGCGCTCCAGCAGTTCCACGGCCAGGTTCCGTTCCGGCAGGTTCCGCACCTCGGCCAGGAAATCGTCGTCCAGGATGCCGATGTTGGGCTTGTCCAGGCCCGCCGCGTCGAAGATGTCCACCACCTGCTCGGACACCACCGCCGAGTTGATGATCTGGCGGATGGCCAGCTCCCGCTCCTCGTCGGTCTTCTTCTGCTGGGTGATGTCCCGCTTGGTCAGGATGACCTTCACGGCCTGGAAGAAGGCGACCTCTTCCCGTACCGCCTTGGCTTCAATCAGGGTGCAGCACAGGGTGAAGGCCTTGCTCATGCGCAGGGCCTCGTCGGCGAAGCGTTTCTTGCCGTCCTCCAGGCCCAGCACGTGGTTGGCGGCGCCGGCCAGGGCTGAATGTATCCCCCTTGGCGCCGGCTGCGCCGCCGCCGTCCCCCGAGAGGAGTCGGCAACTTGGGGGCGGCCCGGCGTTACCGAGTGCCCGGTGGTCAGGAAGTCGGAGTAGTCGTAGCCGTGGAGCATGCCGCGGAGAATGTCCAGCTTCTCTTCCAGCACGGCGTAGGCCTCGGCGGCATCCACGGTGGGCTTGCCCCGGCCGTTGCTGGCCGTGTAGTCCTTCAGCGCACTCTTCAGCTCGTTGGCGATACCGATGTAGTCCACCACCAGGCCGCCCTGCTTGTCCTTGAAGACCCGGTTCACGCGGGCGATGGCCTGCATGAGGTTATGCCCACGCATGGGCTTGTCCACGTACAGTGTGTGGACACAGGGGGCGTCGAAGCCGGTCAGCCACATGTCCCGCACGATGACCAGCCAGAGCGCGTTTTTGTCTTCACTCGCCGGGTCCTTGAACCGCTTCTCCAGGCGCTTCTTCACCTGGGCACTGTAGATGTGCGGGCGCAGGAGGGGCTTGTCGCTGGCGGAGCCGGTCATGACGATCTTGACCGCACCCTTTTCCGGGTCGGCGTCGTGCCACTCCGGGCGTAACCTGACGATCTCGTTGTAGAGATGGACGCAGATTTCCCGGCTCATGGCGACGACCATGGCCTTGCCGGTCTGGGCCTTGTTCCTCTCCTCGAAGTGGGCCACCAGGTCAGCCGCCACACTGGCGATGCGGGGCTCGGCGCCGACGATCTTCTCCAGGGCCGCCCAGCGGCTCTTGAGCTTGGCCTGCTGGCTTTCCTCCTCGTCCTCGGCCAGTTCGTCCACTTCCTCGTCCACCTGGGGCAGTTCCGCTTCCTTCAGGCCCAGTTTGGCCAGGCGGGACTCGAAGTAGATGGCCACCGTGGCGCCGTCCTCCTTTGCCTGCTGCATGTCGTAGACGTGGATGTAGTCGCCGAACACGGCCCGGGTGTCCCGGTCCTCGCTGGACACGGGCGTGCCGGTGAAGGCCACGAAGGTGGCATTGGGCAGGGCGTCCCGCAGGTGCTGTGCGTAGCCGACCTGGTAACGGGTGGTGTACGCAACTTCGGGCTCGGCGGCCAGCCGGGCCTGGTCGTCGTTGGCGCTCGTCCCGGGGACGATCCTGGGCGCCTTGTAGGTCTTCAGCTTGGCCTCGAAGCCGTACTGGGTGCGGTGGGCTTCGTCGGCGATGACGACGATGTTGTGCCGGTCGGACAGCAAGGGAAAGTTGTCCTCGTCCTCGCCGGGCATGAACTTTTGGATGGTGGCGAAGACGATGCCGCCGGAGGGGCGGTTGGCGAGCTTGGCGCGCAGGTCCCGCCGGGTCGCGGCCTGGACGGGCTGCTCCCGCAGCAGATCCTGGGCCAGGGAGAAGACGCCGAAGAGCTGGCCGTCCAGGTCGTTGCGGTCGGTGATGACCACGAGGGTGGGGTTTTCCATCGCGGTTTCCTGCATCACCCGGGCGGCAAAGCAGGTCATGGTGATGCTCTTGCCGCTGCCTTGCGTGTGCCAGACGACACCTCCCTTGCCTTTGATCTTCTCGTTGCTACCGGGGCGGGATGCGGCGACGACTTTCTGGATGGCCGCGCGCACGGCGTGGAACTGGTGGTAGCCGGCGATTTTCTTGACCAGCTCGCCGTCCTCCTCGAAGAGCACGAAGAAGCGCAGGTAGTCGAGGAGGTAGGCGGGCGCCAGCACGCCGCGGATCAGGGTTTCCAGTTCGCTGAATTCGCCCAGCGGGTCCAGGCTGACGCCGTTGATGGTGCGCCACTGCATGAAGCGCTCGGCGCTGGCGGACAGGGAGCCCAGCCGGGCGTCCGTGCCGTCGGAAATGACCAGGACTTCGTTGTACTGGAAGATGTCCGGGGTCTGGTCCTTGTAGGTCTGGATTTGGTCGAAGGCCTTCCAGATGTCGGCGGTATCAAGAGCCGGGTTCTTGAGTTCCACCAGGACCACGGGCAGGCCGTTGACGAAGAGGACGATGTCCGGCCGGCGGGTGTGGTGCGGTCCCTTGATGCTGAACTGGTTCACCGCCAGCCATTCGTTGTTGGCGGGCTCGGTCCAGTCGATCAGGCGGGCCAGGTCGCCGCGGGTCTCGCCGTCCTTCTGGTACTCTACCGGCACGCCGGCCACCAGTAACTGGTGGAAGCGGCGGTTGGCGGAGAGCAGGGCCGGGATGCCCAGGTCGCGGACCTGCTGCAGGGCGTCTTCCCGCGCGGCCCGGGGCATGTCCGGGTTGAGGCGGGCGAGGGCGCCGCGCAGACGCTCGATCAGGAGAACCTGCTGGTAGTTCTGGCGCTCCGGCATGCTGCCGTCAGGGGACAATTCCGGGCCGTACAGCCGCGTGTAGCCGACGTCGGCCAGCCAGGCCAGGGTTTCCTGTTCGAGTTGGTCTTCGGTCATGCGACTTTCCCTTCCAACTTTTCCACCATGGTCGTCCCGTTTTGCTCTAAAATTGCGCGCTAAGTGGATTGGGGGTTCCCGGTCGGCGCTACAGCCTCGGTGGGTTCACCGGGGCTTTTCGCTTTTCTGGGGCGGGTAAATCATCAGGCCCACGTCCTCGTATCCGCTTCCCACTTTGGCTCTCCCTCCGTCACAGAAGAACTTCTTCTTCAGCACCCCGAATGCCTTGTTGTCCTGCTGCGGGCGGATGTAGTTGATGCCCACAGGCCGCGCCACCAGGTCGGCCAGCTGCAACCCGGCCAGGTTGGTTTGCTTGTGGGCGAAGACGACGTCGAACGGCAGTACCCGGTTGCCGGGGTTGTCTCCGTCGCAGATTCGCCGGAACTCCAGTTCAAGCTCGGCATCCTCCTTCTTCCCCCGGCACTCCACCAGGACGTGCGTCTTGATGTCGTCCTGTTTCTTCTCCGCCAGGAACTCGCGCAGGGCTTCCAGGCAGACCCCGAGCGCGATGTGATACGGGTTCGAGTTGGCGCCTTCGTTCCGGCTCAAGCGGACCTTGTCCACGACGCAGGAGATCAGGATGAAGTTGCTGGCATCCATCACCGACGATAGGTGCTCCATGAAGGCGTCGCGTGTCGGCCGATGGCTGAGGAACGCGAAATCCCCCTTCTGCTTGCGAATCTCGTTCTCGTGCAAGACCACGCTGTCGTGGCCGAAGTAATTGAACTTCAGCTTCTGCACGGCGGGAACGATCTTCTCGGCGTAATGCCGCTTGTGGAACACGCACAGCGCCAGCACGAAAACCGGGTAGTCGCGGTCGATGCTGGCCAGGGAGTGGTCGCCGCTCTCATCCACATAGACGATGTAGTCGCTGAAACGCCGGCCGACGGGTTCCGGCGCAGCCTGCTCGACCGGAGTGGCCTCGACGGCTTCAAATAGCGAGTACTGGGTGCCGGGCGAGGTCAAGCTGTCGTCCTCGGGTTCGTACGCATCAGGCGACCTCCTTCAGGTTGGTCTCCGCCTCCGGCAGGCGAAGCTGGCCGGAGATCAGGCGGGGGAGAAGGGTGTCGCGGAGGGTGGACAGTGTTAGGGCTTGCTTCTCGTTTTCGGTCAGTCGGTCAAACAGAGCGCTGGCGACATTGACGAATGCCTCCAGGATAGGATGCGGTGGCACAACAACCGGGATAGGCCGAAATGCCTTCTTGCTGATTTCCATGAACGTTGAGCCATTGGCTCGGCCCTTGATCGTGTCCATGTTCTGCTTGCACCAAAACAGCATGTACAGCGGCGGTAACGCGCTGCCCGGCAGCATTGCGATGTAGCCTTGGTTGATTGCCAGTGGGTTGCTCGCGATGGCAAGGTAGCCGATTGGCGCCCGTGATGACAGCAACAGCGTGCCTGCCGGCAGAAGTCCTGAGCTGACTTTCGCCAGTCCCTTCGTAGACAATTTCCGTTCGGTGCTGAGCAACACCGGAGCCTGAGCACCTGACAGGTCTTTTGGCGTGGTCCAGCAGTGTTCACCGGGTTCCCAGAAGCTGGCATCCTTCGTGTCAGGTGTGCCGCCTCCTACTGTTTCCACAACGTTCCCGACAGGCGCAATTCGCCACCCTGCCGGCACCATCCCCAGTTCCGACTCCTCGAATCCGTCTGGGAAAAGCTCCGCCGTGGCATCAATCATGCCTTCCGGGGGAAGCCCTTGCTGTTTGGCGTGGACGGGGGCGAAGTCGACGAACCAGGACTTGAACAGCGCCTGGGCGATGGCATCCAGGGTGGCGTTGGTTTCGCGCAGGAGGGAGATGCGGTCGTCGAGGGCGCCAAGCAGAGAGCCGATGTTCCGCTGCTCGTCCATCGGAGGTAACGCGATGGGAAAACCTCGCAATGAGCTTAGGGTCTGTTGACAATCAAATCTCCGAAACGCGTACTGAATATCCATTCTGGAATCGTCGTTAACATTCAATGAGTTACGAAGGGGCTGTTCACAGAGGCTGATTTGTGGTCATATCCTGACTTTTGGGCAGAGTCGGGATGATACGTGTGTGGCTGCGAGATGATCAATTTGAGCGCATCGAAGCGCTGTTGCCGGGCAAGGCCAGCGATCCTGGGCGCACGGCGGCGAACAACCGCTTGTTTATCGAGGCAGTGCTGTGGATTGCACGCACGGGAAGCCCTTGGCGGGATTTGCCCACGGAGTTTGGCCCTTGGAATAGCGTCTATCAACGCTTTGCCCGATGGTCGAAGCGGGGCGTCTGGCATAAAGTCTTTAGCAAGCTGGCTCAAGATGCGGATTTCGAAGAAGTTTTTATAGATAGCACCATCGTTCGTGCCCATCAGCATGCCGCCGGTGCACCAAAAAAAACGGCAACCAAGCCCTCGGGCGATCCCGTGGAGGATTGAGTACCAAAATTCACGCCTTGGTCGAGGGCTTGGGCCACATCGCCCGATTCCGCCTCACCGGCGGTGAAGCCGGCGACAGCCCGGAAGCGCTGCCTTTGCTCAACGGGGTGCAACCGGGCTCCTTGAGCGCCGACAAAGCCTACGATACTGACGCCATCCTCGATGAACTCTTGGCCAAGAACATCGAAGCCGTTATTCCGCCACGCAGTCATCGGGTCATACAACGAGAATTCGATCACCACAAATACAAAAACCGCAACCTCGTCGAGCGTTTCT
>JAQTNA010000042.1 GCA_028714035.1 Rhodocyclaceae bacterium
ACGAACTCTCTACAGAAAGTTGATTCGCTATAAATTGAAGGGGTAAGGAAAGCACGATCCAGCCATGCCTGATGAATTGATGGTCGGGGTGAGAGGATTCGAACCTCCGGCCTCTACGTCCCGAACGCATTATAATATCCTTATTTGACGCCGTTTTCAGAATATCATAGTATTTGTTGGCACAATTTTGGCACAACAAACAAGAAAACGGCATGGCAACGATCAGAAAAAAAGGCGAGTTGCAGTGGCACTGTCAAATCAGACGGAAAGGCTACCCGGCCCAAACCAGAACATTTGAAACTCGCGACGCAGCTGAAAAATGGGCGCGCGCTATTGAGCGCGAGCTAGACACTTCTGGTTTCATTGATCGCCGTGAAGCCGAGAAATCCACTTTGCGCACCATCCTTGAACGCTACCGCCGGGAAATCACGCCGTCAAAAAAATCAGCCGCTATTGAATCGATCAAGATCGACGTCATCCTGCGCGATCCCGTACTACCAAACCTCAAAATGTCCGCACTAACCAGTTCCGAGGTCGCATCCTGGCGGGACAGGCGCTTATCAGATGTGTCTGGTTCAACTGTCAACCGCGAAATCGATATTCTGTCAGCCGTAATCAACCATGCGCGACGTGAATGGGATATCCACATTGAAAACCCTGTTCCTTTGGTAAAACGGCCCGAGAAATCCAGGGCGCGTGAACGACGCCTATCTGAAGAGGAAGAGCGCTATTTATTTGCAGCTCTCGAAGAAGCCCCCAGACGTGTCGATGGAACTTTTGAAAAGGCAGCGCGCAACCCATGGCTCGCGCCTGTCGTCAAGCTAGCACTAGAAACCGCTATGCGTCGTGGTGAAATTCTCAATCTGGAATGGCAACACGTCGACCTAAAAAAACAAACCGCGCATTTGCCCGACACAAAAAATGGTGATTCCCGAACCGTTCCATTATCCAGCCGCGCGGTAGCAATTCTGTCCAACATTCCCAGATCGATCGTCGGCCAAGTTTTCCCGATCACACCAATGGCTCTACGCAAGGGATTTACCAGAGCCCTTGATAGGGCGCGGGAAAAATACAAAGAAGATTGTGCAGAAACAGGAAATAAGCCTGACACATCTTTTTTGTCCGATATACATTTTCACGACACACGCCACGAGGCCGCAAGCAGGCTCGCTGAAAAACTAAGCAATATTCTGGAGTTATCCGCTGTCACGGGACACAAGGACCTAAGAATGCTGAAAAGGTACTACCACCCTCGTGCAGAAGATTTGGCCAAGAAATTGGGGTAATGACAAAATCTACTGATAGTAATCATTAGCCACGATAAGCCTCAGCCTTCGAATTAGAAGGGGCGCAGTTAACCAATATAGAGGCGCGCCAACGGAAACGCCATAGCTGGTAAGCAGTGAGACGCTCTGTGGGAAAGCCAATAATCTAATCTTTGGGTCGACGCAACACTTAGCGAGTCTTGGTATTGGTCGAGATAATACCTTCTGGTCATTTCCGATGTACTCCACTGCGAAGCAGCTTGACCACGGCTTAATAGGCCTTAAAAGCAATTCATTAGGTGTCGGATATGACATATGTGAAACTCTTGCCTGAATATGCCGATTGAGCCTTTTGTAGACTGAGACTCGATTTTTCCCCTCTATTGCCACGTAAATATTGAAAGGGCCTATTTTGACGTACATTGCTGAGGCATACCCGCCCACATCCGTATCAGCATCAAGGGCATCTGCCAGGTTTCTTGCCTCCTGATCAGTTAGCTCTGGTTTTTTGTTGTATGCACCCGCCAAAACCTCACTAGGGTTAACCAATGCCAATATTTCAGGAGGCTGATGAAAAGGGTCTGAAAACGGAATAACAATTTTAGCGAAGGTTTCCCCATCAATAACTTTGCTTTCATTCACCCTCCTTAAAAAGGAGTCAGCCTGGCTCCCTATCTTTTTTGAACAATTGAGAAGCAAGTGATCCCAAAAGTCCAATTTCGGAGCTTCTTTACAAAGCTGCTCATAAAGTGAAATTACGGCATCAGAACCTGTATATTGGTTACACAATTATTTATCCGCCATGATCCATATCGAATCTCACTCAACCAACGCTTTCAGCAGCGCATCCGTTGCGTCCTGATAGAACTGGATGTCCACCTTGGTCGCCATGTCATCGGATAAGTCATACAACTGACGACGGCAGCTGACGGGCATCAGCAGAGCCTGTGCGCCTTTCTCCACCGCGATTTCAGCAATGTTCACCGCGTTGTGAATGGGCTCGATGGAGCCACCCAGGTTGATTTCGCCAACCACTATCAGGCCGCCCCGCAAAGACTTCCTCAGCAGCGCCCCGCAAAGCGCAATCAGGGATGCCACCCCGAGCTTTGCACCGGCCTTGGAGGCGTCGAACGTGCGAAGCTGGATGCTGAACTCATGTGCCCGTGGGTCACGGTCCCCGACGAGCTGGACCGCCCTGGCGTAGAGGTTCTGCTCGGCGAATCGAATGGATTCCTGGAAGGCCGGAGGCGTGGGCTTGTTGAGGATGCGCACCCCCGAGCCTGGGCCTTCATTGACTTCGATGCGATAGAGGCCCGGATTGTCGTCCGCGCCGCCTGGGCTAATCGCCCATACCTGGCCCGGCTCAAGCGGGTCGCTGCCGATGCTGTTCTCGCTTTGCAGTTCGGGCGTGACAACGAACTTCTCCACCCCCTCATCGGCCATGGTGTAGCTGAAATGGGTGTTGCGGAACTCGGCCGCGCCGATGCGCTTCTGCTGTTCCTTGACCCGCCGGCGCACCTCCAGGGCGAGTCGCACGGCCCATTCCAGGTCTGCATCCGGTATCTCGGCATTGCTGTCTGGGTAGAGCAGCTTGAGCAGGCCGCTAACGGTCTTGTTGACGCCGTTGATGTCCCGGCCGCTCAGGGCACCACCGTAGTAGACCTTGTTCTGAAGCGCACTAATCCGGCTCTGGTTGCGCAGCTGGGTGAAGCACTCGGATAGGAAGTCGCTGACCATGCCGAAGTGCTCAGTGAAAAGCGAGGGATTCAGCTTGGGCACGTCCCAGCCCGGTAGGTAGGCATGGATGCGGTCCATGAAGGCAGTGTCATCGCGCATTTCAGGCGGGAGAGGCCCGAACAGGTGACTGATGCGCTGCTGGTGCTCCACGTCCACGTCGAAGTTGCCCACCAGGACGATGCTGCCGTCAGCGCGGATGTTTTCCTTGCCCCGACTGAACTCGCCGGATTCCATGTAGCCCTTCATGATGTTCACGCCGTCCTTCTGGTCGAAGGAGACGCCGGACACCTCGTCAAAGCACACCACGTCGTATTGGCAGACCAGGCCCCGCTGGCCGTTCGCGTTGTTGACGAACATGCGGGCCACGGTCGCCTTGCCGCCGGAGATGAGATGGGCGTAGGGGGAAACCTGCTGGTAGAGGTGGCTCTTGCCGGTGCCGCGCGGCCCAAGCTCCACCATGTTGTAGTTCCGTTCCACGAACGGGACCATGCGCAGGAACATCGCATCCTTGGCACGCTGGTCCAGTTGCCCAGGTTCCAGGCCCACGCTGCGGAGGATGAACTCCTTCCATTCGTCGGTAGTGAAGCGCTTGCGGCCCTCTCCAAGCACCTGGAGGACTTCCCGCTTGGAAAGCTGGATGGCGCGCAGACTATCCACCCCAAAGGGTCTGCCGTGGCTCTCCTGGGCAATAGTGCTGTCGTAGCTCAGGGTCACTTCGGCGTAGAAGCCCCCGGTGAGCATGCGCTCATGTTCCTTGACCAGTTCCGGGGTGATACGGACATCGTTCAAGCGCAAGCTGGGCAGGACGGCCACGTAGGAGTCGGTCTTGGCATCCAGGCGCGCGGTGACCAGGTCGATGATTTTGACCGAGCCACTTTCCCTGGCGCGGGCCTTGAATAGCTCTTCCTCGCCAGCGCGCACCGTGCGGTCCCGGAGCTGGCGTTCGACGATGCCCAGGCCTTCCTGGATTTCTTCCTCGTTTGTGGTGGCGCAGTAGCGTCCGAGCAGGAACTCGACCACATAGGTGGGGACCGGAAACTGGCGGCTGAAGGTGCGCACCAGGTCCTTGCGAACGACAAAGCCTTCAAATGCCTCGGCGGCTTTGCGGTCCAGTTCATCCAGTTGCATTCGTTACTCCCCAATCACCGTGTGCTGCTTGGCCAGCAGCTCGCCGGCCTCGTCATAAATCACCACAAAGGCGGCTTGGCCCTCGGCCTCGTCGTTCGAGACCACCAGAGACGCCTTGCCGTCCTGCACGGGCTTGGCCTTGTCCACCATGCTGGACGCCGCATCCGCCGCCTTGCTGCGGATGTCCACCCAAAGGCCCGCAATGCTCTTGTTGAGCTCGATGCGGCACCGCAGTCCAGTCCACTGCACCGACACGACTTCCACCAGGGGCTTACCCCCTCCAGAAGCCTTGGTCTTGATGTGGACGATGGGCACCAGCGACTCCTGAAGGCTCAAGCCGCCATGGGCGTATTCCTCCCCGGCGATGAAGCTGGAAATGCCTGGTGCCATGGCGATGGGCACTTCCGGCGCCCAACTCCAACCCAGGGTCAGGAAGTCGGTCTTGGCGTTCTCCTTCAGCACGGCGCAACGTCCCCAGCGGGTGTCCGCCATGTACTTTGGCAGGTCCACCTTGGGCATGCCACCCGGCACCAACAACCAACCGTGGTCGGTGACCACCCGAATGTGTCGCCAACCTGCCTCGGCCAGTTCCTGAATGCGCTCCACAATCGGGGGGACAAGCCGCTCCATGTCACGCGCCAGCTTCAGACCGTGCTGATGTCCGTAGTTGTCCAGGTCGCCCACCTCGGTCCAGGCCTTGCCACTCACATCCCCGCATTCGCTGGGGGTCAGGTATTGCCAACCCTCCTCGGCGAGGAGACGGCGGAAATGGTGGGTATTGAGGGACTTGCCTTCGCCCTTCACGCCCGGCTCGAAATCGCTGTCTGTTGGGCTTCCCACCACGCGACGGGCGATGGGGGAGGCCCAGGCCTTGCCAGACGCCGTCACCGAAGGCACGGAGGTCCAGGCCGCATCCAACTGGATGTCATGGCCGGTAGCCTGTAGCAACTCAATCAGGCGGTGAGCGATGTCATAACGCAGGCCATCGACAAAGACCATGCAAAGGCCCGCTGCATAGGCCGCCGGCTCGGGTTCCTTGAGCACGGGGCTTCCACCCAACGCACCTTCCTGCTTAACCTGCTCCTGAAGCCGTTGGGCACAGTCCTCCAACCAGGGCACGTATAGGGCTCGGAGCGCGGCCTCAACGGCGGCCATGTCGGCTTTTGCTTGTACGCACCCCACGGCGGAAACCGCTGCGCTGTCGATTCGCCACATTTGTTCACGGTAGCGGGTGGCCATTTCCGATACCGTCCCGGTCACAGAGGTGCCGGCCAAAGTCGCCAGACTAGAGAGGTGCGCCAAGGCTTTGGCCAAGGGTGCCAACCCCATCTGTGCCCACAACTGTTTGCGGCGTGGCGCGTGCTTGCTCTCCAGGGCTTCCAGCTTCTTCTGCGCTTCAGGCCGTGAATGCTGGACCAGGCCCTCCAGTTCCCCGCGTAGCTGGACTTCAGCGTCGTCGTTGGCTTTGGGGTAGCCGGCACTGTCGGCGAACATGTCCGGAGGGAGGCCGACACGGCGCAACAACTCCAATACATGGGGATAGCGCGCATGGGCCTCGGCATAGCGTTCCCACACCTGGCCCCAAGCCCCGTCCCGCGCGGCCAGACGTTCGGCAGCAGTCAGGTCGCCATCTTTCTCGGGGTGCAATCCAAGGTCCTGCCGGCAGCGCCCCACGAATGCGGCCCAACGTCCTTCGCCCCAGCTTTTCCGGGTGCCGGCCGGGTCGTTCATCCAGGTCAGCACGTCACGCACCGGGTCCGCCACCAGGATGTGGTCAAAATCGGTTGCCTCAAGGCGTTTGCCAACCAGTTGCTCGATGGGGGTGTCCATCAGGGCATCCAGCGCCCTGAGCATCGCTTCCTGGGTCGGCTTGTCCTGGGCGACATCTAGACCCAACCCGCCCTTCTTGGAAGTCAGGAAGGCGTTGACCGTCCAATCCTTGGCGTTCACCTGCGTCCAGAACACGCCCCGGTATTGCAGCTCGGCGATGGGTTGAAGGTGACGAGGGCAACTCTCAATGGCTCGAAGATCGGCCCGGCTTACGCCCGGCAAGTAAAGGATGGGCACCTCATCGCCCAACGCAACCTCGGGCAACTGCCTGGCCAGAGCACACTTCAACCAGATGGCCGGCCCCTGTAGAGTCGCCAAGTCGTACTCACCCAGGCGGAGTATCGGCATCCCTGCCGCTCTCAGGCGCGTGACAACAGAGCCCCACTGCCCCTCAGCGTCGGTCCACAGAATGGTCGCCGGGCCTTCTTGCACGCTCTTGTTGAACTTCGCGGCGTCAGCAAGGGCCAGTTGGACCGCATTGAAGAGACTGGCTCCTGAGCTCACGCCAACTCCCACTTATCTTTGAGCAGACCCAGCAGGTCTGACTGCCTCTTTTCGACAACTGTTGGCGTCCACTCAGCTGTGCTCAGCACTTGTGTCGTCAGAATGTAGGAAGAAACTCCACTACGCCCGACGAAATAGGCTTTTTTCTTGGCATCGAAATCGAAGTTTTGGGCGGCCGAGTTTCGACGCTGGTTCAGGGGCACCAGATTGGCAATCCGATGTACCCAGGCATGCTGGTCATCTACGGAAGGCCACCACTTCTCCCACTGCGAACTCGCGGCAACGGTTTGCGGCAACACATGCTCAATGGTCAGCAGCGTCGGGTCATAACTCGCTGCACCATCCGAGAGGAAGGAATCCAACCGTAGGATGAGGTAGTTCCTGCGGCGGGCCGTCATCATGTAGATGTCGCCATCTAGGGCACGCTGCATCGCAGCCTTTTCAGAGTCCGACAACTCCACCGCAGCAATCGGTGACGTGATTGAGTGCGGCCCCTCCAAAGCTTGCAGGACAGACGCATAGCGCTCAATCCGCATATTTACGTCGTGGGCGCACACATGCATAAAGGCCGCCAACCGCTCCAGCTTCCGGAAGAACCAGAGCACATAGTCGGCCTCGGAAGCCTTGTCCGCCAAAAACTTCATTGCCGAAGGCAGCCAGTCCGAGTTGTCGATACGGTTGAGCCAATGAAGCAGCGCATTGACCTCTGCCGCATTGGAGGTCGAGGTGTATTGGCACTGCTTAGCGATAAGGTAGGCCTCCGTATAGGGCTCCACGACCTTGCTAACCAAGTCTTCGGCGGAAGCCACTTTGGCAATGACCTTCTCCCGGAACTCCTCCAACAATGCGCGACGGGCCTTTTCCTTCGCGTAAATCATGCGGATGTGAGTGAATACTTCGGCGAAACCATCCCTACCCGTATCGACTTCCAGCTCTTCCCAGGCTTCTGTATATTCATCCTGCTTGGCGGAAGCGATGCTGCCGATGATGTCGGACTTGATGATGTCCGTCGGCAACAGGTCGAGGCCCCGACTGTTCAGGACCGAGAACACCCGAAAAGCGGACTGCTGGCTTGGCGTGGACACTGCCACCAGGAAACAGCGCTGCACGAGGAACGAGCCAAACTCGACCAACCGTGGCGTATCTCCGCCGAAGTTAGCGTCAATACGCTGCATGAAGAGCTCGGCATTCCGCCGGATATTCCGCTGTGACTCGTTGTCCACCTGGGCCGGGTCCAAAGCAACCAGGTCCTTTAGACGGAGTCCCTGAACATAGTCGGCGAAGAACTGCCGGTCCCGTTCGCGCAACGCCAGTCGAGGCTTGGGCTTCAACCCTTGTGAGGCGCGACCTGGCTCACGGATATAGCTCTCGAAGTCCGCTCGCAGATCTCCATCGAACCGGGCGGTCATGGCGGCAAGGAGGATGGTGAGCGTGGTCAACCGCTGCTGGCCATCAATCACCTCGGCATCGGGGATTCCCTCCTCCTTGATGAGGACAATACTTCCCAGGAAGTAGGTGTCTTCCTTTTCCTTCAAGAAGAAATCAAACAAGTCAGAGAACAACTCCCCGGCTTGCACCTCAGTCCAGGCGTAGGGCCGCTGGTAGGAAGGGATGCTGTAGTCGAAATCCGAACTGAAGATTTTTGCGAGCGGATACTCGGCACCGCTGATTTTTTTACTCATTGCCTTCCCCATCTATGAGACCCATCTCCCTCAAGAACCGTGACGGCTCTTTCCTCCACCCGCTGTATTTGCCTGCATAGGTAAGGGTCAGCGTTTCTATCGTTCGAGTAATCGCCACGAAGCAGTTGCGGCGCTCTTCCTGCATTTCCCGGCTTGTGTCGCCCGCTTTCTTGCTCTGGAAAGACGGCAACTGGTCCTCCGCCAGTCCAACCAGAAAGACGTGGCGGAACTCCATGCCCTTTGACGCATGAATCGTCAGGCAACGCACTGCATTGGAAGGAGCTTCTGGTGTCTTGTTCGCCAAGGCCAACTCTTGCAGGAACTGGCCAAGTGACATCTCGTAAGCGTCGATTTCACCGCCCATATCCTGGATGATGCCCCTCCAGACCTGACGCTCAGTGGGATATTCAGCGAACTGCTCAGACTCCTCGCCGTTTAAGCCCTGCGCTTCCATAGAATCGAAGTAGGCCAAGGCAGTCCGAACAAACTCGGCATAGCCACCCCGTGCGAGTGCCGAGATTGCATTGCGAAGGGCCTCAGGAATCGACGTGGTGGACATCGCCAGTAAGCGAAGGGCCTCAACCTGGTCACCACTTGACTCAGCCGCCAGCGCATCCAGTTGCATCACATCAACATCGGCATCGATGCAATCCGATAGGGCTTTAGTGACGGTAGCTGCCAAGTCATCGTCTTGATGAACCAGGGCCAGCTTCAACGCCGCCACGACAAAACGCAGCGGCGCACTCTCAAACTGGGTCTTACGCTTCTGCAAGTGTGAAGCCACGGGCAGTGCGCTTAATGCCTTGTGTACCCGTTCAAGAAGCTTGGAGTTCCTGGCGAGGACAACCAAATCATGAGGCGCGACGCCAGACGAAAGACGAGATTGAATCTGCTCGGCTACCCAGCTTGCCTCGTCGGCATCATCCTCAAATGCCTCGACCTCGACTGGGTTGATACCCGACTCCGGCTTCATTGGGAGCAAGGGCTTTTTCCCGGTTGCGCGCTCGCTGTTATGCGCAATCAACGCATTGGCCAGGGCCACCACTTCCGGCGGGCACCTGTAGTTTTCCGGGAGCTGGATAGTGGTCAGCTCATAGTGACTTTCGAGCTCATTAACCCTGGTTGGGCTTGCCCCATTCCACTGATAGATGATTTGGTCATCGTCTCCGACGATGAAGACATTCGCATCTTTCTGAGGAGCCAAGGCACGAAGAACACGATATTGGGCAACGTTCGTATCCTGGAACTCATCAACGCAGACATACCGATACACCGTCTGGAGCTGCTTCGCGACACGAGGTCTCTCACGAAGGAGTTCCTCGCAGAAGTACAACATCGCCCCATAGTCCAGGCAGTTCTGCTCTTTCAGGAATGCCTTGTAGCCGGTGAATAGTGCCGACAACTGCAACCCCACCTCCTCATCCTTGAGCAGGGGTTGAACATCCGAGTCGGGGACCACATTTCTGAAGAGAAAATCCAGGGCAGTAAGGGCCTTCTCAGCGGAAACAAACCGCGTCAGCGTGTCCGAATGCCTCGCCAGTAGCGACTTGACCAGGGAGAGCCGCTCAGCGTCCTCGATGATTTCAAAATCCGGGCTAAGCCCAAAATGGCTTCCATGTTGGCGGAGGATGTCAGCGGCGAAGGAATGGAATGTGGTGAGCAGAGCTCTGTCCTTTGCATCGGGAACCAGAGCCAGTAGTCGCTCCCGCATTTCTGTTGCCGCCTTGCGGGTGAAAGTTAGACAAAGAATGCGGAAAGACTCACCCTGGCTTTCCTCCACCAGGCGAGCGACACGAGAAGTCAATGTAGCCGTCTTCCCGGACCCTGGGCCAGCGAGCACCAGCAATGGGCCAACATCCCATTTCGCGGCGGCCAGCTGGTTGGCGTTGAGTTTCTTCAGATAGTCCATCAGGGTCTCCTGGCCATGGCGACAGCCTTATAAAGTGGGCCTTTGATTGCCGCAGGCACTGAGGACGCTCCCCGCTCTCGCATCGCTTCGACGACAGCATATGCAGCTGTAGGTTTAGATTTATCCGGCAAGCATTCGGCGATTTGCCTTGGATAATCAGGCTCCCCCTTGGCAACGGTCAGTAGATTCTTTTTCTTTTGAGGCGAGGCCAAACCCTCATATACGTCTACAAAGCCATTAGCTGCGAGGTATGGCTCAATAGATGTAGCCCCTGTCAGGGCCGTCAGATGCCGCCATTTTCGTTGAGGCGTTCCAGGCAACCGCGCCTCGGCCTTCTTGGCGTCTGTCAAACCTTGACCGTCTGCATCGGTCAGACAATGCCATGAAATGCCCAGGGCGTTAGCCGCATCCAGGAAGTAGTCGATGTCTCCAAGGCGATACTCGACACACCTCACCCCAGCTTGCTCCAGGTCCAGGCCGAGGACTTCGGCGGCACCAGAAAAGATGATGGCTTCAGTCTCGCCTTCGCCCAGGAGCCAACCGCGTGCAAAGAACAGTTCCCCCCTGGTTCTCCGTACAAGGAAATCAAACTTACGCTGGTCCCGAGGACCAAGATGTCCTGCCTTGATTGCCCCCACCTTGATTTGCCCATTGGAGCGGTAAAGGCGCCGTATCGAAGTCAGTTGGACTTCAGAAAGCAAATCCCCGGAATGGGTGGCGATAAGTTTCTGGCCGTCGATATCCCGAATCGTCTTCCAGAGTGCCCGTACAGCGTTGGGGTGTAGGTGTGCTTCCGGCTCCTCCATCGCAACGATGGGCCTAGACGCTTTGTTGCCTTGCTTGCGTGACAACTCAGACTTCAGGAATGCATCGAACAGCATCAGCACAGACAGACTCTGCGTGCCTTCACCGTGCCGCCCTATGGGCAGCCTGGCACCAGTCGAAGACGCAATGCTGACCTGGGTCCGATTCAGCATGTCGAAGACGCGTGCCGGGACTGCGTCCACGCTCACGACATCTTGCTCACCCAAGGCAACCAAGTTCTGAACCCGTGACAGTTGCTCCCGAACCCCCTTGAATGTGCCGTGTGCCTCGATGATTTCAGCGTTAATACTTTCCAGCTGCTTTTCGATTTCAGCCTTCTTCGCTGGGTCAATCTGGGAGTTCTTGACGAACGGCGACCAGAACTGGGATGTGCGCGAAAACTCTTTGCCCGCATCTCTCAATGCGGACAAGTAGAACAATGGCCTGACTTGCTGAAGCTGCCCTAAACGTCCCCGATTCTTTGGAGGTAAAGGATTACCGCCGGCATCCAGGAACTCAAAAGTGGTTTCAATATCCTGGATAACCGCTGAAAACTGAGCGGTGACACGTAGCTGCACCCGACTCCTGTCGTCCGGCGGCACCAGGACCACCACGCCACCGTCACCCCCGAGCTGCTGCTCGATTTCATCAGGCCATTCGCCAGGGTTTGACTCCTCGAAGGTCAGCGTAATCTTTATCGCGGGAGCCGATGTCGGGTCAGCCGTCTGGCTATCGAAGTGGAGGTCGAACTCATCGAATGGCGAACTTCGGCCCGTGGAGCGCAACATCTGAAGGCAGGCCCGGAGGGCATGCAAAACCGTTGTCTTGCCAGAGTTGTTCTCCCCCACGAGCACGGTGGTCTCGTCCAGGTCCAACTCCAGCGCTTTAATGCCCCGGTAGTTCTCGATGTGCAGCTTGGTCAGCAGCATCAGCTCATCCCTCTAGCCGCTCGCTTCTCCGCCAGCGTCAGATGGTGGTCATTGATGCGGTCGCCCTTGAAAGTCTTGAACCAGGGGGCGGACTCCACGTCTTTGCCGCGGTCCTTGTCCCAGGCGATGTTGAGCTTGGGTTTCTTGTTGTGGCGCAGGACTTCGGCGGTCATGAAGGGGCGGATGTTGAGGCGCACGCCGTCGTTGAGGTCGGGGTCCCAGCCGATGGGTTGCTGGTCCAGGGGCTTCCAGCGGACGAAGATGTCGTAGGGAGCTTCGCCTTCGAGGATTTTCTCCAGCTTGGTCTTCAGGGCCTGGGCGGCGGCGAGGCGCAGGTCGGCGCCGTCTACCCCACCACGCGTGCCGCGTTCCTGGGTGCGTATCCAGTCGCCCAGATAGGTGTAGATGAGGGTTTCCAGGTTCTTGCGGTCGAGCTTGTGGTAGTTCACCAGGGCCGCGAAGCCGTCCTTGAGGCCATCCCAGACGTGCCAGATGAAGGGCCGGTGCTGGAAGCGCTTGCAGTGCTGTTCGAAGAAGCGCTCGCGCAGCCAGAAATCCAGGCTCTTGCCGGCGCAGTCGGCCTGGGCGAGGAGTTTGTCCAGGGTGCCTGCCTGCCAGTCCGCACCCCAGGCGGCGATGAGCAGGTCCAGCAGGCGCTCGGCGGCGGGCTTTTCGCCGCGCACCGGGGGGATGCAAGCGATGCCGTCATCATCGGCCAGGGCAGCAAGCTTGGCTGACTCCGCAATCCAGGCACGTGCCTCGTCGGAGAGTTCCATGTCGGCGTCGGTCTCCGCCGGCCACTGATAGCCCAGCAGGCGGGCGATGGCGACTTGCAGTGGGTCGGTGGCGGGCTTGGGGTGGCCGTGGAATATCCACTGGGTGGGGTCGTCGGAATAGGGTTTGGGCAGGCCGTTCGGATAGCGCTCTGCGGCGACTTGCTGCCAGTGGGCAACATCAAAGCCGACTTTCACCAGGGTTGAGGGCGTAACTTTGAGCGCCTGGTTTATTTTCCGAACAGATGACCCGAACGCCCCAGACTCACAGCATGCCCAAATAGCGGCTACATGTTCTGGATTCTCGGGCACGACAACCGCAACTGTGTCGTCAAATAATGCGCCCGAATACAGCGCGGCAGGAAGCTGCCCTGTTTGGCTAACACAGACCCCTTTCCTTCCCCAGGCCAATCCGCCAGCCAGGATTGAAATCCCGTTTTTATATTGTTCTCGAAGAACTCCCTTGTCCTGCTGCCAGAATACGGCGAGGGAAAGACCGCCCCAGGATATGTTTTCACTCACAGACGATTGTCCATATTCCCAATCTGCATCTAGGCGCGGCTCCCAGAAGGATTTATAGAAACGCACAGCGTCTTTCGTGATTAACCCTGTAACACCACGTGCTATCTCATCAAGTAGCGAACCTTCTTCCGGAAAAAGAGTGATACGACAACCAGGGCTCCGCAGTTGTGAATCCTGTAAAACAGAGTGCAACGCACAACTTCTGATATGCGATGCTTTCTCGGTAGGTGTTGGCTCTTGGCTTGCATCCACACCAATCAAATGGTCGTTCTTCGTTGGCGCTCGCTGCTCAAGCGACACTAAGACAGCTTGAACAACATGCCCCGATATGGACTCGAACGCACCTGGGCCTAGCCTCGCCAGCATCCGCCATGTTGTTTCTTTCAACAGCTGTTCACGATGAGCTTTGTATCGTGAGCGAAAGAGCCAATTCTGAGGCGTTACTGCGGAACAAATACCTCCCGGATTCAACAGTTCCAAAGACCTTTCAACGAAGACATTTGCAAGGTCTTGCTGGGCGTTCGAGAAATGGGCCTCGCAAAAGTCCTTGAGATGGTCGGACTGCCTGCCCCGTGCCAGATAAGGCACGTTGGTGATGACCAGGTGGTAACGCTGGGCCAGGATGCGCGCCGCATCCAGCAGGCCCTGGGCGCTGACCGCTGCATCCCAGAGGTCTTCGCTGTCGCTCAACAGGCCGACCCGCTCCTGAGTCAACGCGGTGCTCAGCATGGCCTGAAGTCCTGCGTAATCACTGGTGGCCAGGTCGTTGCGCAGACTGCCCCAGGGGTCGAGCAGACTGCCCAGCAAAGGCGCCTCGCGCATACTGGCGTGGAGCAGTTTCAGGTCCTGGCGCAACAGGGTGGCATGGGGCGCGTCGTCCGGAACCAGGGCCGCCCAGTCGTCCGCCTTGGCCGAAACCTTGAGGCCACAACAGGCGATGTTGAGAGCCGGGAGCACGCGGTAGCCGCCAGCGTCCGGGTAGCTCCAGGCGGCCAGGGCCAGGGCAAAGGCGGCGATTTCCACGCAGCGGGGGTCGATTTCCAGGCCGTGCAGGTTGTCGGCGATGACCGCATCCACCGCTTCGCTGGCGGACAGGCTCTCGGCCTGCATGCGCATGGGCACCAGCAGGTGGAACGCGGCGACGATGAAGTGGCCGGAACCGCAGCAGGGGTCGAGGAGCTTGAAGTCCTTGAGGGTGTCAGGCCAGCCGTCGAACTTGCCGGCGGCGGGGGTGCCGTCTTCCAGGGTACGAAGGTATTCCAGGTCCACCGGGCAGGGTTCGCCGGGGTGGCGGCGCTTTTGCCTTGTTTCCCACCACGCGCCCAGGGAGTTGTGGAGCAGGAAGGCCACCATGTAGGGCTCGGTGAAGAGCTGGGTGACAGCGGGCAGTTCGTCGGCGCCGATTTTCACCTCGGAGGCGTTCACCTCGTCCTTACGCTTGGCCTGCCAAAACTGGTAGACCCAACCCAGGCTATCGGAGGCGCGGAAGGTGTCCGGGTCCAGGCCAGAGACGAGCTTGGCCAGGGCATGTAGGTCGTTCGGAGCCAATTGCACTTGCAGCGCCGGTGCATCCTTTCGGAAGACCTGGGGCAGCATGCGGGCGGCGTAGCGGCCAGCCAGCTCCCAGCCGTCGGACGCACCTTCGTCCTTGGCGAGGTCGTTGCAGTCGGCCAGGGATACGGCCACGCCGTCCGGGTGCATGAGCAGGTGGTTTTCTGCCAGGAAGCGGGCGAAGAGCATGCGGTGCCAGTGCTCGTAGGCGACTTCCCAGACCAGGTGACGGATGTCCTGTTTGTCGCCAGTGAGCTTCACGTCGCCCAGTTGGCGGCCGTGCAGGCGCAGGCGACGGCGAAGTTCGGCCTGTTCCGGGGTGAGGTGGGCGGGCGCCTTCGGCTCGCCTACGCCCAGATACTCCAAGGCGTCTCGGGCAGCGGTTTCGGCAACGTCGCGGGCCGTTTTGATGGTGGCTTCCAGACGGCTACGCAGGGGTTTACTGAGCGGGTGCATGGCGCTCATCTCCTCAGAGGGACACCGGGCCTTGGCCCAGGCGTTCCTTGAGCAGCTTCTCCACCTCGTCCAGCCAGGCCTTCAGTTCATCCTGGGAGCTCAACACACGGTGGGGCAACTGCACCGGCATGGCCTTGGGGGTGACCTTCTGGACGGCCTTCTGGCGGGCCTGGTCGAAACGGTTGGCCAGGGCCTCGCGCTTATCCGCCCACCGGGCCAGGGGGCACTCGTCCAGGGCCTGTTCCAGGGCGGCGGCGGAACTCATGTCCGGCATCTGGGCCGGCTCCAGGCCACATTCCTTGAGGATGGTGGTCTGGTCGGCGGCGCTGAGCTTCTGCCAGGACTCATCGGCCTGAAGCGCGGTCAGGCGCGCGGTGTATTCGTCCTGGAATGCCTGGACATGGTGGTTCAGGGAGCGACGGAGCAGGTCCACCGTTTTTTCCAACAGGGCCTGCACCGGGTCCGGGGTGGCCAGCAAGGCACGCTGGTCGGCGATGGCCTTGGCCTCCTCGGCCAGTTCTTCATGGGGACCGAGGTCCTTGGCCTGGTTCAACAGGTCGGAGAGTTGAATCCAGTTGGGCCAACGCTTGTCGGTGGCTTGGCCCGCCTGCTGCCAGGCGTTCGCATCGGCCAGGAGCTTGTCCCGGTCGGCATGGAGTTGGACCAACAGGGCGTTGCCGGCGAGCTGTTCCAGTTGGTTGATGTGGCTCACGTCCGGCACAGCGGGCTTGGGGGCCTCGCCACCGGCCTTGGCCGCCCTGTACTTGAGCTCTTCCAGCAGGAGCATGGCTTTTTGCAGTTCTTCCTGGGGTTGGCAGGCAATGCCCACTTCCTGCATGAGCTTGCGCAGCTGGATGAGCTGGACGGGGGAGACGGTGACCGACTCGGGCTTGAAGCTGGCCTGGGTGAGCTTGTTGCGCTCCAGGCCCTTGGCATCCACCGCCTTGTGGGCGGCATCCAGGGCGCGCAGGTGGCCGCTGGCCAGCAGGGCGTAGAGGGCGCCGTCCACCGCGTCCTGGGGCCAGCCATAGGGTGGCGCGCGGAAGTAGTCGCGGATTTCGCTGCCCTTCTTGCCGCCGGCGATGAACTTGAGGATGGCGGCACAGACCGGGTGCTTGTCCGGGTCGCCCTTGTAGCCAATCGCTTCCAGGGCCTGGCTATCGTTCTTGCGCGCGCGTTCCAGGGCCTTTTCCCAGCCGGCCTGGTCGGCCACATCGAACTGGGGATAGAGCCGGACGACGGATTTCTGCCCGGCGGCGCTGAGTTTGCCGGCCAGGTCGTCGGGGTCGGTCACTTCGGTGCCGCCGGCCTGGAAGACACGGGCACCGGCAAAGACCTCGGCCAGGAGCGTCTGGATTTGACGCTCGGCGGCCTTGAGGCGGGTAGTCATGGCGCTCAGGGCTTCCTCTCCTTCCGGCGTGGAGGGGACGCCCTTGGTGTCCAGGGTGGCCTTGGCCGCCTTCATGGCGACGATGGCATTGGCAAGGTCGGTCTTGTTGCGGGCGGGCAAGTAGACGAAGAGGCTTGGGTCGCTGTTGCCCACGGCGCGGGCCTCGGCCAGGAAGGATTTCTCGTCGGTCTGCCAGCCGTCCTGAATCCAGGCGACGATGCGCTGGGCGTGGTCCTTGGGGAGTTCGGCATCGAAGCTGGGAGATAGGTCACGGGCCTCCTTGCCTTGGGTGAGGCGGACCTGGCGCAGGGTGTCCCCTGCCATCTTGCGGAACAGGTCGGTCCGCTCCTGTTCGATGCGGGTGACGGAGCTCTTGAGCTCGGATTCCTGGTGGCGGTATTCGTCCTGCCAGGCGCTGCTTTCACGGGTCTGGAGGCGGTATTCCACGCCCATGCCGGTGGTGATGCCCATGACCAGGCCATCCTTTTCCTGCAAGACGTGCAGCAGGTCCGGGACACGCTTGCGCAGGTCGGCGGAACCGGCGGGCAGGTCCACGAGCAGGAGGTCAGCCAGGGTGTCGGCAGTGGCGCGCACGCCGGTATCCGCCACGGCCTCGGTGGGCAGCTTGCCAATGAGGTAAATCAGCTTGAGCAGGCGGGCCTTGAGCGGGTCGTCGCCCTTGCCGGCGGCGAGGGCTTCGATGTGGTTGTACGCCTCGCGGGAGAGCGCGGCGGTTTGGAGCAAGCTGACGGCGTTCTGGTCGTAGATGAAGTCGCCGGCCACCACGTGGCCCAGGGGTTGGTCGCCAGTGGCGATGACCGCCTCATGCACCACGCGCAACTGGTTGCGCAGCTGGGCCACGGTGCCGGTGGTGTCCACGGCACGCATGACGCGCTCCCAGAAGCGACGGCGCACCGGCAGGATGGGGTAGTCGGCCACCATCACGTCCTCGTCGGCGAGGGTGTGCTCCAGCTTGGTGCCATGCAGGTGGCGGGAAATCTCGCCCAGGTTGTCCTGCAAGACCTTCTCCACGGTCGGCACGGCACTGGTCTTCTTGGCCAGGATGATTTCGCGGATGACGCCTTCCACGTCCGTGTCGGACAGGGAGACCTGTACCGGGAAGCGGCCCAGCAGCTTGGACAAGGTGGGGGTGCCGGCCAGGGCGGTCTGGCCAGTGCCGACGAAGAGCAAGCGGCCACTGAAATGCTTGCAGCAGGTCTCGACGGCTTCCTGGAGCCGGTAGGCGCGGTCGGCGCTGTCGCCGATGTATTGCTGCACCTCGTCCAGGACGATGACGGTCAGAGGGAACTTGTTGTCGTGGGCCAGGGCATCGTGGATGGCGTCCACCAACTCGTCGTTGGACAGGTCGGTGACCTCGCGATACTGGTCCTTCAGCAGCATACGGGCATTCTTGGCGTTGTCCGC
Source organism: Rhodocyclaceae bacterium (assembly GCA_028714035.1). Lineage (GTDB taxonomy): Bacteria > Pseudomonadota > Gammaproteobacteria > Burkholderiales > Rhodocyclaceae > JAQTNA01. The sequence continues at coordinate 17,906 of JAQTNA010000042.1, forward strand.
GAAGTCCGGATAGACCTTGAGCAGGGCGTTGGCCAGGACGGGGGAGACATACATCTCCTTGAGCTCACGCTCGAAGTCTTCACCCTTGCCCTCGATTTCGGCTTTCAAGGCATCCAGGAGGCCCTTCCGCTGAAGCCAGAGGACGAAGCGGCCGTGGTGATACTTCTCAGGCAGCCCTGCTGAACGAAAAACGATTTCCTGGAGGGCGACCCGGACGCTTTCGGAGGCGGCCGCACCGAGCTTCCCGGAGGCCGCCTTGAGGCCGCCCAGACGCTTGCCCTGGGTGGACAGTTCCTTGAGCAGGTCTTGCACGCTGTCCGGCAGGCGGGTGATGGCCCTGGCCGTGGCGCCATCCGGGAAGGCAAGGTCAGTCCACAAGGTGCGCAGCATCTTCGCCATGTGGGACTTGCCGCTACCGTAGAAGCCGCTAATCCAGACGCCGGGTTGCTCAGCAGCATTCGTCAGGTTTTGGAGAAAGGCATTGAGAAGCCGCTCCATGCCCTTTTCGTACTGGCCATTGCAGACGAAGGTTTCCAACTCGTAGCGCAGCACGGTCAGGGCGCTGGCGGAGTGGTCCTCGGAGACCTCGGCGACGCCGTTGTTGACCAGGCGGTTCTGCTTGGGGGCCTTGGTGAAGATGTCCTGGTTAAGCATGAGGTTGATGACTCCCTTTATTCGGCCGCCACGAGGGGCACAGCCATGTAGTTCCACCCGTCCCGGGCATCCAGGAGGCGGTAGTTGTTGTTGGCATATTCGCCGGGGAAGAAGACCAGCAGACGGCCGGGGATGGCATCGGCAATCTTCTCCACGACATGGGAAACGCGAGACAGGCCGAACAGACTGCCCACGCCAAGCAAGGCGGTGACGGTGTTGGCGTCCGCCGATTCGGCGATTTTGTTGCGCAGGTCCTGTTCCAGGTCGTGCGTGAAGCCGGATATCTGGCCGGCGACATAACCATCCAGGTCTTCCGGGGTTTCAAAGTAGCTCTCGCGGTAGCGCTGGCCGGCCATCCAGGAGGGAAAGGCATCGGTGATGTCGATGAGCTGCCAGGCATGGCCGGCGGCTTTGGTGGCGATTTCGAACTCCAAGAGGTTGGCCCGCATGCGCAGTTCATCATGGGGGTCGTAGACCGTGAAAATGACGCGCTGGATGCCGGCCAACCCTTGCTGCCAGGGCACGGCGATATGCTCGCGATAGACGTTGAGCAGCTTGGCCACCTTACTCATGGAGCCATTCCTCTTCTTCGGGCGTGAGATAGCCGGGGAAGCGCACTTCCATCACTCCCCCGGCGTTCATGAAGATCAGCAAACCTCTTCTGGATGCTGATTGTGCCATAGCGACTAGCTCATCAGGCGAGCCCGCAAGCAAACGCGCCCAATCGCTCGAAAAGAGACGCTGGGCGCGCAATCCTTCGAGATGCGCAAGGAACAAGACGAAGGCAAGATTAGTAGGTGTGACGGTGGGCTGCGAACGTACTTTACGAGCTCTGCCATGGAGAAAGCCAGCTTGGGTCCAACTGCCGTTGATGTTTTGGGCAAAGGATTTCAGGGACGCGGCACTGAATCGGCCCGGTTCAGCTTGGTCGAGAACATCCTCCACCTCTTTGCGATCCAATGGCTCGCCGGGGCGTTTGGAGAGCATGAGCGGACGGCTCAGGCGCAGCAGCGGGTCGCGAGCAAGCGTTAGCGTCAGGGCCAGAACAGGTCGCGCCTGAGCATCTTGCTGCCAAAGGTGGCGGAAGACCCGGAACAGGCAAAGCGTATCATCAAGCCCGTAAAGCTCCACCAGATGCTTTGCGGTTAGTTCTCTAGCCTTCGCCGTCCCCTTGCCCAGTAGATTGGAACCAACGACCAAGGCCATATAGTCCGATTTGCATGAATCTGCCGGAGCTGCATCAAGTAAAACCTGCAATTCTTCCAGCATCATGGTACGGCTGGCATGGGCGCCGCTGCGCCCCATGCGAAAACCATAGCGAGACAAATGACTGCAGTCATTCTGTGAAGTAGGGATATTGTTCTTGTGTTTGCTCACTTGTTCACAACTATCAACAAATATCATCGGGTTGGCGCCAACTGGCCCACATGTTTAAACCGGATCAGATTAACAGTCCGTTGAAATTCTCAAAAATTTGATGCCATTTTCGTTTTCATCTGGATTTCAGAAGTGCCTTTCTGCCTGATTTATGGTCAGTTAGACAGTCTACACACTTGATTCGGTGGCGCCATGGCCCTCTACATTCTATATCCTCTGCCGACACATAGATGAACACCCCAAGCTGCTCATCCGAAAACCCGCGCATCACCAGCCCCAACCCGTTGATTTAATGTGCATATTATACCATACGCATAATATTGATGATGTTTTTCAACAAACTGTTAAATTGTCGATTCATGAGAAAAACCCTTAAGGAATTGCTCTAGCAAGGCTCTTGAATAGTCCAGGGCATTGTCGCGTGCACGCAAAGCCCTCGACATATCGGTGACAAGACGTTCCACAAGGGAAGGATCAGCGAACAGCGAGTTCAACTGGCTTCGCGTTTCTGAGGAGGATAGTGCTACTGCGTCATGGCCCAATAGCCATGCGCCAGCAAGTTCCACATCATATCCAGCAGCTTCCAGTGCTGCAATTGCGTCCTCATAGACCCGCTCTTGATTGCCGGCTTCGTTATATTGCCGGAGCAGGGTAACCAGGTCGATGGCGTCCTTCGGGTCTTCCTGCCCCCGATCTGCCCAGGCAAAAAGTTTAAGGACTGCGATGCCGGGGATGGAGGCGACAGAAATTACCAGGCCGGGTTCAACTTCGACCGGCACTGCCGAAGCATGTGCGTCGCCATAGCCCGCAACATTCATCAAGACACTCATGTCTGGTGGCCACGCGATTGTGTTTTTCTCGCTCTCAAGCCCGCCGAAGGGGATGATATCGACCACGAATTTGTGATTTATGTCCGCCGGTTTGTATATCAGGCGTTGCGCCACTCTCTCCATTTCCGCGAACAAGGTGGTTGAGATTAAGCGCTGTTTGATTGACTGAAACTGGCCCCAGCTCTCCACCGCGAAAGCAAAATCCATATCGCGGGTCGCACGTCCCATATGCAGTCCAAACACATGTTCCAAAAGAATGATTCTGGCCGTTGCACCCACCATGAAAGCTTCCAGGCCCAGATCGGCTGCAGCGTCCCTCACTTCTCGTATAACCGAGAGGGTAAGCGAATCGATGGGGCGTTCAGGCCTTGGCGTCAGGGCCATGGATTCTTTCCTCATAAATCATGCGTCCGACTTCAAAGTTACGCGGATCCATTGTGGCAAGCAGGTCTGCATATACCAGGATTGGCGGCACTATGTCAGGCAGAGTTTCATCGGGCAGGAAATCCCAGAATGCCTCCAATACTTCAATTTCCCCATCTGGGGCAGCCCGCAACTTGTTCTCTACCACCATCATCATGAGGTTCTGGCGTGCGTCCTCTGGCCTCATGTAGATGGTGACTGTATTGGGTCTCAGGTGGCCAGTCAGTTTATCTGCAGCCACCTCACCGCCCCATTGGGCGCCGTATCGTGTGACGTCAACTTGACGCCACCAGTTCGGGTCAGGGGCATGAAACCGTTTGGGGTTCAGCTTGGGGCGGAGCTTGATTGGATAATTAGTTACCCATTCTTCAATCAAGCGCTGTCTCTCCAGAATGCGACGATCGCCCTTTTTCGTTCCGCCCGTCGTGAAGCCCCGATTATTCAGGTCAAAAAACACCCAGCCGATTGCGCCTAGTGCAACGCGTGCTATTTGATTTAGCTCGCGATAAGGGGCATTGACCAGCTCAGGTTGGCATAACAGGGCGAATATTACCCTTAGAGCCGTTGCAGTACCTCCGCGCGGCGCTTCCATCGCGGCGACGGCATTCTCTCTTTTGGCTTGGGGGCGTTGTCCTTTGACCAAAATATACAAACCAGGAGCATGGAGAAAGGCATTACCGTTGGCATCAATGAATTGCACATCTAGTTCACGACATTTATCGGCTGTCTCGTTTGTTATCCGTGGGGCAACGAGCAGGCCTGGCTGCTGAAGCCGATCAAGTTGATTCTTGATCTGCCCGAGCGCAGCGAATCGATCTATTCGTTTAATTTCTACTATATAGGGGCAGAGATTTCCGGCGACATCAATCTCGATAGTTGCATCGACTTGGTGACCATCCGCCAGGATGGGCTCCATGGCCGTTATTTTGGCAATGATGCCCGTAGTTTCTTTTAACGCACCTATAGCTTGCTCCAAGAGAAATAACTCTTTCTGAGCGAAGGGGGGGGCTTGATCATTACGCATACGGTTCATTGTTATTACATGTTCACGATACGTGAACAATATTAGACAATGAACACGACGTCAAGAACATCGTTCATATATTTATTTTGTTCACGTATCGTGAACGGGTTAACAATTTGAACAGCATGACATGGCCGCATCACTTGGCTATGTTCCTGCCACCACATTATCCAAGCCCCACACCCTGATCTTGTCTGTAAATCAGATCACTAAATTAACCATACACCACTTCAGAAAAGACCAGCTCGATGCAGCCCGGCCCCCATTGTCGCCACAACCGCCATTAGCACCACCCACCCCAAGAACAAGAACACCGCATAGAACACCACCGCACCGACCAGCCCGCCCAGATAAGCGCCAATGCTGACGGCGTAACGGTATGCCGCGAACAAGGCCAACCAGAACGGTGACTTTTCCTCTGCTCCTATCATGTCTTTGCTGGTTGCCGCACCGAGTCTGATTCCGCGCCAGACGGAAATCAAGGCATCATGCAGCCATACGGTGCTGTGAAAATGAGTGATAAGGTATTCGCGAATTTTCATGTCAATCTCCATGGTGCAGGGCACATGCCCTGTACCTATATATCCGTGGGCGGCGAAATACCCAGTGATTCAATCCTCACCCGGCAGCATGATCGTGATGACCGGATCGCCGTTATCACCAGGGCCGCAGTGCATTTTCAAAGTGGTCAGACGAGGGCGAACGCCGCGCCCGCCACGGGGTAATCGGTAAAGCTGGAACAAAATTTGATCGCCTCCACGCCGGGCTGCACGGCTCGCCATGTAGATCACGTCCCATAAGCGCCCAGATTCATCCTGGTAAGTCTGGCGTTTGCTGTCCTGGTCGCTCCATTCCACGCAATCGGCCCAAGCCGCGCAGGTAATCGCTACTGGCCAGACAAACCCGGCTTCCCTGGCCATTTCAGTCACGTCCACAAGAATGCCGTCCTCAATTGCCTGGGCACGGGTATAAATACTGATGATTTCGCCCCATTCGTCCTGCGCCTGTTCATGCGCCATTTCCAGAACATTCTGGCCTGTTGGGAATTGACCGTTTATCGATTTCTGTTGGATAGACATGGTTTTCTCCTGGTTGGTTTGGTTCTGACAATCTGCCGATTGGGGAACCCTCTCGGTTTTGCTGATTGTGGTGCAGGTGTTTTCTGTTGCCATGGCGGTTCTCCTTTCGTTAATGTTCTGCCTCTTGTATCGCCCCTCACGGTCGGTGGTATTGAGAGGGCGCTCAGGTGGCCTGCAGGGCAACGTGAAAGACGCGAAGAACGTGGAATACCGAGGAGAGCGAAGCAACCGAGGATATGCCGCGAAAGCGCAGTGGCTGGCGCGGTGGCGTGCGCCTTTAGCCACCCTGCCCTATCAAAACACCAGGGGGGCGATATAAGAGGCAATCAACGAAAGTGGAACGGCAACAGAAAATGGGCTTGTCCGCACCACGCAAATCAGCTTGTTGCTGTTGGGCCTGCCAGCCGCAGGCACTCACACTAAACATCCACCAACCCAGCTCCCACGCTGACCGGTGGCGCAGCCTCCGGTATATTCGCTTCTGCGGTAGCAGTAGCAAGAGGTTCTGGGGTAATAGCTGCCTGTGTACGTTCTGCCCGCACGGGCGAGGTATAACAAAATCGGGCAAGAGAGCCGGGAATTGAGAGAACGCCGCAGGCTTTGGGCAAATTCATGAACATGTTGGTGTCGATGTAGTAGCGTTCCGCCATTCGGACGGATCGCTCATCCTCGAAAGTTTCAGATAGCACAATGTTCTTCTCGATTTTCCGGATTTCGTCATCTACCAAAACGGTGCCGGTGGACTTGGAAAGCCACTCGGCAGTGTCCGGGTCTTTGATGGCGTAGGAGATTTGCACGGCACAGTTTTCCATGACCGAACCCTTGACGCTTTCCGCGTCCAGGTCCGCCGGACAGTCGGATAGATCCTGAAGGGACTGAAAAGCCAGAATGCAATGCAAACCCCACCCGGCAGATGCCCCAAGCGAAATCATGAACGGGCGGGAAATGTGAACCTTGAACTCATCGGCCATCACGGTGATGGTACGATTCTGCATGGTCTGGTCGCGGTTCTTGGCAAGGAACAACAGGCGCAGCAGAATCATTTTCTGGGCGCGCAGCAGGCGGGGATTGATCATGTCGCCCACCACGTATAGGCACCCTCCTTCTTGCTCACCAGCGGCAATATCCAGCCCACCTTTGTGATTCAGTGCCGGCAGTTCCGCAATCTCGGCAAGATATGCCATGAATGCGGGTGCTGCCTCTGCCCAGGCGTCGCCATTTGCTGCCAAAGCATCCCGCGCCGTTGCCTCTGGATGAGCGGCAAGCCAAACAGCACATTGGCGCGCGGCCTTGCGGTCAGCCAGACGGTAGAAGTCGGCGGCTTCACCTTTTTCGGTTAATCCGAAACCGCCAATCAGCATGTTTTCGATCGTTTCCGCATCGCAGTTCTTGAATATGTTCGTTTGTGGTGGAGCAGACTGGCGAAGGTCAAGGAAGCGATAAGGCAAGCCGGACTGGTCACATGCCGCCTTGAAGATATGTGGCATCCAGGCATCCACTTTCGGGTCAAGGATGACCACATATTCGCCAGCTGCAATCGCTTGGGAAAGCAGAATTTGCGCAGCCACGCCCTTGCCTGCACGTGTTCTGCCGGTGAGCAGAATGTGGGATATTTTCCAGGTTTCGTAATCGAATCGAAGGGGGGCTTCCTTTTCATCCAGGCCCAGAAAAATGCCATGCTTTGATGCGCTGGAAAAATACGAAGCAGGATTGTATGCAGGAATTTCATCAGGCAGGAATTTGTGAATCTCCCGAACGTCCGTGCGCTTGTTACGCTCCAGTCTGGATGTCTTGGTCAGCTTTTTCTTGGCGATTTCCAGCCCGTGAACGCCATGGCGCAGCCATCCAAACACCCCGACAACGGCAATAAACATGGCGACGAAATACAGACCGCTATCAAGCGGGCTGATGCTGATTTCCAGGCTGGCCTTTGAAGCAAGAATAGGTGCCGCCTGCATGGCAAGAAATGGCAATGCTGAAAATGTGGCCAAAGCAAGCAAAAACGGTTTGAGCACACCACCATCTTCGGCATTGAAAGCCAGAATTGCGAGCCCTGCGAGTAACCCGAAGAGATAACCGTGCTTGATGATGGCCACAGCAGTGAGCAGCAGTTTTACGATGAGCATGGATAACATGGGATGAATTCCTTTGAGTGATATGTATGTATATCCCCTATGGGCGAAATGGAACGGTACAGGTCGGGTTTGACCCTGGGGGCCACACCGATTTTTCGGCAAGCCCATAGGCGAGGCGAACAAAATCGAGGGTGGGACAAGGCGAAGGGTGCTTCTTTTTGCACCCGTCTTGCCGCAGTCTCCGAAGGAGCGCCGAAGGCCGACTGAGGACGGGGGGGCCGCAAGTGAATTTCGGGATGGCGCATAGCGACACGCCCGAAATAGTCGCCCCCAAGGGCGATGATCACGCAGTGGGGGTGCTTGCACCCCGCCTTCCCGACCGACGAATTTGCGGCCGGGCACCCCTTTCACGGGGGAGCAAAGCGAACAAACGAAGCCGCCAGGCGGAGTGCGTGAGCGTCTTGCTCCCGTCGTGCGGCAGCACGACCAAGGAACCCATGGAGCCGAAGGCGAAATGGGTGAGGAGTGGAACGAAGTGGAGCGACGAAGAGGAAGGCCACAGCCGACCTCCGACGCAGCCCTGAAAGGGGTGCCCGGCCGCGAAGCGGGCGGGAGGGAAGGCGCCAAAAGCAACGAAAGGATCAGAACCGGGCGTCCAGCACGGCAAGGCAAGGAAGCGGCCCTAGCCGCCGCCCATGAGGCGCTTGCCTGATCTGACCCTGAAGGCGCAGGGACGGCTTTATCGTCCCGCAGGAATTTGACCTGTGGCCATGAAACCTGTGCAGCAGGCGTGTTCATGTAAAAACACGGCCTCCGACACGTCAGCTGACAGGTCATGACTGATTTTTCTGCAAGACGTGCATGCCATTATTTGGCGGGAATCGATCTGAACGCGGCAAGGATTTCTTCATCGGTCGCGTCCAGAATTCCGGCCTTTTCTGCAATCTCGGCGATTTGCATTTTGCGCTTCTCATGCCGTTCAGCTTGCAGAATTTGGGCTTCGATCTGCTCACGCTTCTTTATAGACTCGGCACGAATTATACGTGATTTTAATGCGTGGAACTTGTAAAATGTCGCATGGAAAAAGAAGACGCCCGCAAGCAGTCGCGAGAAGTACTGCATGAGAGACGGAAACAAGTCATCCGGATGCACCGCAAAGGGATGCCGGTGATGCAGATTGTTGAGCACAGCGGCCTCAGTTGGTCTGCCGTGAACGCTGCGATCACCGCTTATTCGACTGCGGGGGCGGCGGCACTTAAACCAGCTGCGCGCGGCAAGAGACCGGGCAGTGGTCGTACGTTGAGCGAATCGCAAGAGATCGCCATTCGGCAAATCATCTGTGACAAGCGCCCCGAGCAACTGAAGATGGAATTTGCACTTTGGAACCGGGCTGCCGTCATGCAACTGATTGAGAGCGAATGCGGAATCAAGTTGTCAGTGCGCGGCGTGGGCAACTACCTCAAGCGTTGGGGATTCACCCCACAAAAGCCGATCAAGAAGGCGTATGAGCAACGCCCTGAGGCTGTGCAGGCATGGCTTGATGAGGAATACCCCGAGATTGAGAAACGCGCCAAGTCCGAGGATGCCGAGATTCACTGGGGAGATGAAACGGCGGTGGTGAACACCGATGTACGGGGCCGCTGCTACGCTGAGGTAGGCTGGAAAAAATGGAGTCCAACGTTTCTGTAAAATCATGGGAACGGAGGACGAAGATGGAACGATTACCAAGAGGGGTTTACAGCCCTGAATTTCGGGAGCAGGCAGTTCGCCTGCATGAAGTTGACGGGTTAACGGTGCCGGAAGTGGCGAAGCGCTTGTCTTTGCCGCAGGGGACGCTGAAGAATTGGGTCTATGCGGCCCGCCAAGGCAAACTGGCTACGGTGGGCAAGAATCAGAAGCCCCTGACTGAGCTGGAAATGGAATTGGCGCGGGTCAAGCGCGAACTGGCCGAAGTCAAGATGGAGCGCGATCTGTTAAAAAAGGCGGCGGCCTACTTCGCGAAGGAGTCGCGGTGAAGTACGGTCGAATGGAAGAATGGCGACAGCAGTACCCGGTGGCGGTGATGTGCCGTGTTTTTGACGTATCCGAAAGTGGCTACCATGCCTGGCGGGATCGCCCCCTGTCACGACGGGCACAAGAGAATGCGCGCCTTGAGGTTGAGATTCGAGCTGCGCACCAGCGGACTCGCGAAACCTGTGGCCCGGAGCGGCTGCAAAGCGACTTGGCGGACCATGGGATTCGGGTGGGCGTAGACCGCATCAAGCGCATCCGGAAGAAACTGGGACTACGCTGCAAACAGAAACGGAAATTCAGGGTGACCACCGATTCCAAACATAACCTGCCCGTGGCGCCGAATCTGCTGGGCCGGAACTTCGCCGTATCGGCACCTAACCGGGCGTGGGTGAGCGACATCACCTACATTTGCACCGACGAGGGCTGGCTGTATCTGGCCGGTCTGAAAGATTTGTTCAATGGCGAACTGGTCGGTTACGCCATGAGCGAGCGGATGACCAAAAGCCTGGTCATGCAGGCGCTGTTCCGGGGCGTTTCGTCCAAACGCCCCGCCAAGGGACTGATTCTCCATTCCGACCGGGGCAGCCAGTACTGTGCATACGATTACCAGAAATTGCTGAAGCAGTTTGGTATGACGGCCTCCATGAGTCGCAAGGGAGATTGCTGGGATAATGCACCAATGGAAAGCTTCTGGGGCACGCTCAAAAATGAGCTGGTTCACCATCGGCGCTACCGCACCCGAGCACAGGCAATACAGGAGATCACCGAGTACATCGAGATCTTCTACAACCGGCAGCGGAAACAGGCTCGCCTTGGCTACCTGTCACCTGCCGTATTCACGCAGCGATACTATGAAAATTTGCTCGCTGCTTAACCCGTTGGACTCCACTATTGCCAACCGGCCTCAAACTTGCGTGTCCATCACAGCAAGCCGGTCAAGGCTTGGGTCGAGGAGCATAAAGACAAGATCGAACTGTTCTATCTACCCAGCTACAGCCCAGAACTCAACCCGGAAGAACGGCTCAACGCCGATTTGAAGAACGCGCTTTATACAAAGGTTCCAGTACGCACCAAGGCCAAGCTGAAAGCTGCCGCAACCGAACACATGCAGTCGTTGGAAAAATCACCTGAGCGGGTGAAAAAGTTCTTCCAGGATCCGCGCGTAAAGTATGCGGCGTGAATCACGGATAAATCTGGCCGGATCAATAGTAATGTTTCGAGTTTCATGGTTATTTCCCTACGCTATTTGGCTGTTCATCGGGTGTACGTTCTGGCATTTCGTTCGAGGGTGATTTGAGTATCGGCATGGAAAGTTTTGGTTTCTTTTCATGCAGGGTCACACCGCCTGCCAGAAGAATGTCGGCTCCATTTTCGTAGATGAACCAGGCAATTCCGGCCAGCGAAAACACAAGCAACAAGCGGAAATAGCCAAAGGATGAATTCCGATTTTTAGTCATTTGATGCCCCTCCTGCCTGCATATCCAGGGAAGGCGAAGCAATCGGTAAGGTCGGCCATTCGGATAGATTGAAAAATCCGAATCGGGCACGGTGACGCTCGGTAATTTCCACATATTCACCTGCCACTTTGATTGTTTTGACGTTGTGGAACGCACCACGGATCAGGTCTGCCTGACCGCTGGGGCTTATATAGTGAACAGCCTGGTAGCGCTGAGCTTTGATATCTTGCAAAGTTGCAGCAATGCTTTTCGAATAGCGTTTTGGCGTTTTGACATGGCGTTCGATTTCGACGCTCACGATCTGGCCATCTGAAGTAGTTACCAAAGCGTCTGGAACTTTGAGGAAACCAGCGCCGTATAGTGCCTTTCCTGGCTTCCATTCGAGCCATCCAGCGGCCTCCGCCATGAGTCTTGCCAGTTGGGTGTCGGTGTGATGCGAAATGTAGGCAGGATTGATGCTGGCTACGCCATCAAAACTTCGCCCACCGAACTGGCTGGCGACGGCAAGACCATGGCTTGTTATGCCATATACGCTAATCTTACGAATGCCCGAGTCCACAATCCCCGCTGTGATTTCTTTATCTCTTTCAAGCTGCTTGAGCGTTGATAGTGTCCCAGGGCGGGCACATTGGAGCAGCAGACAGGCAATTTCGGTAGTTGTCCAAACCTCGCCCGAAGCCAAAAAATCCAAAATGATACGACGCTTTGCTTTTACTCTGTCCTTGATCTCTTGCGGTGATAGGTTGAATGGTGAAGCCATAAACCCTCCTGACAATGTGGCAGCGGCGTTTTGCCGCGCCTTATATCTGTATATCTAGCGGTAACGAAAACAAAGGGGGCCTGCACCCAAGATGGGGTGCAGGCCTTGGTGAGAAACACCATTTAGGGCAATTCAACCCATACGCCTGACTCGATCAGAGCCAATGCTTTCAGTGCATCAACTCCACTTACGCTCCCGTCCGGAAATGAAATTGTGCCGTTAGGATTGATATGAGCAATTTTTCCGCCTGGCGTACGAAAATTTTGTCCATGCAGTGCCATCAACCGTGTCCATCCATTTTTCATTTCTGCGATAGCTTCATTTTGTTCTTGCTCGGCAAAACCCGCAGGGCGCGTCACAAGGCCAAGTGATGCCCGTTTGCAGAGATAAACAGCGTAAGCCTCGGGCGATTTTGTCCCTCCCTTCTCGGCCGCCTCTCGCCATGCCGCACCCGCCCATTGCGCTTGCTCTTTAGTGGCGTTTCCTAGCTTTTTGGAGAGATCAGACAACATCGTCACCAACACAGACGGATTTCCTGCTGCTAACAAAAACACATCAAGAATGCCGCTCACCACTTCAGATCCATGCGATTTTGGATCAGATGTAGGTGTGTGAATATGGTTAGAGTTAGAGTTAGGAGGCTCCCCATCGCTGGGGTATGGATACCCTATCGATGCTCTATCGATGCCATTTTCTTCAAGGAGCTGCAGATAAGGGCCACGCCAGGCTTCTGGCATCGCAGCAACCTCCTCGATGGCGATTTTCCTTAACTTAGGAGAGAACGCACCGGCCGTGCTGTTATGATTCCACCAAATTTTGACCCAGACGAATCCTGTGTTTTCTTCAAAATCGACCTTATTTAGGTCACGAAGTCGGGCGAGAACAGATAAAAACTGTTCCGCTGTCCATCCCATTTCTGCCCCAGCAACTCGCCAGACGAGGCGGTAAACACCGCCGATGTTGGATGATGGAGAGGTCAAAAGGTACAGTAGAGAAGATTTCTCTTCTTGGGTAATTTCGGCGAGGTCAGGGTCACGCCAGAATCCGTCCCGGACCACTCGTTGCCGCCCGGTCGCACTCATGATGACACCCCCAAAAACAAATCACCCATCAAAAAATGACGTACTTGCCGGTCGACCTGCATTTGAGCCGCACGGCGCGTTAACCCCTGCTTTTTCGCCATTTCTGCTGTGTTCAGACCGGCCATGACGGACTCGGTTTGTGGATCAAGCTCGCAGCACCTCCACTGCTCGATCACATTCTGTGAGGCAGCGCAAATTTCGAAGAAGAATAAGCAACGGTCCTCATCAATATTATCAAGACTGACAAATCCGGCAGGAATGGCCGCCCGCACCAGCACCCGCCTTACCCCCACCAAAATCCAACCGGCACTAAATTGACGCCTTCGCCGCTGAGCGCGTTCCATTAAAATCCATCCAACACTTACGCCTTCATCTAGGTCTGCGCCAACGCTTCGCGCGACCGCCTGCAGGGAGGGAATAATTTCCTCAAACTTGAATGCATTCGTCATTTCGCGCTCCTTTCGACGACCGAGCGGAAGGCTTTACGAGGGCGGCCTCGACTTCGGCGCAACAAAATATTGGCGGGGGTGATTTGAGGTTGAGACAAAGGTGGCCCAGCGTTTGCCGGAGCGGCTTCACCCGCCAATAAACGGGCCATGTCAACCAATTTGAATTTTATTTTTCCTGAACACTCAACAAGAGGGAGTGGGAAAGTGCACCTAAAGACCGCGCTCCGCGCTGCAGCTACAGTCTTGAAACCCAGTTTCAAAATTGCTTTTTCATTTCCCAAAGTCAGCAAGAGCGGCAAACCGTCTTGCCGCAAATCATCAAAAATTTTTTCAACAAAATCGACCATATTCGTTGTTCCTCAACAACGCGGGCGAGAAAAAAGAATGGGCAGAAAGCCATGATCCCCGCCCGCAAAACCTAAAAATGACCAAAAAATCAGGTTATGCGGTTAGGGAAAACTCTGGGGCAGGAAGAAGTTTGGGGGAAAGTGAAACGTGCGGAAGTCGTGGGCAAGATGACAAAAAAACCAGTCCTTCCTGCCACTTGTTTTTTTGCAGCAGCAACAATGAGCGGCAATCGACACGCAAAAACAGAATTCTGAAAACTCGCACAAAGGCCCGCGAAATTTGTTTCAAGCGAACCAAAGACATTTTCAGGCAGAGCGCAGGAACGCCATTTTTCCGATCAATTAGGCTAACCAGAGGGATTCCGATCAAGCCAACGAAAAAAATAGCGCCCAGAAAACCGAGTCCTAAAAAGATTTCAGATGAGGACACAACGAAAAAGAACAACATCAAGCATGCGACCGCCAAGCCGACGCCACGCCCACCCCGAAAATGGAGGTCCAACAAAAAAGTTGAAAAATTTCGAATCAACGAAAGCATTCATGCATTTTGGAGAACACCAAACATGAAGTCAAGCAAAATTTTTAGTAACTACATGTTTTAATTGATTTAATTACACATTAACGCAATTGTATTTAAATACATCTGAATTGTATTGGCACAAATTTGGCACAATTCTGGCACATCAAAAAGAAAAATATCGAATAATATTGAATTAAACAGAGTAGCCCAGAAATAAAATATTCTTTTATTTACAGGATATTGAATAAAAACAGATGGTCGGGGTGAGAGGATTCGAACCTCCGGCCTCTACGTCCCGAACGTAGCGCTCTACCAGGCTAAGCTACACCCCGAAATGCTCATGCGGCCAGCCTTTAGTGATTCCTCGTGACCGCAAAGTC
>JAQTNA010000043.1 GCA_028714035.1 Rhodocyclaceae bacterium
AGGTCAATGCCTGGCAGTCGCGCCGAAATGCAGACCAGCGAGGAATCGCTTGGTCTTTCACCCGGCAAGACGCAGATAGCAAGATGGCTCGGCATTATGTTTCGTAATTAACGTGTCGAGATACTAGCCTCCAGCCCCCAGCCCCTGTTTTCAAATGGCCAAACCCAAGACCCATTATTCCTGCACCGAATGCGGCGGGGCTTCGCCCAAGTGGCAGGGGCAGTGCCCCGCCTGCGGCGCCTGGAACACCCTGGTGGAAACGGTGGCCGAGACCGTGGCCAGCAGCCGCTTCGCCGGCCTGGCCGGGACGGCTTCCCGTGTGCAGAGCCTCTCTGACATCCAGCCCCGGGAAGACGAGCGCATCGCCACCGGCATCGAGGAGTTCGATCGCGTCCTGGGCGGCGGCCTGGTGGCGGGCGGAGTGGTGCTCATAGGTGGCGACCCGGGCATAGGCAAGTCCACCCTGCTCCTTCAGGCCCTGGCCCAGTTGTCCAGCCGTGCCCAGACGCTCTACGTGAGCGGCGAGGAATCCCCGGAGCAGGTGGCCTTGCGCGCCCGGCGCCTGCAACTGGACCCGGCGGGCCTCATGCTCCTGGCGGAGATCAACCTGGAGAAGATACTCGCCACCCTGACGCAGCAGAAGCCGCGCATCGCCGTGGTGGATTCCATCCAGACCGTCTATTCCGAGGCGCTGCAATCGGCCCCCGGCTCCGTGGCCCAGGTGCGGGAATGCGCCGCCCAGCTTACGCGCCATGCGAAGCAGACCGGTACCTGCATCATCCTGGTGGGACACGTGACCAAGGAGGGGGCACTGGCTGGCCCAAGGGTGCTGGAACACATCGTGGATACGGTGCTCTACTTCGAGGGCGACACCCATTCCAGCTTCCGGCTCATCCGCGCCTTCAAGAACCGTTTCGGCGCGGTGAATGAACTGGGCGTGTTCGCCATGACCGAGCGGGGCCTGAAGGGCGTGTCCAACCCCTCGGCCCTGTTCCTGTCCCAGCACGGCCAGCAGGTGGCCGGCTCCTGCGTCCTGGTGACCCAGGAGGGCACCCGGCCGCTCCTGGTGGAGATCCAGGCCCTGGTGGATGGCAGCCACGCCCCCAGCCCCCGGCGACTGTCCGTGGGGCTGGAGCAGAACCGTCTGGCCATGCTCCTGGCGGTGCTGCATCGCCATGCGGGGGTGGTCTGCTACGACCAGGATGTGTTCGTGAACGCGGTGGGCGGCGTGCGCATCATAGAGCCGGCGGCCGACCTGGCGGTGCTGCTCGCCATCGTCTCGTCCCTGCGCGATACGCCCCTGCCGCAGAAACTGGTGGCCTTCGGCGAGGTGGGCCTGGCCGGGGAAATCCGCCCGGCACCCCGCGGCCAGGAGCGCCTGAAGGAAGCCGCCAAGCTCGGCTTTACCCTGGCTCTGATCCCCAAGGCCAATGCGCCCCGGCAGTCCATACCCGGCATGCGGGTGATTCCCCTGGAGAGGGTAGAGGAAGCCATCTCCCGGCTGAGGGACATGTAGCCGGAGACGCCGGAGGCCAGGCGCGGCGTGGCCGGCGTTGCGATCGGGGGTGGCTTTTCCCCCTGCCGGTGGCGCGGCGCGGGTGGCAATGATTCGGTGGATGCGCTACGCTTGCCCGTCCCACGCGGCCAACCAACCCTTTCCCCGAGCACCACGATCATGAGCAAATTCATCGGCATTCTCACCTCCGGCGGCGACAGCCCCGGCCTCAATGCAGCCATCCGCGGCGTCGGCAAGGCGGTCCTGGGGCATTACGGCATGCACATCGTCGGCTTTCGCGACGGCTTTCGCGGCCTGATGGAAAACCGCACGACGCCCCTGGACGGCGGCCAGCTCTCGGGCATCCTCACCCTGGGCGGCACCATCCTGGGCACCAGCCGGGACAAGCCGCACAAGATGCCGGTGGGCGGCAAGATCCTGAACATGCTGGACGCGATCGCCGGCAACTACCATGACAATCACCTGGATTGCCTGGTCTGCCTGGGCGGCGGGGGGACGGTGAAGAACGCCCTGCGCCTGAAGCAGATGGGGTTGAACGTCATCACCCTGCCCAAGACCATAGACAACGACGTGGCCGGCACCGACATCACCTTCGGCTTCGATACCGCCCTGGGCATTGCCACCGAGGCGATAGACCGCCTGCACAGCACCGCCCACAGCCATCACCGCATCATCGTGGTGGAGATCATGGGCCATCGGGCCGGCTGGCTGGCCCTGGGCGCGGGCATCGCCGGCGGCGCCGACGTGATCCTGTTGCCGGAGATTCCCTATGACGTGGACAGCGTGGCCGAGGCGATCCGGGACCGGGCGCGGGGCGGCAAGCCCTTCTCCATCGTCGCCGTGGCCGAGGGGGCGATCTCGAAACAGGATCTGGCCGCGATTGCCGCGGCCAGAGTGGACGGGAGAAAATCGGAGAAACTCAAGGACGCCCGCAAGGCCGACGACCAGGAAGCCGATGCGGCCGAACTGCTCTACGCGGATCGGACCCTGCGGCTGGCGAAGAGCCTGGAGGCCCTGACCGGGCTGGAGGCGCGGGTGACCATCCTGGGCCACGTCCAGCGCGGCGGCGCGCCCTCGGCCGCCGACCGCATCCTGGCCACGCGGCTGGGCACGGCCTGCGCCGACCTGATTGCCGAAGGTACCTACGGCGTCATGGTGGCGGCCAAGGGCGAGGGCACGCGCCCGGTGGTGCTGGAAGAGGTGGCCGGCAAGGTGAAGACCGTGCCGCTCAAGCACTCCTGGATCGGCAGCGCGCGCCGGGTGGGCACGAACTTCGGCGACTGAGTGCCTGAGACCGGTTCCAGAATGTAACCGAGGTTACAAGCTTGCCGGTCGGCAGGGCGCTTCTGCTGGCACAATCCCTTTCATGCCCAATCCTGCGCCTTCCAGCCGGTTCATTGTCCTTCTCTCGGTGATCGCGGTGGCCACCATCGTGGTGACCACCGCCGTCCTGCTGTTCCAGTTGCGGGTGCGGGAATTGCGGGATGCGGAGGGCGAGACGGTCGCCCTGAGCGGCATCATCTCGGAGCAGACCACCCGGACCCTGCAGAGCGTGGATCTGGCGATGAGCGTGGCCCTGGATCGCATCGCGGACGCCGAAAGGCGGGGTACGTCTCTCTGGGATACCACGATTCACGCCATGTTGCAGTCGAGTGTCGCCGGTATGCCCTATGTCCGCTCCATGGCCGTGGTTGGCGCCGATGGCACCGTCTATAGTTCGGCCCGGTCGGATCCCGCCTTGCATCTCCAGGTTGCCGACCGTGAATATTTCAAGGGGGCCAGGGATAGCCCGAACGGCGCCCTGTTCATAGGGGCGCCGATCTATAGCCGCACCGATGGAACCCGGACTCTGCCCTGTTCCCGGGCGATACGGAAGCGCAACGGCGATTTCGGCGGGGTCATCGTCGTGGCGCTGGATCTCCATTATTTCGAATCCCTTTACGGCTCGATCAAGCTCGGCACCGTGGGCATGATCGCCCTGTCCACGCTGGATGGCGCACTGATCGTGCGGCAGCCCTACGATGACGCCGCCTTTGCCAGGAAGATCGCCCTGCCCAGCATACCGGTCAACGAGGGGAGGCCCGCGTCCCTGGTGACCGTCAGGACGGGGGGCGAGGATTCCGGCGTGGTGACCTATGGCCGGATCGGCCGATTTCCCCTCATTCTGAGTGTCGGGAACCGGGATCACGATGCGCTGGGGGACTGGCGCGAATTCGCGCGCATCATCACGGCCGACGCCTCCCTGTGGACCTGTTTGCTGCTGGTGGTGACCCTGCTCCTGTGGCTGGAACAGAAGCGCGAGGCGAAGGCCGTGCGGGCTGCGCAGGAGAGCGGAGAACGCCTGCGGGCGGTGGTGGATGCGGGCATGGATGCCATCATCACGGCGGATGAGGCGCAAAGGATCGTCCTGTTCAACCCCGCCGCCGAAAGCATGTTCGGCTACAGCGCCGACAAGGCGGTCGGCACCCCACTGGGATTCCTGCTGCCTGAACTTCACCCCGTGGTTGGCATGCCCGGTGCCCAGGTGCTGCCGGACGGGGAACTTCAGCCGCCGACAGAAAATACGGTGTCCGAGACCAGCGGCTGCCGGGCGGATGGTCGCACCTTTCCGGTCGAGATGACCATGACCAGAGTGTCGGTGGGCGGGCAGACCCTGTTTACCGCCATTCTCCGCGACATCAGCCTCCGGCGCCGCAGCGAGGACCAGTTGCGCCAGTCGCATCAACAACTGCGCGACCTGGCGACGTCCCTGCAGACGGTGCGCGAGGAGGAGCGCACCTCCATCGCCCGGGAGCTGCATGATGAACTCGGCCAGCAGTTGATGCGTCTGAACATGGACCTTTCCTGGCTGGGGACGAAGCTCAAGAGCCTGTCGCCGCCGCTGCACGACAAGGTGCGGGACATGAAGCACCTGGCCGAAAGCACCGTGGATACGGTGCGGCGTGTGACCACCCAGTTGCGCCCGCTGCTCCTGGACGATCTCGGCCTGGTGGACGCCATTCGCTGGCAGCTGGATGATTTTGCCCAGCGATCCGGTATCGTCATCAAGTCCGACCTTGCCGTTGACGACCTGGTGCTGGATGCGCATGTCGCCACCAATGTCTTTCGCATCCTCCAGGAGTCCTTGACCAATGTGGCGCGCCACGCGGGCGCCAGTGAGGTCATGGTCTCGCTGACGCGGACGGAGCAGGGGCTGGTCCTGGATGTTCGCGATGATGGCTATGGCGCGGACCTGAACCACGTTCCTCCGGGCTCGGGCTACGGGCTGGTCGGCATCCGGGAACGGGTCCTGGCGCTGGGTGGCAGAACCGAGATCAGCAGTGCGCCGGGGCATGGATTCACGATCCACGTGGAGATTCCACTGGATGCGGCAAAACCACAAGGAGATGGGAAATGACCCGCGTATTGCTCGCCGACGACCACCGCATCATCCGCGAAGGCATCAAGACCATCCTGGCGGACACCGAAGACCTCATCGTGTGCGGCGAGGCGTCCAACGGCACCGAGGTGCTGAACCTGATCGCCAGGGAGGAGTGGGACCTCCTGGTGCTGGATATCACCATGCCCGGCAGGAACGGGCTGGAACTCATCAAGCAGGTCCGCAAGGAGCGGCCGCGCCTGCCCATCCTGGTCCTGAGCATGCACTCGGAGGAACAGTATGCCCTGCGGGCCCTGCATGCCGGCGCTTCGGGCTATGTCACCAAGGAGAGCGAAAGCGAGGTGATCGTGGCCGCGATGCACAAGGTCGCGGCGCGCGGCATCTACCTCAGCGAAAGGGTGGCCGAGATGCTGGCGCGGGAGCGCATGCCGCAGATGAACGACGAGCCGCACAAACTGCTCTCCGACCGGGAATACCAGGTGTTCGAGAGGATCGTCGCCGGCCGCAGGCTGACCGACATCGCCCATGAACTCAGTCTCAGCATCAAGACCGTGAGCACCCACAAGTCGCGCATCCAGCAGAAGATGGGCCTGGCGACTCACGCGGAACTGGTCCATTACGCCATCGCCCACGGACTGGGAACCCTGCTCCAGTAGTCCCTCCCGGGGTGGGGAGGGGCATCGGTGGCCTGGCCAGGATCGGTCGCGCTCGCCGTCACGCGCAGGCGCATGGGGCGCTCTGCCTCCGGTCATCCTCGCTACGTCTTGCAACAGACCGGGGACCAGAAATTCTGATGGCCCGAGAAATTCCCTTGAGCTGCTGGCGGCGCCAGGGTGCTCTGCCGCTTATCCCGCGCCAATCCGGGCACTACGCCGATCAATTTCCAGGCCTTGCGGCACCTCATGCGGAGCCGTTTTTGCCCGCAATCCATCGTGGATAAATGGCGCCTCCGGCCCGTATCCGGAGGCGGCTGTAATAGGAATAATCCTACAAGTAATTGAATCTGGGTCTGATATACACAAATTCACATCTACGACAACATAGCCCCCAGTTTTCGTGCGGCCAATGCCGCGGACACATTGAGAGGGGTAATTAGATGCGACTCACCAGCCTTAGCGGGATTTCGGCCATTGCCGTAGCGATGTTTGCAGCTTCCGTTTCCACTTCGGCCTCGGCCGTTGATGCCGATGCGGCGAAGCAGCTTGCCAAGCAGAACAACTGCTTCAAGTGTCACAACCTGGCCAATGCCAGCGATGACAAGGATGGCCCCCCCTACAAGAAGGTTGCCGAAAAGTACAAGGGCAAGGCCAATGGCGAGGCGCGTCTGGTGGAACACATCACTTCCGGCGAGAAGGCCAAGTTTCCCGATGGCCACGAAGAAGCCCACAAGATCGTCAAGACCTCTCCGCCCAAGGACATGGACCAGATCAAGAATCTGGTGCAGTGGATTCTGGCCCAGTAATCCGACCGATATGGTCGCCCGAGCCTGGCGCCCGCCGGGCTCGTCCAAGGGAGAAACAACATGACTCGAAGCGTACCCGTGCGCGGCAGGCTGCTGCTTGGCGCAATGCTGGGATTGATTGCCTGTAGCGTGGCCGGAACGGCCGTGGCCGCGGTAGATGCCGTTGCCGCCAAGAAGATGGCGCGCAAGGAAAGCTGTTTGCGCTGCCACGCGCTGGACCGGAAGAAGGAAGGGCCGTCCTACCAGGCCGTGGCCTACAAGTACAAGGATCAGGCCGACGCCCAGGACAAACTGGTCGAACACATCACGGCCGGCAAGAAGGTCAAGCTGACCGACGGTCACGAGGAAACCCACAAGATCACCAAGACCAAGGATCCGGAGCAGATCAAGAATCTGATCGCCTGGATCCTGGCGCAATAAGGGTGATCCATGATGAATCGCTTTGTAACCACCCTCTGGCATATGGGGAAAAAAATGAAGATGTTTCGACAGTTACTTCTGGCTTGCGCGGCCATGGCGGGCATCAGCCTGTCCTCGGGATCGTTGGCTGCCGGCGGCGGCATTCCGGAGACCAATCTGGGAGGCGGCTCGAAGGCGGCCCAGACTCAGGCCGCACTCGCAAAAGACAAGTTGTGTACCCGTTGTCATGACCAGAACGAGATGAATCCCGTCCTCTCGATCTACCAGACCAGGCACGGTGTCAAGGCTGATGCCCGCACGCCGAGCTGCCAGTCCTGCCACGGCGAAAGCGAAAAACACCTGAAGGGCGACCCGAATGCCAAGGACGCCCAGCCGCGGATTGCTCCGGACGTGGTGTTCAGGAAGAACATCTACCAGTTGTCGGATGCCAAGCTGCGCGCGGCACCCTGCCTGACCTGCCACAAGGGCTCGGCACGCAGCCGTTGGGACGGCAGCCAGCACCAGAACAGCAACCTGGCCTGCAACGATTGCCACAAGGTGCATCAGCCGGCAGATGCCGTGCTGTCCAAGAAGACCCAGACCGAGGTCTGCTTCACCTGCCACAAGGACCAGCGAGCCCAGACCCATCGCATCTCGACCCATCCCCTGGATGCCGGCAAGATGGGCTGCTCGGATTGCCACAATCCCCACGGTTCGGTCGGTCCCAAGCTGCTGGTCAAGAAGACGGTGAACGAGACCTGCTTCACCTGCCACCCCGACCGGCGCGGTCCCTTCCTTTGGGAACACCAGCCCGTGGCGGACGACTGCACGACTTGCCATACGCCTCACGGCTCGACCAATGCGCCGCTGCTCAAGGCTCGCTTGCCGCAACTGTGCCAGGAATGCCATACCGGTGACCATGCCCGCAATGCCTATTCCGGTGCGACCCTGCCGGGCGGTGCCAACAATGTGATCAAGCCGTTGCAGGGCCAGTCCGGCGCCAATCAGATCTACAGCCGTGATTGCCTGAACTGCCACTCGAACATCCATGGCTCGAACAGTCCTGCTGGCGCGAAATTCCAGCGCTGATGCGTACTGAATGCGGAGAATATGATGATTACCAATAGGAAACAGTTTGCAGTACGCGTGTCGGTGCTCGCCGTGCATGGCGCGCTGGTCGCCATGGCATGTCTCTCCACGGCCTACGCCGATGATGAAGATGCCACCGTGGAAAGCCTGACCACGCCGGTCAAGACCCTGTCGGTGGGGGTCACCGGCGTAGACAAGAGTTCCGCCAAGTTCGGGGAATACAACGGCTTGAACCAGAGCGGCGTCTATGGCGACGCCAATGTGGATCTGCGGGGCGGCGGGAGCTGGGATTCCAGCAACACGGGCCGGTGGCGCGTGACGGGCAACAACCTGACCGTAGACGGCAACCGGGACGCCCAGGCGGAAATCGGCCAGCAAGGCAGCTTCCGGTTCAAGTTCGGCTACGATGAACTGACCCATTACCGCTCGGATACCTACCAGACCCCGTTTCAGGGCGTGGGCACCAATAACCTGACCCTGCCCGGCAATTGGACGGCGCCGTTGTACACGACGGGAACCGCCATGGGTGGCACGGCGGCTGCGCAGACCTATCCCCTGCCGGTGGTGTCGTTCTTCGGGTTGGCGGCGACGAGCTATACGTCCCCCCTGGTCGCGAACACGACCTACTTCTGCAAGACGTCCTCGGGCACGGCGGTCAGCGGTTCCGGTTGCGCGACGAACGCCGCGTTCGGCGGCGCCTATACCACGACCGGCCTGCCGGTCACCGCGGCCAATACCGCGATGCTGGCGAACAACCTGGCCGACCTGAACGATTTCCACAATCAGTCTCTGTCCGTCAAGCGCACCAAGTACAACATTGACGCCTCTCTGGAACTGGATGCCCAGTGGAGCTTCAAGGCGGGCTTCAAACACGAGGACAAGACCGGCTTGCAGGCCAAGGGGGTGGTTACCGGTTCCAACGGCCCCTCGGCTGCATCGAACGGACCCAACGTGGGCGGCGAGTTGGCCATCATCATGCCCATGCTGGTGGACCAGAAGCACGACCAGTACAACCTGAGCCTGGACTTCAGGAACGACAAGGCCTTCGCCACGATCGCCTATTACGGCTCCTACTTCCACAACAACAATCCCTACATGACCGTGGCCAACCCCTGGGGCGCCAGTACCTATAACGGGGTTGCCAATACGGCCTACGGGGTGGCCTCGTCGACCATCACCAGCGAGCCGGACAACATGTTCAACCAGGTGAGCCTGGGCGGTGGTTACGATCTCACCCCAAAGACCAAGCTGGTGGCGGATGCGTCCTACGGCCGCAACACGCAGAACCAGCCCTACATCCTGTCGCCGGAAGTGTTCGGCACACCTACGGGCGTCGCCAGCCCGGCCACCAACAATGGCAGCTACGTCCCGGTGAGTTCGCTCAACGGGGCCATCACCACCAAGAGCCTGGACCTCAAGCTGACGGACAAGAGCATAGACAAGCTCAGGCTGTCGGCGGCCTACAAGTTTGATCAGCGCGACAACAGCACGCCGGTCAATACCTACGTCTTTGCCGACAGCTCGGGGCCGGGTTCGAAGAACGCCGGCAGCGCCAACAGCGTGTTCTATGGTGCCACCATACCGGGCCTCCCGGCGGGCACGGGGCTGTATTCGAACGACAACATCTACGTCAATCGGGCCTACAGCAAGAAGATCAATCAGATCAACCTGGACGCGAATTACGATATCGCCAAGGGGCAGACGGTCAGGGTCGGCTTCGATTGGCAGGACACCACCCGCTATTGCAACGGCTCCTGGACGGATTGCTCGTTCGTGGATAGCGCGAAGGAGAAGACCCTGCGCGCCCAGTATCGCTTCACGGCGAGCGAGGACGTGAAGGGCTGGGTGGGCTATGACTACTCGCAACGCCACGTGGATTACAACGCGGACGCCTGGATGTCCCTGGTGCCGGCGCTGAACGCCACCAATGTTACGAGTCTGGTGGCCCAGGGCTGGACCGGCTCCGTACTCCAGTTCATGAAGACCTACAACATTCCGGTCAATGGCCTCCTGATTCCGCAGAACACCACGGTCAACAGCGCCGCCACGGGTAATATCGCCGTCAATGCCAATGCTATCCCCGCGGCGCTAGCCTCCCCTTATATCGGGGCTTACACCAATCTCGTCGGTGGCATGTCCGCCCAGCAGGTGACCAATGTCTATAACCTGCTGTTCGGCGGTGCGCAGGGCGTTGGAGCGGGCGGTGGCTCGGGCAACGGCGCGCTGGCCAAGGCCTACATGGGCAGCAACAACAGCTTCCAGAACGAGAACGGGCTCAATATCTACAACATGGCCAGCCGCAACCGGGGCAAGCTGCGCGGTTCCCTGGACTGGCAGGCCAACGAGCGGGTAAACGTCACGGTGGGCGGCTCCTACAGCGACGATTCCTATCCCGACTCCTCGTTCGGCCTGACCAGCACCAAGAACTGGGGCCTCAACCTGGATGCGGCCTTCGCGGTGAACGACAACCTGAGCCTCAACGGCTATTACAGCTACGAGGATCAGAAATCCGTTCTGGCATCCAATGCCTTGACCCAGGGGGCGCAAAACGGAATTTCGTCCACGGGTACGAGCTACACGACCGCGACGGGCGCGACCGGGGTCAACTCGACGGTGCAGGGTGGCTGTGTTCCGGCGGTCGGCTCCGCGGCCCTGGGAGGTCTGACCCAGTGGCAGTGGGAACAGTCCAACCTGAGCACGGATTCCTGCTGGAAGTGGGGCTCGGAGATGAAGGACAAGACCCATACCCTGGGTCTGGCCTTTACCAAGAAGAAGTTCCTCTCGCCCAAGTTCGACTTCAAGGGTGACCTGAGCTACACCCAGTCGGTCTCCAGCAACCACATGACGGGCGGCGCCTACCAGAGCAACCCGGTGGCCGGACTGGTGGCGGGGGCTCCGGCTCTGATCTACATCAATCTGTCCGATCTGCCGGATGTCACCAACAAGGTGTGGCGTCTGCGTCTGAACGGCCAGTACAAGGTGGACAAGGCCAGCTCGGTGCGGGTGAGCTACATGTTTGCCAAGCTCACGTCAGACGATTGGGGCTGGCAGACGACGGGCGTCATGGCCGCCTCGGGCAATCCGACGACGACCGGTGTGGTGCCCACGTTCGAGCAGACCCCGAGCTACAAGGTTCAGACGCTGGGTGTGAGCTACCTCTACAGTTTCTAACGGCTTCTGCGATGTAAATCGTGACTTTACCGGAGCCTGCATCTTGGGCTCCGGCTTTCTTTTTTGAAACTCCGGAGCAGACAGTATGGAAAACAAAGAACCCGGCGCCCTGAAGCGCTGGTGGACCGCACTGAGAAAGCCGAGCGCCAAGTATTCCGTGCTGGCGCTCGTCTCGGTATCCTTCGTGGTGGGCATCCTTTTCTGGGGCGGCTTCAATACCGCCATGGAAGCGACCAACAAGCTGGAATTCTGTATCGGCTGTCATGAAATGCGCGATACGGTGTACCAGGAGTACAAGGAAACCATTCACTATTCCAACCGTACCGGCGTGCGCGCGGTCTGTTCGGACTGCCACGTGCCGAAGGACTGGACGCACAAGATGCTGCGCAAGGCGAAGGCATCCCTCGAAGTCTGGGGCAAGCTGACCGGCTCCATAGACACCAAGGAGAAGTTCGAGGCGAAGCGGATCGTGCTCGCCACCCACGAGTGGGAGCGCATGAAGGCCCGGGACTCGATCGAGTGCCGCAACTGCCACAACTTCGACGCCATGAGTGCCGAGTTGCAGAAGGCGACGCCCTACAAGAAGCACATGAAGGCCAAGGCCGAGGGCAAGTCCTGCATAGACTGCCACAAGGGCATCGCCCACAAGCTGCCCAAGGAATACGAAGAACCCATGGACTGATCCTGGTTTGTGGCGGAAGGAAAGTAAATCGGGTGGCGCTTGCCACCCGATTTTTTTGGATGCGCCCGGCTACCGGCCAGGCGGGAGTCTCAGTCCGATCCGATCAGGGCGGCTTCCAGTTCGTGCCGGCCCACGGGGGAGGCCATGGCGATCAGGGTGTAGCCCGGCTCCAGGAGGAATTCCTTGGGCGGATTGAAGACCCATTCCCGGGCCGTGCGCACGGCCAGCACGACATAGCTGGCGCTCCTCAGGTGCAGGGTGGAGATGGGGCGCGGCGCGCAGCTCTCGGGGACGCGGATTTCCTCCAGGCGCAGGCCGTGTTCGCTCTTCCTCATGGCGTCCAGGAAGGAAATGACGTGGGGCCGTACCATGGCGGAGGCGATGCGCATGCCGCCGGTGAAGTCGGGGGAGACGATGGCATCCGCCCCCGCCTTCTTCATCTTTTCCTCGTTCCTCAGTTCGTGGCAGCGCGCCACCACCCGCACGTGGGGGTTCAACTGCTTGGCCGTGAGGGAAATCATGAGGTTGCGGCTGTCGTCGCCGGTCACGGCGAACACCCCCTTGGCGTAGGAAATGCCGGCGGTGAGCAGCAGATCATCTTCGCTCGCGTCGCCGTGCAATAACAGCAGGGTCGGCGTGCGTTCCTTGTGGGTTTCCAGCAGTTCCAGGTTCTCGTCTATGGCGACGAAATGGCGGTTGGTGGCCTCCAGCTCCTGGGCCACGTTGCGTCCCACCCGGCCGAATCCGCAGACGATGTAATGTCCGCGCAGCTTGTGTATGACCTTTTCCATGCGTCTTCTCCGCCAGGCTTCGTTGAGATCGGTTTCCAGGAGCAACACGGTGAGTGTCGAGAACATGAACCACACCGTACCCAGGCCCAGGGTGCCGATGAATATGGTGAACAGCCGCCCGGTGGGATTGTGCGACATGTCAATGATCTCGCCGTAGCCGATGGTGGCCACGGTGATGAAGGTCATGTAGAAGGCATCGAGCCAGGAATACTTGGGCCCGCCGATGAAGTGGTAGCCGATGGTGCCCAGTACCAGGGTGCACAGCAGGGCGACGAAGGCCCAGATCAGCTTGAGGTACACCTTCCAGGAAGATGCGGGCAACACGCGTCCGCTTTGCACCACCAGGCTGTGGGGGCGGGGGCTGGAGCTGTGATCGAAAGCGAGCGGCTGTCGGCGGGACATGGGCGGGTTTCCACGGGTCTCGGGTGATTCTAGCAGTTTGAGGCGCGCCGGGTGGCCCGGAGCAAACATTCATAGTCCAACGGTATTCCTTTCGCCGCGGGAATAGAATGCGGGCATGCGCTTCCCTGTCCTACTGTTTGCTCTTGGCATCTGGCTCTGTCAGCAGCAGCCGACCTTGCCGGAGGCTTCCCGGCTATGGCTCCTGGCGGGAAGCGCGGCGCTGGGTCTCGCTCTTTCCTTCCTCCTGCGCCGGCGCCGGCTGGGCGGCATACCGGCCCTCGCCGCCGCCTTCCTGGCGGGCTTCGTCTGGGCATCGCTCTATGGCTCATGGCTGTTGTCGGAATCCCTGGCTGCCGCCGACGAGGGACGGGACATCCAGCTGACGGGGGTGGTGAGCGGACTGCCCCAGGAGCTGGATCAGGGCCGACGCTTCGATTTCCAGGTGGAGAACGCATCGGCCCCCGTACCGCGGCACATTTCCCTGGCCTGGTACCGGAGCCGGCCGACCGAGGGGAACGACAGTGTGGCGGAAGCGGACAAGCTGTTCCGGGAAGTTCATGCGGGTGAGCGTTGGCGCCTGACCGTGCGCCTCAAGCGTCCCCACGCCAATCTGAATCCCCACGGTTTTGACTACGAGGCCTGGCTCTTCGAGCGGGGTGTACGGGCCACGGGCTACGTGCGGACCGCAAAACTCACCGAGGCCAACGAGCGGCTGAGCGATTTCGTCTGGCGGCCGGGCCTGGTGGTGGAGCGCTTGCGGGAGGGCGTGCGGCGACATTTCTTCGAGGCCTTGCCCGATGCCGAGTACGCCGGGGTGCTGGTGGCCCTGGCGGTGGGCGACCAGCAGTCCATCCCGTCCGATCAATGGCTGCTCTTTTCCCGTACCGGCATTACCCATCTCATGTCCATCAGCGGGCTGCACGTGACCATGGTGGCGGGCCTGGGTTGGTGGCTGGTGGCCTGGATCTGGCGCCGAAACCCGCGCCTGGCCCTGCGCCTGCCGGCCCAGAAGGCCGCGGCCGCGGGCGGTGTCATGGCGGCGCTCGCCTATTGCCTCCTGGCCGGCTTCGGCGTGCCGGCCCAGCGCACCCTGTACATGGTCTCGGTGGTGGCCCTCGCGCTCTGGAGCGGGCGCAACCTGGCGAGCAGCCGCATCCTGGCCCTGGCGCTCCTGGCGGTGCTGATCCTGGATCCGCTGGCGGTGCTCTCGGCCGGGTTCTGGCTTTCCTTCGGGGCCGTATCCATCCTGTTCTTCATCGGCAGCGGGCGCTTGGGGCGGCCCCACTGGCTCCGGGAGTCGGTGCGGGCCCAATGGGCGGTGACCCTGGGCATGCTGCCCGCGCTTTTGGCCCTGTTCCAGCAGTTCTCCCTGGTGTCGCCCTTCGCCAACGCCCTGGCCATCCCCGTGGTGACCTTCGTCGTCACACCCCTGGCCTTGCTGGGCGCCGTGCTGCCGGTGGATGCCATCCTCTGGCTGGCCCATGGGGTTCTGGCCTGGCTCATGGCGGCCATGGAGTGGTTGGCGGCCCTGCCCATCGCCACCTGGCAGCAGCAGGCGCCCCCCGCCTGGGCCGTGCTCCTGGCGCTCACGGGTTGCGCCGTGCTGCTCCTGCCCCGGGGGTTTCCCGGGCGGGCCTGGGGTGCCCTGGCCCTGTTGCCCCTGTTGCTGCTTCCGCCTGACAGGCCGGGGCCGGGCGAACTGGTGCTTACCGTTCTGGATGTGGGCGAGGGCCTGGCGATTCACGCCCAGACCCGCAACCACGACCTGATCTACGACACCGGTCCCCAGTTCAGCCTGGACGCCAACAGCGGCAACCGCATCATCATTCCCTACCTGCGCGCGGTCGGCGTGCGGCGTCTGGACGGGCTGGTCATCTCTCACCAGGACAGCGACCATGCCGGGGGCGCAGCCTCCCTCCTGGAAGCCGTGCCCACCGACTGGGTGGCCAGTTCCCTGCCGCCGGAACATCCTCTGCGGGTTGGGGACGCGCGCCACCGACCCTGTTTTGCCGGCCAGCGTTGGAGCCGGGATGGGGTGGTGTTCGAAATCCTGTACCCGGCCTGGGAAGGCTACGCGGCTCGCCCGAAGAAGGCCAACGACATGAGCTGCGTCCTCAGAATCACCACGCCCTCGGGCAGCATGCTGCTCACCGGTGACCTGGAGGCCCGTTCCGAGGCCAGGCTGTTGCAGGGCTCGAAGGCGGCGGTGAAGAGCGGCGCCATGACTGTCCCGCACCAGGGCAGCCGCACTTCCTCGACCCCGGCCTTCATCGAGGCCGTGGCCCCGTCCTTGGCGGTGATCCCGGTCGGCTACCGCAATCGCTTCGGACATCCCAGCCCGGACACCCTGGAGCGTTACCGGGAACGAGGCGTCCGTCTCCTGCGCACCGACCTGGACGGCGCCGTGACCCTGCGCTTTGCCGGCGGAGGGATTGCCGTCGGGACCGAAAGGTCGGCCCGCAAACGCTACTGGCACGATATTGGTGAGCGGTGAGCGGTGAGCGGTGAGCGGTGAGCGGTGAGCGGTGAGCGGTGAGCGGTGAGCGGTGAGGCGGCAATGGCCTCCGCGCCTTCGGCGCGCAATTTGCTACGGCTGACCGCTTTCGGCTGACCGCTTCCGACAACACGCCCCTATCCTTTCTCCTCCGGCCTCGGTTAGAATCGCCGCAAAACTGACGGAGGAGACATGCTGAAAGAAGGAGACCCTGCGCCAGCTTTTGTCCTGGCCGACGCGGACATGGACATGTTCGATTCCGCTTCGCTCAAGGGCAAGAACGCCGTGCTGTTCTTTTATCCCAAGGACGACACGCCTGGCTGCACCATCGAGGCCGTGGAATTCAGCGACAAGGAAGACGGTTTTTGCAGTGCCGATTGCGAGGTGCTGGGGGTGAGCCGGGACGACTGCCTGAGTCACGCGGATTTTCGTGACAAGCACGGGCTGGCGCTCAGGCTCCTGGCGGATACCGAAGGGGAAGTATGCCGGGCCTACGGCGTGCTCCAGGAAAAACACCGGGAAGGGGAAACGGTCGGGCGGCTGGCGATCCAGCGTTCGACGTTCATCATTGATCGGGAAGGCATCGTGCGCCATGCGTTCTATGGCGTGAATCCCCGCGGCCATGCCGCTGAAGTCTTGAAGCTGGTAAGACAGCTCTGTAAAGGAAAGTGAAATGCAAATCGCCAAGAACTGCGTCGTTACGCTCAACTATCGGGTGACCGATCCGGACGGCGAACTGATAGACGACGGCTCCCATCCCATCGTCTACATTCATGGCGGTTATGACGGGATCTTCCCCAAGATCGAAGAGGAACTGCACGGCAAGGACGTGGGCACGGAATTGACGGTCAAGCTCCAGCCGGAGGATGCCTTCGGCGACTACGACGAGGCCCTGGTGCTGGTGGAACCCCTGTCCCTGTTCCCGGAGACCATCGAGGTCGGCATGCAGTTCGAGCGCATGACGGAGGACGGCGAGGACGAGATCGTCTACACCATCACCGACATCGCCGACGGCAAGGTGGTGGTGGACGGCAATCATCCCCTGGCGGGCCTGGCCATCGTCTTCTCCTGCACCGTGAGCGATGTGCGCGCCGCCACGGAAGAGGAAATCTCCCACGGCCATGCCCACGGCCCGGAAGGCCACACGCATCACTGATTCTTGGGGATCAGATGGAAGCACTGAGAACGGCATGCGCGGGTCAGCGGTAAGCAGGGAGCGGTGAGCGTGTCTGTCTGATACCCGACGGAAAGGGTGAGGCCGCGCTTTCCGCTTACCGCTTGCCGTTTCTCAGTGGTACGGCCTCACCTCCAGCGTCAGGCGGGGGGCCGTGTCCGCGTCTTTCACCGTCACCTTGGTCCAGCCCATGTAGGGTGAGCCGAAGGTTTCGATGCGCGTGAACTTCCTCACGATCCGGCGGCTTCTCGGGTCGCGCATGGGCTGGTCTATGTGCTGGCGATGGCTGTCCCCATGCACCAGGATGACCTGCCCGGGAAAATCCAGGGTCAGGTCGGTGAGCTGCCGCAGGAAGTCACCGTAGGCCAGGCTCTGGCGCCGTGCGTTGAAGCCCTCGAAATTCGGATTGGCCTGGATGATGACGAACACCACGGCATCCCGTTCCCGGTGGGCCAGGGCGAAAGAGTCATCGAGCCAGGCCCGATTGGCCTTGCCGCGGGCCAGGAATTCCGGGCTGGGACGGTCGCCGTCTCCGAAATTGTTCTCGCTACCCGGTATGTTCAGACCCACGAACAGTAGCCTCCCCCGGCGCCAGCGCACGTTCTCCACGTATTCCCGGTAGTCGCCATTCAGGATTCCCTGTCGTTGCAGGGAAAAGCGCGTACGGCCCAGTGTCTGGTTGTCGCTGAAGAATATCTGGCGCAGTCGCCTGAGCCGCTCTTCCGGCTTGTAGAGTCCTGCCAGGAGGCCGTGGCAGTCGGTCCATTCATTGTCTCCAGGCACATAGACGAGGGGAAAGCGGGCGGCCTGGAAGGCCTGGAGGCGATCGAGATACAAGTCGTCGCTGCAAACACTGTAGCCATTCTTGATGTCCCCGTCGTGCACAGCGAAGGCGATGCCGTCCTTCGCCATGGCCTCCAGCATGGGCGGCAGCCGGGCGCGCTCCGTGTCGTTGTAGGGCGTGTCGCCGAACAGGGCGAAGCTGAAATCCTCGGCCGGGGCGGGCGGGGCCGGGACGAGCAGCAGCGCGGTCAGGGTGAAACGCAGGGTGGCACGTAGCGCTGGGGTCATTCGGTCGCGAAGGCAGTGGGGGCATGAAGGCGTCCGGGCGCCGTCAGGCTGGGTTGGTGGTCATGGTGCGATTATCCTAAAACCCTCGGTTGACCGCTTGTCTGCCCAACTAACTCATTATGAGCATTGGACTTTGTGCCTCTGGCAACTTCACCAATTGGGTGAGACCGCTACGCGCCCGATTGCACGTCTGGCGGGCCGCCTGGCGGTGTTGCGCCTCCTTGCAGGGAGCGGCCCTGCGGCGTCGTTGCGCCTTGCCGGACAACCCGCCAGTCGCACACTCGGGCGCGTCCAACTGAGGTTTTTAGGATTATCGGCCCGCGGCGCCTCATCCTTGAGGCGATCGTGCGGCTTGGCGTGGAGCCCGGCGATTCCAGCAAGCCCAATAATATTCCTTGATCCGCCTCATGTGCCGCGTTGTGATTTGGCGCAGAAGCGCCTGATTTGTTTGAATTTGTTACGTAGCGGGCGCAAAGATTGAAAACAAATGTAACTTTCCTTGATGCGTATCAAAGAATGCCTGGGGTGGAGCGGTCTATAACCGCGCCATCGCAGTGGGTATTTTTTGTTCGATGTGGCAATAAGGGGGTCTATATGAAATCTCTCGGAAAGTTAGCGAAGGGGCTGGCGCTTGCCCTGGCTGTGTTCGCTTTGAGCACGGCAAACGCCGCGACATCGGCCGCTCCGGCCAAGGCGGTGAAATCCAAGGCGGACATTGAAATCGGCCAGATTTGCATGGACTGCCACAAGAAGGAAAGTCCCGGCATCGTCGCCGAGTGGAAGAAGAGTACCCACGCCAAGGAAAAGGTGGATTGCTACGACTGCCACAAGGGCAAGGAAGGTGACAAGGGTGTCATCAGCCACGAGAAGGACAAGGCGGGCAAGCCGACCTTCGTGACCACCATCGTTTCCCCCAAGACCTGCGCCCGCTGCCACGAGAAGGAAGTGGCCCAGCAGCAACGCTCCCACCACGCCAAGGGCGGCGAGATTCTCGCTTCCCTGGACAACATCATGGGCGAGGTCATCGGTGGACCGGCCGCGGTGAACGCCGGTTGCCGGCAGTGCCACGGCGGCAAGGTGGAGATGGACGCCTCGGGTGAAGCCACCTACGACACCTGGCCCAATACGGGTATCGGCCGGATCAACCCGGACGGCAGCCGCGGTTCCTGCTCGGCCTGCCATGCGCGCCACGCCTTCTCTTCCGCCCAGGCCCGCACGCCGAATACTTGCGGCAAGTGCCACCTCGGCCCGGACCATCCGCAGATGGAAATCTACGAAGAGTCCAAGCATGGCATCCTCTTCCGTGCCAATGAGAAGGACATGAAGCTGGATGCCAAGAAGTGGATCGCCGGGGTGACCTACTCCGCCGCGCCGACCTGCGCCACCTGCCACATGAGCGCGACCCGCACCCAGGGCGTGACCCATGACGTGGGCGAGCGGATTTCCTGGACCCTGCGTCCGGCCATCTCCACCAAGCTGAACATGGTGCGCCTGGCCAACGGCGACGAGTTTGACCAGCCGGAAGGCAAGCCCCTGCCGAAGATCGGCGACGAGGTGAAGGGTTCCAAGGTGACCGCGATTCTGACCTGGGAAGACCGGCGCAAGTTGATGAAGAACGTCTGCTTCGGTTGCCACAGCGCCAACGTCATCAATGGCCACTACAAGCAGTTCGATGACGTGGTGAATCTGTACAACGACAAGTTCGCCAAGCCCATCGCCGCCATGATGAAGGAGCTGGTGGACAAGGGCTACATCACCGCCGCGCCCTTCGATGAGAAGATCGAATGGACCTGGTGGGAAATCTGGCACCACGAAGGTCGTCGCGCTCGTCATGGCGCCTCCATGAGCGGTCCGGACTACACCTGGTGGAATGGCATCTACGTCGTGGCACAGAACACTTACTTCAAGTGGATTCCCGAGATGCGCGAAGTGGTGAAGAAGAAGGACGGCAACGAGAAGTTCGCGGACGAGCTTCTGGTCAAGTACTTCAAGCCCATCGCCGGCCACGACTGGTATTTCAACGGCATCAGCAAGGATGCGGTGGATAAGGTCAGGAAGGGTTTCGAGGAACGCTACGGTAAGGGCACGTTGAAGTAAATTGCCAAGGAAAGGCCCCCGCCAGGGGGCCTTCCACAATTCAGGGAAATGCCATGAAGTTCAAAGCAGTCTTGATTACCCTCGCGGCGGTCTTGCTGGTGCCGAACGCCTGGGCCGCCAATGCGGCGCCGGATGCCGCGAACACCGCCTCGCTCATCGCTCAGGGCGACCAGCAATGGGCGGCGAAGAAGCTGGAAGATGCGAAGGCGAGTTTCGAGCAGGCCGTGGCCGCGAGCCCCCGCTCTGTCGAGGCCCGGATGAAACTGGGCGGCTTCCTGCTCGCCAACAGCAAATATTCGGCGGCCATCCAGACCTACCAGCAGGCCATCAGCCTGGACGGCAACAACGTCAAGGCCTGGATGGGCCTGGGCATGGCCTATCTCCATAGCGGGGATAAGGAACTCTCCCGTGCCGCCTTTTCCGAGGTGGTGCGCATCGAGCCCGCCCGCAGGGCGCAACTGGCCAAGCTGATGGAGGCCCCCGCCGAGTAAGTCGGGTTGCGCCGGGATGCCACTACGGGCCTCCTGTCGGAGGCCCGATTTTTTGCGCCCTGGCCATGCCCTGTTAAACTGCCTTCCTGCCGGGAATCGGCGCACGCGGGGAGTAGGGGGATGGCGGTACATCGCACGGGTGGTCGGATCGAGGGGGGGGCGGGATTGAGCCGCCTTCCCGCAGTGCTTCTGGCGCGCCTGGCCCCCGGTCTCTTCGTCCTCCTCTGGAGCACGGGCTTCATCGGCGCCAAGTACGGCCTGCCCCATGCGCAGCCCCTGTCCTTCCTGCTCGTCCGTTATGCTCTTGTCATCCTGCTGATGGGCCTTCTGGTCCTGGCGATGCAGGCGCCCTGGCCGAAGGATCTCAGGAAGTGCGCCCACATCGGCGTCACGGGCCTCCTGGTGCATGGAGTGTACCTGGGCGGGGTGTTCTGGGCCATCTCCCGTGGCCTGCCGGCGGGCATCACCAGCCTTATCGTCGGCCTGCAACCCCTGCTCACCGCCGCCTTCGCAGGGCTGATGCTGGGGGACAAGGTGCGGCCGCGCCAGTGGCTCGGACTCCTCCTGGGCTTGATCGGCATGACCCTGGTGCTGTCGTCCCGGGTGCAGGCGGGCTTCGGCATCGCCGGTTTTCCGGCGGCGCTCCTGGCCCTGGTGGGCATCACCCTGGGCACCCTCTATCAGAAACGTTTCTGCCCCAGCTTCGATTTCAGGAGCGGCGCCGTGCTCCAGTTCGCGCCCGCCGCGGTGGCGACCCTCCTGGTGGCGGGCGTTGTGGAAGACTTTCGCATCGAGTGGACGCCTTCCTTCCTGTTCGCCCTCTCCTGGTTGGTGCTGGTGCTGTCCATCGGCGCCATCAGCCTCTTGAACTTCCTCATTCGCTCCGGCAGCGCGGTCAATGTCGCCAGCCTCTTCTACCTGGTGCCGCCCTGCACCGCGGTCATCGCCTGGCTGGCATTCGGCGAAACCCTGACCCCGCTGGCCCTGGGTGGCATGGCCGTGGCGGTGTGGGGGGTTTATCTGGCAAGGAAATGATGATCCAGGGTTGGTAGGTCGGGTTCCAACCCGACAAGGCCCACCGAGTCCCGTAGGTCGGGTTTCAACCCGACAAGGGCGCCCGGGCATACCCTTGTCGGGCTGAAGCCCGACCTACACCGACCTACACCGACCTACACCGACCTACACCGACCTACACCACCTACGTTGCCAGGCGCTTTAGCTCGTACAGGGCTTCCAGGGCATCCCGCGGGGAGAGTTCGTCCGGGTCCAGGGCTTTCAGGCGCTCCGCCAGTTCCAGCCAGGCGACGTGGGTTTCCGGTTCCGGCGGCGGGGGGGCGAACAGGTCGGCCTGGGGGCCGTTGCCGATCTGCTGGTTCTCCAGGGCTCGGAGGCGCCGCTTGGCCTCCCGCACCACGGAGCCGGGAATGCCGGCCAGGGCCGCCACCTCGATGCCGTAGCTCTGGCTCGCCGGGCCTTCCTCCACCGCGTGCAGGAAGACGATGGAATGGCCGTGGCTCACCGCGTCCAGGTGCACGTTGGTGCATTCCGGGAAGTCCCGCGTCAGGGTGGTCAGCTCGAAATAGTGGGTGGAGAAGAGGGTCATGGCCCGGTTCTTCTCCAGCAGGTGCCGCGCGATGGCAAACGCCAGGGCCATGCCGTCGAAGGTGGAGGTGCCGCGCCCCACCTCGTCCATGAGCACCAGGCTCCTGTCGGTTGCGCCGTTCAGGATGGCGGCTGCCTCGGTCATCTCCACCATGAAGGTCGAGCGGCCGGAGGCCAGATCGTCGGAGGCGCCGATGCGGGTGTAGATGGCATCCACCGGTCCCAGGCGGCAGGCGTCGGCCGGCACGAAGGCGCCGCAATGGGCCAGCAGCACGATGAGGGCCACCTGGCGCATGTAGGTGGATTTGCCGCCCATGTTGGGGCCGGTGATGAGCAGCATGGCCCGGGTGGGGGAGAGGCGGGCGCCATTGCTGATGAAGCTGTCCACCTGCCGCTCCACGACCGGATGTCGGCCGGCCTCGATCTCGATCACGGATTCGGAGGCGAACTCCGGCCGGCAGTAGTCGTGCTGCACGGCCGCGGCCGCGAAGGAGGCCAGGCCATCCAGGAGTGCCACGGCCCGGGCGATGGTTTGCAGGGTCGGGATGTGGGCGGCCAGCCGGGTGAGCAGTTCCTCGTACAAGAGCTTTTCCCGTGCCAGGCCCCGCTCCTGGGCGGACAGGGCCTTGTCCTCGAAGGCCTTCAGTTCCGGCGTGATGTAGCGCTCGGCGTTCTTCAGGGTCTGGCGCCGCCGGTAGTCCTCGGGAATCTTGTCTACATTGGCGTGGGTGACCTCGATGTAGAAACCATGCACCTTGTTGAATTCCACCTTGAGGCTGGTGATGCCGGTGCGCTCCTTTTCCCGGATTTCCAGGTCCATGAGAAAGGCGCCGCAGTTTCTGTTCAGCGCCCTGAGCTCGTCCAGTTCGGCATCAAAGCCGTCGGCGATCACACCCCCGTCCCGGATCATGGAGGCCGGCTCTTCCAGGAGCGAAGCGCCGAGCAGGTTCAGGCAATCCGTGGGCGTGGCGAGGTGGTCCCGAATCCGGGCGAGCAGGGCCGCCTCCGGCGCAGCACCCAGCTCGGCCCGCAGGGCATCCAGGCGCCTGAGGCTGTCCCGCAGGCCGGAAAGATCCCGCGGCCGGGCGCTTCTCAGGGCGATGCGGGCGGTGATGCGATCCACATCCGCCATGCCGCGCAGCAGCTTGTGGGCGCCGTGCCAGGGGCCGTTGCCGGCGTCTCCCGCCAGTTCTGCCACCGCCTCATGGCGCGAGGCCGCCTCGGCCCGGTCCGCCAGGGGGTGGTGCAGGCAATGTCTCAGCCAACGGGAACCCATGGACGTGGCGCAGGTGTCCAGCAGGGACATGAGGGTGGGGGAGGGCTCGCCCCTCAGGGTCTCGGAGATTTCCAGGTTGCGCCGGGTGGCGGCATCCAGCCGCAGGTATTGGCCGTCCGTCTCCAGGGTCAGGCCCGTGATGTGGGCGAGCGCCTGATTTTGCGTGGTGCGGGCGTATTCGAACAGGGCTCCTGCGGCCGACAGGCCTACCGTGAGTCCTTCCGCGCCGAAACCGGCCAGGTCCCGGGTGCCGAAATGGCCGGACAAGGCCCGGGCGGCGTTCTCCGAATCGAAGTGCCAGTCCGGCAGTTTCTTGATGGAGGCGCGGCAATCGGGCAGCGCGAGCGGCAAGCCGTCCGGTAGCAGCACTTCCGCCGGCTTCAAGCGTTCCAGTTGGGCGGGCAGGGCGGCGGTGCTGCTTTCCATGAGGCGCAGGTCGCCGTTGGCCAGGTTCAGCCAGGCCAGTCCCAGCCGGCCCTTCTCGGCGGTGAGCGCCAGCAGCAGTTGGTCGTTCTTGTCGTCCAGGAGCGCCGCGTCGGTGAGCGTCCCCGGCGTGACGATGCGGGCCACCGCCCGCTCCACCGGCCCCTTGCTGGTTGCCGGGTCGCCCACCTGTTCGCAGATGACTACCGACTCCCCCAGCTTCACCAGCCGGGCCAGGTATTGCTCAAGCGCGTGGTAGGGCACCCCCGCCATGCGTATCGGCGCGCCGCCGGACTGGCCCCGGGTCGTGAGGGTGATGTCCAGCAGCCGCGCCGCCTTCTCCGCGTCGTCGTGAAACAGCTCGTAGAAGTCCCCCATGCGGAAGAACACCAGCAGATCCGGGTACTGCGCCTTGAAGCCCAGGTACTGGCGCATATAGGGGGTATGCCGGGAGAGGTCGGTCTCGGCGGGCTGGGTCATGGCGTGTGGAGGTAGCTGCGGCCGGGCCGCGAAGAGGGGGATTTTAACAGGGCGTGGGTTGGCCGGACGATGCTCAGTCCCCCAGCTTCGCCGGGTCCAGGCCGAGATACTTGTCGCCCAGTTCCGCCCAGGCTAGCGAGTCGTCGGATGTGCCGTCGCGCATCAGGATGCCAAAGGCGATCAGGGTGGCCAGGGTGGCCGCGGTATCCGGCAGGCGCCGGGCGGCGGCCGCGTCATGGTGGCAGCGGATGGCCTCCACTTCCTCCGGCGCCAGTTTCCAGTTGCGGGCCACCAGGGCGCCGACAGCCGCATGATCCAGGGTGGTGCCGGCATCCAGTTGGCGCACGGCTTCTTCCAGGCTGAGCCTGGGGTCGTGGAAGAAGTAAGCGTAGGCGGGAAAGCGTTTCAGGAGTACCGGCACGCCCACGTCGTGCAGCAGGGCCGCCAGGTAGGCCTGGTCGGCCAGATGGCGAGCCTGGCTCCCCCGGGCGCAACGCCAGGCACCTTCGGCCGCCAGGAGGGAGGTGTGCCAGACGGCATCCAGGGCACGGGCATCCACGCCCTCCGTCGAGCTTCTCAGGGCGGTGCTGACGGCGACCGCCAGCGTCCGGGTGCGGCCGAGCAGGGTGATGGCGTCCTGCACACTGCGCGCCTGGGTGCGCGGGCGGAATACCGGCGAGTTGGCGACGCGCATCAGGGCGCCGGTGAGGGCCGGGTCCTTCTTCGCCACTTCCGCCATCTCCCTGGGGCCGGCGTTCTCGTTGCTGGCGACGGACTGGAGACGCGCAAAGGCGATGCTCGGCGTCGGCAGCGTCACCCCGGTCTTGAGTACGGCTTCCAGCAGGGCATCTTCGGACATGGTCGCTCGATGGGGGGGCGAAAGTACGAAATGGCCGAAGGCCAGGCGGCGGGAGGCTAATTCTCCGGACCGTTCGGCACAAACCAGTTGAGGCGGGATTGCAGGGATACCACCTTGCCTATGACCACCAGGGCGGGGGGCTTGATGCCGGACTCCTGGACCAGGGCCGGCAGGGTGGACAGGGTACCGGTGACGGTCTGCTGGGTCGGCAGGGTGGCGTTATGCACGACGGCGGCGGGAGTGTCGGCCGGCAGTCCGTGGGTGATGAGCTTGCCCGCGATCTCCTCCAGCCCGCCCACGCCCATGTAAATCACCAGGGTCTGGCCGGGACGCGCGAGGGCCTGCCAGTCCAGGTTGGCGCTGCCGTCCTTGAGGTGGCCGGTGGCGAAGATGAGGGTCTGGGCATAGTCCCGGTGAGTGAGGGGGATGCCGGTATAGGCACCCATGCCGGCGGCGGCGGTGACGCCGGGCACGACCTGGAAGGGGATGCCGTGGGCCACCAGTTCCTCGATTTCTTCGCCTCCCCGGCCGAAGATGAACGGATCGCCGCCCTTCAGGCGCACGACGCTCTTGCCCTGCTGCGCCAGCGTGACCAGGAGGCGGTTGATGTCCTCCTGGGGCAGGCTATGTCGGGCCGCCTGCTTGCCCACGTAATGCATCTCCGCGTCCTTCCTCACCATGCCCAGGATTTCCTTGCCCACCAGGTTGTCGTAGACGATGACATCGGCCTCGCCGATCAGCCGGGCGGCGCGCAGGGTCAGCAGGTCCGGATCGCCGGGCCCGCCGCCCACCAGATAGACCGTGCCGGCGTGGGAAGAGGAAGTAGGGATGTGGCCCGGCATGGAAGGTCTCCTGAATCAGGGGTGGGGGAGCGGCGATGCTGCCTCGGCGGCGGGGACGCTGTCAAGCGGGAAGACGCCCGGACACGCCGATGGGGCGGTTGCGGCGGAAACATCTTGTAATAGGTGTAGAAAAAATACTGGAATTAACGGCGATCAAGGAATGGGGCTCGTGCTATGGGCAATCTTACGGTCGCGGACTTGGATCGTTACCGCCGACATTCACTGATCAAGGGAGAGATTGCAATGAAAAAATCTGGAACGTGGTTTGGGGGCGTGCTGACCCTGGCCATCCTGCCGTTTGCCGTGAGCCTGGCCTATGCGGATACCGCCAAGCCGGATAACCATATGTCCAAGCCCGAAGCCAGCTACCAGGCGGCCGGATCGCCCATGGCCGGGGTGGATATGCACCAGGACATCAACCCCAAGGCACCGCCCATGACCAAGGCGGAGTTCGACAAGGCCCGCGAGATCTATTTCGAGCGTTGCGCCGGTTGCCACGGTGTGCTGCGCAAGGGTGCCACGGGCAAGCCGCTGACTCCGGACAAGACCCTGCCCAACGGCAGCGAATATCTCAAGGTGTTCATCAAGTACGGCTCCCCGGCCGGCATGCCCAACTGGGGCACCTCCGGCATACTTTCCGATGACGAAGTGGATCTGATGGCGCGTTACGTGCAGCAGACGCCTCCCACGCCGCCGGAATACAGCCTGAAGGACATGGAAGCCACGTGGAAGGTCATCGTGCCGGTGGACAAGCGGCCCACCAAGAAGATGAACAACTTCAACATCTCCAACATCTTCTCCGTGACCCTGCGTGATGCGGGCGAAGTGGCGCTGATTGACGGCGATACCAAGAAGATCATCAACATCGTCAAGACCGGCTACGCGGTGCACATCTCCCGTATGTCCGCCTCCGGCCGCTACCTGTACGTGATCGGCCGCGACGCACGGATCAACCTGATTGACCTGTGGATGGCGATGCCCGACAACGTCGCCGAGATCAAGGTCGGCCTGGAAGCGCGCTCGGTCGAAACCTCCAAGTACAAGGGCAAGGAAGGCAACTTCGAGGACAAGCTGGCTATCGCCGGTACCTACTGGCCGCCCCAGTTCGTGATCATGGACGGCGACACCCTGAAGCCGAAGAAGATCGTTTCCACTCGCGGCATGACGGTGGACAACGAGTTCCATCCGGAGCCGCGCGTGGCCTCCATCGTGGCCTCCCACTACAATCCGGAATTCGTGGTCAATGCCAAGGAAACCGGCAAGATCATGATGGTGAACTACAAGGACCTCACCAACCTGAAGATCACCACCCTGGATGCGGCCAAGTTCCTGCATGACGGCGGCTTCGATTCCACCGGCCGTTACTTCTTCGTCGCCGCCAATGCCTCCAACAAGGTGGCGGTGGTGGACACCAAGGACGACAAGCTGGCGGCCCTGGTGGACGTGGGCAAGATTCCGCATCCGGGACGTGGCGCCAACTTCAACCATCCCAAGTTCGGCCCGGTCTGGGCGACGTCCGATCTGGGTGATGAAGGCATCTCCCTCATCGGCTCCGACCCCGAGAAGCACAAGGCCAGCGCCTGGAAGGTGGTGGAGACGCTCAAGGGCCAGGGTGGCGGTTCGTTGTTCATCAAGACCCATCCCAAGTCCACCAACCTGTACGTGGATACCGCCCTGAACCCCGATCCGAAGATCAGCCAGTCCGTGGCGGTGTTCGACATCAAGAACCTGGCCAAGGGTTTCGAGGTGTTGCCGATCGCCGACATGGCCGATCTGGGCGAGGGCGCCAAGCGCGTGGTGCAGCCGGAGTACAACAAGGCTGGCGACGAAGTCTGGTTCTCCGTCTGGAATGGCAAGACCCAGAAGTCCGCCATCGTGGTGCTGGATGACAAGACCCGGAAGGTGAAGGCCGTGATCAAGGACGAGCGCCTGGTCACGCCGACCGGCAAGTTCAACGTGCACAACACCCAGCACGACATTTACTAAGACTTGGTTCCGCCCGGTTCGCGCCGGGCGGTTCATAAAAAGGGGATAGCATGAACATCAGAATTTTGGCGGCGCTCGTGGCCGCCCTGGCGATAGCACCCTCCGCCTTTGCCGGCGGACCGGAAATCGCCCAGAAGGCCGGTTGCCTGGCCTGCCACACGGTGGACAAGAAACTCGTCGGCCCCTCCTACAAGGACGTGGCGGCTAAGTACAAGGGACAAGGCGATGCGCTGGCCAAGCTTTCGGATAAGGTGCGGAAGGGCGGCGCCGGCGTCTGGGGACCCATTCCCATGCCGCCCAATGTCGTGGACAAGATTTCGGATGCCGATCTGAAAACCGTCGTCGGCTGGGTGCTGACGCACTGAGGGGCGAACAATTCCTTGCGTGTTCCAGGGGGCCATCGGCCCCCTTTTTTTGTGCCGGGCGGAACGCTATCTCTTGTCGAGCAGCACGGCGCTGTCGCAACCGACACGCACATTGCCCCAGAGTTGTCCGGCTACGTGGATGGGCATGATGATGTCGCACAGGAGTTCGCCCGTGTCCCGGATGAAGGTCTGGAACAGGACGGGTGAAGTATTGCGGGCGGCGCGCAGTTCCATGGGGGCCTCGAACTTGCGCCGTGTACGATTGCCGATGAGATCGGACTGGTAGTCGCCGGTGAGGGGGCGGGAATACTTGCTGTTGTGGCCCGAGAGGTAGCCGTTTACGTCCACCGCCACGGCATAGATGCCCCCCTTGATGGTCTTCAGGGCATCGTCCAGGATTTGCTGGCATTCCCGAATGTAGGCCTCATCGTAGCTGACCCGGTATTTCTGGGGGGAGGTGTCCGGTATGGGGCGGTAATCCCGGTCAAAGACGTTTAGGCCCCGGTCGCGCATGCCTTCCAGTCGTTCCTGAACCGCGTCACGGAACTTCCGCGCCGCTTCCACGTTGAAATCGAAGGTGCCGCGCCCGATCTTGAAGCGGGACACCAGTTCCTGGACGCTTTCCGTCGCCTTGGTCAGGCTGATGGTGGACGTGGCGGAGGCTTCCATGTGCCTGCTCACGTCGGCGGACAGCCTGTGGATCTGGGTCACGCTGTC
This sequence comes from Rhodocyclaceae bacterium, assembly GCA_028714035.1. Taxonomy (GTDB): domain Bacteria; phylum Pseudomonadota; class Gammaproteobacteria; order Burkholderiales; family Rhodocyclaceae; genus JAQTNA01. The sequence goes on from JAQTNA010000043.1 coordinate 28,769, forward strand.
ATGAACCTGGGAGTTGGTCGCGCCCAGTTCTTCCATGGCCGCCGTGATCTGCAACAGTTGGTCGCTGGTGCGCTCGAAGTCCGACACCATGGCATGAAAAAGACCGGAGGAACGCTCTACCACGTCCTGGGTGGCCCCGATGTCGGTGTTGATGACCTGATTCTCTCTCTGCGTGTCCTTGACCAGGGTGATCATGCCATCCACGTTGATGGAGATTTCCTGAGTCGCCTTGTTGACCCGGTCCGCCAGGCCGCGTACCTCGTCCGCCACGACGGCAAAGCCGCGGCCCGCCTCGCCCGCACGGGCGGCCTCGATGGCGGCGTTGAGCGCCAGGAGATTGGTCTGGTCGGCAATGTCCTTGATCAGGCTGGCAATCTGGCGGATGCTGTCCGAGCGTTCGCTCAACTGGCTGACCGTGAAACTGAAACGGTTCAGCTTTTCGCTCACGCCATGGACCTTGTGCACGATCTCCCCCAGTTCGCCCAGGGAGGCCCTGGCCTGCTCCAGATTGGAGGACGTGGCGTGGGAGATCAGCTCGGCGGAATGGGAGACCTCCTGAATGGCCAGGGTGGCTTCGTTGCTGGCGGTAAACACGGTTTCCGTCATGGTGCCCTGACGTTCGGCTCCCTGGGCGGTATCCTGAACCCGCTTTTGCACCACTACGGCCTCGCGGGCGATATTGACCGTCATCTCCCGCACTTCACTGATGATCTGCCGCATCTTGTCGGCGAACCGGTTGTAGGCTTCCGCCAGAGAGCGCAACTCGTCGTGGGTGACGGTGGGAAGGTTGCGGGAGAAATCACCCTCGCCCCGGGCGATCTCATCGAAGACATCCGTGATCACCTGGATGGGACGCACGATCAGATGGCGCAGGTAAAGTATCTGCAGGACGCTCCAGATCATGGCGAGCGCGGTCAGCCCAAGCATCAGGTACAAACCCTGATCCAGGTCGGCCTCCAGGGTGGCCAGGGTATCGGGCGGAATGTGCTTGCCCACGTCGTTACGCAGGCTCGCCCCTATGCGCAGATAGATGACGATGTAGGCAAAATCCAGCAGGAACAACAGCAGAAAACTCATCAGTTTCCTGGTCAGGGAGTTCCAGAGTCTGATCTCCAGCCACTCGTAGGTTCGCCAAAACGCGCCCATGCGTCATATCTCCGGTCACAAACAGGTGTATGAGTAGCGGCAAAAATGCGTATTTCTTTAGCCCGTAGGAGGTATTCCTAGAGGTTGATTGTGGTCCGGAGACGGCTGGGCAAACCGGATCGCCCCCCCCCGGTTACCCTCGATTGGTGAAAATGGTGCTGAAAAGGTGTTTGACCAGTGAAAAGTCGGCCGCTATAATGCGCGGCTTGTTGGGCGGTTAGCTCAGCGGTAGAGCACTGCCTTCACACGGCAGGGGTCACTGGTTCGAACCCAGTATCGCCCACCAACAGACAAAGCATAAGGGAGCCCTCGGGCTCCCTTTTCTCCTTCCGAAGGCCTGATTTCGCCTCAGGGTACCTACTGTTCGGAATATAGGGCGTCGGCCCGATCCGGTGCCATTTTCGTCAGATGCTCGGGCGCATGCGGCAGTTCACCCGCGACCAGCTCCAGGCGCCGCGTTCGCGCCCTGCGCTTCGCTTTCCTCCAGGCGCATCTCGAGCAGGCCCGCCAGCAGCAGAATTTCCTGGAAGACGGCGAGGTGGAAGCCGGTGCGGGTCTTGTCCCGCTTGTCTTCCAGCAAGGATTTCAGAAAGCTCAGGCACTCCCGTTGTCCCCAGGTGTCGGTGAGCCGTTGAATGATATGGGGGAATTCTTCGAGCGACTGGTGGTCGTTGCCGGCGCAGAATCCGTCCTGGGAATGCCAGCGGATCAGCTTGCAGTTGAAGTCGTCGTGCAGATAGAGCGCAACGGTTTCAAACTCGGCTTGCCGGCCCAGGCTGCGATAGACCTCCAGCAGGTTGAGCCAGGGCGTCAGCCACAGGTAGATGCCGTGGCTGAGGTATTGGACGGTGATGCGTGGCCTGGGCCACCAGAGCTTGAATTGCCACATGAATCAGGACTCTCCGCCGGGAACGACCGACGATCTGTCGGCCCAAGGTGCCCTTCCCGTTTACGTCCCCCTTGCGGCTATCTTGAGCCAATGCGCTGGGTTTTGACTGTCACGGCCAGGGGGCAGGGTGAGTCAGGGGTGTGGATATAAGTGAGGAGGAAAAAGGCGGGTTGAATTTTCTTGACGGGAGGGAATGGGTCTGTATAATGCGCGGCTCTTCACCGGGGAAACGCGGTGTGGGGCGGGATGAGGAGCAGGGGTTGAGCGGGTTTTTTGGAATGTGCTTGACGGTCTGAAACGAGTCTGTATAATGCGCCCCTCTGCT
>JAQTNA010000044.1 GCA_028714035.1 Rhodocyclaceae bacterium
GGCGGCTTGCCGTGGAAAACGCTGCGCGTTTCCCACCGCGCCCCCCTTTGCCCACAAGCTCCACAGACCAATCATCATTTTTATGTATTTTTCAAAAACAGAACATACAAGGCGCAGAGACGCGGAGGAAACCTTGAGTAGCGTGACCCTGCCCCAAAAAGTGTTGGCGTACCAAGTACGGCGGACCGGTTGTTTTTCCGCTGTTCTCTGCGCCTCTGCGTCTCTGCGGTTCAGTCAGTTTTATGCCTGAGCCGATCGTTTCCCTTGTCGACGTGGCCAAGAGCTACCACCGGGGCCAGCAGGCTGTGCCGGTGCTTGCCCGCATCAGCCTGGACATCGCCGAGGGCGAGTTCCTGGCGCTCATGGGCCCCAGCGGATCCGGCAAGAGCACCCTCCTGAACCTCATTGCCGGCCTGGACCGGCCGGACTCGGGGCGCATCCACGTGGCGGGCGAAGACATCGTTGGGCTTTCCGAAGCCCAACTGGCGGACTGGCGCGCGCGCCACATCGGCTTCATCTTCCAGTTCTACAACCTTATGCCCGTGCTCACCGCCCAGGAAAACGTGGAACTGCCCCTGCTGCTCACCGGACTCTCGGCCCGGGCGCGCCGGGACAGGGCGGAACTCTTGCTGCAACTGGTGGGTCTGTCCGACCGTAGCGATCACCGGCCGTCCGAACTCTCCGGCGGCCAGCAGCAGCGGGTGGCCATCGCCCGCGCCCTGGTCACCGATCCCACCCTGATCGTGGCGGACGAACCCACGGGCGACCTGGACCGGGAATCGGCGGCGGACATCCTCGCCCTGCTGCAGCGCCTCAACCGCGACCTGAACAAGACCGTCGTCATGGTCACCCACGACACCCGCGCCGCCCAGGCCGCCCACGCCATCATGCACCTGGACAAGGGTGAACTCCAGGCCGCGAGCGGCCCGGAGTTAGTTGCCAGTTGTCAGTTGCCAGTTGTCAGGGAAATATGCGCCGCCTCCGGCGGCGGAAACATTGCTGACAACTGACAACTGTCACCTGACAACTGTGTATCTCAAACTCATCTTCCTGAACGCCCTGCGCCACCGTCTGCGCACTTTGCTGACGCTCACCGGGCTGGTGGTGGCGGTGATCGCCTTCGGTTTGCTACAGACCGTGGTGGATGCCTGGTACGCGGGCGCGGAAGGGGCATCCACGGCGCGCCTCGTGACGAGGAACGCCGTATCCCTGATATTTCCCCTGCCGCTCACCTACAAGCAGAAGATGCGCCAGGTGGATGGCGTACGGAGCATCGCCGCCGCCAACTGGTTCGGGGGCATCTACAAGGAGCCGAAGAACTTCTTTCCCCAGTTCGCGGTGGACGACAATTACCTGGACATGTACCCGGAATATGTCCTGGACGACGCGGAAAAGACCGCCTGGCTGAAGGACAAGAAGGGCGCCATCGTCGGCCGGAAGCTGGCGGAGGATTATGGCCTCAAGCCGGGTGACACCCTCACCCTCAAGGGCACCATCTTCCCCGGCAACTGGGATTTCGTCATCCGCGCCATCTACGACGGCCGGGAGAAGAAGACCGACACCTCCCAGCTTTTCTTTCACTGGGATTACCTGAACGAGACCCTGAAGCAGACCGTGGCGCGGCGGGCCAACGCGGTGGGGGTCTATGTGCTGGAACTCTCCGATCCCGGCCGGGCCGCGGAGGTGAGCCGGGATGTGGATAGCCTGTTCGCCAATTCCCAGGCGGAAACCCTCACGGAAACCGAGAAGGCCTTCCAACTGGGCTTCGTTTCCATGACCGAGGCCATCGTCGTGGCCATCCGCCTGGTGTCCTTCCTGGTGATCTTCATCATCCTGGCGGTGATGGCCAACACCATGGCCATGACGGCCCGGGAGCGCATGGCGGAATACGCCACCCTGAAGGCCCTGGGCTTCGGTCCGGCCTTCGTGGCGCAGCTTATCCTGGGCGAGTCCCTGGCCATCGCCGCCATGGGCGGCGCGGCCGGCATCCTGCTCACCCTGCCCATCGCCCGGGGTTTCTCCCGCGCCGTGGGCTCCCTCTTCCCCGTGTTCCATGTCTCGGCCGGCACCATGGCCATGCAGGCGGCGGCTGCCCTGGCCGTGGGCCTGATCGCCGCCCTCTTCCCCGCCTGGCGCGCGTCCAGGGTCAATATCGTGGAAGGGCTGCGAACCCTGGGTTGAGGTGCCGGAATTGGCCGGGAGGCCGACCGGGACGCCCATCGGGCCTTGGCCCCGGTTCGGGGTGACCGGCTGTCCCGGGCGCCGCATCCCCCATGAGTGTCGAAAAATTTTACACTTTTAGATAAATGTTGCTATCGCTCAACATTAATTTCTATGTTTATTGATTGATATCCATGTTTTATGGAGGCACTCCGGGGGAGAGTGGGTATTTTCCCGGCTTTTTCGGCGTTCCGGGGCTGTTGCAAGGTGGGGGCGTGTCGAAAATATTTACACTTGGCACGCGTGGCGATCCTGGCTCTTGATGCAAATCAAGCAAGGACGGGGCTTTCCCGGGGTTGGTCTGTTTATTGCTATATGTCAATAAATAACAGGCAAAGCGGGCCGGCCCATGGCTTGCGATACGACAAGGAGTCCAAACAATGAAAACCATCCGCCCCACGGTCACCGCCAACGCCCTGCTGCTGTCCCTGATGCTGGCTTCCCCCCTGGCTTCCGCTGCCGTCAGCTATACCCAGGGCCATATCACCGGCGTCAGCGACGTGCTCAACACCGGCACCGTGGTCGTCGCCAACAACCTCGGTTCCGGGGCGGGCGCCGTGACGGTCAACGGCGTTTCCTTCGGCAACAGCATGACGGGTCTCTCCGGCATGTTCAACGGTGGCGGCGATTTCTCCAACCAGTTCACCTCGGGCAGTCCGCTGGATAACCTGCTGAGCGGCCTGGCTTTTCAGTATGACGCCTACTCCTCCCTGAACCTTACCGGGTTGACCGCCGGCACCGCCTACACCTTGCAGATATTCCTGTCCAATGTGGTGAATGCCACCGGCTACGCCTCCCGCATCCAGGTCCAGGGCCAGCAGTACAACATCTCCTGGTTGGGCAGCAACGCCGACTATGTGCGCGTCGGCTTCACCGCGTCATCCGCCAGCGAACTGGTCAGTTTTGGCAATGGCGGCACCGGCGAGCCGGACCGCATGGTGCTGAATGCCTACGCGCTGGAAACGGCTGCACCCGCGGCCGACACCCATGTTCCCGAACCCGCCAGCATGCTGCTGACGGTCCTGGGGCTGGGGGCACTGGGATTTGCCAGGCGTCGTTCGGCCTGATCGCCTTGCCGCGCTGCATTGGAGAGTCGGCCGGGCCGCGACCGGGCTGACTCTCCGCCGGAATGCCACTCAGCCTGCCGGCTCTGTGGTGCGCTCGATCACTCGCTCGTAGTGGGGGCTGGCGAGTTCCTCGTTCTGAACGCCGAGATAAATCGGCGCAGCCTTCTCCCGGTGAATGTTGATCTTGGCGTTGAACACGGTGCGCGGGATGCCGTGCTTGTCGTGGATGCGGTAGGGCGCCACGGCATAGCCGCCGAGATCGGTGCGCCGGCCGGTGAGATAACAGAGGATGTTCTCGATGCGGTCGTCGGCGATGGACAGGCCGCGCAACTGGTGCAGGCTGGCGGCGGTGCGGGCGACGAAATCCAGGGTGCTAACCTCCACCGGAATCCCGTTCTCGGTCATCTCGATGTCGAAGTCTCCCAGCAGGATCTGGTTCGGCATGGCCTGCTCAATCATGCGTGACAGATCAATCGTCACCGGCCCGACGATGTAGCTGAAGGTGGTGGGGTTCAGGGCCTCCACCTGGTAGAACTCGTAGTGCTCGCCCACGTGGAAGGCGGCGCGCAGGCGCGGCACCCAGGCACCCCTTGCCTTCCTCTGGGCCACGGCGTTGTCCGCCAGGATCAGCATCATCAGCTTGTAGAGCGAGATGTTGGCATCCACCGTGCGCGCCCGGTTCCAGATGTAGAAGCCGTCGCCGGTGGTGGTGCGGGCGAAGTTGATGTGTATGTCCTTGGACAGGAGCTGGCGGTAGGCGGAATTGACCGAGTAGGCCAGGCTGTTGAGCATGGCCACCTGCTCCAGGGGCGTGTGCAGGGAAAAGCCCACCGCGTCCAGCAGCACCACCGCCCGGCCGCGCACCAACGAGATGCCGTAGCGGTTCACCAGGCGGTCCACCAGTTCCGCGGTCACCGCCTCGCCCACGCGGCAGGCGATGGTCTCGACGCAGCCGCCCAGGGCCAGGGCGACCTTCTGGAATTCGTCCGGCGTGAGATGCTTGGGATTGGTGAGGATGCGGTTGATGAAGTCGTTGGACTCGGCGATCTCCTCCACCGGGGCCGACTTGCTGTGGATGGCCTCGGCGATGGCATAGTGGGGCACCACCAGGAGACGGATGGCGTCGTTTTCCTCGCACCAGGCGAGGAAAACGTTCTCGCCCAGATTCCAGAATTCGAACAGCCGGTCGTCCAGTTCGCCCAGGAGCATGCGTGTCGCCGCGGGCAGGGCCAGTGCCTGGCCGTCTTCTCCCGCCAGCAGATCCAGCCAGGTTGAGCGTTTCAAGAGAATCTCCCAAGACCAATAAGCGATCGGCGCCCGATCATCCCACAATACAAATCCTGATTATCAAGATGACTCAGTGTGCCGAGAAATCCCCTCGCCCCGCGTGCGGGGAGAGGGTTAGGGTGAGGGGGAGGACCTTCGAGCGCCCCTCACCCCGGCCCTCTCCCCCCTTCCGGGGGGCGAGGGAGGTAATACTGGGCATTCTTTATAATCAGGATACAAATTGAACCGCAGAGGCGCGGAGGCGCAGAGAAAAACATGACTTATAACAGCTTTCTCGCTTACCCCAAAGGCGTTGAAATCCTGAGAGGCAAGTTGCGCTTTCCCCTCTGCGCCTCTGTGTCTCCGCGGTGAATTAATTGCCATTTCGGGGCTGCTTCAGCAAGTCGTGCAGGATCAGGAGGGCCGAGGCGCTGTCGTAGGTGGCGATGCTACGCTCCAGTTCCACGGCTCGCTCCCCCAGGGCCTCCCGCAGGGCGGGCGCCGCGTCCCGCATGACCTGCTGCACGCGGAAATCATCGGCCCGCAGCAAGGATTCGATGCGGGCGAGGCAGGGCATCAGGTCGGATGCGGCGATGGCCGGTGCCGCGGCGGCCGGCTCGGGCCGATCCAGCGCGAGCAGGGCGGAACCCAGCTCGGCCTGATGCGCTTGCAGCGCCAGGCAAAGCGCTTCCACTTCACGATCGTCGGCCCCCTCGCGCAAGGCCACGTTGAGGGCCTGGGCCGTGGCCTCGACCGCGCTCGCCCCCAGGTTGCCGGCGACGCCCTTGAGGGCGTGGGCAAGCCTGCGCGCCTCCTCCCGGTTGCCCGCGGCCAGGTGGGCGCGCATCAGGGCGGCATCCTCGCCATGGCTGGCCGCGTAGGCGCGCAGGAGCTTCAGATAGAGCCCGGTCTTGCGATTCACACGAGCCAGCCCCTGTTCCGCATCCAGGCCGGGGATGGCCTTCAGCCAGGCGGGCGTCGGGGTCCGCGGCCGGATCCCGTTCGCCCTTCCCCCGTCGGGCGCCGGCTGGTCGGCGCGCACGGGCTCGGGCAACCACTTGAGCAGGCAGGCGAACAGGTCCCTGGGCTCCACCGGCTTGGCGACAAAATCGTTCATGCCGGCGGCCAGGCATTTGGCCCTGTCCTCATCGAAGGCGCCGGCGGTCATGGCCAGGATGGGCAGACGCGCAAACTCCGGCAGGGTACGGATGGCGCGGGTGGCCTGAAGGCCATCCATGACCGGCATCTGCACGTCCATGAGAACCAGGTCGTAGTGCCGCGCGCTGCCCCGGAGCTTTTCCAGGCAGATCTTGCCATCTGCCGCCACGTCCACATCCAGGCCGGCCCCGTGCAGCAGGTCGCGGGCCACCTCCTGGTTGATGGGATTGTCCTCCGCCAGAAGCACCCGGGCGCCCCGGTGCTTCCGGAGCACGGTCTGCTCGGCGTCCGCCGCCTCGGCGGCGAGAAAGATTGGTCTGGCGGCCTTGCCCCGGGGCAGACGGGCGGTGAACCAGAAGGTGCTGCCCAGGCCCGGGGTGCTTTCTGCGCCCACCTCGCCGCCCATGAGGCGGGCCAGGGACCGGTTGATGACCAGTCCCAGGCCGGTGCCGCCATAGCGGCGCGTGGTGGAGGAGTCGGCCTGCTGGAAGGCCGAGAAGAGGCGGGCAAGCTTGTGCGATGCGATGCCGATGCCCGTATCGCTTACTTCGAAGCGCAGTTGCAGCCCGTCCTGATCTTCCCCCTCCAGTCGGATGCGCAGGGTGATGCCGCCATGCTCGGTGAATTTCAGGGCGTTGCCCAGGTAATTGAGCAGCGCCTGGGAGATCCGGGTGCGGTCGCCGTGCAACCAGAGCGGCGCATCGTCCTTGGTTTCCTCCTTTTCCACGGTCAGAGTCAGGCCCTTGTCCCGGACCTGAGGGCCGATCATGGAAATGACGCCCTCCAGCACCTGTTCCAGGGAAAAATCCGCGTGTTCCAACTGGAACTTGCCGGACTCGATCTTGGAGATATCCAGGATGTCGTTGATGACCGACAGGAGATGGTGGGCGGCACCGGAAATCTTGGCGAGCTTGAGCTGGGCCACCGGGTCTTGCAGGCTCGCCGAGAGCAGGTGGGTGAGGCCCAGGATGGCGTTCATGGGTGTACGGATTTCGTGGCTCATGTTGGCCAGGAAATCGCTCTTGGCACGGGTGGCCGCCTCGGCAGCCTCCTTGGCTTCCGCCAGTTGCCGGGTACGTATCTCCACCAGTTCTTCCAGATGGTGCCGGTGCCTGTCCAGTTCCAGACCGATGCGCTTGGTCTCGGTGATGTCCTCCCCCGAACTCAGGATGCCGGTGATCCTGCCTTCGTTGTCGGTGAGGCAGGCGTTGTTCCAGGCGATGAGGCGCTCCCGCCCATCCTTGCTCAGGATGGGGTATTCGATGTGCTCCATGCAGGGGCGCCGCCCCGCCATGACCGCGCTGAACACGGGATACAGCACGGTCATCCCGGATGGTTTGGGCAGGCAGGTCTCGAACCAGTTCCGCCCCAGCAGTTCGCCCTGGGTATATCCCAGCAGTTCACAGCCCTTGCGGTTGATCAGGGTGACGCAGCCGGCGGCATCCAGGGCGAGCACGATGGTCTGGACCGTATCCAGGTAGCGCTGGTTGCGCTCCAGTTCCTGGCGCAACTGGGCATTGGCCTGGTACAGCGCCAGGCTTTTCTCTTCCAGCAGCCTCTCCGCCTCCTTGCGGGCCAGGCGCTCCCGTTCCGCGCGCCGGGTGAGCCGCTCCGGGTCGTCGCCCATGACTACCGGCGGATGGTGAAGCGAATCGGCTGTCCAGGCTGCTCCAGATCTTCCCGGAGGAGGGTGAGGGGGGCGCCGAAATGATGAATGCAGGACTCTATCAGTCCCTCTGCCAGATCCCCCAGGTGGCGCTCGGAATGATAGGTCAGCACCAGCGTGTCCTCGTTCTCCCGTGCGACATCGAAACGCGGCAGTTCCGCGTCCGGATACAACTTCTTGACCTCGGCATGGATGATGTCCTCGATCCTGGAGAGGAAATCCATGGCCGAGCTTATCCCGGCGAAGAAACTCGGGTAAAGGAGCACGAAGCGCTCGAAGAGGTGGTAGCCGAAGGCCTTGATGAGGGCAGGCACGGGCAGTCCGGAAATTTCCGAGAGCTTCAGCACCATGCTGACGATCTCCCGGTGGTCATAGGTTCCCACCGCGGTATAGGCGCCGCCCGAGGCCAGGTCGCATTCGTCCAGGATGCGGTCGGCCGTTTCCGGAGAAAACTTCTGCTCCACCATCTCGATGAATTCGGTAAAGACGATGCCTTTCATGTCCAAGCTCCTAAAACCGGGGAAATGATTTTGAACCGCAGAGGCGCAGAGAAAACACGTGACCCTCACAGGTCAGGTCTTGCCGGAAACCTGACGAACTACGGCTCTTTTCCTCTGCACCTCAGTGTTTTTTATTCGTTTAGTCATCCTGATTATATAGCTGCCTCCGCCAGCCCTAGGATTCCCTCGCCCCGCTTGCGGGGAGAGGGTCAGGGTGAGGGGGATTGGCCGCCGAGAGCCCCTCGCCCCGGCCCTCTCCCCCTTTTCGGGGGGCGAGGGAGGTGTAGCGGAGGCAGCTATATAACCAGGTTAGTCATTGGGTTTCCCCATCCCGGTGGTGCTCCGCGATGGCCACGAATTCGTCAAACACCGCCAGGAAGGCGTCCACCATATCGGGATCGAAGTGGCGCCCCTTTTCCCCGACGATGATGTCCCGCGCCTGGGTGGAGGGCATGGGCGCCTTGTACACCCGCTTGTTGATCAGGGCGTCGAACACGTCTGCCAGGGCCATGAGCCGGGCCGAGATGGGGATGGCGTCGCCCGCCAGGCCGTCCGGATAGCCCTTGCCGTCCCATTTCTCGTGGTGGCAGCGGGCGATTTCCTTGGCCAGGGCGAGAAAGGCCACGGGCTTTTCCGCGTCCCGTTCCGCCTGGGCGATGGCTTCGGCGCCGATCGCGGCATGGGTTCTCATCACCACCCATTCCTCGGGGGAGAGCGGGCCGGGTTTGAGCAGGATGTGGTCCGGAATGCCCACCTTGCCGATATCGTGCAGCGGGGCGGATTTGGCCAGTTCGGCGATGGTGCGTTCGTTCAGGAAGGCCGAGAAGCGCGGATGGGGCTGCAACTGGCGGGCCAGGGCGCGCACGTACTCCTGGGTCCGGCGCAGGTGGTTTCCGGTTTCCGGGTCGCGGGTTTCCGCCAGGCGCGCCAGGGCATGAATGCTCACGTCCTGGATCAGCTGATTTTCCCCCAGGCGGCGCGTCACCTCCGCCTCCAGGAAGGCGTTCTGGTTCTTCAGCCAGTCCCGGGCCTGCTTCACCTCCAGCTGGGTATGCACCCGGGCCAGCACGATGGACGGACGGATGGGCTTGGTGATGTAGTCCACCGCGCCCAGCACCAGTCCCCGTTCCTCGGCTTCGGTGGAGTCCATGGCCGTGACGAAGATCACCGGGATGTCGCGCGTCCTCTCGTCCTCACGCAAGCGGGTGAACACCGTGAAGCCATCCATCTCCGGCATCATCACGTCCAGGAGCACCAGGTCGGGCCTGGGCAGGGAGTGGACGGCGCGCAGGGCTCGCTCGCCCGAGTTGGCGGTGCGCACCCGATAGAAGGGGATCAGCAGTTCCCCGAGAATGGTGATGTTCTCCGGTGTGTCGTCCACCACAAGGATGGTGGGCCGTTCCTGGCCTGGCAGGTTTTCCATGGCAGCGCTTGCATCCTTGTTTCGGCACCGGCGGGCCGGCATATTCAAATTGCTTTACGGCGCGGGCTTGGCAGACTTGAGCCGGGTCGCCTACGACTGCCAGTCTACCTGGGTGGCAATCTGGCTCAACTGGCTGGCCGTCACGGGGCGGCTGAAGAAATAGCCCTGGACCTCGTGGCAGCCTTCCCGGGCGAGAAAGTCCGCCTGCTCCCGGGTTTCCACGCCTTCCGCCAGGACCTCCAACCCCAGGCTGGCGGCCATGGCGATGATGGCGCGGGCGATGGCGGCATCGTTGTCGTCCACCGTGAGGTCGTGCACGAAGGAACGGTCTATCTTCAGCCGGTGCAGGGGCAGGCGCTTGAGGTAGGCCAGGGAGGAATAGCCGGTTCCGAAATCGTCCACCGCCAGGCGGATGCCCAGCGCCTTGAGGCCGTTCAGGCTTTCGATGGCATGTTCCGCCTCGCGCATGATCATGGATTCGGTCACTTCCAGCTCGATGCGGCTGGAGTCCAGGCCGGTCTCCTCCAGGATGCGGCGTACCCGCTCCACCAGGCCGGTCCGTTCCAGTTGCTGCACCGAGAGGTTAACCGCCACCCTGGGCAGGTGCACGCCTTCGGCATCCCAGGCCTGGATCTGCCGGCAGACGGCCTGCAACACCCAGGCGCCCAGTTCGCCGATCAGCCCGATCTCTTCGGCGATGGGGATGAATTCTGCGGGCGAGACCAGGCCGCGTTCCGGGTGATGCCAGCGCAGGAGCGCCTCGGCGCCCTCGATATGGCCGGTGGGCAGACTCACCTGGGGCTGGTAATAGACCTCGAATTCGCCCCGCTCCATGGCGCCGCGCAGCGCAGTCTCCAGATGCAGGCGCTCCAGCGCCCCCTGGGTCATGTGCGACTCGAAGAACTGGTAGGTGTTGCGCCCCTGGGCCTTGGCCTGGTACATGGAAACATCGGCGTTGGATATCAGGGTGTCGGGGTCCAGGCCGTCCTCCGGATAGAGGGCGATGCCGATACTGGCCGTGACGTAGAGCGCGTTGCCGCGCACCCGGAAGGGCTGGGTGAAGACATCCCGCAGCTTGCCCGCCACCGACGCCGCATCCTGGGGCTCGTTGAGCCCCTCCATGAGCAGGATGAACTCGTCGCCCCCCAGGCGCGCCAGGGTGTCGCCTTCGCGCACCACCTTGGACATGGCGGCTGCGACCGATATCAGCAGTTCGTCACCCACCGGGTGTCCCAGGGTGTCATTCACCTTCTTGAAGCGGTCCAGGTCCACGAAGAGCAGGGCGAGTTTCCGCCCGTCCCGCCTGGCCTGTTGCAGGCTGTGTTCCAGGCGCGCACGGAACAGGATGCGGTTGGGCAGCCCGGTCAGGGCATCATGGTGGGCGAGGAAATCCAGGTTCTCCTGCACCGCCTTGGACGAGGAAATGTCGGAGAAGACCGCGACGTAGTTCGTGACCTTGCCCTCCTCGTTCCGGACGCTGCTGATGGTGAGCAGTTCCGGGAACACCTCGCCGAACTTGCGTCGGTTCCAGATTTCCCCGCGCCACTGGCCGGAAGCGTTGAGGGCGGCCCACATGGCCTGGTAGAACATGTCGCCATGCCGGCCCGAGCGGAGCAGGCGCGGCGTCTGGCCCAGGATGTCCGCTTCCGTATAGCCTGTGATGGCGGTGAAGGCGTGGTTGACCGCGATGATGTTCAGGCGCTCATCGGTGATGATCACCCCCTCCAGGGTGCTCCAGAACACCTGGGCGGCAAGGACGATCTGGGCCTCCTTGTGCTTGCGCTCCGTCACCTCGTGCAGGGTGCCGATGAATTTCTCGGGCCGTCCCTCGGCGTCGTATTGTGCCCGGCCCAGGTTGGCCAGCCAGCGTATCCGGCCGTCCGGCAGGACGACGCGGAATTCGCTGTTGCAGGTATCGTGGTCTTCCAGCGCACGGCGCGTCGAGGCCTCGACCCGGGCTCGATCGTCGGGGTGCAGGGCCAGGAGAAAACTGGCGTAGCATCCGTCAAAATCGGTGAGGCCCAGCAGCGTCCTGCAAGCGGGAGAGAGGTAGAAGAGGTCGTCGGCGATGTCCCATTCCCATACCGCCATGCGGGAAGCCTCCAGCGCCAGGGCCAGGCGGGATTCGCTGTCCGCCAGGGAACGCTCCGCGTCCTGCCTGGCCCGAAGATCCCGCGCGTGGCGCAGGCTCTGCTCCAGCGCCGGTACGAGGCGCGTCAGATTGTCCTTGAGAACGAAATCCCGCGCTCCCTGCTTGAGCAATTCCACGGCACGCTCCTCGCCCACGGAACCGGAAACCAGGATCACCGGCAGCAGGGGATACTCGCGCCCGAGTCTGGCGAGGGTCTTCTCGAATATCAGGCCGGGAACGCTGTAGTCGCTGATCACGACATCCCAGGCGCCATTGCGCAAGGCTTCGTTCAGTTCCCCTTCGCCCGCTACCCGGAGGCAGAGGGTTCTCAGGCCTTCGTGGCGGAAATGGTGTTCCAGCAGGGCGAAGTCGGCGGCGCTGTCCTCGATGACCAGGACGCGTATCGGCGCCGTGAGCGGCGGGGAGGCCACGGGTGGAGTGAAGGCCGGGCAGGAAGCGCCACTCCCGTTACGGGGTGTGGCACCTTCTGCGGCATCAGCCTCGTCACGTTCTGGGTTCATGGAATATCGGTGTACCTGCTGGGGCTGCGTGGTGGGTGCGCGAAGTGTGGGCAAGTTTTGTCCGGGACTCCCGATCTGCGGGGGTATCGGCCCCCGAAAGAGGAAACTTGAGACCTGATTGTTGCAATTTTTCTTATGCCACCATAAGTCCGAAAAGGGTGCGCCCTGGGATGCCAGGTGAGAATCGGCTCGCCTGCCGGGTTCCGGCCGCCGCTGGCCACGGGGCATCTCGTCGTCCCAACAGGCTGCCGTCGGCAACGATCGGCCACATTTGTTGCGCGCCCGTCCACAGCCGCTGTCCCGGCTCCGGGGGTATGGGATTCGTGGTACTTTCCCGCTTCCTCTCCTGACCGGACTGCCGCATGGGGTCCAAGCCCAGCTGAATGAACGACAAGACGCGCGGTCTCGCCGCCCTGGTGCTCCTCACCCTGATCTGGGGTTATTCCTGGGTGCTCATCAAGCTGGCGGTGGTCCATGCCGGGCCGTTCGCCCTGGCGGCCCACCGCTCGTTCGTGGCCGGACTGGCGCTGCTCGCCGCCCTGAAGATCCTCGGCCGGCCCTTGCGTCCGGCGGCGCCGGGCGCCTTCCTGTTGATCGGACTGGTGCAGACGACGATATTCCTCTCCCTGCAGGGCAGCGCCCTGGTGGCGGGCGGTGCCGGGAAGACGGCGGTCCTGGTCTACACCATGCCCATCTGGACCCTGATGTTGTCCACGCTCATCCTGGGCGAACGCATTCGCCCCTCCCAGATCCTGGCGGGAATCCTGACCTTGGCCGGACTGCTCCTGATCGTGGCGCCCTGGAAACTGCATTCCAGCCTGATGTCCCAGGGATTGGCCGTGGCGGCGGCGGTGGCCTGGTCCCTCGGCACCCTGCTGGTGAAGCGCCTGGCCAATCGGCAGGCCCTGGACGTATTGAATCTCAACGCCTGGCAGTGCCTCATCGGCGCCTGCTTTCTCGTTCCGGTGGGGGTTGTGGCACAGGGAGCAAGCGGTGGTCTGGAGTCCGGCCTACGTGGCGCTGGTGGCCGCCATTGGCGTGCTGGTGACGGCCCTGGGCTGGGCGCTTTGGTCCTATGTCCTGAAACGCCTGCCCGCGTGGCAGGCCAGCCTGTCCGTGCTGGGCGTGCCGGCCATGGCCGTCCTCGGCTCCCGCCTGCAAATGGGCGAACAGGTGGACGCCCTGGAGATGGCCGGTATTGCGCTCATCGCCGCAGGCCTTGCGCTCCTCTCGCTCCTCGGTTGGCTCGCCGAGAGGCGGATGACCCCGGCTGCGCGGCGTTAAGCCGCCTCCCTCCCCGCGCCGTCCTTCACTTCTTTGTCGTGTGCTCTGCCAGCTTACGCAGGGCCGAACCTTCCGTCCCGAAAGCCCGTTCTGCCGCCTCGAGCAGGCTCTCGGCCCGATCCGTTCGGCCCTCGTTTCCCAATTGCTCCAGTTTCCGGCACAGGTCCGCCAGGGCAGCGGCCCCCAGGGTCGCGCTCTGGGACTTCAAGGCATGGGCCGCGAAGGCCAGGGCCTTCGGGTCATTCGCCTGCCAGGCCGCCTTCATGGCGGAAAGACGGAGCGGGACATCCGCCAGGTAGTCCCGTATCAGCCCGGTAAGCACCTCCGGGGCATCATCGAAGGCGGAGGCGAGTTGCGCGATGGCGTCCCGGTCCAGTACTTCGTTCCAGTCCGTTTCCGCTTCAGGTGCCGCGGCCACGACCTGGCCGCCCGCGGCGGCGGACGGTAACCAGCGCTCGAGTTTTTCCCGGAGGTCCGAAAAACGGATGGGCTTGGCGATGTAGTCATCCATGCCCACGTCCAGGCATCGCTCCCTGTCTCCGCCCATGGCATGGGCGGTCATGGCGATGATGGCCACGTGCCCCGGTCCCGCCGCCTCCTCGATCGCCCGCCAGCGGCGGGTCGCCTCGAAGCCATCCATTTCCGGCATCTGCACATCCATCAGCACTACATCATATTTTTTCTCCGCCAGGCGCTCCAGAGCCTCCTTGCCGTCCGCGGCGATGTCGGGCTCCAGCCCCAGCCGGTTGAGCATGCCTCTCGCCACCATCTGATTCACCTGGACATCCTCCACCAGCAGCAGCCTTCCGGCCATGGCGGGCAGGGCAGGACTCGGCACCCCGCTTCCGGCGCGCGCCGGCGCCGCGTTTTCCGAGCGCGGCAGAAGGGTCTCCAGGGCATCGAGCAGTCGTCCCGGACTGACCGGCTTGGAGATGCCCAGCATGATCCCGGATTGCCGCAAGGCTTCCCGATCCGGTTGCAGTCCCGAAGTCAGCAAGAGCACCCGGGGAGCCGCATCGCCCTGGCGCTGTTGCAGGGTTCTGGCTGTCGCCAGCCCGTCCATGCCGGGCATGTGCATGTCCATGAGCACGACGTCGAAGCGTTCGCCCTTCCCGTCGGCCGCCTCGACCGCTGCCAGGGCGGCCTCGCCGCTGTCCACGCATTGGCAGGACAAACGCCAGGATTCGAGGTAACGCTCCAGGATCAGCCGATTGGTCTCGCTGTCATCCACCACCAGGAAACGCAGGGAACTCAGATACTGGGGCGTCGGCGTGGCGCGCTCGCCCATGGAGGGCAGCGGCAGGAGGAAACTGAAGGTGGAGCCACGTCCGACCGCGCTTTCCAGCAGGATGCTGCCGCCCATGGCCTCGACCAGGCGCTTGGTGATGACCAGGCCCAAGCCCGTGCCGCCAAAGCGCCGGGTGGTGGACTCATCCGCCTGGGTGAAGGGCGCAAAGAGGCGCTGCCTGGTTTCATCATCCATGCCGATGCCCGTGTCGCGCACGCTGAAACGGATGCCGTCGCTAGCCGACTCGACCGAAACCTCGATCTCACCCTTGGGCGTGAATTTGATCGCGTTGCCGATCAGGTTGGTGAGTACCTGGCGGATGCGCAGCGGGTCGCCGCGAACCACGGCCGGCACGCCGGGAACGATGAAGACGCTGAGTTCCAGGTGTTTGGCGTCGGCGGCCTGGGCCAGGATTGCCGTGGCCTCCTCCACCAGCCTGGGCAGATCGAACTCTATGCTCTCGATGGTCAGCTTGCCGGCCTCGATCTTGGAGAAATCCAGGATGTCGTTGATCAGATCCAGCTGGAGATTGGCGGAGGAAAGAGCGGTATCCACATAGTGCCGCTCCCGGTCATCCAACTGCTCCATGGCCAGCAGTTGCAGCATGCCGATGACGCCATTCATGGGCGTGCGCAGTTCGTGGCTCATGTTGGCCAGGAAGGCGCTCTTGGCGATGGAGGCGGCTTCCGCCGCCTGGTGGGCGCCGATGAGTTCGGACTCGTAATGCTGGCGTTTGGTGATCTCCTGCCTGAACACGGCCAGGGCCTCGCCCATGTCCAGGATTTCCTGCGCGCCCTGCGCCACCGTCAGATCAATGGAAGTGTCCCATTGGGCGAGGCGTTTCATGGCCGTGAGCATGTGGGACAGGGGTTCGGTGACGCGGGAGCGGACGAAATGGATGGCGAAAGCGACCACCACCAGGTTCGCCAGGGCCAGGGTCAGGGCCAGGATCAGGTAGTTGCGGTTCTGGCTGTAACTTCGCTCCACCGCCTCGTCCGTGAGTTTCACGGACAGATCCAGGATCGTTCTCATGGCCTCGTGGGCCGGCCCGGACACGGCGGTGTAGATCTTGGGCGTCACCCGGTCGCCGCCCGCTCCCATGCCCGCCACAAGGCGGTCCGCCAAGGGAGAGTAGCCCTCGAAATAGGATTTCCTTGCCGCCTCCACGGCCTTGACCAGGCTCGGGTCGCCCAGCACCTCGCTCTCGGCCGTGACGTTGGCCCAGTAGGCCTGGACCAGCATGCGGTTGGCGATCAGTTCATGCAGTTCATCCATGGGAATGCTGGCGCCGCTGGCAACGACGGAGCCGAGGAAGGAGAACACCCGGCCCATGGCATCGCTCAACTGGAGCGCATGGCGGCGCACGCCGCTATAGCGCCCGATTTCCGCATTTCTTTCCAGCGCGTTGCTCAGGATGGCGGCCGTTCCCTGGATATCGTTGATGAGCAGGGACATGGCTGCGAACCATTGCCGGCCATCTTCTCCGGGTTGGCGCATGGAACCCAGCCGCTGATCCAGGGTCTGGCGCAGCCGCAGGACTTCCTGCCGCTGCTTCTCCATGTTGGAAACCAGACGGTCCAGTTCCGGCATGGGGTGCGTGGCCAGGTAGGCCCGGGCAGCATCCAGAGCCTTGTCACCCTCCTCCCGGAAGGCGAGGTATTGGGTCACCTTGCCCATCTCCCTGGCATGGTCCGCCATGCCCGGCCTGTCGCTGGGCGGGTTGGCGGGAGGCATGTGATCGCCCCCATGGCTCATGGGCATGGCATGGTCATGAGCCATGTGCGCCATTGCCCCGGGCGGCGGAGCCGCACCCGCGGCCTGGGGCAACGAAGACCAGTAAATCCTGGTCCGGCCCCGCTCCATGATGTAATTCTGCACCGCCGAAATCAGCAATCCGGTCAGCCTGTTGGCCGAAGACAGCGATCTTGCCGTCACGAAGCCGTCGTAGGCTTCGAGTACGAGATGGCCGACGAAGGCCAGTATCAAGGCCGAAAGCAGGGCCACGGTCGTGGATACGACGCGGCGCAAGCCCAGATGCGATTGGCGAAAGGCGTTTTCCATGTCCTGTGAAGCGGTGAAGGCTTCCTCGAAATTTCCCGGTACGCGCAGATTCCGTTCGACCTGATCAGAACCGGATCGGGCCAAGCTGTGCCGCAGCACCCTGTCCTACGGTACAAGTGGGGCAGAACTTGAGAGCGGGATGAAAATGAAATTGCCCCCGCAGGGAAAATGGCTCGCGGCAGCCCTGGATGCGGAGTGGGTTCGAGTGCCTCCGTGTTGACGGCCCCAGGGCAAGCCGCGCATAGTAGGCGACTTCTCGTGCATCCGGGCAGTCCATGATTTATTACGCCATCAAGCTCGTCCTGAGCGCGCTGGTCATCGTCGCCGTGTCGGAGATCGCCAAGCGCCATTCCGGGTTTGCCGCCCTGGTGGCGTCCCTGCCCCTGACCTCCCTGCTGGCCTTCATCTGGATTTACGTCGAGACCGGCCGGCAGGAACAGATCGCAGAACTTTCCGGTCAGATATTCTGGCTCGTCCTGCCCTCGCTCCTGCTCTTCATTGCCCTTCCCACCCTGCTGCGCTGGGGATGGGGCTTCTGGCCCGGTCTCCTCGCGGCGTGCGGACTCACGGCCGGTGCCTATCTGCTCATGCTGTCCCTGTTGCGCCGCTTCGGCGTGGAGTTCTGAGGGGCGTTTGCGGCGTCGCGAAAGCCGGCGCAGCCGGTCAGCCGGAGATGCCGGGCATGAGCCCTTCTACCGAGTAGAACCGCAGGCAATTGCGGCCGGCTTCCTTGGCCGCGTAGAGCGCGTAGTCGGCATTCTGCAGGATGGTTTCGATCTGCGTCTCGCCGGCCGAGAGCGTGCCACCGATGCTTACGCTCAGCCTCACGGAGCCGCCCCCAAGGGAGCCGCCGCCCGCCACGGCCTTCCGTATCCGTTCCCCCAGGGACATGAGCACGGTTTCATCGCAGCCCTGCACCAGCACCAGGAATTCATCGCCGCCCCAGCGGGCGGCCCTGTCGTAGGGCCGGATGATGGCTAGGATCTGATTTGCCACGTTCATCAGGGCCTGGTCGCCGACGGCGTGGCCATGCTTGTCGTTGATTTCCTTGAAATAATCCACGTCGAGCCAGAGGATGCCAAAGCCGATGCTTTCCCGTTCGCTCCGGCTGATCTCGGCCTCGATGCGCTCGGTCATGCCGCGACGGTTCAGTAACCGGGTCAGCGAATCGGTCTTGCTCAGGTGTTCCAGGGCTTCTGTCCGCTCCCTGACCTTGGCTTCCAGTTCGGCCCGGGAGGCCCAGACGGCGTGGGCCATGTCCCGGAAGTGCCGCATCAGACGGCCGATCTCGTCCTTGCCGCCGGAGGGCATGGAATCAGGAACCGGTTGCCCCTGCCGCAGCGTGATCATGGCAAGTTCCAGTTGCTTGAGGGGATTGAGGATCAGACGGCTCAGAACCAGGTTGAACATGACCAGCGCGGCCAGCAGGGTCAGGCCGAATACCAGCACCATGCCGGTGAAACTGCTCAGGGGCAGGAGGACGTCGAGATCAAGCAGAGTGATCTCGTACCAACCGATCTCCGGCAGGTAGCCGATCCCGGCCAGGTAACGCTTGCCCTTGATGTTGACGAAACGGCTGGCAACGCGGGAGGTCTCGGTTTCCAGTTCCTTCATGGCCGCATAGATGGCCTCCTGGTCGGACTTGTCGGAAACCAGCAGCTTGATGTCGTTGTGCTCGCCGGCCGCCTTGGTGAGACTGGCGAAATCAATCAAGCTTTGATCCCGGTGTACCTGGATGGAACCGTGTCGGTCCACGAACAGGCTGGTGATGCCCGGTTGGGGTGAGTCCACCACATCGCGGATGAAACCGGACAGGTCCAGCCCGGTGCCGGCGACGCCGACAATTCGGTCCCCGTCACGCACCAGGACGTCAATCCAGACCTTGGTCACGCCCAGGTGGCCATCCCGGTTGACGTTGAGGTGGATACCTCGATCCTGGCGAATGAGGTCGTAGAACCACTGGTCCGTCGGCTTCTTCCGGTCCAGGGTGTAGCGCAACTGGCGGCCGGCGAATTCGTTTGCGGCGTTGTTGTAGTAGTAATGCCCGGACTTGGCGAAGGCGAGGAAGTAAGCCTGGTCGGCGAATCGGAGCCGAAATCTTTCCATCTCGCCCACCGCCAACTTGGCCAGTGCCGGGTTGTCCGGAGACCGTGCCCAGGCGCGAACCACGCCTGAGTTGGCAAATTGCCGGGAGAGCTCTATCTCTCGCTGGATCGGTTGCAGCGTGCGCAACTTGTCGTAGAGCACCTGTTTTTCGGCGTAGCGCACTCCCCATTCGGCGACGATCTGCTCCGCCAGCTTGTACAGGGCACCCCAGGATGCCACGGCCGAAATGATCACCAACAGCCCGGTCAGGATGTGGATTCGCGGTCTAAGATTCATGTCCTACGCCGGATGGCGCCTCAACTCCACGTCGCTCGTTCCCCCAGGGGGCTGCCCCGGCCACTCTGGCGCACGACCCTGCGCAAGGGTCGAGTCGGAGTGCCGGGCTCCTGGTTGTCTACGGCGGCTTCCCGAGATTGTTGAGTAGGCCGGAAGTTCTATGGACTCGAAGTTTTTGGCCGAGGCGCGCGCGGCGAAGCGGGCGGAAACGCACGGTCAGCGTTTCGGCCGATCGGGGAGCTTGTTGCCGCATCGGGCCATCGGCGTTGCCGGGGCGGCAGGGGGATTCGCCGGGCCTCAGACCTCAGCCCCGGCGGCCCCACTGGGCCGCCGTCACGGCGGAACGGCACTTGTCGCAGCCCTCCCACGGCAGGCAGTCGCAGGACAGCGGGAAGTAACCGGCGCTGATCCTGATTTCGCCGCTCGACGCCGCCGCTTGGGGTTGGGATGGCGTCAAGCGCCGAGACGACTTGCCGGACGTGCCGGTCGACACGGGCGCCTGCCCCGGCAGCCACTTGCTGAACGCAGCCAGGTTCTCAAGCCCCTCGACGTACCAGGTCTTACGGCTCGCATCCCAGCGCGCGCCCAGCTTTTTCGCGGCATCCTTCTCGGCAAATGGCACGGCCAGATTCGTTCGCACTTCAGCACTCCTTGGGTTTCCCGGCCTCAGCGCCCGGCCGGAGCGGATGATACCCGGAACTTCATTCAACCGAGAAACCACGGTCGGAGGCGTCCGAGTGTGCCTGGCAAGGCGGGGCCGGATGATCGCCGATAGGCCCTGACATGGTACTGTTCAGCCCTGGAGGGGTGGGGTGTACGAATCTTGAGCAAGGGAGCCTGGACGGTGGCAATTGGGGCAATCATCATCGGCGACGAAATCCTGAGCGGCAAGCGCCAGGACAAGCATTTCGGCAGGGTGCTGGAGTTGTTGGCGGCGCGGGGGCTGTCCCTGGCCTGGGCGCTCTACCTGGGGGATGACCGGGCGCGGCTGGCCGAGGTCTTGAGAAGGAGCTTCACGGGCGGCGACATCGTGTTCTCGTTCGGCGGCATAGGCGCCACGCCGGACGACCACACCCGGCAGGCGGCGGCCATGGCCCTGGACACGGGCCTCGCCCTGCACCCGGATGCGGAAGCCGAGATTCGCGCCCGCTTCGGCGGCGAGGTGACCGCACAGCGCCTGAGTCTCGGGGAATTTCCCCTGGGCTCCGAGATCATTCCCAATCCCTTCAATCGCATTCCCGGCTTTTCCATCCGCGAGCACTATTTCGTGCCCGGCTTTCCCCAGATGGCCTGGCCCATGATGGAATGGGTGCTGGATACGAAATATCGTCACCTGTTCTACGCCGTGCCGCACCTGGAAGAGTCGGTCCTGGTCTATGAGGCTTTCGAGGGCGGATTGCTGGACCTGATGCAGCGCGTCACCGCCGCCTATCCGCAGGCGACGCTCTTCAGCCTGCCTTCCTTCGGTGATGCCTCGACCCGGCGCCACATCGAGCTGGGCATGAAGGGCGATCCAACCCAGGTGAGGGCGGCCATGGCCGAGATCAGGATGGATCTGTCTCAGCGCGGCCTGGAGTGGCTGGACAAGGCGTAGGTCGGGATTCATCCCGACAAGGACACGTGGCGTGGACGAAAAAAAGCCCCGGCGAACCGGGGCTTTTTCCTGAAGGGGCCGGTGAAGCTTAGGCGGCCTTCTTGGCGCTCTTGGCGGCCGTGCCGACGGCCTTGACCGTGGCGCTGGTCGCGGCGGCGACGTTGGCTTCGGCGATCTCGGCCACTTGCTTGGCAGCCTTGTTCATGCTGTCGTAGGCGGAGTTGGCGGCGGCGATGGCGGACTTGACGGCGGCCACGGCTACGTCGGAACCGGCGGGAGCGGACTTGGCGGCCTTGTCCAGGGCGGCGGCGACGTTCTTGTTCACTTCGGCGAACTGGCCTTCGAACAGCTTGGAGAACTCTTCCTGGCTCTGGGCGGAGATTTCATACAGGTTCTTGGCGTAAGCAACGGCCTTCTCGACGGAGGGCTGGGCCAGGGTGGATTGCAGGGAAACCAGTTCCTGCAGGTCCTTGGCGCCCATCAGGGTCTTGGCCGTGGCAACCGTGTCTTCCAGGATGGAACGGGCGGTGTTCATGTTCAGGGCGGCCAGGCGCTCGGCGGTGGCGAAGGCGGCGTTGGCCAGGGTCATCAGGGTTTCCACGTTGGCCTTGTTGGCGGCGGCGAATTGCTCGGGGGCGGCGAAGTTGGTCATGGTGATCTCCGTTTCAGTAAGGTTGGCAAGTATCGTTTGTGTCACCGCGGAACCCTTTGTTCAAACATGGCCCAAATCGGTGTGGTGCGGTGCAGCATGGTTCGTATTATAGGGGTCTCGAAACGGCTGTCAAGTATATTTTGGTGCGCCGCACCAAATAAATTTTCCGGCACAAAACCATTTGTTACATAAGGACTTATGGATGGCGGCCAGGTTGCCTTGCGTTGCGTGTTTGCTGCCTTGCGGCGAGGCGGGGGCATTCTGCGCGCCGAACATTGCAGCGACGTGACCGGGTACGGCAGTGCGCGAGCTGCGAATTGCCGATGCCCGGGGCGGGCGGAAGGCGCCATGGCCGGCCCCCAAGGCAATATGTTCCGGGAGCCTGGGATGCCCGGGAGACTATTGGCCGGATTGTGCCCCGGCCGGGATGTCGGTCGCAGGTCTTAGGCTGGGCGCGCCAGGCGCGGCGGGGGCGGACTTGCCCTTGGGCTGGATGACCGCACGTACCCGGCCACCGGTCTTGGCGGCCGAGGTGCCGTTGGGTCCGCTGGTGGCGGAATAATTGCTGGTCTTGCCGTCAATGAAAATGTATTCGCCGCGGACGTCATCCTTGCCGCTTCGTACCCAGGCGTGGCCGAAGAGTTCGGTCTGTTCCAGCTTGTTGTCGTGTTCGATGCGGTCGCCTTCGCCATCCATGTATTCGTCCTTGCCTTCCCGCTTCTGCCGGAAATGGGCCAGGCCATTGGGGCCTCCGGAGGCGATGGCGCGCTGGAAGCCGGCGGCATCCTGGGTGACGATCATCTTGTTGCAGTGCAGGACCAGCGTGCCCTGGGTCAGGGTCACCTTGCCTTCGAAGATGTCCACCTTGTTCAGGTCGTCCACCGTCATGCGATCGCTCTCGATGTTCACCGGCTTGTCCCGGTCGGCGCGCTCGGCATGGGAAAGGGCGGGTACCCCGGCGAGCACGAGCGCGAGAAGAAGAGTGCGGGAAAGAGACTGGGCCATGGTTATTTCCTGGGTTGGACGACGCCGCGGACCTGGCTGCGCAGGGACAGGATGTGGAGTTTGTTGTCCAGATCCATGCCGACGCCGTTTACCACGGACTTGCCCCGGGTGATGGTGACCGGTGCGTCGGTATGGGCGATATCCTGGTCGGGGTAAACGGTGAGGCGGGAAGTGGATAAGGTCATGTCCGGGCTGTCGCCGCGGGCGTCACGCCAGCCATGGACGTCATCCTTGAGGGTGACGATCTTGCCATCCTTGCTGACATCCGCGCTCCGGGAGCGCAGATGAAGCGGAAGCGGGCCGCCGAAATAGGTCATGCGCGGGTTCTGGACATCCGTGCTGTCGTCGTCGGGGTAATGCGTCATGGTGTCGCCGATCAACTGGTGGCGCAACTTGCCGTCTTCCCCCAGTTTTTTCACCGTGTAGCCGTTCAGCATGAAATCCGGGTCGTGGCGATACTTGCCGCTCTTGGTTTCCTCCGAGCGGGTGGCATGGTCCAGCCAGAAGGTGAGCGCGGCCATCATGGCCAGCACCGCCATGGGGAACAGGCTCTGGGTTGCGACTCTCATCAGATGACCTTGGCCTGCATCAGGTCATGGGTCGTCAGGGCGCCCAGCAGGTATCCGGCTCCATCCAGCACCAGCAATTGATTGATCTTGTGGTGCTCCATCATCTCCGCCGCGGCTACCGCCAGGGCGTCCGGGGTGATGGTGCGCGGGCCGCGGGTCATCACCTGGGACACGGCGGTGGCGTGGATGTCGCTCACCCGGTCCAGGGCGCGGCGCAGGTCGCCGTCGGTGAAGATGCCGGCCAGGGCGCCGTCCGCGGCCATCACGGCGGTCATGCCCATGCCGCCCCGGGTCATGGCCAGGAGGGCTTCCCGCAACGAGGCGGACTCAAGCACGGCAGGCACCTGCGAGGCGGGACGCATGACATCCCGGACGTGGGTCAGGAGCCGCCGCCCCAGGCTGCCGCCGGGGTGGGAGCGGGCGAAATCGTCGGCCGAGAAGCCGCGGGCATCCAGGAGGGCTACCGCCAGGGCGTCGCCCAGCGCCAGGGCCGCCGTGGTGCTGGCGGTCGGCGCCAGGTTCAGCGGGCAGGCTTCCTCCTTCACCGCAGCGTCGAGGTGGGCGTCGGCTTCCCGGGCCAGGGACGAGGAGGGATTGCCGGTGATGGCGACGATGGCGCCACCCTGCCGCTTCACCAGGGGCACGATGGCCAGGAGTTCCTCGCCCTCGCCGGAGTTGGACAGGGCGACCAGCACGTCGTCCCGGGTGATCATGCCCAGGTCGCCGTGGCTGGCCTCGGCGGCATGAACGAAATAGGCGGGGGTGCCGGTGGAAGCGAGGGTGGCGGCGATCTTGCGCGCCACGTGGCCGGACTTGCCGATGCCGCTCACGATCACCCGGCCCCGGCAGGCCAGGATCAGATCCAGGGCGCGCAGGAAATCGCCGTCCAGGCGCGGGATCAGGGCCGCCACGGCCTCGGCCTCGATGGACAGGACGCGGGCCGCCAGTTGCAGCGGGTCGGCCTTGCTGCGTGCGGATTCGGCGGGACCGGGAGTATTCATGGGCGGGGGGCGGTAATAAATTCAAATACTGCGCTTACCGTGAAAGTCGGCAAAGCCGACTCACGACGCTCCCCTCGCCCCTTGAGGGAGAGGGGTGGGGAGTGAGGGGTTGATTGACAACGACTTTCATTGGCCGGGGTGAGCGGTAGTTCATGAACGGTTATCATAGGGCGGCAAGTATACCGCGACGAACCCCCCGCAGGCTGATGCCGGGGGATATTCGGCACGATTGACCGTGCAATAAGCCCTTTGAACCGCAGAGGCGCGGAGGCACAGAGGAAAAGCAATGAATTTCCTGATTCGCAAGATAACTCAGCAACACATCCCGCGCCCCGCAAACGGGGCGCGGGAATTATTGGGCTGGCCGGGTTATCTCTGCGCCTCTGCGTCTCTGCGGTGAGATGACAGCCGTTTCCAGTTTCAGATGACCCACGCCCTCGAACTCGTCCTGCTGCTGCTCGCCGCTTCCGTGGCGGTGGTGGTGGTATTCCGTTCCCTCAACCTGCCGCCCGTCCTGGGTTACCTGCTGGTGGGGGCCGCGGTGGGGCCGCATGCGCTAAAACTGTTGCCGGAATCGGCCCAGGCGCGGCAACTGGCGGAGTTCGGCATCGTCTTCCTGATGTTTTCCATCGGCCTGGAATTTTCCCTGCCCAAGCTGTTCAGCATGAAGCGCATCGTCTTCGGGCTGGGGCTTACCCAGGTGTTGGCCAGCGTGTTGCTGGCCATGGGGCCGGCGCTGCTCACGGGGGTCTCCTGGCAGGGGGCACTGGCCCTGGGCGGAACCCTGGCCATGTCCTCCACGGCCGTGCTGTCCAAGCTGCTGGTGGAGCGCATGGAGCTGGACGCGCCCCACGGGCGCCAGGTCATGGGCGTGCTGCTCATGCAGGATCTGGCGGTGGTGCCGCTGCTGATCCTCATTCCGTCCTTTTCGCATGGCGCCCAGGCCCTGGCCGCGACCTTCGCGCTCGCCATGTTCAAGGCGGCGGTGGCCCTGTCGCTGATCCTCTATTTTGGCCCGCGCCTGATGAAGACCTGGTTCTACATCGTGGCGCGGCGGCGCTCGGCCGAGCTGTTCATGCTCAACGTGCTGCTCATCACCCTGGGGCTGGCCTTCCTCACCGACCGGGCGGGGCTGTCTCTCGCGCTGGGCGCCTTCCTGGCCGGCATGTTGATCTCGGAAACCGAGTACCGCTACCAGGTGGAGGAGGACATCAAGCCTTTCCGCGACGTGCTGCTCGGCTTCTTCTTCATCACCGTGGGCATGCTGCTGGACCTCAAGGCGGTGGCCCATTCCTGGTATTGGGTGCTGCTCACCCTGGGCCTCCTGCTGGTGGGGAAGTTCGCCGTGGCGGCACTCGCCTCCTGGCGCTTCGGCGCCACTTCCGGCACCGCCCTGCGCGTGGGCCTCTGGCTCTGCGCCGGGGGTGAGTTCGGTTTCGTCCTGATCGCCCTCATGGACCGCTACGACCTGGTAGCGGAATCGGTTTTGCAGACCGTGCTGGCGGCCCTGGTGCTGTCCCTGCTGCTGGCGCCCCTCATCGCCCATTACGCGGACAAGATCGTACTCCGGCTGGTGCCCTCGGAATGGTTCCTGCGCTCCATGCAGCTCACCAGCATCGCCGCCCAGTCCATGTTCGTCGAGCGCCATGCCATCCTCTGCGGTTACGGCCGCAACGGCCAGTACCTGGGCCGCTTCCTGGAACAGGAGGAGATTCCCTTCATCGCCCTGGACCTGGACCCGGAGCGGGTGCACGAGGCGGCGGCGGCCGGCGAGACGGTGGTGTTTGGCGACGCCGCCCGGCGCGAGGTGCTGGTTTCGGCGGGCATCATGCGCGCCTCGGTGATGGTCATCACCTACGTGGATACGGCCTCCGCCCTCAGGGTGCTGAGCCTGGTGCGCGAGTTACGCCCGGAACTGCCGGTGGTGGTGCGCGCCCTGGACGAGACGGATTACGGCAAGCTCCAGGAGGGTGGCGCGGCGGAGGTGGTGCCGGAATCCTTCGAATCTTCCATCATGCTCGCCTCCCACGCATTGGTGCTGCTGGGCGTGCCGCTCAACAAGGTGCTGAAGCGCATCCGGATCATCCGCGGCCAGCGTTACCAGCTCCTGCGCGGCATCTACCGGGGCGCCGGCGTCCTGGCCGAAGAGGCCGCCCAGGAATCCCGCCAGGAGCGGCTGCATTCCGTGATCCTGTCTCCCGGCGCTTATGCGGTCGGACGAACCCTGGGCGAACTGGCCCTGGACGAGATGGACGTGGAAGTGAGCGCCGTGCGCCGAAGGAAGATCCGGGCGCTGGAGCCCAGCCCCCTCACCCGCCTGGAAGCGGAGGATGTGGTGGTGCTGCTGGGGGAACCGGAGAGCCTGGCCCGGGCCGAGGAACGGCTGCTCAAGGGTTGATGCTTGTCCGGATGGCTCAGAACGTACTAACAGTCTCGAAAGTAATGTCATCCGTGGGGCGGACTTCAGTCCGCCATGGCCGGCTGAAGCCGGCCCCACAACGACAATACTTTTTGGAAGCTTAGTAGGTCGGGCTTTAGCCCGACAGGCCCACGCGAAGGTCTGCAGGGTCATAGGATGGGGTGAGCGTAGCAAACCGCATACAAGCCCGAGTTTCATCGGAAAAGTGGTGCGGTTCGTTCCTCATCGCACCCTACGATTCAAAAAAACCGCCGGGGGCGACCCGGCGGGAGTTCGGGCTGTGTTGCGGGATCAGAAGGCGGCGCAGACCACGTAGGAGGTGGCATCCAGGGGGTCGGCCACCGGATCGGCGGTGTCGGCGAGCGTGGACGGGAAGACCCGCACGGAGCCCTTGTCGCCCGCGCCGTCGTCCATGGTGGCATCGAGCTGTTTGGCCATCTTGCCATTGACGCCGCCCGAGCAGACATAGAAGGCGCCCTTGAAGGTGCTGGACGCGGTCTTGTCGGGGTTGGTGGTGGTGATGCCCAGGCGCCCGCCTTCGGCATTGGTGGGCAGATAGGTGCTGTCGTTGGCAACGGTCGTAGAGCCGGCCAGCAACCCGGCCAGGCGCACGTGCTGCCAGAACGCTTCGCTTTCCGGCGGCTTGGTGGCATCGCTTATGGCGGCGTTCCAGTTCCCTTCGATGGCGCCGTTGCCCAGCGTGCCACCCGATCCGGCGACCGCCGTGGCGCCAAGGTGCGTCGTGACGTTGGCGTCGTCGCCGGGAATGGCCCGGAACTTGTCCATGTAGCCGTAGTAGGCCGTGGTGACATTACGGAAATCGGCGCCCAGGTTCTTCACCTTGCCGCTGTTGATGAGTTCCTGCCCTTTCAGGATGCCCGCCAGCAGGAGGCCGATGATGACCAGCACGATGGCGAGTTCGACCAGGGTGAAGCCTGTCTGTTTGCGTTTCATGATGTGCTCCTTTGACGGTGGTGTTGAGGGTGGGGTAAGGGTCAGTAGCCTATGCAGACGGAGAACAAGGCGCCGTCCGTCACGTCAGCAAGGGCTTTGGGTGTGCTGGCTGCGGCCGGGCTGGCGGCGAAGACCCGTAGCGAGCCGGTCGCGGTGTTGCCGTCGTCCAGCATGTTGTCCAGTTGCTTGGCGGACTTGCCGTCTATGTTGTTCGAGCAGACATAGAAGGTGCCGGCGAAGGTGCTGGAAGTGGTGCTGTCCGGGTTGGTGCCGGTGATGCCTATCTGGCCACCGGATGCGTTGGTCGGCATATAGCCGGCGGCTACCGTGGTGCTGCCGGTGAGCAGGTTGGCCAGGCGCACGTGTTGCCAGAAGTTGATGCTTTCCGCCGTGGTGTCGGTGCCGGTGGCGATGAGCCACCAGCCGTTAATCTGCCCGTTGCCGTTGCCGCTGTTGGTGGCGCCCACATGGTCACCGGCATGGAGGTCGTCACCGGGGGCGGCGCGGAAGCGATCCTGATAGCCGTAATAGGCGGCGGCGACGGAGCGGAAGTCGTTCCCCAGGCTCTTCACCTT
This sequence comes from Rhodocyclaceae bacterium, assembly GCA_028714035.1. GTDB lineage: Bacteria > Pseudomonadota > Gammaproteobacteria > Burkholderiales > Rhodocyclaceae > JAQTNA01. The sequence continues at coordinate 27,737 of JAQTNA010000044.1, forward strand.
GGCGCTGGTGATGAGTTCCTGCCCCTTCAGAATGCCGCCCATGAGCAGGCTGATGATGACCAGGACGATGGCCAACTCGACCAGGGTGAAACCGCTTGCCTTGTGGTTCATGATGGCTCTCCGCTTCGGAACGCCCGGTGAAAGACTAATGGGGGGCATTCTATTCTGTAGGAAGAATTCCTACATGATATTTGTCAATGGCATCTTCCGCCGGCAAACAAATTGTTGCTTCTTTTGCGCTGGGTCAAAAAGGCGGGGAGTGGGGAGTGGGGGGGTAGGGTGGGCAAAGCGTAGCGTGCCCACGTTTGCCTCATCCGCGTGGGCAGCTGAAACCTGCCCACCCTGCGCGCTATCCACTCTCGACTGCTTCACCTCACGGCAAGACCCCGGCGGCGATCATGCGGCTGTAGAGGGTATAGGGCGAAATCCAGGTCACCTGGTCGTCGAATACGTTACCGCTGGTAGCGGTGGGCGCGTGGCTGACGAAGACTTGGTTATTGTCCTGGTTTGCTTGTTGGTCGGTGCCGGTGTTTGCCCCGTTTTTCCCCAGGGAATATAGGGTCGCCACGGCGTTCGCGGTCAGAGTGTGGGCCGCGTCGGAACATGCGGTCGTGCCATTGAGGACGGAGCAAACGGTCAGGTCGGGTGTGAGGGTCGCGATGCCCCAGCCGCGTATGCCGGTATTGCTGCCAGGCGCTCCCGGTGGGGTGGTGAAAGCGTTGCTGTGATCCCTGGTGACGGCATAGCGGATGGGCTGGTTCCAGCCGTCAAGCACATAGCCATTCTGGTCTGTCGGTGTGAGGCCCAGGGTCGTGCCAGGAACGTAGCCGTTCCAGGAATTGTTGCAGGGGGTCGCGTTGGTGCTGCCGTTCGCGGGGGATTCGGTGCCACCGGCAGTGGGTGGCGCGGCAGGGCAAGGCAGCCTCCCTTGTGACGCGGCAAAGCCGAGCAGTGCCTCCCGAATATCGGCAAGCGTCTGTTCGGTCTGGGCCTGGGCGTGGGCATCCATCTGAGCACTCAGGCCCGCGATCAAGCCTCCCGTCAGGGCCATGACGATGGCCAGCACGATGGCCATCTCGATCAGGGTGAAACCTCCTGGGCTTCGGTACTTGAGTTCTGGCAGCGGTGTCATGGTTCGATCAGCTTTGGTTGAGGCAGCGCACGACGTCGGTGCTTGGGCTGTCCGGGTTGAAGGTCGGGATGCCACCCAGATCAACATGGCCGCTTCCTTCCCCCGTGTTGAAGGCTTCGAGACCCGGCGATTCCAGGTAGTTTTCTGGATGGAGAAGGCCGTTTCTTTCTGTAGCCGTGCTGCGCGACTGAGCGCTTGTCCGGGCGCCGCCGAAGACGACGGCCGCCTTGCACGGCGTTGATCCGTAGGCGCGCAGGCAGGAGCTGTTGCCGTTGTCGCAGCGGAAATAATAGAAATGTTCGGCGTAGCTGGTGGCGGCCTGGTCAGCCGGGAGGGGATTGAGGCAAACTGCGGGGATGCGCCCCCGGTGCGCCTTCTCCCCCGCGTGGTAGTTGTTGTCGGGGTCGGGCAGCGGGTAGGCAGACCCATGGGTGGTGTAGTAGTTGTTGAGGCATAGTGCCATTGCCGACAAGGTGGGTTCCACGAAATTGCCGCGACGCCGTACCACGCGGAAGATGTCGTCGGAGGTGATATATACCGCCCGGTCATTCAGAGCCTGGCTGCCACCCGGCAGGGGGCTTGCGAGAAATTGCTTGGGGGCGGTCGGTGGCGGGGATCCGACGCCGGCGGCGTGGTTGGCCGCGGGGGCGGCAAACCAGTTGGAAAGGCCGGCATTCGAGTCCAGGTAATTGGCCGCGTCGTAGTTGCCGCCGCATTGAGTCACGATGTCTGTGCCGAGCGGGGTGCGATTCTGGCCGGCTATGGGCGGGCCGGCGGAGAAAATTACGGCCACGGCCCGCGCGTGGGGATTGCCGCCCGAAAGGCTGGTTACGCCGTCAGGCGTGGTCATGTCAAGGTAGGAAACGGCATCCCAGTTCATGGTTTGCAGGTTGCTTTTCTGACCCTGTTGGTGCGACCCGGACACCGCATACCACAAGCATTCGCCATACTCGTCCTTGAGCGGGGGCAGGCAGGGCAATCGCATGAATGCCGGCATCGTAAACCCATGACATAAGCCGTTTACGATCAACAGGTTACAAGGGATCTGTTCACAGTGCTTTGATTTGTATATATTTCTGTCTTTTTGGGTGGGCC
>JAQTNA010000045.1 GCA_028714035.1 Rhodocyclaceae bacterium
CTGTGGATGAAGGCCCAAGGCTATGCCTGACATCGAGGTGTGCTCCCTGTTCATGAACCGCCCGGTGCGGACCCGCACGCCGGGTGGTGTGGGGAGGGCCGGTTAGAAGCCGGCCCTTACCCGATTAATAACCTGAAGTGGACAGAAATACCTGTATGTGGGCGGTCTCAGAGGGGAGGCGCCTGTATACACGGCGTTGTGTGCCGGAAAACCGTTGACGCAATTTGGCAGCGTGAAGGTTACCGAGGACGCCGCCAAAGGCTGTCGGCCTCCGCGCATTGTAAGCGGCATCCTCAACACGTCAAGCCCAAAGGCATGAAAACCCTTGAACGGCGCCTTTACACCTGAAAGCCATCGGGCCGCTATTGGGCGAAGGGCGCCAGACCTCCCCAGTAAAAACATGGGCAAGACTTCCTTTGCGGCCCTTCGTGTCTTTGCGTTGAGGTTTATTCCGTGAAATGCCAGGCGCCACTACCCGGCGACGATGCCCTCTCCGTAGGCGAGCACTTGCTCATCCACCGTGAGCAACGTCATGCCTTCATGCCGTGCCTGGGCGACGAGGAGGCGATCGAAAGGGTCTTTATGCAGGGGAGGAAGCCTGGCGACTGCCAGCGCGTGCCCGCCGGTGACGGGCAGTTCCCTGTATTGGTGGGCCAGCAGCATGCGCCACAGGCGCCCCGGCTCCACGCGGAAGTCTTGCCGCCCCAAGCCATGCTTCATGACTATTTCCCAGAGACTGGCGGAACTGAACACCAGTTCGTTGCCGGTGTCGGACAGGAGACCCCGCGCCTTGTCTGATAATTTCTCCGGTTGACCGGCCGCCCAGAGCAAAATATGGGTGTCCAGCAGCAGTTTCATGCTCCGCCCTCGAACAGGGCCGTGACTTCCTCGCCACCCATGTGATCGAAATCATCCGGCACGGCGATTTCCCCCGCCATGAAGCCCAGGCGCCGCACGGCCGACTCATCGCCTGCGTCCAGCGGCAGCACCTTGACCATGGGCCGCCCGGCCTTGGCGATGATGAACGATTCCCCTCGGGAGGCCTGATCCACCAGGCGCGATAGCTGGGTCTTGGCTTCGTGAATATTGACGGTGAGCATGGTAGACTCCAGTGAACTAACCGCACTTAGTCTAACCAAAGAATGGGCCATTGCCAACCACTCGCGAGAAGCGAGCCCTCCAGGACACATCCTTACAGCACGCCGATCGCAGCTCGGGCATATTCGCTCGTTTTCAAGTGGTATCCCCTGGTATGAAACGCTTCCTGCGCCGCCTCCTCACGCCGCCGCTCATGGTGCTGGCGGCGCTGATCCTGTTTTTCGAGGACTGGCTCTGGGAGCGGCTGAAGCTTGCCATGGCGGCCGTCGGCCGGCTGCCTGGGGTGCGCGGTCTGGAAGCGCGCATTTCCGGCCTCGGACCGGGGCCGGCCCTGGCGGTTTTCCTGGTGCCATCTCTCCTCATCATCCCGGTGAAGATCGGCGCCCTGTGGTTCATCGTCCATGGACACGCCCTGGGCGGCGTACTGGTGATCCTGGCGGCCAAGGTGGCGGGCATGGCGCTCTTCTCCCGCATCTTCGTCCTGTGCCGCCCGGTGCTGCTCACCGTGGGCTGGTTCCGGAAGATGCACGACACCCTGCTTTCCTGGCTGGCGACGCTCCATGCCTTCATGGATGGCATTCCCGCCTGGCAGGCGGCGAAAAGGCGGGTCCATGGCTGGAGAGAGACCTTCCGCGCCTGGCGCGCGCGCCACGGCAGCGGCTTCCTCTCTCGGCTCTGGCGCGCCCTTCGCTCACGCCGGCGGCCTTAAGGTTTCCGGCGGCCAGGGGCGGCTAAGCCCGCTCCAGCGCCTGTTCCAGGTCGGCTTGCAGATCGGCCGCGTCTTCCAGGCCCACGGAGAGCCGCACCAGGCCTTCGCTGATGAGATGCTCCGCCCGCTCTTCCGGGGTGTAGAAGCTGTGGGTCATGCTGGCCGGGTGCTGGGCCAGGCTCTCGGTGGAGCCCAGGCTGACGGCGCGCACCACGATCTTGAGCGCGTTCATGAAACGCCGTCCGGCCGCTATGCCCCCCTTCAACTCGAAGGCGATCATGCCGCCGGGCTGGCTCATCTGCCGTTTCGCCAGGGCCAACTGGGGGAAGGAGGCGAGGCCGGGGTAATGCACCGCCGCCACCTTGGGGTGGGAAGCCAGCATCTCCGCCAGAACCTGGGCACTCTGGCAGTGGCGATCCATGCGCAGGGCCAGGGTCTTGAGGCCCCGCAGCACCAGATGGGCGTCCTGGGAGGAGAGCACCGCCCCGGTCATGTCCTTGATGCCCTGGAAGCGCACCCGGTCCAGGATTTCCTTCGGGCCGACGATGACGCCGGCCAGCAGATCGCCGTGGCCGCCCAGGTACTTGGTGGCGGAATGCACCACGAAATCCGCGCCCAGCTCGATGGGGCGCTGGAGATAGGGCGTGCAGTAGGTGTTGTCCACCACCGTCACGGCGCCGTGCTTCCTGGCGATGGCGCTGATGGCGGCGATGTCCACCAGGCGCATGTTGGGGTTGGCCGGCGACTCGAAATAGACCAGCCTGGTGGCCGGGGACAGGGCCGCCTCCAGGTTGGCCGGGTCGGTGAGATCCAGGTGGGTGATCTTCACGCCGAAGCGGGCCAGGCCGTGGTTGAAGAAGCCGAAGGTGCAGCCGTAGAGGGTCTTGTCGGCGATCACCTCGTCCCCGGCCTGGAGCAGGGTCCAGAGCAGGGAAGTGGTGGCGCCCATGCCGGAGGCGGTGGCCAGGGCCGCCTCGCCGCCTTCCAGGTCTGCCATGCGGGCTTCCAGGAGCGCGGTGGTCGGATTGCCGACGCGGGCATAGACGAAGCCCGCCTGTTCGCCGGCGAACCGGGCGCTGCCGTCCTCGACCGTGGGAAAGGCGAAGGTGGCACCGACGTGGATGGGCGGCACCACATCGCCCGTTCCGGCATAGGGGTCATGGCCCAGGTGGATGGCTCGGGTGGCGAAACCGGGGCGGGGCTTGGCGGTATCGGACATGCGGGCACTCCCTGGAGGGTTGCGGGCTTCTTCCCGCCTGGAGGCGGGAAGCTTGCGAAGGGGGAACGGGTTACTCGACCAGCCTCACGCCGGTGATGAAGTAAGGCGTTTCGCCGAAGCAGGAATTGGGCAGGCCGACATGCTGTTCGTAGACGAGGGCCACGCGCTTGCCCAGGGAGGCGTTGATGCGGGCGGCCACCGCCTCGTCGTGCACGGTAAAGGGGAATTTCTCCGCCAGGGTGCCCGGCATGGCCACCATGGCCAGTTCCCCTTCCCAGGTCTTGCACACCCAGCCCTTGTGGGAAAACTTTTGCACGTAGCCGGCCCGTTCGCCGCTGGAGTAGGCCCAGTTGAGGACGCCCCAGGTATAGAGGGCGAAGAGGCCGGCGGCAAGCACCAGGAAAGTCAGGCTACCCAGGGCGAGTCGGCGCTTCAGGGGCGGGGATGAACTGACAGGCAAGCTGGTCTCCAGAGGATTGTGATGGGTAAGCGGCAAGGCCTGCACGCAAGCGCGAGGATAACATTCTGCCCGGACATTTATGCCGAGAACTCGTTCCTCCGGTAGAGCACGGCTTCCGCCACGTGGGTGGCCCTTACCATCTCGCTGCCTTCCAGGTCCGCCACCGTGCGCCCGACCCGCAGGATGCGGTGGTAGGCCCGGGCCGAGAGCCTCAGGCGGGCGATGGCTTTCTGGATCAGGGAGCGGCCATCCTCGTCCGGCAGGCACCAGCGTTCCACTTCCCTCGTGCCCAGGGGGCGTTCGCCTTGCCCTGGCGTGCGATCTGTTTCTCACGGGCGGCGATCACCCTGGCGCGGACGGCGGCGCTCGCCTCGCCCTCCGTTCTGCCCTGGAGTTCCTCCGCCGACAGGGCCGGAACTTCCATGAAGATGTCCAGGCGATCCAGGAAGGGGCCGGAGAGCCGCCCCCGGTAGCGTGCCACCTGGTCCGGCGTGCAGCGGCAGCGTCCGTTGGGGTGCCCGAGATATCCGCAGGGACAGGGATTCATGGCGGCGATCAGCTGGAAGCGGGCCGGGTAGTCCACCCGGCGCAGGGCGCGGGAGACGCTGACATGGCCGGTCTCCAGGGGCTCCCGCAGCGCTTCCAGCACCCGTCGCTCGAACTCCGGCAACTCGTCAAGGAACAAAACACCTTCGTGGGCCAGGGAGATTTCGCCCGGGCGCGGGTCCGAGCCGCCCCCCACCAGGGCCGGCATGGAGGCGGAGTGGTGTGGGGCGCGGTAAGGGCGGCGCTTCCAGTCCTCGACGCGGAAACTGCCGCCTATGGACTGGACGGCGGCGGCTTCCAGGGCCTCGTCCTCCGTCATGGGCGGCAGGATGCCGGGAAAACGGGCTGCGAGCATGGATTTTCCGGTGCCGGGCGGGCCGGAAAAAAGCAGGTTGTGCCCGCCGGCCGCCGCCACCTCCAGTGCCCGGCGCGCGCCGCTTTGCCCTTTCACGTCGGCAAGGTCGGGATAATGGGGTTCCGTCGGCAGGGGCTTGCCGGCGTAGGGCTGGATGGGTTGGTGTCCGTTGAGGTGGGCGCAGACTTCCAGGAGCGAGCCGGCCGGCAGGATGACGGCTTCCGGCACCAGGGCGGCCTCGGGGGCGTTGGCCCGGGGCAGAATCAGGGCGCGTCCGGCTCGCTTTGCCCCCAAAGCCAGGGCCAGGGCGCCACGCACGGGGCGCAACTCGCCCGAGAGCGACAGCTCGCCGGAATATTCGTGTTCGGCCAGGCGTCCCTGCTCAAGCTGCCCGGTGGCGGCCAGGAGGCCCAGGGCGATGGGCAGATCGAAACAGCCGCCTTCCTTGGGCAGGTCGGCGGGCGCCAGGTTTACCGTGAAGCGCTGGTTGGGGAAATCGTAATGGGCATTCTGGATGGCGGATCGAACCCGGTCACGGGCTTCCTTCACCTCGGTATCCGGTAGCCCCACGAGATTGAAGGCGGGCAGTCCGTTGGCAAGGTGAGCCTCAACGATGACTTCCGGGGCGTCCATGCCCACCAGGGCACGGCTCTTGAGAATGGCCAGGGACATGACGCGCGACCATGACGTGTGGAAGGCGACAGTTTAGCGCGAAAGCGAGGCCTATATCGCCTCGGCGGTTCAATCCGCCCTCTTCAGGCGCGCCTCCAGGTCGGCCACCCTGGCTTCCAGGGCTTCCAGCCTGGAGCGGGTGCGGGCGAGGACTTCCCTCTGGAGATCGAACTCCTCCCTGGTCACCAGTTCCATGCGGCTCAGAAAGCCGCCGAGCAGGGCGCGGGCGTTTCTCTCCAGATCCCTGGCGGGGCCGGTGGCGGCCAGTTGGGAAATACGGCCGGCGATTTCGTCGAGGAGCTTGGGGTTCTGCATGATGGTTTCCTGAACGGAGGGTATGTCAGTTTAACGTGAAACCCTCAAGGCGCGGGTTGTAGGATGTGATGAGCGTAGTGAAGCGCGTCCGACACGGGATGGGTTCCATGGTGCGGTTCGTTCCTCATCACACCCTACGCGCCTCCCCGCATTTAAACGCACCATAACGGTGCCGTTCCCGCTTCTGGTGCAATGATTCTGTGCGCCGTAATTGTGCGTTCCAGGCCGGCGCTTCTTGGCGTCTTCGCTCAAGCCATTGTTTCAATGTTATAAATCTGTCTGGCACGGGTTGTGCTAAGGAATCCTCGCAAGATCTTATTTTCCAATTCACGGGAGTACTCATTATGCGCAAGACCCTCATCTCCGTTGCCATCGCCAGCCTGTCCGCCCTGCCCCTGCTCGCCCATGCCGACGCCGCCCCTGCTGCTGCCGCCGCCGCGCCGGCGCCGGCCTACACGGTGACCACCAACGTCAACCTGGTCACGGACTATTACTTCCGCGGCATCAGCCAGACCTGGCACAAGCCCGCCATCCAGGGCGGCGCCGACTTCACGCACACCAACGGCCTCTATGCCGGCGTGTGGGGCTCCAACGTCTCCAACAATACCTATCCCGGCGGCTCCGCGCTGGAATTTGACTACTACGGTGGCTACAACGGCAAGATCAACGATGACTGGGGTTACACCGTCGGCGGCCACGGCTACCTGTACCCGGGCGCCAACTACAACAAGGCGGCCACGCCCGGCGCCGACCAGAAGTTCGACTCCTTCGAAGTCAATGTGGGCGCGTCCTGGAAGTTCGTCTCCGTCAAGTACTCCTACTTCCTGACCGACTGGTTCGGCCTGAATTCCAAGACCTATCCGGGCACCTTCGGCGCCACCGGCAACAGCAAGGGGACCGGCTATCTGGAAGCCAACGTCGCCTACGAGTTCTCGCCCTCCTGGACTCTGAACCTGCATGCCGCCCAGACCAAGGTCAAGGGTGTGACCGTGGCTGCCGGCGATCCCAGCTACAACGACTACCTGGTGGGCGTGACCAAGGGCTTCGACGGCGGCTGGTCGGTCCAGTTGGCCTACCTCAAGTCCACCTACAAGAAGGATGCGTTCTACAAGCCCACCCTCTCCTTCGCCAACAGCGACAGCCTGTCCGATCCGGGCGAGGGCAAGTTGATCCTGACCGTCGGCCGCACGTTTTAATCCGTTTCTCCCTCACCCCCAACCCCTCTCCCGCGAGGGGCGAGGGGAGCCCAGTGAGTCGCTGCGCGACAATTTAGCAAGGAGCCATCATGAAACTGGTAAGTGCCATCATCAAGCCGTTCAAGCTTGACGAAGTGCGTGAAGCCCTCTCCGCCATCGGCGTGCAGGGCATCACGGTCACCGAGGTCAAGGGATTCGGTCGGCAAAAGGGTCACACCGAGCTGTATCGGGGTGCCGAATACGTGGTCGACTTTCTGCCCAAGGTCAAGGTAGAGGCCGCCATCAAGGACGAACTGCTGGATCAGGTGATCGAAGCCATCGAGAAGTCCGCCACCACCGGCAAGATCGGTGACGGCAAGATCTTCGTCTTCGACGTTGAACAGGTCATCCGTATCCGCACCGGCGAGTCCGGCGTGGATGCACTGTAAGGGGATAGCCATGAAGAAACTCTTCGCAATTCTGGCCACGGTCGTGGCCTTTGGCCTGGCGTCCGGCGCCATGGCCGAGGACAAGCCCGCTGCGCCGGCGGCGGCCCCGGTAGCGTCCGCACCCGCGGCCTCTGCTCCGGTCGCCGCCGCTCCCGTTGCCGCCGCTGCGGCGCCTGCCGCTGCCACGTCCGCGGCGCCTGCCACCGCTGCCGCGCCGGCTCCCGTGCCGAACAAGGGTGACACGTCCTGGATGATGATCTCCACGGCTCTGGTCATCCTCATGTCGGTTCCCGGCCTGGCCCTGTTCTACGGCGGCCTGGTGCGTCAGAAGAACATGCTCTCCGTGCTCATGCAGGTGTTCATGATCTTCTCCCTCATCAGCGTACTCTGGGTGGTCTATGGCTACAGCCTGGCCTTCACCGAGGGCAACGCCTTCCTCGGCGGCCTGGACAAGATCTTCATGAAGACCTTGACGCCTGACAGCAACACGGCCACCTTCAGCAAGGGCGTGGTGATTCCCGAGTTCGTGTATGTCGCCTTCCAGGGCGCGTTCGCGGCCATCACCTGCGGCCTGATCATCGGCTCCTTCGCGGAACGCATCAAGTTCTCCGCGCTCCTGATGTTCATCGTCCTGTGGTTCACCTTCTCCTACCTGCCCATGGCCCACATGGTCTGGTACTGGGCGGGTCCGGACGCCTACATCAACGCGGCGGCGGGCGACAAGGCGAATCTCACGGCAGGCTGGCTGTTCCAGAAGGGTGCGCTCGACTTCGCGGGCGGCACGGTGGTGCATATCAACGCCGCCATGGCCGGTATCGTCGGTGCCTTCGTCATCGGCAAGCGCGTCGGCTTCGGCCGGGAGAACTTCGCTCCCCACAGCCTGACCATGACCATGATCGGTGCTTCGCTCCTGTGGTTCGGCTGGTTCGGCTTCAACGCCGGCTCTGCCCTGGAAGCCAACGGCGGTGCGGGTCTGGCCTTCCTGAACACCTGGGTGGCCACGGCCTGCGCCACGGTGTCCTGGGTCTTCGCCGAGTGGATCTTCAAGGGCAAGCCCTCCCTGCTGGGTGCGGCATCCGGCGCGGTTGCCGGACTGGTGGCCATCACCCCGGCCTGCGGCTTCGTCGGTCCGGTGGGCGCCATCGTCATCGGTCTCCTGGCGGGTGTGGTCTGCCTGTGGGGTGTGAATGGCCTGAAGAAGCTCCTGGGCGCGGATGACTCCCTGGACGTGTTCGGCGTGCATGGTATCGGCGGCATGCTGGGCGCCATCCTGACCGGCGTGTTCGTGGCGCCGTCCCTGGGCGGCACGGGTGTGTACGATTACGTGGCCAACAAGGTGGGCGACTTCGAAATGACGACCCAGGTCATCAGCCAGCTCTGGGCGGTGGGTACGGTCATCGTCTGGTCCGGTCTCGTGTCCCTGGTCGCCTACAAGATCGTGGATGTCGTCATCGGTCTGCGCGTGCCGGAAGACGAGGAACGGGAAGGTCTGGATACCACGTCCCACGGCGAGTCGGCTTATCACATGTAAAACGGGCTTTTTCGTAACAACAAAAAGGGCGCTTCGGCGCCCTTTTTGTTGCCTGCCGGGCCGCGGGGCCGTCGGCAATGTGCCTTGTCGTCTTATGGCTTTCTGCCGGCGTGAAAGTAGCTGAGCCGGTGCCTGGGCGCGAGGTAGCGGCGAATCTCCGGCGCCAGGTCGTGCGGGGGCAGCACGTGGTCCACCTTGACGTCCTCCGCGGCGGCCAGGTCCACGATCAGGGCCTCGCTCCTGGGGACATCCGGGTCATAGACCAGCACCTCGGGACGCAGCAGATCCGACTGGTCCACCGCCAGCACGACCGCCACGTTGCCGTTGGACAGCTGCACCAGGGAGCCGGGGGGATAGACGCCCAGCGTGTGGATGAAGGCTTCCAGCAGTTCCTTGCCCCAACGTCCCTGTTCGGTACGATAGAGATGGGTCATGGCTTCCGCCGGGGTTATCGCCTGGTCCTCGCGCAGGGGGTTGCACAGGTTGTCGTAGCGGTTGGTCAGGCCGACGATGCGCACCGTCAGAGGCACCCGGTCGCCCGACTGGCCGCGCGGGAAACCCTTGCCGTCCAGGGTTTCGTGATGCGACTCGATGATGGCGATGGCCTGGGGCGGGAAGATGCCCATGTTGCGTGCCAGGTCGCCACCGTAGAGGGTATGCAGGCGGTAGAACTCCTCCTCGTGCCGATTGCGTGCCGGGTTTCTCAGCACGGCATCCGGTACGCGGCACTTGCCCACGTCGTGAAACAGGGCGCCTTCGCCCAGGATATGCAGGTCCGCCGGCTGAAGCTTGCAGGCGCGCCCCAGGAGCAGGGACAGGATCATCACGTTGAGCGAGTGAAAGTGGTGGTTGCCCTCCACCACGCGGTCGCTCATGAGGTGGATCACCATGTCGCCCTCGGCGGTGAAGGTGTCGACCACGTTCCCCACCATTTCCCTCGCTCCCACCAGAGCCTGCTCCGGATCGGCGTGGATGCTGCGCAGGGCATCCTGAATGTACCCGGCTGCCTGCAAGTAATGCTTCTCGCACTCGGCAATGCGGGCGCGCTGTTCGGATAATCGCGCTGTCCGCCGTCGACTTTCGCCCTCGTTCTCCACCGGTCTCGGCGGCTCGGGCGAGGGGGGCGCGCCGGTCCTCGCCGGAGGCAAGGGCGCGGTGGTGCTGCGGGCGGGTACGTGGGTGATGCTGGCCAGGCCCAGGCTCTTGAGAATCGCCACCTGCTTGTCGTTGGCGATGCGGAACTGATTGAACAGGAAGGGATGGGCAATCCAGCCGGCGGGCAGCCGTATGAAAAGGCCGGGCCGCAGCTGGCTGGGTGAAATCTCTTCTGTATCTTCGGAACGAGTCGAGGGAAACACGCTGACCTCCGCGCGGGCGCCCGGGGGACAGGCGCTTGATCCCGTGAAACAACGGCAGCCAGAAAGAAAAATGAAGGGTCCGCAACTCGGGCGCGCCGGAATCGCCGAGTTTGGCCTGTAGTTTTTTTCGGGATGGCCGATAACAGCAAGTATCTGCTTGTTGCGTCCTTGCCGTCATGACCCTCGCCAGTCAAGCTTGTCCCGATGCGGATCGGGGTAATGCCCTCGCCGATCACTACGATCTCTTGGGTGACCCGGTCCTGATCCTGAGCCGGGGCGGTCGTATTGTCGGTTGGAACAGGGCGGCCCTGCGCCTGTTCAACGTCGAAGGTTTGGGGCCGGACGGGAAGGTGGCGGATCAGGAACAGATGGTGGCCATGGCCGGCCTGCTGGGCATGGCGGAGGGGCCATTCCAGTTGCCTCTCCCCGCGCCCGACGGCGAGCGTTACTACCGGGTCACCATGAAGAAGGCTTCGGGAAAATCCCTGGGGTCGCGGGTGATGGTGCAGTTTCACGACGAGACGGATCTGGTGCGCGCCGAGCGCAGCCTGCGCCAATCGGAGGTACGCTTCCGCACGCTCACCAGCATCGCCGCCGACGCCATCGCCATGACCGATACCCAGGGGCGTATCCGGGTCTGGAATCCGGCGGCTGAGCGTATATTCGGCTGGCGCGCCGAAGAGGTGCTGGGCATTGGGCTGGACCGCCTGCTACAGCCGGCGGAGACGGATACGTCACCCCTCAAGTGTGGTCCGGGGCCGCAGGAAGTCGGCGCCCGGCAGATGCCCGTGCGGCACCGGAATGGCTCGACCCTTCAGATAGAGTTGTCCTTCTCTCCCGCGCCTCTGGGCTCCGGATGGGGGGCGCTGGCCATACTGCGCGACGTGACGGCGCGGGTGGAAGCCGAAGCCCGCTTGCGTGATGCCGAGGAGCGGTGGCAGTTTGCCCTGGAGGGTGGCGGGGACGGTGTCTTCGATTGGGACGTGAAAACCGGTGAGGCATACTTCAGCCGGCGCTACACGGCCATGTTGGGTTTTGGGCAGGAGGAATTCGGCCACGATTTCGCCGCCTTTCGCCCCCGGGTACATCCCGACGATGTTGGCCGCATCGAGGCCCAGGTCCGCGCCCATTTCCGGGGCGAGACGGCCAACTTCATCTGCGATTTCCGCATGCGCCATCGGGATGGCGAATACCGCTGGATTCATGCCCGGGGCCGGCTCATAGAGCGGGATGCCCAGGGGCACCCCCAGCGCATGGTGGGCACTCATCGGGATATCACCGATGCCAAGGCCGCAGACGATGCGCTGCAATCCCAATTGGCCGAGACTCAGCGCCTGAACCGGCGCCTCGAGGAAGCGCAAAACCAGCTCATCCAGTCGGAGAAGATGGCATCCCTGGGCCAGCTCTCCGCAGGAATTGCCCACGAATTGAACACGCCCCTGGGTTTTGTCGGCTCCAATCTGGGGACCCTGGAGCGCTACTTCCTCGATCTCATGGAGCTGGTGGCGGCCTACGAGTACGCGGAAAAGGCGCACCCTGCCGACGCGCCGGCCTTCGCCGCGGCCCGCGAGGCCTACCGGCAATGCGGCATGGAATACATGAAGGAGGACATGCCGGCCCTGTTCTCGGAAACCCGGGACGGACTGGAGCGGGTGCAGCGCATCGTGCGCGACCTGAACGATTTCTCCCAGGCTGGCAGCGAGGCGTATCAACACAGCGACCTTAATCACAACCTGGAGGTCACCCTGAGCATCCTGGCGGCCAGGATCGGCGGGCAGACGAAGGTCGAGAAGGACTATGGCCGTTTGCCGGAAGTCTGGTGCCAGCCCTCGGCCCTGAACCAGGTCTTCCTCAACATCCTGGGCAATGCGCTGCAAGCCATGCGAGGCATCGGCACCCTGTCCCTCCGCACCCGTGAATCAGAGGGCCAGGCGGTGGTGGAAGTGAGAGATACCGGCTGCGGCATGCCGGCGGAGATCCAGAGCCGAATCTTCGAGCCCTTCTTCACCACCAAGCCAGTGGGCGAGGGAACCGGCCTGGGCCTCTCCCTGGCCTATGGCATCGTCAAGAAACACGGTGGCCGCATCGAGGTGGACAGCCGGCCGGGCAAGGGCAGTACGTTCCGCATCGTGTTGCCGATCAAGGGTGGAGAAGAGTCGAGAGTCGAGAGTCGAGAGTAAATGCTTCCGCGCCTTCGGCGCGCATGAATTGCTCTCGACTTTCGGCCCTTCTCTCTCGACTACCTGAACACCACCGTCCGGTTGCTGTTCACCAGTACCCGGTCCTCCACGTGGTAGCGCAGGCCCCGGGCCAGCACGGTCTTCTCGATGTCCTTGCCGTAGCGCACCAGATCCTCCGGCGAGTCGCCATGGTCAATCCGGACCGTGTCCTGTTCTATGATCGGGCCGGCATCCAGTTCGGAGGTCACGTAGTGGCAGGTGGCGCCGATCAGCTTGACGCCGCGGACATGGGCCTGATGGTAAGGCTTGGCTCCCACGAAGGAGGGCAGGAAGCTGTGGTGGATGTTGATGATGCGCCCCGGATAGGCGTCACACATTTCCGGCGAAAGAATCTGCATGTAGCGCGCCAGCACCATGACGTCGGCCCTGGCATCCTCGAACAGACGCAACACCTCCTCATACGCCTCGGCCTTCTTCTCCGCCGTCACGGGCACGTGATGGAAGGGAATGTCGTGCCACTCCACCACGCCCCTGAGGTCATTGTGATTGGAGATGACACAGGGAATTTCCACGTCCAGATCCTTGCTCTTCCAGCGGGCCAGGATGTCGTAGAGGCAGTGTTCCTGCTTCGAGACCAGAATTACGATCCGCTTCTTCACCGCGGAATCCGTGATGTGCCAGTCCATCTGGAACTCCTCGCCGATGGGCGTGAAGCGCCGGCGCAGTTCGGCCAGGTGGCAGTCCAGGGAATCCGCCACGATCTGGATGCGCATGAAATAGCGCCCGGTGTGGAGATCGGCGTGATGGCTGGTCTCGGTGATCCAGCCCTTGTTCTCGGCGATGAAAGTGGCGACGCGGGCGACGATGCCCACCCTGTCCGGACAGGAGGCGGTGAGGGTGTAATAGTGAGAGGGGTTCATGGGGGCTCCTTGAAGCCCGCCATTTTACCGCCCGGGAGTCCGCGCGTCATGAATACCCGATAGGGGCGGATGCGCGGGCGCCGGCGCGCCGCTGAGTGCCGGATTCCATGATACCGGGCAACGCCCCACTTCCTCGGCGATGACGCGATACAGGGGGCGAAAGATTCGGGGAATGCGGCGAATGACTTCATTCACATTGACCATGGACGGGATGCGTACGCCCCGGTGCTCCACGGGAGGGCCGACAGGGGTGACCTTTGCGCCCAATTTGCAGAAGTGGCTGGCGAGCCTGGGTTCGGTCAGGGTAAAGAGCATGGACACATCGTTGAGCCGAGCCAGTTCCAGGGCGGCCATGTAGAGGGCAATCGGGGCATAGAGGAAACGGGGCTGATCCGGAGTGCCGAAGTCTTCATGTTCCATGGATACGGGGCGCCCGGATTCTCCCTTGCGCCTGCGGTAGGGGGCGATGACAGCCAGGCGCGACACTTCCGCGATATGTTCGCGCGGCAACCGGGACGGATCGCAGACGGTTCGGTCCAGCACACCGGCACAGGTCTTTTCAAAAGGGAGAAGATCGTCCGGCGCGTTCGGGTCGGTACGGATCAGGCGGATACAACCGATATAGGCGTCACTCGCAACGGCCCGGATCAGGAGATGGAGCGAATGCATGTCGAACTCGTCTGTTTCGCGCAGATCGCTGCGTACGGATTCCCACCCGAGTTCTTCGCAGTAGACCTGGTGCCTGATACGGTAGGCCTCTTCCTTGAGTGCGTCCGACCAGGCCGGAACGATCTGGAAATAGCGAGAGAAACTCCCTCCGAAATCAAGAAATCGTGTCAGGAACATGATGTGTTTGGCGGTCGGTCATGCGGAAGCGGGTTGAAAAAAGCATCCCTGAGAAGTCATCATGAACCGCCAAGGTGCGAGGGCAGTAACGAACATCTGTCCGCGATGCGTGGGACTATCCCGTAGAGCGGGAGCCAGCGCAAGCCGCCAGCACGCAGAGGCGTCGTCCTTGCAGTTCCTCCAGACGCTCGCGGGTCGCCGCCGGACGTCAGGGGGCGCAGATTTCTTCGTGGGGGTGTGATTCGTTGCCCTGCCTTTCCAGTTGCTGGAAAACGGCCTCAACGAAATCATGGGCGGCCTGATGGATGCGCTCCAGGCGAAGCCGGAGCAGGACCGCCGGAGCGTTGACCCGTGGGCAGGTCTTGGGGGTGCCCGAAACCTCGAAACCGAATAGCCGCTTGTAATAAGTCACGTGGCGGGGGTTGACCTCGATGAAGGCATCGGTCACGCCGTGGATCACCCGTCCACAAAGGTAGGCCATGTGCAGCAGGGAGGCCAGTACCTCCTTGGCGTCGGGGCAGACCTCGACGGCAAGCCGCACCAGTTCCGCGACGCGGCCGCCCCCGCTCCGGGCAAGATCAACCTCTGTTTTGTACATTTCGTCCGCCATCAGCCCCGCGGCAGAGTCCAGGCCCAGAGTCAGCGTGCCTAGCACCTGCCCTTCCGGGTTGGCGGCGAATATGGTGAAGTAGGAAGGATTATCCACGATGGGTTCGGGCACATCGTAGCCGCGCCAGCCGTAGCGCTTGGCGATGAGGCTCGCACAGGCCTCAAGCTGTGACGGGTCACGCGCGATGGCTACCCGAATGCTGCCCTGCGCCATGAACGGAGAGTTGCCGAGCACATCGCCGATGACTCCGGCGGCCGAGCCATGGGACGAGCCATGGGGCAAGTGACCGGTCAGATGACGCACCCGGCCGATTCTTGCTTTCGGCATATCCACGGCCCTCATGGCCCGCTCCTAGTACTTTAGTAATGTGTCACTATACCCCTTCCGGCGAAAAAAAGATGTTGTCTTGATGGAAATTTCAAGCCCCCGTCTTGTAACTGATTTTAATCAATACATTGGCTGGTTTGCTCAGCAAAAACGAGCGCCATTTCGAAGCTGTACAAGTGCCTCGCAAACAGCCTGGTCACGCAGGCGGGTGAGGGGGTTAGCCTCCACGTGCAGTCATTTGTCATTTTCAGGCGAAGTCGTCGCGGTGGTGCGGCGCTTGCGGGTTGGCGCATGCCGAGGCAAATAACCGCTAACCGGAATCAGGAAGAGCACGCCGCCTGGCGGGGTATGTCCAACGTATATAGGAGGCGTGTTTTCCGTCTTGCAGCAACGCAATGGCTTCGCTCAAGGCAAGGGGGTTGGCGGTCGCTTTTCGGTCCTGAGTGTCGGAAAATTTTACATGACTTAGGAAGTATTTCCTGGCCGAGAAGGTGTTTCAGGGGGGCGGGGCGTCTGGATCGGCACAACGCGTGATATTCCTCAAGGCATCGGGCTTCAATATGGAGCATTGCCCGGGCTGAAAGCGCATGTCGGCGACTCGAGACCGGCCTGGCAGGAAAATGGATGCGGAAAGTGTCGAGAATCTTTACACCCCGCCGAGGCCGAGGGCCAGTCGAAACCATGCCATGTTCGTAACTCACTGTTTATTGGGTTCTATGAGTGGCGCAAAAGCGAGTGGCCCGTTACTTGCTTGATGTCTTCCAACAAATTACTCCATGGAAACTGGGGAACAAAATGCGCAACAAGACACTTCAATCAATGCTGCTGGCCGGTGGGCTGATGCTTGCCGCCACGGGCGTCTCGGCTGCTCTGCTTCCGAGCCTGTCCGCCGGGGGCTACTACTTCAACTACTCAGGCGCCGAGCAGTTCAACCCGTACGCCGCCATGGCCGGTGCGAACGGTCAGACGTTCTCCGAGGCCAACTGGGGTCTGGTTCAGGTCAATTCCATCTTCTCCGCCTCCGGTACCGATCACAAGACGATGACCAGCAACGGCGGCGCGCCGGTGTGGGTTCCGGGGACGAGCGGTGGGCAGATTTACGGGATTTTCTACAACGTCGGCGTGCCCAACGGGAATGGCAATGCCACCGGTGGACAGATGGACCTGTACTGGATTCCTTACGCCAATGCGAATCTGTCGAGCCTGACCAGTTCCTCCCCGACAAGCAAGATGACCGCCATCAACCAGTTCACCGGCATCACGGATGTAATCGGTGCTACGCGCTTGGCGCACCTTGATTTCACGACCGGTTCCGCCTATTACGGCACGGACGCGAACTGGAAGAACATCACGGTGGATAGCCGCTCCGGCAACCCCTACATGGGCTACGGGTCTGCTTCGAGCTATCTGAACGCGGTGGCCGGGACCGGGGCCTGGGCCGACGCCGCGGTGAATAGCAACTGGTTCCAGAACAACGGTGCGGTTCAGAAGGGCAACCTCCAGACCAATTACGCCGGCTATGCGGACATGCTCTCCAATGACAGCTACACCATGCTGTCCGGGTTTAACGACAACGGCGATATGGTTTATCAGAGTCCGTGGGACAACCCCGGCAACGGGACGATCGGCCTGCAGATCACCAGCGGCTCGGTCATGCTTGACTTCACGCAGGCGACCAACGCGCTGACACACGACACGGTGCCGGAGCCCGGCACGCTTGCCAGCTTGTCCCTCGGACTGGCCGCGCTGTCCTTCGTGGTGAGGCGCAGGAAGTCCTGATTGCGGATTGCCTGAAAGAAAGGGGGCTTCGGCCCCCTTTCTTCGTCAACCCGGATGTCCTTGTTTGCCGGCCGGTTCGGCCAGCGCCGGTTTCGTTCGTGTTCCACCGATACCCCTTCTGCCGAAGGCGCCGATCGCTTACCATGAGGTTTCCTGTCCGGCCGCCGCCTTCGAGGAATTGCCCATGTCCCGCCTCGACCACCTGTTTCACGCCAAGGCGTCGCGCCTGGCGCTTCTGCTCCAGTTGCTGGCCACGGCGCTGATCCTGGGCTGGTTGCCCGGCAATGGGCTGAAACTCGCGGCCATGCTGCTGGTCTGGGCGGCGGGATTCCGCCGGGTCTCCGGGCGTGAGGCGCTCATGTTTCTCGGGGTCAATCTGCTTTTCGCGGCGATGAACACCGGTGCCTTGCAAAAAGGCATATTCCGTTTCCTGCACCCGGATGTTCTGAGCATGCCCATGTGGGAATTCTTCATGTGGGGCTTCTATACGCTCAACGCCCTGCGCCTCATCGGGGGGGAGCCACCTCGGGAGCGTACCCGGCTGGCGCTGACGATGGCCGTCGCTTTTTCCGTTCCTTATTCGACGGTGAGCGATCCCTTCATGCTCCTCCTGGTATCCGGGGTGATTCTCCTCGTTGCCCTCGCCCTGTTCCACGAGCCCGCCGATCTGGCATTCACCGGCTACCTCATCGTGATGGGCGCGGTGATCGAGTATGTCGGGGTTTGGTCGGGTCAATGGAACTATCCCGCCAACCCTCCCGGTGGCGTTCCCCTGTGGTTCATTACCATGTGGGGGGGCGTCGGCCTGTTCACCCGACGGCTGTTGCTGCCCCTGGTGCGCCCCGAAGGCGGCGCTAGTTGAGAACCGGAGCATTCTTTCGGGGAGCAGGCACATGGAACTGAACAAGGCACTTGAGCAATGGTCCGGGCTGCTGGGCACCGAGAACGTGCTGGACGAGCCGTCGGCCCAGGCGTTGTTCGGGCGCTGCACCAGCGGTGCGCGGCGGCGCATCCTGGGGGCCGTCAGGGCCAGGGAAAACGCGGAAATTCCCGCCATCGTGGCGGTCGCCGCACGATTCCGGGTGCCGCTCTATCCCATCAGCACAGGCCATAACTGGGGGTACGGCACTGCCTTGCCGGCGCAAGACGGTTGCGTGATTCTGGATCTCTCGGCCCTGAATCGCATCCTGGATTTCGACGCCGAATCCGGCGTGGTGACGCTCGAACCCGGCGTTACCCAGGGAATACTGGCGGATTTCCTGGACCGGGGCGGCCACCCCTTCCTCGTGCCGGTGACGGGCGCCGGCCCCACGTGCAGCATCGTCGGCAATGCGCTGGAGCGCGGTTATGGCATCACGCCCCACGCCGACCATTTCGGCGCCGTCACGGCGCTGGAGGTGGTTCTGGCCGACGGTCGGGTCTATCGCCCGGCGCTATCGGGCTTGAATGGCGTGGCGTTGGACCAGGCCTTCAAGTGGGGCATCGGTCCCTATGTGGACGGTATCTTCACCCAATCGGGCATGGGTATCGTCACCAAGATGAGCCTGGCGCTGGCGCGCCGTCCCGAATGTGTCCGGGCCTTCCTCTTCGGCCTGGAGGCGCGCGAGCGGATTGCCGACATCGTCCCGCGGGTGCGCGAGGTGTTGGCGCGCTACCCCGGCGTGGTCGGGGCCGTGAACCTCATGAACGCCCACCGCGTCCTGGCCATGTCGGTAGATTACCCCGGGGATCGCCTGGGTGCGGACGGGCTGATCCCTCCGGCCGTGATTTCGGAGCTCGGGCGGGGAAACCAGGTGATGCCCTGGACCGGGTTTGGCACGATCTACGGCACGAAGGGCGTGGTGAAGGCGGTGGAGCGGGAAATACGCCAGATACTGAGGCCGCTGGCCCGGCGCCTGATTTTCCTCTCGCCGGAACTGGTGGGTCGACTGAGCCGGCTGGCGGGCTGGTTGCCGGAATTTCTTCGGGCCAGAGTCGGCAAGCGCCTCGACATGTTGCGGCGCTCCCTGGAACTGGTGGCCGGGCGACCCAACGAGACGGCCATGCCGCTTTGCTACTGGCGGGGCGGCAAGCTGCCTGAGCCGGGGGGCGCCATGGACCCGGCCCGGGATGGTTGTGGCCTGATGTGGTACGCGCCGCTGGTGCTCATGAAGGCGGAGCAGGTGAGCGAATATGTGGCCATGGTGGAGGCGATCATGTACGAGTACAAGATTGAGCCTCTCATCACCTTGACCAGCATCTCGGATCGCTGCTTCGATTCCACCGTGCCCTTGCTGTTCGACGTGTCGTCGGAGGCCAGTCTCAGGAACGCCGAGGATTGCTTCCATGCCCTGCTCAAGGCTGGCCAGGAAAAGGGCTTCCTGCCCTACCGCGTCGGCATCCAGGCCATGGATTGGATCACCGAGGACGGCGGAACCTACTGGCAGGTGGTACGGCAAATCAAGAAGGCACTTGACCCTGACGGCATCCTGGCGCCTGGGCGCTACAACTGACAATCAAAACCTCACCGCAAATTCGCAAAGGCGCAACGGGCCGCAGAGAAGGGCAAGAACGAGTTCCAGATTTCATGAACATGCACCGATCCCTGCCCCGTGCGATGGCTTTACACCACTCTTGGAGTAATATCGCGGCTTATGCAGCGGCCATCCACGGTTGCTAGGTTCGGAAATCGTTGGGGTGGGCAAGAATGAACAGAACATCAGGCAAGGGAACGACTTTCATGGCAGCGCTGGCGGCCCTGGGCGCGCTGTTGCTGCCGCTATCGGCTTGGGGCGACAAGGGTATGCTGCGCATCATCACCGAGCCGGGGGACGCGCAGATTTACATCAACGGCCAACGCAAAGGCAGTTCACCTTCGGAGGCCGGCCAGAGCTTTGCCATCAAGCTGCCCCAAGGGGAGTACACCGTGGAAGCGGCCCTGCCCACGGACGAACCCAAGGAAAGATACGGCAAGAAGAAGGTCTATGTCTCGGACGACACCCTGCAAACCGTGACCATCACGCTGGACGGTACACGCCAGTCTCCCGGCTACCGGGCCGTTCTGAAGCGCAAATACGGCGGACGGGCCATCGAGCCGGAAATGGTCAGCGTCCCCGCCGGCAGTTTTCTCATGGGCAGCCCGGCGTCGGAGCCAGAGCGAGAGGATAGCGAAGGGCCGCAGCATCGGGTGACGCTGCGCGCCTTCGACTTGGGCAAGTACGAGCTGACTTTCGAGGAATGGGATGCCTGTTTCGCCGACGGCGGCTGCGAACAGTTGCCGGATGACGAGGGCTGGGGCCGGGGCAGGCGCCCGGTGATCAACGTCTCCTGGAACGATGCCCAACAGTACATCGCCTGGCTCAACCGCAAGACCGGCAAACACTATCGTCTGCCTTCGGAAGCGGAATGGGAATACGCCGCCCGCGCCGGCACTACGACCTTTTTCCATACCGGTGACTGCATCAACACCGATCAGGCCAATTTTGCCGGCAGCAATCATCCGGTGCTTGGCTGCCCCAAGGGCGAGTCTCGCGGACGGCCCCTGCCAGTGGGCCAGTTTGCCGCCAACGCCTGGGGCTTGTTCGATATGCACGGCAATACCGGGGAATTTGTAGAGGATTGTGAACATAGTACTTACCAAGGTGCGCCTAGCGATGGCTCCGCCTGGACAACAGGGTGCAAGGGAGATAGTCGCGGGCTGCGCGGTGGCGGTTGGCAGTTCGTTGCCACAGGCGTACGCGCCGCGTACCGACTCTATTTGTCGCCCGGCCACCGGATGGGCGGCTTCCGTCTCGCCAGAACCCGTTAGCCATTGTTTTTTTAAGCACTTATCCCCGTCTTGCTTGAAAACATCATGTCTTTGCCTCTGGTGTACGTGGAAACCTCGGTCATCAGCTACCTGAGTTCCCGGCCGAGCCGGAATGTGCTTACGGCGGCGCGACAGACCTGGACCAGGGATTGGTGGGAAGTCGCGGGGCTTTATTGGTCGCTGGCGATTTCCGAATTGGTGCTGGAAGAAGCGGGCCGGGGCGATCCATCGGCTGCCCGCCGTCGCCTGGATGCCTTGCACGGACTGCCCCTGTTGCCGGCGACGGAGGAAGCGCAAGAGTATGCCGGGCAACTTATTGCGCTGGGTGCCGTCCCGGCGTCGGAACCTGAAGATGCCTTGCACATCGCCTTGGCCACCCTGGGCGGTGCCCGCTATCTGGTAAGCTGGAATTTCGCGCATCTGGTGGGGCCGGATGCCAAGCAGAAACTGCTGGATGCCATTCGCGCCTCGGGCCATACGCCGGCGATGCTGACCACGCCGGAAGAATTATTGGAGACATTGCCATGACCCAAACTCTGCCGCCGCCTTCAACGACTATGCGCGCCCCCGATCCGATTCTGGCCGAGCTATGGGAAGTCAAACGCCAGATCAACGCGGAAGCCAACTACGACATCGCCACCTTGGCGCGCATGGCTCACGAGGCGGCGCGGAAGCTGGAAAAAGTTCCGGTCGGCCAGGATGGCCAAGACAAGCCGGCTTGAAAACACAGACAAGGCCATCCGTGAAAACATGCCTCTACTTCCTTTCCCTCCTGGCGTGCCTATGGCTGCCACCCGCTGGCGCCTTCGATTTTGATGACCTGAAAATGGTAGAGGGGGCTGAGCGTGAGGAACTGCTGGAAAAATCGCGCCAGGCGGCCCGCAATGAGGATTTCGGTACGGCCCGCGCCTATCTGAACAAGGCGCGCAACAAGGGCGCCACCAAGAAGCAAGTCCGCGCGGTGGAAGACCTGATTGCCGGAAATGAGGCAAACAAGGCGAGGCGGGACGAGGTGGCGCGTCAGGCGAGCCAGGACAGTTCCAGCAACGACAACGCGACGCAAGGCGAGCGGCCCTGGATATGCAGGCTGACCTGCCGCACGTCGGGATGGGGTCAGAATTACGACGCGGGTCAGGTCAGGGTGGTGTCCACCTGGTCCGGCCTGGGCTCGGAACTCACGCGAATTTGCGAAAGGGCCAAGGGCGGTATTTGGTACAAAAACACCTACGACTGCAAACCGGAATAAAAGCGCCGAAAACGTCTCGTACCCGAATTCCTTTGCGGCCCTTTGCGCCTTTGCGTTGAGATTTTGACTTTTAGCCCTGTTTCCAGGGCAGTCCCGCCAGTTTCCAGCCGCCGGTGCGGTTGCGCTGGCCGTTGGCGTCCTTGTCGCCCTCGAAGCCCTCAAGCACGTTGTAACAATCCGGGTAGCCGGCCTCGGTCGCTACCTTGGCCGCCAGGGCCGAACGATTGGCGCTGCGGCAGATGAACATGACCAGGGACTCCGGGCTGACTTCCCGCTTCAATTGCGTCAGGAAATGGGGGTTGAGTTGTTTCGCGGGCCAGGCCCACCACTCTATCTCCACCGCGCCCGGGATACGCCCGACCCACTCCAACTCCGAATGGGTGCGCACATCCACCAGCTTGGCCCCCGGGGCCAGCTGCCAGACTTCGAAGGCTTCCTTGGGCGTGAGCGCGCCCTCGAAGGGCAGGTTCAGGCTCTTGGCCCGGTACTGAGCCAGATTCAGGATTTCAGTGAGTTTGCCCATGATTGCTTAGCTTGAAAGTCGCACGGCCGCGTTCGGGATTAAAATGGCAGACCACAAGTATATGTCACATTCGGAAACCCCATGAGCGCTGAACACATTTCCCCTCACGAACCGATGGACCCGGAGCGGTATCAGGCCGCGCAGCGGTCCACCTGGATCAGCGCCGGCGTGAATGTGCTCCTGACCGTCGTCCAGGTCGTGGTCGGTCTGCTGGCCAATGCCCAGAGCCTGGTGGCGGACGGCCTTCATTCCGCGTCAGACCTGGTGGCGGATTTCATGGTGCTGGTGGCCAATCGCCATGGCAGCCATCCGGCCGACTCCCGCCATCCCTATGGCCACGGCCGCATCGAGACCGCCGCCTCCCTCGTCCTGGGGGTTTTGCTGGCGGGAACCGGCGCCGCCATGCTGGTTGCCGCCGGCTCGCGCCTGGGAAACGTGGAGCATCTGCCGCCCGTGCAGCCCGTTGCCCTGTGGGTGGCGCTGGGCACCCTGGCGGCCAAGGAAGGCTTGTTCCGCTACATGCTGGCCGTGGCAGAGCGCCTGCGCTCGCCCATGCTGGTGGCCAATGCCTGGCACGCCCGTTCCGACGCCGCCTCTTCGCTGGTGGTGGCCCTGGGTATCGCCGGCAGTCTGATGGGCTACCGCTTCCTGGACCTGCTGGCCGCGGCCCTGGTGGGTTTCATGATCGTGCGCATGGGCTTGAAGTTCGCTTACGACGCCATGCAGGAACTGGTGGATACCGGGCTGACGGCGGAAGAGGTGGGCGCCATCCGTGCCACGCTCATGGCCACGCCCGGGGTCATGGGGGTGCACGAATTGCGCACGCGGCGCATGGGGCACCAGGGCCTGGTGGATGCCCACGTGCGGGTGGATGCCCGCATCAGCGTCTCGGAAGGGCACCGCATCGCCGAGGATGCCCGCGCCAAGGTCATCGCCGAGCACGAGTACGTGCTGGACGTGCTGGTTCATGTGGACGTGGAGGACGACCTGCCCAAGCCCCCGGGCGAGACGGTCCTGCCCGAGCGGGAAGAGTTGATGCGCCGTCTGGCCCAGATCCTCGGACCGGAGACGCCGCAGGTGGACAAGGCGCTCCTGCACTACCTGGGCAACCGGGTGGAGGCGGACATCTTCCTGCCGGCACCGTTCTGTCTGGACAGCACGCGGGTCGTTGCGCTGGAGGTCCGCATCGCTGCCGCCTTGCCAGCCGATCCTTATTTCAAGGCGATTTCCATCAATTGCCGGGTCGCACCAAAATAATGCATAAAGTCGCGGTTTGCACCACTTTGGGGCGTTGTTCGGCTGCCGGGGCGGCCAGATTTCGGTCTCTTGCGACGAAGTTTCCCGGGATTTTTTCCGGATTTCCCATTTTTCCACGCCAAACCAGGCGGCCTGGACGCCAGAATGCGCCGTTCACTGCGTTTCCCGCCGTGCTGCCCTTGCATCAGCCGGTATACCTTGTGGCACAATAGCAATGTTTTGCTGATCGCCTGGCACGGATTCTGCTGAGACCTGCCGGTTGTTTCAATCCTGCCTAAGGCTTTCCGCCACGAACCTTTCGCCGCTTTTCTTCACGGCCTTTCCGCCAACTGCCTCATCGGCTTTATTCGCTAGGAGATACCATGTCCCCGCAAGACTTCATGAACACCATTCAGGAAAAAGAGGTCAGGTTCGTTGACCTGCGCTTCACCGACACCCGCGGCAAGGAGCAGCACGTGGGCGTGCCGGTGTCGGCGTTCGGCATCGAAAAGTTCACCGATGGCCACGCCTTCGATGGTTCCTCCATCGCCGGCTGGAAGGGCATCCAGGCTTCCGACATGCTGCTGATGCCGGACCCCGCGACCGCCTACATTGACCCCTTCATGGACGAGACGACCCTGGTGGTTTCCTGTGACGTGGTGGAGCCTTCCGACGGCAAGGGGTATGACCGCGACCCGCGCTCCATCGCCAAGCGTGCCGAGGCCTACCTGAAGTCCTCCGGCGTGGGCGACACCGCCTACTTCGGTCCGGAACCCGAGTTCTTCATTTTCGACTCCGTCGAGTGGAACGTGGACATGTCCGGCTGTTTCCTGAAGATCAATTCCGAGGAAGCCGCCTGGTCTTCCGGCGAGAAGTTCGAAGGCGGCAATACCGGCCATCGTCCCTCCGTCAAGGGCGGCTACTTCCCCGTGCCCCCCGTTGACAGCCTGAACGACATCCGCGCCGCCATGTGTCTGGCCCTGGAAGCCTGTGGCGTGCCCGTGGAAGTGCATCACCACGAAGTGGCCACCGCCGGCCAGTGCGAAATCGGCACCGTGTTCAACACCCTGGTGCGTCGCGCCGACCAGACCCAGGTGCTGAAGTACATCGTCCATAACGTGGCCCACAGCTACGGCAAGACGGCCACCTTCATGCCCAAGCCCATCGTTGGCGACAACGGTTCCGGCATGCACGTGCACCAGTCCATCTGGAAGGACGGCAAGAACCTGTTCGCCGGTAGCGGCTACGCCGGTCTGTCCGAGACGGCCCTGTATTACATCGGCGGCATCATCAAGCACGCCAAGGCCCTGAACGCCATCACCAATCCGGGCACCAACTCCTACAAGCGCCTGGTGCCGCACTACGAAGCCCCGGTCAAGCTGGCGTACTCCGCCCGCAACCGTTCCGCTTCCATCCGGATACCCCACGTTCAGAGCGACAAGGCCCGCCGCATCGAGACCCGCTTCCCGGATCCCCTGGCCAATCCGTACATGTGCTTCGCCGCTCTCCTGATGGCCGGCCTGGACGGTATCCAGAACAAGATCCACCCGGGCGATGCCGCCGACAAGAACCTGTACGATCTGCCGCCGGAAGAAGACAAGCTGATCCCGACCGTGTGCGCCAGCCTGGACGAAGCCCTGGCCGCGCTGGATGCGGACCGCGAGTTCCTGACCCGCGGCGGCGTGTTCTCCAACGACTTCATTGATGCCTACATCGAACTGAAGATGACGGAAGTGAACCGTACGCGCATGACGACCCACCCGGTCGAGTTCGACATGTACTACAGCCTGTAATTCACGGCATTGCGGTCAGGGAAAAGGCGGCTTCGGCCGCCTTTTTCTTTTTACGATTTTCTATCATCCAGATTTTGCCCCTGGGGCCAAATGCCTTAGACTCGACATCGTTCCATCACCCTGTACCTGTCATGAACCCGAACTGGAAAGCTGCAAGCTTCGCCTCGCTGCTGCTGGCATGGCTGCCCGCCCAGGCGGACGTATGGAAGTGCGTCGACCCGGACGGCAAGGTGGCCTATACCAATACCCGCCCGAGCACCAAGGGCTGCAAACTTCTGTCCCAGGATCAGCCGGTGAACACCGTGAAAGGCAATCGCGCCAGTTCCGCGGCCACCCCCACGCCGGGCAATTTCCCGCGCGTGGACGGCAATATGCAGAAGGAAAGAGACATGTCGCGGCGGCAGATCCTGGAAAAGGAGCTGGCGCAGGAACAGGATCAACTGAACAAGGCGCAAAAGGAACTGGCCGAGCAGGAATCCCTGCGCAATGGCGATGAGCGCAACTATCAGAAAGTGGTGGAGCGCCTCAAGCCCTATCAGGACAGCGTGGCGGAGCATCAGCGCAACGTGGATGCCATCCGCCAGGAAATCGGCAAGCTCCGTTAGTACGGTCAGCGGTCAGGGGTAAGCGGTGAGCCGCATTAAACTGCGCGCCGCAGGCGCGGATACCTTACCGCTCACCGTCCTCATGGCCTGCTTCTTGCTAAACGTTTGGGCATGAAGCCAGCCGCCCCCCATCCCGCTTTCTCCGGGCTCGACCTCCTCTCGTCAGCCGTTGTTCTGCTCGACGGCGGCCTGATCGTGCAGTATATCAATCCGGCCGGGGAGAACCTGTTCGCCGTGGGCGCGAAACAGGTCTGTGGCCGATCCCTGGTTCAACTACTGGGGGAGCCGCCGGTGCTGAGCGTCGCTCTGGAAAACGCCCTGAAGAACAACTGGAGCTACACGGGGCATAACATCACCGTGCAGCGCCCCGGGGCTGAAAAGCTCAGCGTGGATTGCACCGTGACCCCGGTCGAGGACCGGAACACCCGCGTCCTGCTGGAGTTCCGACCCATTGACCAGCAGCTGAAGGTCGCCCGGGAGGAACGCCTGCTGGAGCAGCAGCAGGCCAACCGGGAACTGATCCGCAACCTGGCGCACGAGATCAAGAATCCTCTGGGCGGTATACGCGGCTCGGCCCAGCTACTGGAACACGAGCTGAACAACCCCCTCTTGCGGGAATACACCGAGGTGATCATCAACGAGGCGGACCGCCTCCAGGAACTGATGAACCGCCTGCTCACCTCCCATCGCCTGATGCAGCCGGCGCCGGTGAACATCCACGAGATTCTGGAGAGGGTGCGTCGCCTGATTCTTGCCGAGTTTTCCCGGCTCCGGGTGCACCGGGATTACGACACCAGCCTGCCGGACATCCACGGCGACAAGGAGCAGTTGATCCAGGCGATCCTCAATATTGCGCGCAACGCCGCCCAGGCCATGCATGGGGATGGGGACATCACCTTCCGTACCCGGGCCCAGCGCCAGGTTACCCTGGCCAAGCAGCGCCACCGGCTGGCCCTGGAGATCCAGATCGTGGACAACGGCCCCGGCATCCCGGACGACATCCGGGAACGCATCTTCTATCCCCTGGTGACGGGGCGCGATGGCGGCAGCGGCCTGGGTCTGACCCTGGCTCAGAGCTTCGTGCAACAGCACCAGGGCAGCATCGAGGTGGACAGCCGCCCGGGCCGGACCTGTTTCACCCTCCTGCTGCCGATCAAGGGCAAGGGCGGCAATCGTGAACAAGAATGAAGAAAGAGACCTATGAGTTCCGTATGGATCATTGACGACGACCGCTCAATCCGCTGGGTGTTCGAGAAGGCGCTGGCGCGGGTGGAGATTCCCTTCCGCAGCTTCTCCAATGCCGGCGACGCCCTGGTGGCGTTGGAGAGCGGTGAGCCGCCCCAGGTGCTGGTCTCGGACATCCGCATGCCCGGGGAATCCGGCTTGTCCCTGCTGCAAAAGGTCAAGCAGCGCTATCCGTCCCTGCCGGTCATCATCATGACCGCCTATTCGGACCTGGATTCCGCCGTGGCGGCGTTCCAGGGCGGAGCCTTCGAGTACCTGCCCAAGCCTTTCGATGTGGATCACGCTGTCGAACTGGTACGGCGGGCCCTCAGGGAAAGCGAGCACCAATCTGGTGCGGACGACGTTTCCGTCATTTCCCAGGAGATTCTGGGCAAGGCACCCTCCATGCAGGAGGTTTTTCGCGCCATCGGCCGTCTTTCCGCTTCCCACGCCACGGTGCTGGTCAATGGCGAGTCCGGCACGGGCAAGGAATTGGTCGCCCATGCCCTGCACCGTCACAGCCCGAGGGCCGACCGCCCCTTCATCGCCATCAACACCGCCGCCATCCCGAAAGACCTCCTGGAGTCGGAACTGTTCGGTCACGAGCGGGGGGCCTTCACCGGGGCCGCCACCCAGCGTCGCGGTCGCTTCGAGCAGGCCGAGGGTGGCACCCTGTTCCTGGACGAGATCGGCGACATGCCCCCCGAACTACAGACCCGGCTGTTGCGCGTGCTGTCCGACGGCAACTTCTACCGTGTCGGCGGCCACTCGCCCATCAAGGCCAACGTGCGGGTGATCGCCGCGACCCACCAGAATCTCGAGGACCGGGTGAAGCAGGGCCTGTTCCGGGAAGACCTGTTCCATCGCCTGAACGTGATTCGCCTGCGCCTGCCGTCCTTGCGTGAGCGGCGGGAGGATATTCCCCTCCTGGCCCTGCATTTCCTGCAAAAAAGCGCCCAGGAGCTGGGCGTGGAACCCAAGCGCCTGTCCGAGGCGGCACTGAAATACCTGTCCACCCTGGATTTTCCCGGCAACGTAAGGCAACTGGAGAACCTCTGCCATTGGCTGACCGTCATGGCGCCGGGACAGACGGTGGATGTGGCCGACCTGCCGCAGGAGCTGCGGGAGCAGGCCGCCCGCGGAGTGGAGGGGGCCGTTCCGGGAGGCGATTGGCTGGCGTCGCTGGCGGCCGAGGCGGATCGGTTGCTGGGGCGGGCACCCGGCACGGTGTTCGATGCCTTGTCGCGGGATTTTGAGCGTACCCTCATTCGCCGGGCGCTGGTGGCCACCGGCGGTCGCCGCATCGAAGCCGCCCAGCAACTGGGCATCGGCCGCAACACCATCACGCGGAAGATCCAGGAATTGGGCATAGACGATGACAAATCCGGCGAATGAGCCGCCGGATCAAGATCAAAACCTCACCGCGAAAGCCTGCCCCGTACTCGATACGGGGGCGCAAAGGGCCGCTAAGAAAACCCGGTCCCGCAAAGACAAGGGTCGGCCATGACTGCCGGTCGCGGGACGCAACCCAATAGCAGCCGCCGGCTCATGGCGCGCACATCTGACCATTTGACGTATCATGCCGCTCGGATTGAGGAGAGGCAAAACCCAAGACTGACCGATGCGGCCGATCCCCATGCGCTGGGCCTTTGGCTGGAGGAAAACCCATGCTACTGCCTGGCATCGAGCGCGCCTGCATTGACCGCCGCAAGTTGGCGGACTATGCATTGAATTCCGGCAATCGGAAGCGGTGTGGCAGAGCGAGACTGGTTGGGGTGGGGGCCAATCTACCGTGTGGACATGATGGTTGTTCGTGGCGAGCGGTGTGCGATGGTACGGACCGCTTGGCTGCGCGCCTTGCCAAGGGGCAGGTCGGCACGATCGTTGACGAGTTAAGCGGAAACGTCGTATTGGTCGAATTCTCTGATGTAGATGGTATAGCCTACGCTCTCGAACCCATTCCCGTCGGAAGCCTGATCGAGCTTCACCACGCCCCGGCCATGGCAGCCTGACGCTTTACCCCCAAGCAGCCAGATTAGGGACGGAAACGATGGGCAAAGAACAAGACCTGACCCTGGCACCCGAAGGGAACCTTCCAAAGCGGCCATCCGCTCAAGATGATGAGTTCATCGGCCCACTTGGCGTATCATGGCGTTCGATTTCCCGCGAGGCAAAAATCAAGAATTACCCCAAGCGCCTTATGGCCCCACAGAGCTTTCGTCGGATGGGCGCTCGGCACGAATGGAGGAACATGTCATGCGTAACGTGGTTGAAATTGAGTGTCCACCGGAATTGCTCATCGGCCTGCACGCCAATGCGGAACAGTTCGCCGAGCGCATCAAGCGGGAAGCCGCCTACGGCCTGTTCCGTGACGGCGCCATTTCCTCGGGTATCGCGGCCGGCTGGCTTGGGGTGCCACGGGCGACTTTCCTGCTGGATGCCATGCGCCGTGGCGCGACGCTTTTGGATGACTCCGAAGACGATTTCCGCCGCGAAATGGGCACGGCGTGAAGGTCTTCTCCAATACCACGCCGTTCATCGCCCTGGCCGCGATCGAGCGCCTTGATCTGCTGCCGCAATTGTTTGGGCGGGTGTACGTCACCCCGGAGGTGATCGAGGAATGCGCCGCAGGTGGCGGGATCATCGTTCCTCCGCTGGGGCAACTCGACTGGATCGTCGAGACCAGTAATTCGGAGACGACGGCGCCCCACATTCTGCTTGAACTGGACAAAGGCGAGAAAGCCACCCTGCTGGCTGCGCTGGCGGAGAGGGCTGATCTGGTGCTGATTGACGAGAAAATCGGCCGAAACATGGCCGAGTATTTAGGGCTTTCTGTAACCGGCACCCTCGGGGTCTTGCTCAGAGCGCACAAGGCCGGCTTGATCCCGTCTTTCCGCCATGCCGCAGACCGGATGC
>JAQTNA010000046.1 GCA_028714035.1 Rhodocyclaceae bacterium
AAAACCGCCCAAGGTCGTCATCGTCGCCTGCATGCGCAAACTCCTCACCATCATGAACGCCATGGTCAAATACAACTCCCCATGGAACCCCAAAATCGCTTGACACCAAACACGGTTGCTCTGCGGTTCAATTCGTTGGTTCAGTTTCCCAGAATGGCCCGGAATCTCGCCGCCGCGGCCCGCACCTGTTCCGGTGCCGTGCCGCCCACGTGATTCCGGCTGGCGAGCGAGCCGGCCACCGTGAGCACGCCGGCTACATCGGTATCCAGGAGCGGCAGGGCGCGCGGTACCTCGACCATGGCGACCTTGAGTTCGTCCAGGGTGAATTCCGGCAGGTCGCAGCCTCGGCCCACGGCGGCCTTCACCGCCAGGGCCACGGCCTCGTGGGCGTCCCGGAAGGGCAGGCCCTTCTTCACCAGGTAGTCGGCGAGGTCGGTGGCGGTGGCGAAGCCCTGTTTCAGGGCGGCGGCCATGGCGTCCGGCTTCACCCGGATGCCGGTCACCATGTCGGCGAAGATGCGCAGGGTGTCCGACACCGTGTCCACGGTGTCGAAGAGCGGCTCCTTGTCTTCCTGATTGTCCTTGTTGTAGGCCAGGGGCTGGCCCTTCATCAGGGTCAGAAGGCCGATGAGGTGGCCATTCACCCGGCCGGTCTTGCCCCGGGCCAGTTCCGGCACGTCCGGGTTCTTCTTCTGCGGCATGATGCTTGATCCGGTGCAGAAGCGGTCCGCCAGATCAATGAAGCCCACCCGCGGGCTCATCCACAGGATCAGCTCCTCGGAGAAGCGGGAGATGTGGGTCATGATGAGAGAGGCCGCCGCCGTGAATTCGATGGCGAAGTCCCGATCCGACACGGCATCCAGGGAGTTGCCGCAGACGCCGGAGAAGCCCAGTTCGGCCGCCACGAATTCCCGGTCTATGGGGTAGGAGGTGCCGGCCAGGGCCGCCGCGCCCAGGGGCAGGCGGTTCACCCGCTTCCGGCAATCCGTGAGGCGTTCCACGTCCCGCTGGGCCATCTCGCAGTAGGCCATGAGGTGGTGGCCGAAGGTGACGGGCTGGGCCACCTGGAGGTGGGTGAAGCCGGGCATGGCCGTGTCGGCGTGCTGTTCCGCCAGGTTCACCAGCGCGTTTTGGTAGGCTTTGAGCAGGGCGATGATGGCGTCAATCTCGTCCCGCAGCCAGAGGCGGATGTCGGTGGCCACCTGGTCGTTCCGGGAGCGGCCGGTGTGCAGGCGCTTGCCCGCGTCACCCACCAGGGCCGTGAGGCGTTTCTCGATGTTGAGATGCACATCCTCATCGTCCAGGTTCCAGGCGAACTCGCCGCGCTCGATCTCGCCACGAATCTGCGCCATGCCGGCCTCGATGGCGGCATAATCGTCCCCTGCGATGATGCCCTGGCGCGCGAGCATCTTCGCGTGGGCGAGGGAGCCGCAGATGTCCTGGAAGGCCATGCGGCGATCGAAGAAGACGGACGCCGTGTAGCGTTTCACCAGGTCGGACACGGGTTCATCGAAACGGCCGGACCAGGCCTTGGCAGGTGTTGCGGGGATATTTTGATCGGACATGTCGGCTTCTTCGAGTTCGTCCCCTGAGGCGACGAACGGAGTCGGAGGGAAAAGATGGCAAGTATAAGGCATTCTCCCAAGGCTCCATTCGGCCTTAGTTCCGGTGAGCTGCCGGATTTCCGCAATCTGGGGGTGGCCTTGCGCCTGGTGTTCGGGGTGAATGCCCTGGCCCTGGTGGCGGCCTTGTTGGGCGAGCCGGATTGGTCGCTTCTGCCGGGGCAATTGCCCATATTGGCCGCCCACGTGGAGCCGGCGGTCTTCTTCTGCCTGCTGCTCCTCTATGGCTTGCAGCCCGTGCTGGCGCGGCTTGATGCCCGGGTCGGCATGGCCGCCGTGGTGGCGGCCGCCGCTTCCTGCGCCCTGGCGGGCAGCGCGCTTCTCTTGCCCCTGGGCGGCGAGTTCTCCTGGCGCCCGGCTCTCTGGGGCGGCGGGGCTGCCTTCGTCCTGGTGCATTACCTGAGTCTGAGGCAGAAGGCCCTGTCCCCGGCCCTGGCGGAGGCCCGGCTCATGGCACTCACGGCGCGCATCCGGCCTCATTTCCTGTTCAACAGCCTGAACGGGGTGCTGGGCATCCTGCGGGAAGATGCGCGCCGGGCCGAGACGGCCCTGGAGGAACTCTCGGATTTGTTCCGCGTCCTCATGGCGGACAACAGGGAACTGGTCAGCCTGGGCCAGGAAATGGTGCTGGGCCAGCAATACCTGGACCTGGAACGCCTGCGCCTGGGAGACCGGTTGGTGGTGAACTGGGGCGAGGGCGATTGTCCGGCCGATTGCCTGGTGCCCTCGCTGCTCCTGCAACCGCTGCTGGAGAACGCGGTTTATCACGGCATCGAGCCCTCGTCCGAGCCGGGGGAAATCCTGGTGCGCTTCTCGCGCCTGGGCAGCGAGATCCGGGTGGAAATCAGCAACCCCTGGCACGGGGAACATGCCCACGGCCAAGGCAACCGCATGGCGCTGGAGAACGTGCGGGAGCGGCTGATGCTGTTCTTTGATCTGGAGGCCCGCCTGGAGACCGAGGTCAAGGATGGGAAATTCCGGCTGGAAATCTGGCTGCCCTATCGGCCCGGGCCGGTCGGCGAGGGCGAGGGATGATTCCCTTGCGTGTCCTGATCGCCGATGACGAGCCGCCGGCCCGGCTGCGCCTGAAGGCCCTGCTCTCGGACATCGCCGGCGACCTGCCCAACCTTGTGGTGGGGGAGGCGGATTCGGGGCAGAAGGCCTGGGAGCTGTTGAGCCGGCCGGACTGCGCGGCGGACGTGATCCTGCTGGACATCCGCATGCCGGGCATGGATGGCCTGATGCTGGCGGAGCGCCTGCGTGCCTTGCCCCGCCCGCCCGCCGTCATCTTCACCACGGCCTGCGATGACCACGCCCTGAGAGCCTTCGATCTGGATGCCGTGGATTACCTCTTGAAGCCCATTCGGGCGGAGCGGCTGCTGGCCGCCCTGGAGAAGGCGCGGCGCACCGCGCCACCGGGTGCCGCGGCCGATCCGGGGCGGCGCCACCTGCCCGTGACCGAGCGCGGACGCAGCCTGCTGCTGCCGGTGGCGGACATCCTCTATCTGCGGGCCGACCAGAAATACGTGAGTGCCCGCACCGCGGACAGGGAATGGCTGCTGGACGAGTCCCTGGCCCATCTGGAGGAGGAGTATCCCCGGCGTTTCCTGCGCATCCACCGCAACTGCCTGGTGGCGCGGGAGGCGGTGGCCGGCTGGGAGCGGGATGCGGACGACGGGGACGAACCCCGGTGGCGTCTGCTGCTGCATGGTGTGGCCGAAACCCTGCCGGTGAGCCGGCGCCAGTGGCCGGTGGTGAAGGCGGTGCTGGAGGATGGCAAGTGAAGAAAACCGGGGACTGCCCCTGCGGCAGCGGCAAGGCCCTCCCGGCCTGTTGCGGGCCGTATCTGGCCGGGCTCGCGGCGCCGGATGCAGAGCGGCTCATGCGTTCCCGCTATACCGCCTATGCCCGGGGTGACGAGCCTTACCTCCTGGCCACCTGGCATTCCTCCACCCGCCCCGGGAGCCTGGACCTGAACCGGGAGCCCAAGGCGAAATGGATAGGCCTGGAGGTGAAGCGGCACGAACAGACGGACGAGTCCCATGCCGTCGTGGAGTTCGTCGCCCGCTACCGCGTCGGCGGCCGCGCCCAGCGCCTCTCCGAAGTCAGCCGCTTCGTGAAGGAAGACGGGCGCTGGTATTACGTGGAGGGCAAGGTGGATTGAGAAACGCCCTACGGGCAGAGGTTGGAGGCTGGCAGAAGCGTAGCCCCGGAGCACAGCGGGTCCGGGTTCCCGCCGGGAGCGTAGCGAGTCCGGGGCACCAGGCTCCAGCCGGCCCCGGTTGACGCAGATGGACTACGCCGCAGAATGGCTTTTGAGCCAGTCGCGCAACGCGGCGTTCATGCGGGTTTGCCAACCGGGGCCGGCAGCCCGGAAAGCCGCCAGCACGTCATTGTCAAAACGGATGGCAACCTGTTCCTTGGTGCCGCTGCCGGCCGGACGGCCGCGCCCCTTGCGCGCTGCTTCGATGCCAGTCCGCATTTCCTCCACCGTCGCCGGGCGCTCGTCCTCATCCTTGCCATCCCAGACAAAATCGGCGGAGGGAGGAATGGCGCGCACAGCCGCCAGCACTTCGCTACGGTTCATCGCATTCGTTTTCGAGCCAGGCATGGTAAATCTCCCGTTGTTCGCGGCTTGCCCGGCGGAAGCTGATGACACGCGCCGCACCCTCGCGCTCGGTATGCACCACCGTCAGCACCGCCAAAAACCCGAGTGCGTAGGATACCGACTCGGTTCGGTCTTCGCCTCCGCGTCGAACCCGGGTATCCATGCGGAAACGGGAATCCGGCACCTCGCCGGCATCCGCAAAATCCAAACCATGCTTGGCCAGATTTTCCCGTCTCTTGCCTTCGTCCCAGATCAATCGGGTCTTCATGGGAATAATCGTAGATGCGTTAATATTTTCCGTCAAGGAATATTTGTAGATGCGCGATGCTCAGCAGGCCGATGCCTCGTACTGACGACAGATTCGTGGTCTGACTGATGGTCCGTGTGATAGCAACGCGAGTCCGGGCCTCGGCCGGGAGCAGCGCCTGGAAGCCTGGGGTTCGGCGGTTTGATACCAGCCGTTCCGATAAATTCCGTTCGAATATATACGGGCGGCGTGCGACCCTGAAGAGACGGTCGCGAAAACCCCGTGCGGACGTTCAACATAAAGGCGAAGGTTCG
The DNA here is from genome assembly GCA_028714035.1 of Rhodocyclaceae bacterium. GTDB lineage: Bacteria > Pseudomonadota > Gammaproteobacteria > Burkholderiales > Rhodocyclaceae > JAQTNA01. The sequence continues at coordinate 4,792 of JAQTNA010000046.1, forward strand.
TAGGTCGGGCTTCAGCCCGACATCCAGCCTCGAACCGCAGCCCTGTCGGGCTGAAGCCCGACCTACGATACTTGAACAAATGACCGCTATGAACGCTCCCTTCGACCGGCGGCCTCTGGCCGACTGCCGTCCTCGCGCCGGTTGGCGGTCGGCAGGAACGGAGGCGGAATTCCCCGAAATCAGGCCTGGACGTGGTGCGGGGGGCGTAATTTGCAGGCCGAGGGCGCGGACGGCTTTGACGAGGGGGAAAGGCTCGGCTTGCCGTCGCCGACGGCAAGCCCGCAAACACGGCCGCTACGCCCCGGCCTTGTTCAGCGCCTCGTGCAGGGCGATGAATTCCTGGGAGACCTTGTGGTTGGGCGCCAGGTGGATCATGGGGCGTGACTGGTCGTGGGATTCCCGGATCTTGACCGACGATGACAGGAAGGCGGGCAGCACCGGCAGGCCTTCCTCGATGAGTTCCTGCACCAACTTCTGCGGCAGGCTGGCCCGGGGCTGGTACTGGTTCACCACGATGCCTTCCACCTTGAGTTCCGCGTTGTGGTCGGCGCGGATTTCGGCCACGCTGTCCAGCAGGGAGTACAGGGCGCGGCGGGAGAAGTCGTCGCAATCGAAGGGGATGATGCAGGAGTCCGCCGCGATCAGGGCCGACTGGGTGTAGAAGTTGAGCGCCGGCGGCGTATCCACATAGATGACATCGAATTCCTTGCCCAACTCGTTCAGCGCGTCCCGCAGCTTGAAGATCTTGTAGCGGGATTCCAGTTTCGATTCCAGATCCTGGAGGCTGGGGTGCGAGGCCAGGAGGAACAGGTTCTCGAACGGGGTGGGGACGATGAATTCCCGAGTCTCCTTGGGCCGCAGCCGGAAATTCAGCATCTGATCGAAGAAGTCGGCCAGGGTAATCTCCAGTTCCGTGCTGTTCTTGCCCAGGAGATATTGGGTGGAGTTGCCTTGTGCGTCCAGGTCTACCACCAGCGTCTTCTTGCCCTCGGCGGCGCCTATGGCCGCCAGGTTGCAGGCGATGGTGGACTTGCCCACGCCGCCCTTCTTGTTGAAAACGACCCGTTTCATCTCGGCTCCCCACCATAAAATAATTCCCTGCCGCCATTGTGCCAAAGTATGGAGCACGGGGGGAACTATCCTGCATGGATGGCGCCCTTTCCTGGGCCGGCTGGTGATATAAATCACGCTTTGTTTTCGGGAGAAGGTCATGATCGGCAAGGACGAGATTCTCGCGGCATTCCGTTTCCGCCATGCCTGCAAGCAGATGGACCCGGAGAGGGAGATTCCCGATGACGAGTTCGCCGCCATCCTGGAGGCGGGGCGGCTCTCGCCCAGTTCCTTCGGCTATGAGCCCTGGCATTTCCTGGTGATCCAGAACCCGGTCCTGCGGGAGAAGTTGAAGGCCGTGGCCTGGGGCGCCCAGGGCACCCTGCCCACGGCCTCCCATTTCCTGGCCATCCTGGTCCGGAAGGACATGCGCTTTGATCAGCCCTACGTGGATGGCTACAACCGTTCCGTGGCGAAGCTGGCGGACGAGGCGCGGGCCGGGCGGGAAGCCCGTTTCCGCAACTTCCAGGAGCATGACCACCGGCTGCTCGCCGATTCCCGCTACCTCCTGGACTGGGCCGGCAAGCAGACTTACATCGCCCTGGCCAACATGCTCACCGCCGCCGCCCTGATGGGCGTGGATTCCTGTCCGGTGGAAGGTTTCCATCGGGAGAAGACGGAGGCGCTCCTGGCGGAAGAAGGCCTGCTGGAGCGGGAAACCTGGAGCCTGTCGGTCATGGCCGCCTTCGGCTACCGCGTCAATCCCCAGCCGGCCAAGACCAGGCGGCCGATGACGGAAGTGGTGAGCTGGGTGCGCTGAGCGCCCGGTCGCCTTGCCCCTTCGGGTAGAATCCGGTCACCCTATTTCGAGCCCATGCCATGACCCAGCCCCACTCGTTTTTCCCCATCCGGGAGGAGGGCGGTGCCGTCCTCATCCTGGACCAGACCGAACTGCCCCATAGGCGGGTGGAACGGGAACTTGCCGACCTGGAAGCCGCCGCTCATGCCATCCGTTCCATGCAGGTGCGGGGGGCGCCGCTCATCGGGGCCACGGCGGCCTGGGGACTGGCCCTGGCCATGGCGCGGGATCCGTCCGACTCGGGGCTGAATTCGGCCCTGGCCCTGCTCGGGGGCACCCGGCCCACCGCCGTGAATCTGCGCTGGGCGCTGGAGAGGCTGAAGGCGGTGCTGCTACCCCTGTCGCCGTCGTCGCGGGCGGAGGCGGCGAGGAGCGAAGCGCGCAAGGTGTGCCTCGAGGACGAAGCGGCCAATCGGGCCATCGGCCAGCACGGCCTTAAATTTATAACGGACATCGCCGGTGGCAAGGCGGGGGCGGTGCGGGTCATGACCCACTGCAACGCCGGGGCGCTCGCCACCGTGGCCTGGGGCACGGCGCTCGCTCCCGTCTATGCGGCGAAACAGGCCGGGGTGCCGGTGCATGTCTGGGTGTCGGAGACCCGGCCGCGCAACCAGGGCCTGCTCACCGCCTGGGAGATGCGGGAGGCGGGCATTCCCCACACCTATATGGCGGATAACGCCGCTGCCCATCTGATCGGGCACGGCCAGGTGGACCTGGTGATCGTGGGCGCCGACCGCATCGCCGCCAATGGCGACGTGGCGAACAAGGTGGGCACCTGTCTCAAGGCCCTGGCCTGCCGGGAGTGGGGCGTGCCGTTCCATGTCGCCGCGCCGTCCTCCACCCTGGACTGGCATTGCCCGAACGGCGCAGGCATTCCCATCGAGGAGAGGTCGGGGGACGAGGTGCGCCGGGTGGCGGGGGCGGAAGGCGCGGTGACCATCATTCCGGAAGATTCCCCGGTGGCCAATCCCGCCTTCGATGTCACCCCCGCCCGTATGGTCACGGCCATCATCACCGAGCGCGGCGCCGTGGCGCCGGATCGGCTCTCGGACCTCTATCCGGAACGGAAACCATGAACCTAGAAAAAGCAGTTGATTCACCGCAGAGGCGCAGAGACGCTGAGAAAACCAGAGCTTGGAGTGATATTCAGCGTCACCCAATGGGTAAAACCGGAAACCGCCATAAGCATTTGTTTTTCCTCTGCGCCTCCGCGCCTCTGCGGTTCAAACTGAGGTTTCAAGGATGAACGAAAGCGAACTGCGGCGCCGCGTGCTGGACACGGCCCGCGCCCTGGCCGAGGCCGGTCTGAACAAGGGCAGCGCGGGCAACGTCAGCGCGCGCTGCGGGGAAGGCTTCCTGGTCACGCCTTCCGGCCTGGCCTACGAGAAGACCCGGGCTTCGGATATCGTGCCGGTGGCCATGGACGGTGCCTTCGCGGGACGGCGCGCACCGTCCTCGGAGTGGCGCTTCCATCGGGACATCTACGCGGCGCGCCCGGAGGCGGGGGCGGTGGTGCACGCCCATTCGCCCTTCGCCACGGCGCTCGCCTGCCTGGAACGGGACATCCCGGCCTTCCACTACATGATCGCCCGCTTCGGCGGCGCCACGGTGCGTTGCGCACCTTACGCCACCTTCGGTACCCAGGCGCTCTCGGACCATGCGCTTGCGGCCCTGGCAGGACGCAATGCCTGCCTCCTGGGGCATCACGGCATGCTGGTGTTCGGGGCCGACCTGGACCGGGCGCTGGACCTGGCCATGGAACTGGAGACCCTCAGCGAGCAATACTGGCGCGCCCTCCAGATCGGCGAGCCGTCCACCCTGCCGGAGGACGAGATGGCCCTGGTGCTGGAGAAGTTCAAGACCTACGGCAAGCAGGCCTCGCGCTAGCCCCCGTCGTCCGCCGTCGTAAACGGAACAATCCCCAGGCGTTGCCCTGGGGATTGTTCCGTGCAATGCCCGGAAAGACGCTCAGGCGGCCTTGCGACGACGGGCGGCCAGCAGACCCGCCAGGCCGACGCCCAGCAGGGCAGAGATGCCCGGCTCCGGTACGGCGCCATCCTGCTGGGTCCCAGCAGCGGAAACGGTAACGGTGGAGATAGCTCCCTGAGCATACTCATACCAGGTTCCGGACGTGCTCGTCAGGTAAAAGTGGGTCCAGTACGGGTCGTTCTGGTTGGTATAGGTGAATGACGTCGTCCATGCGGCCGGTCCATTGACGATTTCGTGGTGGACGACATCGCTTGCCCAGCTCCAGATACTGGAATCCAGGTACATCCAGTTGCCTTTGGCGTCCTGCCAGCCGATCACCTTCATGGTGGCCTGGGACCGGCCGGAAGCCAGGGTGGAGATTTCAACATTGGTTTCGTTGGAGTTGCCCTGGGTCACGCTCGACGAGTAGGTGTGCCCGCCGATGGTGGCCGAATAGGAGTAAGCATTGGAGCCGTTGCCGCCCCAGGCCCGCACGTCACCGGTAGAACTGGACTGGCCGGGTTCCAGCGTCGGGTCCAGGGTCAGGGAAAAGCTGAAAGACTTCCCGACGAGCGAGGTGTTGGCAGAGCCAAAGACGCCGCTATAGTCATAGCCATCGTTCACCGTCCCCGTGACGGTATAGGTCCACAAACTTGCATGGGCCTGGGGGGTGAGGGCGAGGGCGCCGGCAAGCAGCGGCACGCTGATGAGCTTACGGTACATCGGACGATCTCCTGAATAGGGTGTGGTTGAACGCCTGTCCGGGCGTTGTCTTCGGTTCAGCCGCCGGAGCAGTCATCTGCTCCGAGTCATCAAGACCGTGGCTTTTTAGCAATAACCATACCAGGCTAATGGGGTTAAAGGAAACCGGGAGTCGCACCGGTCGACCCGCGTCCGTATCGGGGGTAAGTGTAAAATTTTTCGACACTTGATTTCGTGTTGGCCGTGATTCTGGAGCACCCGGCACGGCTTTGCCTGAATCTGTCCAGTGCATTGTTTGGAAATGGATTATTAGGATGACTGTGTGCGCATACGTGTGGAATATATGCGTAGTGGGTGCCCGGTTTCGGAAAATAGTCACGTTTTGTGTGTAAAGTATTCTGACAAAACGCAAACATTGACGACAGCCTTTAATGCAACGGCGCCGCGATGCCCAAGTTATCGGGCGGGACTTTGCAAAGGGGTGGGCGGCCCGTCCTGCCGGGACGGGAAATGGTTCCTGAGCTGGAACGGTTCGGGTGCCGGGGCGGACAGTCCTGACCTGTCGGCAAGGGTTCAGATGCCGCCCAGGCTCTCCACCACCTTGAGCAGGCTGGAAGTGTCTTCCCGGCCGAGCCCCGAGGCCATGAGGGCGTTCAACTGTTGCCAGACCTGGGCGGCGACGGGCAGGGGCGTGCCCAGGGCGTGGGCTTCGTTCAGGACGATGCGGAAATCCTTGTGGTGCAGGCGCGCTTCTATTCCGGCGGCGAAGTCCCTCTTCACCATGCGCTCGCCCATGACTTCCAGCACCCGGCTGCCGGCCGAGCCGCCTTTCAGCGCCGCCAGCACTCTCGCGCCGTCCACGCCCGACTTTTCGGCCAGGGCAAAAGCCTCGGCGCAGGCCTCGATCGCCGCCACCATGATCATCTGGTTGCAGGCCTTGGCCACCTGCCCGGCGCCATTGCCGCCGATATGGACGACGGTCTTGCCCATGGACAGCAATAGCGGACGCACGCGCTCCAGCACCTCCGCCGCGCCGCCCGCCATGATGGCCAGCGTGCCGGCCTTCGCGCCCACCTCGCCGCCGGAGACCGGCGCGTCCAGCATGGCCACGCCCATTTCCGCGAGGCGCGCCGCGATGGATCGGGCGGTGCCGGGGGGAATGGTGCTCATGTCCACCAGCACGGAGCCGGACGAGAAGCCTTGCGCCAGCCCCTCGGCGCCGAAAACCACCTGTTCCACGTCCTCGCCGGTGGTGACGATGGTGAACACGATCTGTGCGTTTCGCGCAACCTCCGCCGGGGAGGCGCAGGCCACGGCGCCGGCCGCCACCAGGGGCGCGGCCGCTTCCGGCCGGCGGGCATGGAAATACACCTCGAAGCCTCCCGCCAGGAGGTTCAGGATCATGGGCCGCCCCATGGCGCCCGTGCCGATGAATCCGGTTTTCATAAGGTCAAGTCAAAATCTCACCGCAAAGGCGCAGAGAACGCAAAGGGCCGCAAAGGACTACAAGTGGCCCACCTTTGCAGCCAGGTGAAAGATACAGTCCCCGAGTCTCGTGCCGTTGGCTCGCAAGGTCTTCTTTGCGGCCCTTTGCGCCTTCGCGCCTTTGCGGTGAGGTGTTGAATTTTGGGTTTTCGTCATTCCTGCCCGCTCATGCGTTCGAGAAGCTTGAGCATGGCGATGGAGTCGTCCTCGCCCATGCCGTTGCCCACCATGGCGTTGAACATCTGGGCGGTGGCGGCGGAGCCGGGCAGGGCCATGCCCAGCCGGTGGGCTTCCTCCATGACGATGCGCAGGTCCTTCTGGTGCATCCAGGCCTTGAAGCCCGGCTTGAAGTTGCGCTCCAGCATCCTCTGGCCGTGGTTCTCCAGGATGCGGCTGTAGGCGAAACCGCCCAGGAGCGCCTCCCTCACCTTGGCCCCATCCACGCCGCTCTTCCGGGCGAAGTTCAGGGCCTCGGCCACCGCGGCCACGCCCATGCCGGTGAGGATCTGGTTGCAGGCCTTGGCCACCTGGCCCGCGCCCGATGCGCCGATCAGGGTGGCGGACTTGCCCATGCACAGGAAGGCGGGCTTCACCGTCTCGAAAGCCTCCTCCGGCCCGCCCACCATGATGGTGAGGCTGGCGCTAATGGCGCCCACCTCGCCGCCGGAGACCGGGGCGTCGAGCATGACGACGCCCTTTTCCTTGAGCCTTGCCGCAATGGATTGGGCGGCGGCCGGCGCGATGGTACTCATGTCCACGAAGATGAGGCCGGCCCTGGCGCCCTCGGCCACGCCATCCTGGCCCAGGGCGACCTGTTCCACGTCCGGGGCGTCGGCCACCATGGAAATGACCACGTCGCAATGGGCCGCCACGTCCGCCGGGCTGGCGCAGCCCCGGGCACCGGCTGCCAGGAGCGGCGCCATGGACTCGGCGCGGCGCGCCCAGACGGCGACTTCATGGCCGCCCTTGATGAGATTGAGGGCCATGGGGCGCCCCATGAGGCCCAGGCCGATGAATCCGATGTTCATGTGTTACTCCTCTGCGAGTCGAGAGGCTAGAGACTAGGGGCTAGAGGCCAGGGTTGTCTACCGCGCGCTTTGCGCGCGCATGCTTTTCCCTAGTCCCTCTGACTTCCTAGCCCCCAGCTCCTTGTTTTTCTTGCAATTCCCGCCACCAGCGGCGCCGGTTTTCCGGACGGACGGGGCCGTGGGCGATGAACTCGGGCGGCTGGCGGCTGATCGTCCAGCCGGGCGGGATGCCCTGGCCGCCGCCGCAGCCGCCCATGTGGTGCGGATCGTAAATCTTCACGAATGAGGGCCGGGAAAAATCGTCCGTGTACACGATGCCCAGGTGTTCATCCCGGTGGTCGTTCCGAAGCAGGGCATCGAGCGCTTCCAGGGCGATGGCGAGGCGTTCGCCGGCCAGGGGCTCGGCGGGCAAGTCCTCGCCCACGGCGTAGAAATACCAGGGATCCAGGCTCTCCCCGATCTGCCGGCGCAGTCCGTCCCACTGTTCCCAGCGCATCAGACCCCAGAGGGTGCCGTTCAGGGTTTCCGCAAATGTCTTGTTCATGGGGGCCTCGGTGGCTGCGCCGCGTCGTCAAGCATGGTAATCCAAGTCGGGCTCGGCGGATGATAGTCCATAGAGCCTAGGCTTGCCGCCTGCGGAAAACCCAGGTGGACTCGTCCGACGGCTGGGGGGCGAAGGCGTATCCGTCGAGATCGAAGCCCTTCAGGGCTTCCGGCTCCGTCAGGCGGTTGGTGATGGCGTAGCGGGCCATCAGGCCGCGGGCGCGCTTGGCGTAGAAACTGATGATCTTGTAGCGGCCATTCTTCCAGTCCTCGAACACCGGCTGGATCACGGGAAAACGCAGGCGCCGCGCCATGACCGCCTTGAAGTACTCCTCCGAGGCGAGGTTCACCAGCACCGGCTCGGCGTCCCGTTCCAGCAGGGCATTCAGGGCCTGGGCCAGCCGGTCGCCCCAGAAGGCATAGAGGTCTTTGCCGCCCGGGTTGGCGAGCCGGGTGCCCATCTCCAGGCGGTAGGGCTGGATCAGGTCCAGCGGCCGCAAGAGGCCGTACAGGCCGGACAGGATGCGCAGGTGCTCCTGGGCGAAATCCAGATCCTCCGGCGTCATGGCGGGGGCGGCCAGGCCGTCATAGACATCGCCATCGAAGGCCAGCGCCGCCTGCTTGGCGTTGTCCGGGGTGAAGGGTGGCGCCCACTCGCCGTTGCGTCCGGCATTCAGGACCGCCAGCTTGTCGCTGATGCTCATCAGCGAGGCCAGCTCGAAGGGTGCGAGGGGGCGCAGGATTTCCATCAGGACGGCGGAGCGATCCAGGAAGTCCGGCTGACTGAAGGCGGAAACGGCGGGCGGAGTCTCGAAGTCCAGGCTCTTGGCGGGGGATAGGACGAGGATCATGGCGGAGGGTTGTCGTGGGGAAGAGCATCCCGATGCTCGTGTTTTTCCGGGGCATTCTAGCGGCAAATGGCCGTCCCGCGCAGGACGTCCCGGAATGCGGCGGCAAGCCACACTCGAGTTGGAGTATCATTACGCGCTTCCAAGTTCGTCCTGACCCTCCTCCAGCGCATGATCCGCAAACTGCTGCGCCGCGTATTCAGCCGGGGCAAACCCGATGCCGCCAGCCAGCCTCCCCATGAGCCAGCCCTGATTCCGGTGGAGCGCCACGGCATCCGCCGCGAGGCCATCTCCCCCGGCGCCCTGAAAACCGTGACCCGCATGCAGGAGGCCGGCTTCAAGGCTTTCGTCGTCGGCGGCGCCGTGCGCGACCTTCTGGCCGGCATCACGCCCAAGGATTACGACATCGCCACCAACGCCACGCCGGACGAGGTGAGGAATCTGTTCCGCCGTTCCCGCATCATCGGCCGCCGGTTCCAGATCGTCCATGTCATGAGCGGGCCGGAAACCCTGGAGGTGTCCACCTTCCGCGCCGGCAGCGGCGAGGAGGGCGCCACCAAGGACGAGCATGGCCGCATCCTGCGCGACAACATCTTCGGCAGCCAGCAGGAGGACGCCGGACGCCGGGACTTCACGGTCAACGCCCTGTACTATGATCCGGCCACGGAAACCATCGTGGATTTCCACCACGGCGTGGCGGACCTGCAACAGAAGACCCTGCGCATGATCGGCGATCCGCGCGCCCGTTACCGGGAAGACCCGGTGCGCATGCTGCGCGCCGCCAGGCTCTCGGCCAAGCTGGGGCTGACCCTGGACCCGGCCTGCAAGGCGCCCATCCGGGAAATGGCGGTGCTCCTGGAAAACGTGCCGGTGGCGCGGCTCTTCGATGAGATGCTGAAACTCCTGCTGTCCGGACACGCGGTGGCGTGCCTGAAGCAGTTGCGGGACGAGGGCCTGCATCACGGCCTCCTGCCGCTCCTGGACGTGATCCTGGAGCAGCCCATGGGCGAGCGCTTCGTCTGGCTGTCCCTGGCCAATACGGACGAGCGGGTACGGGCGGGCAAGCCGGTCTCGCCGGGCTTCCTCTTTGCCACCCTGCTCTGGCACGAGGTGCTGGCCACGTGGGAGGCGCGCAAGAAAGAGGGCGACGCCTCCATCCCGGCCCTGTTCGAGGCCATGAACGAGGTGCTGGACACCCAGGCGGAAAAGCTCGCCATCACCCGCCGCATCGCCTCCGACATCAAGGATATCTGGCTGCTCCAGCCCAGGTTCGATGCCAACACGGGAAAGAGGCCGCTCAGGGTGCTGGAACAGCCGCGCTTCAGGGCCGGCTACGATTTCCTGCTGCTTCGGGCCGAGAGCGGCGAAGTGCCCATGGCGCTGGCCCACTGGTGGACGAGCTTCATGGAAGCCGACCCGGAAGAGCGCATGGTCCTGCTGCAACCGGAGAGCCCCGGCACGAAGAAGCCGCGCCGCCGCCGCCGCAAACCGAGCGGCAGCGAAGCCGCCCCGGAAGAAGCTGGCAACCTGCGGGCCGAATCAGGCGAGTGAGGCGATCACGCTGTTCTCCTCGCCCCTCTCCCCTCACCCCTCACGTTTTTGAGATGTTCCGCCTGCCCATCGTCCTGCAGACCGCCTTCCTGCTGGCGGCCTCCAACGTCTTCATGACCTTCGCCTGGTACGCGCACCTGAAGAACCTGTCGGAGCGGCCCTGGTATTTCGCCGCCTTCGCCAGTTGGGGCATCGCCCTGTTCGAATACCTGCTCCAGGTGCCGGCCAACCGCATCGGGCACGGCGAATTGTCTCTGGCCCAGTTGAAGATCATGCAGGAGGCCATCACCCTCCTGGTGTTCGTGCCCTTCGTGGTTTTCTACATGCAGGAACCGCTGAAATTGGACTATCTCTGGGCGGGTTTGTGTATCCTTGGCGCGGTGTATTTCATCTTCCGCTGAGCGCACTAGCCTCTAGAGCCAGACCATGCTGGAAAAAGCCCGCCACATCGTTGTCGAAGGCCCGATCGGCGCCGGCAAGACCTCCCTTGCCAAGCGCCTGGCGGAGCATCTTCAGGTGCCGACGCTGCTGGAGAAGCCGGGGGAGAACCCGTTCCTGGCGCGCTTCTACCAGAACATGTCGCGCTTCGGCCTACAGACTCAACTCTTCTTCCTGTTCCAGCGCCTGGAGATACTGCGGGAGCAGCCGACCCATGACCTGTTCGCCGACCGCCTGGTGTCCGACTTCCTGTTCGAGAAGGACAACCTGTTCGCGGCGCTCAACCTCTCCAACGACGAATACGCCCTCTATCGCCAGGTCTTTGCCGCCCTGGCGCCCCAGGCGCCCGTGCCCGACCTGGTGATTTACCTCCAGGCCGAGCCGGAGACCCTCATGGAACGGGTCAGGCGACGGGGCCTGGACGCGGAGAAGAAGATCGGCGAGGATTACCTGGCCAAGGTGGCGGACAGCTACGCCCGCTTCTTCTACCAGTACGACGCCGCGCCGGTATTCACGGTCAACGCCGAGTCGCTCAATCCGGTGGATGACGACGAAGACTTCCGCCTGCTGGTGGAACGCCTCTCCAACATGCGCGGCTACCGTGAATTCTTCGGCTACGCGTCATAATTTTCACCCGCCCCGAGACCCCATGTCCTATCCCACACCTGCCGCCGCCGACAAGACCCGGCCCCTGAATCTGGCCGAGCTGGCACGCATGAAAGCCGCGGGCGAGAAGATCGCCATGCTCACCTGCTACGACGCCAGCTTCGCCGCCCTGTGCGATGCCGCCGGCGTGGACAGCCTCCTGGTGGGAGATTCCCTGGGCATGGTGTTGCAGGGCCATGCCAGCACCCTGCCGGTGACCCTGGAGCAGATGATCTACCACACGGAATGCGTGGCGCGCGCCGCCAGGCGGCCCTGGGTCGTGGCGGACATGCCTTTCGCCAGCTACCAGGAAAGCCGGGAACAGGCGCTGAGAAATGCCGCCCGGCTCATGGCCGCCGGCGCCCACATGGTGAAGCTGGAGGGCGGCGCCTGGCTGACGGATACGGTACGTTTTCTGGTGGAACGGGGCATACCGGTGTGCGCCCACATCGGCCTCACGCCCCAGTCGGTGCACCAGTTGGGCGGCTATCGGGTGCAGGGTCGGGACGAACGGGGCGCCGCGCGCCTGCGCGCCGAGGCGTTGGCGCTGGAGGACGCGGGCGCCTCCCTCATCGTGTTCGAGATGGTGCCGGCGGGCCTGGCGGGCGGCATCACGACCGATCTCCAGTCCCTGGCGACCATAGGCATCGGCGCCGGGAAGGACTGCGACGGCCAGGTGCTCGTGCTGCACGACATGCTGGGGGTTTACCCCGGCCGCAAGGCCCGCTTCGTGAAGAACTTCATGGACGGTAGCGCCAGCATTTCGGAAGCGGTGGCCGCCTACGTTGCCGCCGTCAAGGACGGCAGCTTTCCTGCCCCTGAACACTGCTACTAACCCCATCTTGAACCGCAGAGGCGCGGAGGCGCAGAGAAAAACCAGAACTCAAGGAGTTGCGCGACATTCCCATGCGTCGTTCAATTGTTTTGATTTTCTCGGCGTCTCTGCGCCTCTGCGGTGAGATCAATCTCCATGCAAATTCATGATACCGTCGCCGGCCTGAGGGCCGCACTGGCAGACTGTCGCCCGGTCGCCTTCGTGCCCACCATGGGCAACCTGCACGAGGGCCATATCGCCCTCATGCGCCAGGCGAGGCAGCACGGCAAGACCGTGGTCGCCAGCATCTTCGTCAACCCCCTCCAGTTCGGCCCGAACGAGGACTTCAGCAAGTACCCGCGCAGCTTCCAGGCCGATTGCGAGCAGTTGCAGGCGGCCGGGGTGGAGCACCTGTTCGCGCCCGCGGTGGAGGAGCTTTACCCCACGCCCCAGAGCTATTTCGTGGAGCCGCCGGCGATCCAGCAATCCACCCTGGACGGGGAGTTCCGGCCCGGCCACTTCCGCGGCGTGGCCACGGTGGTGCTCAAGCTGTTCAACATCGTCCAGCCCCAGGCCGCGGTGTTCGGCAAGAAGGACTACCAGCAGCTCATGGTGATCCGCAACATGGTGCGGGAGATGAACCTGCCCATAGAGATCGTGCCGGGAGAGACGGTGCGCGCCGAGGACGGCCTGGCCCTCTCCTCGCGCAACGGCTATCTCTCGCCCGAGGAGCGGGCGGAGGCACCCCGGATGCAGCGCCTGCTGGCCGGCATGCGCTCTGCCATCCTGGCGGGCGACGGCGATTTTTCCCGGCTGGAGAGGGCGGCCGAACGGGAGTTGAGGGAACATGGCTGGGTGCCTGATTATGTTGCGGTGCGCAATCAAGTTGATCTACAATTGCCCGCCACCGACAAACCGGGGCTGGTGATTCTGGCAGCGGCTCGCCTGGGTCGCACCCGGCTGATTGACAACCTCGAAGTCTGATACGCCCCATTCAACACGGCACGGAGTAAAGCCATGCAACGGACCATGCTTCTGGCGAAGCTGCACCGCGTGACGGTGACCCACTCGGAACTGCACTACGAGGGCTCCTGCGCGATTGACGAGGATCTGCTCGACGCCTCCGACATCCGGGAATATCAGGCGATTGACATCTACAACGTCAACAACGGGCAGCGCTTCTCCACTTACGCCATCCGCGCCGAGCGCGGCAGCGGCATCATCTCCGTGAACGGCGCCGCCGCCCGCCTGGCGGCTCCCGGTGACCTGATCATCATCGCCGCCTTCGCCAGCTACAACGAACTGGAACTGCAAAGGTACGAACCCAAGCTGGTCTATGTGGATGCCCAGAACCACATGATCAAGCAGCGCGGCCAGATCCCGGTGCAGATGGCCCTGGCCTCCTGAGGCCGGCCCACCTCCGGAAAAGCCCGCCGCGTGCGGGCTTTTTGTTGCCCTCCGGGGACAAATGGCGGATAGGGTCGGGACTGCGAATCTTCTGGCAAGGAATGGGGTGATACCCTATCATCCCGGGAGCCGCCCCCATGCCCACGGGGCGCTCCGTGCCGCCGGAAACCGAAAACCATGGGAAAAATCGCCAGACCACTGGATCGTGACGCAGTCGCCGCCGCCGACCAGGAACTCTACGCCCGGCACAAGAACGATCCGCGGCCCAATGCCCTGTACGACGCAGAAGGCCGGCGCCTGCCCCTGTCGCCGAACGATCCTTCCCAGGCGGCCGCGAGGCAGGAGTGGTGCGACCTCTATCTGGCGGCGGCGGAGAAGAACAGGCAGCAGGTGAGTCAGGACTCCAACGAGCCGCCTTCGCCGCCTCCGCCGCCACCGCCGCCTCCCCCCGACCCCGAGAGGGCGGCGGACGACCCGGTGCAACCCTGTCCGAACAAGCACTGGATCGAGGTGGGCCTGAAAGCATCTCCCGATCAGCAGAAGCGTCCGGACTGGTGGCCGCCGGCAAACGACGCCCCGTATGCCGGCGAGTCTTACACGGCCTCGGGCGCCTGCGGCAACCGGAGCGGCAAGCTTGGCGGGGGGCGCCTGCGGTTCGACCATATTCCGGCGGGAAGCTGTGACTTGAAGTTCCAGGACTTCTACCGGGAAATCGAGCGGCATTTCGAGGAAGAATAAGACTCATGGCGACCATCAAGACAGTGCCCTGGCATCAGATGGACCAGGCAATCGCCGGGCTGGCCACTGACGGGGAGCACGAGATCCAGGTGGGCAGGGAGGCCATACCCCTGGTGTTCGTGCCGGGCATCATGGGCAGCCGTCTGCGCCGGGCGGGCACGAACGGCGAAGGCAAGGGCGCCGATGGCCTGCCCAACATGCGCTGGGACCCGGGTGCCAGCGCCTGGATGTTCCACAACTTCACCTGGGAAGGGCCGCTCCACCGCAAGCAGATGCTGGTGGGGGGCAACTTCAGCCCCGGCTTCCTGGAAGTGGACAATGCCAATCCGGTGGGCGACGGTTTCCGCGGCATCATGGACGATTACCGCCCCTTCCTCGAACAGCTGCGGGACCGGGATTGGGGTCCGCTGGGCAAGATCTTCCAGTTTCCCGTCCATGCCTTCGGTTACAACTGGACGGACAGCAACGACAACGCCGGCGCCCTGCTCGCCAAGCGCATCGAGGAGATCATCGCCGAGGCGAAGGCGGTCACCGGCTGTTGCGAGAAGGTGATCCTCATCACCCATTCCATGGGGGGGATCGTTGCCCGGTCCGCCAGCGAGCTGCATGGCGCTTCCGGCTCCATCCGGGGCATCGTCCACGGCGTGCAGCCGGCCACCGGCGCGCCGGCCGCCTATTGGCGCATAAAGGCCGGTTTCGAGGGCTGGGGCGTGACCTCGGGCACCCTGGGGGACTCCGGTCCCAACGTGGCCTGCGTGCTCGGCAACATTCCCGGCGGACTGGAACTGCTGCCCAACAAGCTGCACCGGACCAATGCCGGTGCCCGCCAGTGGCTTTCCGTCACGGAAGACGGGCAGACCGTGCTGGCCCTGCCTTACGGCAATCCCTACGATGAGATATACCGCGTGCCGGCGATCGTGCGCCCCGCGGCGGGGCAGAAGCCCAGCACCAATGCCTTCTGGGGGCTGGTGGACCCCGACCTTCTCGATCCCGGCAACGCCGCCACGCCCCAGGCCGGAAGCCCCGCCGCCGATGACAACAATGCCCTGGACGGCGAAGCCTCCGCCGGGGGCGCGTGGGCCGGCTACATGCAGTTGCTGGCCAAGGCGGAAGCCTTCCACGACAGTCTCGGACTCAAGGCCCATGCCAGCACCTTCTGTTTCCACGGCACGGACCACGATAGCGCCGACGCCGTGGAATTGAGGATCGAGTCCAACTGGGTGCGTAGCGATTCCTATCCGACGCGGGGTTTCCGGGGTTTCTTCACCGACGCCCAGGGCAATGACATGCAGGCGGTGCTCCAGGATCCGGCGGGGGACGGGGACGGCACCGTGCCCGCCTCCTCCGGCGCCGCGCTGCAAAGGAACGGCAAGCCCGTGCTCGGCAGCGACCATTTCGACATCGCCCATCAACCGGCATTCGAGAACGGAGAGGCACAGCAATTCACCGTGCGCTCCATCATCGCCTTGTGCCAAAAACACTACGGGACAAAGCGCTGAATGGCCGCCTGGAATAAGCTCCTGCCCCTCCTGGCCGGATTGCTGCTGGCCGGCGGCAGCCTCGCCCAATCTCCCGCCCACCTTTCTGTGGATCATTCCGCCATGACTAGCCCAGACAACTCCTGGTGTATCGGACGTTTCCGGTTTTCGCTGCCGCCCGGATGGCGGCCCACGGGGCGCAAGCAGTCCATCTACCGGGTGGATGTGCAGGTGCGAAGCGGCGGCGCGGAAGCGCTGTGGCAGGAGCGTCTGGCGAAGGTCCGGCAGTTGGCTCCGCCGCCCGGCGCTACCGCAGCCCTGATACGGACCTTCGAGCTCGAACGGGGCGTGCCGGCCGTCTGGTACCGCAGCAGCGACGTGTTCACCCACATCATTTCCCTGGAGGCCCTGAAGCCGGTGCCGGAAGGCACGCTGATGCTTGCCCGGGAAGCGGTCGTGGGCAAGGAAGCCGCCGCCGAGCAACTGGTGAAGAACGTCGTCCGGGCCTATGCGCCGGACCAGCGCCAGGGTTTCTGCCTGGAACGGGGCGCGATCGTTACGGAACCGGGGCAGAACGAGGAGACCCGGATTTCCTTCGACAATCCCTCGCTACCCGGGGCGAGCCTGAGCCTGGACACCCATACCGTGCGCCAGCCCGATCTCGCCGACCGGGGCGCGGGCATACGGGAACAGGCCGGCAAGACCGGCGCGGACGGGGAGCAGGTCGCCATCCGTCGGGACTCCGTGCGCAAGGCCGCGAACCTGGAGGGTCGCGAGATGCTCCTGTCCCAGTCCGGCGGAAAACGCGCGCCGTC
The DNA here is from genome assembly GCA_028714035.1 of Rhodocyclaceae bacterium. Classification (GTDB taxonomy): domain Bacteria; phylum Pseudomonadota; class Gammaproteobacteria; order Burkholderiales; family Rhodocyclaceae; genus JAQTNA01. The sequence continues at coordinate 21,161 of JAQTNA010000046.1, forward strand.
CGTGCAGTTCCTGTGGCGTTATGCCGGGAGCGCCCTGAGGGCCGATCAACCGGAGATCATCTTCGAGGCCACGGGCGACGCCGGCCAGGGCCGAGCCTTGGGGGAGGCCTGGGAAATGCTGTTCGGCTCCCTGCGGCCGGTCCCCCTGGCGTCGCGCTGAGCCGCCGAGGAGTGAAACGTCATGCTGACCGTATCCCGGAAACAGATGGATGTCCTGGGCAAGTCCATGCAGGACAGGTTCGAGAGGCGCATGGTGGCGCATCTGCGCCACAGCTTCCCGGAGAGGACGAAGACCCACGGGGATGAGGTTCTGCAGAACTTCGTCCAGGCAGGCCTGGCGCGCTGCCGCCCCTACGGGGTGGTGAACGAACTGGATGCGCAGCGCTTCCTGGATTACATGGTCATCTATGGCCCGGAGTTCGATCAGAAGCCGGACACGGCCTGGGCCGGCCTCATCCTCGACGATCCGAACCTGACCGGCACCCAGAAGATGGATCAGATAGACGATTACGACATGTTCGCCATGAATCGCTGATACGGCGGCGTGCAGCCTGCGGTCCTCGCCACGTATTTTCAATACCTTGTTAAAGGTCGCTCCCCGGAAGCCGATAACAGGAAAGTATTCCCCTCCCCGAAGACTCGTTCCTGTCGAGGTATACCGGATGAAATCGCACCGCCCTTGGACGAGAATCTTGGCGCCACTGATCTTGCCGATGCTGCTGGCCTTGAGCGGTGGTGCCTGCGCCGAGACGCTCACCCTTGGCGGTACCGGCAGCGCCCTGGCCACCATGCGACTCCTGGGCGACGGCTTCGCCCGAAAAGAGCATGGTTTCCAACTCTCCATTCTTCCCAGCCTCGGCAGCGGCGGCGCGATCAAGGGGCTGGCGTCAAACAGCCTCGATCTGGGCGTCTCTTCCCGCCTGCTCAAGGACAGCGAAAAAGCCCTGAGTCTGCGAGTCATCCCCTATGCCCAGTCGCCCCTGGTTCTGGTCACGAACAAACAGGGCGAACAAACCGTCGCCACGGTCCAGCTGGAAAATATCTATGCCGGGAGGCAGGCGCAATGGGGAGACCGCAGCCCGATCCGCCTGGTGCTACGCCCCATTGAAGAAACGGATAACTGCATCCTGATGACCCTGTCGCCCGGCATGAAGGCGGCCGTCGAGTCTGCGCGATCCCGCGAGGGCCTGGTCACGGCCGTGACCGACCAGGACGCCGCCGACGCCCTGGAGAGGCTGCCCGGAAGCCTGGGTATGTCCACCCTGGGGCTGATCCTTGCGGAAAAGCGGCCACTGCAAGTCCTGAGCCTGAATGGTGTTCCGCCCCTGGTAAAAGGTGCCGTCAATCCCGACTACCCCCTGCTGAAGCCCCTCTATCTGGTGACGCGCGAAGACGCCAAGCCATTGACCCGTCGTTTCATCGAGTATGTTCAATCTGCCGAAGGGCGTGCCATTCTCCACAGGATCGGGTACTCCCATGGTTTCCGATAGCCCGGGTCAGCGCAAGGTCGTCGTCCTGACCACGGCCATTGCGGCGCTGCTCGCCGTCGTGGTGGCTCTGGTTCCCACCGTCTCCTACTCCTGGGCCGCCTATGCTTCCCTGCGGGGCGCCATCGAGGCGGAAGCCCAGATCAACTCGCGGCTCCTCTCCCAGATCATCAACCAGAACCCGGTGCACTGGCGGCTCCAGGAGGCGCGCTACCAATCGCTGCTGACGCGTCGGCCGAAAGAAAAGGCGGCCGAGGTGCGCAGGCTCGTGGACGCCGAGGGCCGGACCATCACCGAAAGCGCCGATGCCATAGGCGAATTCACCACCACCATCCGCATGCCCGTTTACGATTCGGGCGCTACGGTAGGCTACCTGGAAGTGTCCCGCTCCCTGCAACCGATCGCGCAGAGTGCCGCCTGGTTGGCCATGCTGTCCTTCGGGCTGTCTCTGCTGGCCTACTTCGGCCTGCGCAGCCTGCCGCTCAGAGCGCTGAAGAAGGCGTTGCACGAGGTGGTCGAGGCCAAGGATCAGGCGTTCAAAGCCGAACACGAGAGGCACAAGGCCGAGGCCGTGGCTCATTTGCGCTCCATGTTCCTGGCCAATATGAGCCATGAACTGAGAACCCCCATGAACGGGGTGCTGGGCATGCTGGAACTGACCCTGGATACCACGCCTCTGGACGATGAGCAACGGGAGTATCTTCAGGTGGCGCAACAATCCGCCAACCATTTGCTGAGCATCCTCAACGACATTCTCGATTTCTCGAAGATTGACCAGGGCAGGCTCGACATCACCATGACGAGTTTCAACTTGCCGGAACTTCTGGCTTCGGTGCTGAACACGTTGCGCCATGGCGCACAGGAAAAAGGCCTGCAACTGGAATCCGTGCTAAGTCCTGGTTTTCCGACCATGGTCTACACCGATCCGGGCCGCCTGCGGCAGGTCATGCTGAATCTGGTGGGCAACGCCATAAAATTCACCCGCCAGGGCAGGATCTGCCTGAAGGCGCGGGTGGAGGAAGAAGGTCAGGGCCGCTTTGCCCATATTCTCGTGGAAGACACGGGAATAGGCATCCCCGAAGACAAGCTGGAACTGGTATTCAAGCCATTTTCCCAGGCGGACGGTTCCATCACGCGAAAATTTGGCGGTACGGGATTGGGCCTCACCATCGGGCGGCAGCTCACCGAACTCATGGGTGGGCAATTGTGGGCCACGAGTACCGAAGGGGAAGGCAGTGTCTTCCACGTGCGCCTACCCATAAACCCCCCTCCCGCGCTGGCGACCCCTTAGCCTTACCCACACTCAGTCCTTGTAAGCCTCCACGGGCACGATGATCTTGACTTCATCGCTGACCGCACCCAGATACTTGGTCAGGCCGAACTCCGAGCGCTTGATGTTGGCGGTGACGTCTCCGGCGCACAGGGGCTTCTTGTTCATCGGGTTGATTCCGCACTTGAAGCCGCTTACGGTGACCAGGAGCGGCTTGGTCACGCCGATCAGGGTGAAGCTGCCCTCGGCGGCCACGACCCGATTGTCACCATCGAAGATCAGGTGGTCGGACTTGAAGCTCATGGTGGGATAGGCCTTGACGTTGAACAGGCCTTCGTCCGACAGGTGGGCGGTCCAGGATGCCGAGCCCATGTCCAGGGAGCCGGTATGGATCGTCAGTTCCACGCTGCCTTTCCGGGCCGCCATGTCGAGCGTGACCTTGCCGTCGGCCTTGTCGAAGCGGCCCCGCTGGGTCGTGAATCCCAGGTGGTTAACCTCGAACGATGGGATGGTATGCGCCGGGTCCATGGTGTAGTTCTCCGGCGCCGCATAGGCGGGTGCGATGAGCGCTGCGGAAATCAGGGCGATTGCAAATTGCTTGGTCATGGAGTCTTCCTTGGAAATTTGATCGGTATCGGTCTGCCCCAGCTATTTCTGAGTCGGGAAAGCCTGCAAGTAAGCCGCCACGGCCTCGACTTGCGTGCTGCTCAAACCATGGGCAACCTGGGTCATCGGCGTGTTGGGCCGGCCCTCTGTTTCGCGGAACACGTGCATCTGTTTGGACAGGTAGTCAGCATACTGATACGCCAGACGCGGGAAAGTCGCGACTCCCTCCCCCTTGGGGCCATGACAGGCGACACACGGCGGCGTCGCTTTTTCGGGCACGCCCTTCTCGAAAATTTCCTTGCCCGCAGCCATCAGCGCCGGATCGCCCGGCGCGCCGGGCAGAGGAACCTGTTTAGTGAAGTAATCGGCCAAGCCCTGGATCTGGGCATCGGTCAGGTTACGGCTGAGTCCGAACATGTATTCGAAACCCGCCGGGTCCGCCCGGTGATGGCTCCTGAACTGTTCCAGTTGGGCGACGAGGTAATCCCGCTGCTGCCCGGCCAACCGCGGGAAGATGGGTGAAACCGGATTGCCGGTGACGCCGTGGCAAATGCTGCACACCTGCATGGCGGTCACCGCCGGGGGTACGTTCGGATTGGCCAGGTCGCGGGAACGTTCCAGGTTGCTACAGGCCGTGCCGGCCAATGCCAGCGCCACAGCCAAGCCAAGTTTAACTTTCTTCATCTTGCTCTCCTTTGATCGCAATGTTCGGATATGCGTCGTTCTCGTGGTCTGTGGCGCGCCTCAGTAGGCGCCCCAGACGTAGAGGAAGAGCGTGTTGTTGTCGCGGGCGTTGCGGCCGAATCCGTCGTAGTTGTCGCTGGCGCCGTTGTACTTGCTGTAGGCGGTGTATTGCACACCCGCCCGCACGTATTGCACCGGCATCCAGAACGCCTCGTAGGTGTAGCCGCGGGTGCCGGGGTTGCCCGAGAAATTGCCGGTCACCCGTGTGGATAGTGCGGTCGCCCCAAGGGCTCCCGTAGGATCGCTGGTCACGCCGAATACCGGGTCGTAGCCGGAGTTCTGGTTCAGGGTATTGCTGGTGCCGGTCCTGTTGAAGAGGGCCACACTCCCGCCGTATCTGGCCTGATACACATACGACAGCTTGGCTCGGAAGATGTTGGTGGTATCGGAGGGATTCACGGGCGCCAGCGGATTGCCATTGGCGTCTACGAAAACCAGCGGGTTGCCGTTGGCATCCACCGGCCCATTGGCAATGGTGTTGGCTGAATAATCCTGGGTTTGCCTCGTGTATGCCATTTGCACGGTCACGGTGTGAGGATCCAGGATGTACTGGTACTGGGCGTCGACGCCGACATTCTTGAAACGTCCCAGGTCGTTGGGGTCCGTTATGTCGGAATTGGCATCATAGACGTGGGCGATCATGCCGGAGGTGCCGACCATGAGGTTATGCGGTCCCCACTCATGGGATAGGGCGAGGCGCCAATAGGGATTGTTGCTGCCATTGAGTTGGGTGGTGGAGGCGCCATTGAGGCCGGCGCTCATGAAGGACAGTGCGCCCTTGGATGTCCGGTAGGAACCCAGCTCCGCGTAGAGGGTCTGGTTCCAGAAGAGGTAGGCGCTAAGCCCCGCAAGATTTCCGCCGGAGCCGAAGCCGGGGAACGGAGACTTTCCGTCAATGAACTGATGGCTGGCCGGAGAGGGCGTCGGGACATACTGCATCCAGGCCGCCGCGGTATTCCAGGGATCGGAAACCGAAGGGTTGTTGTTCAGGCTGACGCCGAAGACGATATCCCGGTTGCCGTCTATGAAGCGGTCGGCATAACGGAAGTCCATGTTGTCGGCCTGGGTGTGGCCGGCGTATTGGTTGTCGGTGGCCAGGTTGGCGTAGTTGTCGTAGGTGATCTGGCTGAAGGCTCCGATGTTGTCGGTCAGCTTGCCGGCAATGAAAACGCTGCCGGAGGCAAGGAGCGGCACCCCGTTCTTGTAGAAATCGCTCGCAGGGTTATCGCTCTTCGAGGTATCCGCCACCTTGGCGTAGCCGGCAACCCCCATGACCGAGAGCGGCACCACGCGGGTGCCTATGGTATAGCCTGTCAGCTTGAACATCCGGCCGTAGGGCGTGAGTTCCGGAAACTGGCCGCCGGCGTGGCAGGCGACGCAATTCTGGCCGGTCTGTCGGGCGAAGGCCGGCAGTGCCTGGGCTTCGTATGGCGCCATCGCCAACAACAAAAGGGCGAGGGAGACACCTCCCGCGCCCAGTCGGCCCCGAAGGGCCGCACCGATATTCCTCATGATTGTCCCCATATTCTCGTTCCACCCAATTATGTTTTCCGGCGGGGCAGGCGACACCCGGTCGAATCCGACGCGCCCCGATGATCGCATCAGGGGAAGAACGGTACGCGTCCGGCCGTCAAGGGAACGTCAACGGGTATGGCTAAATAGTTAGAGAATATTTCTGGTACGCGTGCCGGAGACGAGTGCCGCGTAAGCCTATGCGGCCCGCAGGGCGTCCACGATGTTCATGCGCGCGGCGCGCAGGGCGGGCAGAAAGCCGCCCAGGAGGCCCATGAGCAGGGAAAAGGCCAGGGTCTTGGCGACGATGGCCGGGGTCAGGGTGAAGGAGAAGGCCAGTTCCGCAAACGACTGCCAGTTCATGGTGGACACGGTGTAGAGCTGAAGGAAGGAAGCCAGTCCCAGGCCCACGAGGCCGGAGAGGAAGGCCACCATGAGGGATTCCGTCAGAAAGGCGAGAAGTATGGTGCGCCTTCGATAGCCCAGGGCGCGCAGGGTGCCGATCTCGCCCACCCGGTTGGCCACGGCGGCGTAGAGAGTGATCATGGCGCCGATGACCGCGCCGATGGAAAAGATCACCGACAGGGTGAGCCCCAGGACGCGGATGAAGGTGGACAGGGCTTCCGACTGGTCGGCGTAATACTGGGCCTCGGTTCTCACGTCCAGTTTCATGCGCGGATCGTCCTCCACCGCCTGGCGGAAGGCCTGGAAATGCTCCGGGGCCGTGAGCCTGACCAGGACCGAGGAATAGACCGGCCGGCGAAAGGCGGGCATGAGTTGATCCACGTCGCCCCAGATTTCCGAATCGAAGCCGCTGCCGGCGGAATCGAACACGCCCACGATGCGCCAGTCCCGGCCGGCGACGCGCACGGTTTCGCCCACTCCGCCGCCGACGAAGCGCTGGGCAACGGAGTGGCCGGCGATCACCTCGTCGGAACCGAAACGGAACAGGCGCCCCTGGACCAGGTGTGCCGTGGGGCGCAGGTTCAGTCCGGCCGGCGCGATGCCGCGCAGGGTGACGTTGGCCGGCTTGCCGTTGTCGCGCTTCTTCAGCGTGATGAGCACCACCGTTTCCTTGGACACCAGGCGCTCGCCGTCGGCGCCGAGGGCCACCTGCGGCTGGCTCTCGACAATCGCCGCCTGTCCCCGTTCGACGCCGCTCTGCATCTCCGTGCCCGAACCCTTCCGGACCACCACGGCGTTGTCGGGTGACCCGGTCTCCACCAGGGCCTTTTTCAGTCCCGCGTCCATCATCAGCACCGCCGCGAACACGAACACCACCAGCGCCATGCCCCCCGCCGTGAGCGCCGTGGTCAGCCTGCGGGTCCAGAGATTGCGGAAACTGTAGGAGAGGGGGACAAGCATGGGGAGGTAAAGTCAGGGCCAGGGCCCATTATCGCGTGCTTTGCGCGCACCGGCCAATCTCTCATCCTCCCGGCCTTCCGGTGCCCGACTCAGGCAAAAAAAGAGCGGTCAGGCCTGGGGCCTGCCGCTCGTCTTTTCTCTCTTGGGCTTGGGTGTCGTCGGGCTGCTCGCACCTTCGTGACGAAAGGTAACGGCAAGCATGCGAAGAACTTTAGGCTTGTTTGAGAATAAAAAGGGCGACCCGAGGGCCGCCCTTTTTTTCATCCTCGCCCGGAGGGCGAGAAATCCTTGCTTCAGGCCTTGGCTTCTTCGCCGCCGACAAAGAAGCTGGCGATGTAGGTCACCAGACCCACCAGGAAGGCCACGCCGGTCCACTCACGCATCCAGTAGAACAGGGTGATCTGAGCCTGGGTATCCATGAAGGACATGGGATTGGCCGAGACCCGTTGCAGCCAGACCTGGAGAATGCCCGCGCCCGTCAGGAACAGGGTGATGAACACGATGGAGATGGTCATGATCCAGAAGCTCCACATTTCCACGACCTGGGCCTTGGGCGAATTGGCCGCCCGACCGCGCAGGATGGGCATGGCGTAGGAGATGATGGTCAGGACCACCATGACATACGCGCCGTAGAAGGCCATGTGGCCGTGGGCGGCGGTGATCTGCGTGCCGTGGGTGTAGTAATTCACCGGAGCCAGGGTGTGCAGGAAGCCCCACACGCCGGCGCCGAGGAAGGCCATCACGCCCGTGCCCAGGGCCCACAGCGTGGCGGCCTTGTTCGGGTGTTCCCGACGGCGACGGTTCACCATGTTGAAGGCAAACACGGTCATGGCGAAGAAGGGGATGGGCTCCAGGGCGGAGAAGATGGAACCCCACCATTGCCAGTATTCCGGCGTGCCGATCCAGAAGTAGTGGTGGCCCGTGCCGA
>JAQTNA010000047.1 GCA_028714035.1 Rhodocyclaceae bacterium
CTTGAGCCTCACTCTGTTCGAGAAAACATCATTACTTCAACTGGTTGGAGATGCTGAGAATATGACAGACTCCATGACAAACACCAACCAACTGAATCTATTCGATTAAATCACCGGACAGTAGTGATTCGGGCACGTAACATGGAGACTGCCATCGGGGGCGCACGCAGTCGGGTTGAGGACTACGGGTATGGGGATGATCCGGCCCATGAAACCGAATCGCGGGTCATGGGCATGTTCATCACTTGGCTGACGGCTTGTGAGGAAGCCAGATTCCAGGCAGCCAATCCACGCGCTTCTTTTCGGCGTGACGTGATCAATGCCTTACCCACCCAAGATGATCCAAGTTGGGGCACCTATATTCTCCCCCAACCGACCTCATCCTTGCGGCAAAGAGCGGAGGCTCTATGGGGGATCAGGATTGCATTTACGCATGGCGACGGCGATACGCTGCTTATCACCGACCAAGTGAACAGGTCATTCGCTCAGGATGCGCCCGGTCATATTCCTGGCGCATCATTGACGAACGGCAGGCTCCACCTCACCAATGGTATATTCCACACCGCAATTCGCACCGTTGTGCAAATACGTGACGTTCTGCCTTCCGCCGCTCTACAATCCGGCCCATTGTCTTCTGGAGACGAACCATGAATTTCAGTATCGAGTGCGAGGAAGAAGTGGATGGCCGTTGGCTTGCTGAGGTGCCTGAGCTTCCCGGTGTCCTGTGTTACGGCGAATCGCCGGACGACGCCATGGCCAAGGCGGAGGTGCTGGCATTGAGGGCAATCGCCGAGCGACTCGAACATGGAGAGTCGAGGCCTTTCGCAATCAACATTGCCCTTCCTCTGGCGGCATGAGTCAGTGGCCATCCACCAAGGCGAGGCGCGTCCTGATGGCGCTGTTTGGCCTTGGTTGGCAACTCAAGCGTCAAACCGGATCTCACCGCACCTTGTCCCGCGAGGGGTGGCCCGATTTCATCTTCGCGTTTCACGATGGAGATGAGATTGGCCCCCGCATGCTTGCCCGCATCGCCAAGCACACAGGCCTGACACCCGAAAACCTGTAGCTCGGCAGGTAGCCACGGAGAGAATCAAACCCTTGCCACACCGGCAGTAGGGATACTATCTGCGCCTTCGCGTTTCAAGCAGTTGTTTCCGCACCAAGCCCCAGCGGCACATCGAACACGAACTCGGCGCCTTGTCCCGGCTGGCTGGTGACCCGGATGCTGCCGCCCATGAGTTCCACCAGGCGCTTGCTGATGGCCAGCCCAAGGCCCGTGCCGCCGTATTGGCGGGTAATGGAGCCGTCGGCCTGGACGAAGGCGGAAAACAGGCGGTCCTGGGTCGCCTGATCCATGCCGATGCCCGTGTCGCGCACGGCCACGCGCAGGCGGTAAGTGTCGCCGAAGGCTTCCGGCGAGCCGGAGACCTCCACGGAAACGCCGCCTTGCTTGGTGAACTTGATGCCGTTGTTCACCAGGTTGGACAGCACCTGGCGCAGGCGTACCGGGTCGCCCAGGAGCCGGTGCGGCAGGGCCTCGGCAACGGCTGTCGTGAGGCTCACACCCTTGGCGCGCGCCCCCACCCCGAAGAGGGTGCGCACGTCTTCCACCAGCGAACGGGGATCGAAGAGTATCCGGTCCAGGTGCATGTGGCCGGCTTCCACCTTGGAGAAATCCAGGATGTCGTTGATGATGGCGTGCAACTGGTTGCTCGATTCCACCACGGTCGAGGCATACAGCTTCTGCTCCTCGTCCAGGGGCGTGTCCAGCAGCAGTTCCGACATGCCCACGATGCCATTCAGCGGCGTGCGCAATTCATGGCTCATGGTGGCGAGGAAGGCGGACTTGGCGGCATTGGCCGCCTCCGCCTGGCGTTTCAAGGCCAGGGTCTCGGCCTGCTCGGCTTCCCGCCGACGCAGGATGCCCACCAGGATGACCATGGCGACCAGGACGGTGCCCACGCTGCCGGCGGTAAACAGGGCGATGACTTTCACGCTGTTGCGCCAGTTGGCGAGAAACAGATCATCCGTGAAGGTGGCGTTGACCACCAGAGGATAGCGGGCCACCACGCGCGGCGCCGCCATGCGCAACTGGGTACGATTGTTCTCGAATATGCGCGGAGAATTCGAGAGCACCACGTCGTGAGTCTTCTTCTGCTGCTCGATCACCCGGTAGACGCTTCCCGTGTTGTTGACCTTGCCGATCTGCTCGTCCGACAGGGGCCAGCGGGTCAGGAGCACGAAATCCCGGCGGAAAAGACTGATGGCGGCGCCCTCGCCCAGGTTCTCGCCTATGCTCTGATAAAAGTTGGAGAACACGTCCACCGAAATGCCCACCAGTACCAGGCCCATCAGCTTGCCGTGCCGGTCGTTGAGGCGGCGGCTGAGATAGAAGGTCCACTTGCCGTTGCCCTTGTTGCGCACCGACTTGCTGATGAAATCCCCCACGTTGGGGTCAGCCACATGGGCACGGAAATAGTCCCGGTCGGACAGGTTGATGGGCGGCGGCGGCCAGGAGCGGGTGAAATTGATGACGTCGCCGTTGTCGGCGACGATCGTCGCCACGTCCACCTGGGGCAACCCCTGGGTCTTGTCCTTCAACATGCGGTAGATCTCGGCGGTCCCCATCCTGTGGCGCAGGGCGGCGGCATCCTGCACGTCGAGGGATGCCACCTGCTCGGTGATGCCGTCGAGGACCATGTAGGTCGAGAACATGGTCTGGGAAACATGTTCGGAAAGGATCAGGGACAGGTTGTCTATCTGCCGCTTCCAGACCTCCGTCTCGCTTTCCTTCAGGATGAGCGCAGAAACAACCGCCGTCGCCAAAATGGCGACGATCAGCAGCATGCCGAACACGACAGTCAAGCTGCTGGCCTGGTAGTTCTTCAGAAGACGGGGCATTGTGCTCCTTGAGGGTTGAACCTGGGTTGAATCGGTCGGTCCATGGCACGCATGCCCGGACTCCGGGCGCTCAACCCGTCACGACGTCTACGGCAGCGCCGCCGGCAACTTTATGCCGTCCCAGTCACCCGACCGCCGTCATGGCTTCTTCGCGGACACCACGATGGTCCGCCCCAACAACATGGGGAGGCTGTTCATGGCATCCACGACATATTCGTTGCTCGCATCCACCGTCTTGTATTTCCTGACTTCCCGTCCTTTGGCCAGCGAGCCGAACAGGGCGATCAGGGGCCAGAATATCAGCAGTTTGGGCAGGGCCGAGCGCTGGGGCTTGTCTATGGCGAGGGAGATGTCCCGGAATCCGCTCTCCGCCAGGGCATGGGCCAGGTAGAAATAGCTGATGGGCGTGATATGCCCCGTGGTGGAGAAGGTTTCCTGCCGCGCAACGGGCAAAGGGCCGAAGAGATTGGCGAAGCCGAAAAACAGGTTGCGCACGCGGGATTGCAGACTGAGAACGTTGGGTGTGGTGAAGATGACCAGGCCGCCGGGCTTCACCACCCGGAACACATCCCGTACCAGCTTGCGATAGTTTTCCAGGTGCTCGATCACCTCCGTGCAGGTGACCAGATCGAACGCCTCGGCGGGGTAAGGCAGGCCATCCGTGTTGAGATTGGCCACGTCCACTTTCTGCCCGGGGAGGGCCATCAGGGACTGGGTGTAATCGCAGGCGGAGGAACGAATGTTCGGATTCAGTACGCGCAAGGACTCGATCAGAGCCCCTGTCCCCGATCCGATGTCCAGATGCGCCACCTCCCGGGAGGACGCCTCGTTCACATGGGTCGTCGCGATCTCGACGGCCTTGTTCAGGATGAGGTCGGTGGAAAGTTTCATGAAGGTACGGGCAGAAGAAAAAGGGGTCAGCCCCAGGGCAGCAGGGTGCGCAGCAGCCAGCGCCGCTTCCAGCCCCTGTCCTCCGTGGGCTGGAAAATTCCCGGCCGGCGGCGCTGGGCCAGGAGGGTCCAGGTAAAGTCCAGGGCCATGCGGGAGTGGCCGTGTTCATGGCCCCAAGCCTCGTTTTCGAAGCGCTTCCTGGAGTCCACCGGGGTATTGTTGGACAGGTCCCGGGTCAGGCTGTGGTAGGAATTCTTCCGGTCTATCTCGTGGCGCACGTAGTAGGGATAACGCTGATCGAAATAGCGCTGGCGCGAGCCCTGGGATTTCTGGAACTTGACGAAGCGGAAGTCCTCGGCGCCGTAATTGCCGGTGAATTCCTCGTCGTAGCCGTAGAAACGCAGGAAGCGGGCGCGGGAGAGGAAGAAGGTGTTGGGATGGCCCTTGCGCAGTTGCCCGGTCGCCTCGTCCTTTTCCTTGAACTTGAAGATGTTCTTGCCGCAGGGACGGGCCTCGGTGAGCGCCCGCAGGGTCTCCTCCGGGAACATCAGGTCCAGGTCGGAGAGCAGCATGTTGTCCGACTTGGCGTAGGTCACGCCCAGGTTGCGCGCCCCGCCCTGGTTCCAGCGTATATCCTCGTTCACCCTGAGCCAGGTGAGGTTCAGGTTCAGCTCGGGCGGTTCTATGCGCAAGGGCGAGCCGTCGTCCACGATGACGAAGTGGATGCGATCCAGCAGGTCCGGCGCGTAGGACGCATAGTGTTCCAGCAGCGCCGTGACGGTCTCCGTGCGGTTCTGGTTCAGGTAGAAGTGGGTGATGTAGGTGAGCCGGATGTGAGACCAGTCGGAAACCGGCTTGAGCGCGTGCCGGCTGCGGCTCGGGCGGCTCATGGCCTCCAGGGCCTCCTTCAGACGCCGGTCGTTTTCCTCGCAGGACAGGGGCGACGCCGTGAGGATGTAGGGATTGTCCAGGAGCAGGTCCGCATTGCCGGCGGAGCGCATGCCCTCGGCGATGGCGAGCGTGGCGAAGAAATTGACGGCCGTATGGCGTTTCAGCGCCAGCTTGTGCAGCCAGCCCGTCTCCAGATGCTCCACACCCGCCCACAGGCGCAGGACAAAGGCGTGGGGTTTGCAAAAGGCCCGCCACAGGCCCGCGCCCCGCTGGTCGTCGCTGGCCAGGGTCAGCACGAAGCAAAACGGCTCCCGGGCATGCTCTGCCTTGAGCAGCTTCCAGCGCGCCCGGATCAGGGCAAAGCCGCTTTTCCCGGAATCGGGCTGCACGCGCCATTCACGCCGGCCGGGCACCTCTTCCCATCCCCCAGGCGCCTGGCAGGCGGCCAGTACACGCAGGGGAAAATCGCCTTGCTCCGCCGCCGATTGAGCCCAGGCCAGCGCCTCGGCATGGGCGGCAGGATCGGCGCCTTCCGGCAGGAGGATGAGCAAAGAAGGAACAGATTGGATCATGGCGGGTTTCGGCAGCGGATGTCCCGGCGGGAGTCGGCTATTATAGGCGACTTCGCCGACATGCCTCCCGCGCGAGAAATCCGTGATCGCTGAAAAATGCGGATTAACCGCAGAGGCGCAGAGGAAAAGCAGGAACACATGCAACCCATCATCAATGCCGGGGAAGGGACGCGTCTTTTGACAACTCAAGGTTTTCTCTGCGTCTCTGCGCCTCCGCGGTGAATTTATTGCCGTTATGACCCTGCCGCCCTTCGATCTCCACCCGCCCCGCCGCATCCTGGTGGTGTGTACCCAGCGCATCGGCGACGTGCTGCTGGCGACGCCGCTGGCCCGTTCACTGAAGCGCGCCTGGCCGCAGGCCGAACTGGATTTCCTGGCCTTCAAGGGCACGGAGGGAGTGCTGCAAGGCAATCCGGATATCAGCCGGATACTGGCCTTCCCTCAGCGCACCGACTGGCGTGGCAAGCTTGCCCAGTTCCGGCAACTCTGGCGCCGTTACGATCTGGCGCTTGCCACCATCGCCACCGACCGGGCACGCCTTTATGCCCGCGTCGGCGGGCGTTTCCGGGCGGGCCTCATGGCTCCGGGAGAGAAGGGCAAGGGCTGGCTGCTGGATCGCTCCCTGCCCTTCGATGACCTGGACACCCATACCGTGACCATGGGCGAGCGGCTGACGGAACTCCTGGGGATAGCCGCGAGTTACGAGGTGGTGCCGCCCGCCGTCGCGCCGGGAAGCCTGACATCCACCCTGAAACGCCTCGCCTCCCTGGCCGGCGCCCCCTACGCGGTCCTGCACCCCTTTCCCAAGTACGCCTACAAGACGTGGCGCTTTGAAAACTGGGCGGAACTGGCGCGCCGGATCGAAGGCCTGGGCCTGAAGATCGTGCTCACGGGCGGACCCGACGCGGACGAGAGAGCCTATTGCGCCGGGATCGCTCATCAGGCGGAGGTGCTGAATCTTGCCGGAGCCTTGAGCCTGGCGGAAACGGCGGAGATCGTCGCCCGCAGCCGCCTCTATGTCGGCCCGGACACCGCGGTCACCCACATCGCCGCCGCCACCGGCACCCCGACCGTCGCGCTCTTCGGCCCGTCCAATCCCGTGAAGTGGGGGCCGTGGCCCAAAGGCCGGCAAGGGCCGGAGAGCCCCTGGCAGAGGGTCGGCAGCGGCCGCCAGGGCAATGTTTCCCTGATCCAGGGCCGGGGCGAATGCGTGCCCTGCCTGCTGGAAGGCTGCGACAGGAAGCTCGACAGCCTATCGGACTGCCTACAGGAAATCCCGGTGCAGGCGGTGATGGCGGCGATTGCGGAACTGGAAAAGGCGTTTTGAACCGCAGAGGCGCGGAGAAAACCCGAACTCAAAATGGATCGGCCAATCTGGGTGCCGTCCTGACGCACGCCGAATACGATCAAGGCGACTGGAAACAGAGGAAGTGATGGGATAGGCACTCAAAGCAGTGCCCGAAGCCGAGGCCATTCTTCGGGCATGGATGCCGTTCAAGCGGCACACCTCTGCGGTTCAAATCGTCCCCGACCTATCTGACGAACACGAAGTCCGCCTCGATGATGGCGTGGGACGGATCCCGGGAAACGGGGTAGACGCCGGACAGGGAAAAGCCGGCCTGTTCCAGGAAGGCCAGGACCTCGCCGTAACGGGGCATGCCCTCGTAGATGGGCTTGAAGGCCGCCTCGATCTGGATGCCGCGCACATCCGCGAGGCGTTTCCCCAGGCCACGCAGGACGTTCATGTCGAAACCCTGAGTATCCGTCTTGAGGAAGACCGAGCGGGCGTGACCCGGCACCGCCTCGCTCCAGAGTTCGTCGCCACGGCGGATGATGATGGTTTCCTCGCTGACCGCCGTGTTGCCGAACAGGCGTCCGCCCAGCTCGTTCAGGGGCAGGAGCGAGGAAATGTCGGAACGCGCGTGCCGCGCCATGGTCCGGGATTCGTCGCTCTCCCCCAGGGCCATTTGCCGGGTCTGCCAAAGGGCATCGCCGGAGGCGCGCCGGGACAACTCCTGGAACACGGCTTCCAGCGGCTCGAAGGACACGATCAGCCCCCGGTAGCCGAGGTCTCGCAGCAGGGCGCCGTAGGTGCCCCGGTTGGCGCCCACGTCCAGCACGCAGTCCGTGCCCTGGGAGGCAAAGACTGCCTTCAGGTGGTCGTCCAGGGTGGCCTGGCGTCTCTGCCGCACCAGGGTGTAGCCGAAGAGGTGAGCAAGGGCTCGCATGGGGTTCATTTTTATTCGCTCCCGGACGGGTTGCCGGACAGCCCGGCCTTCAGGCGCACCAGCCATTCCCTCAAGCGGCGGCGGCGGAACTTGTTCCAGCGGTTTCTCAGGATGTTGTAGCGCCGGCTGTGCTTCTGCCGGCTGCCATCCAGGAAGGAATCGAAGATGCCCAACACGCTGCCCTGCTCCACGATGGGATGGCGCAGCCAGTATTGCCGGGTGCCCATGTCCTGATCCATGCGCCGCATGAGATGGTCGGCGGGCAGGGTCACCTTGTGTTGCTCCAGCCATGCCAGGCGGCGGCGCATGGCCGAAAGGTCGTGCACGCAGCCCTCGGCGGTGGCGATGGGCAGTTCCACCAGGGGGCCGGGGGCGAGGAAATAGGAATCGGGCACACGGGTGTCCAGCCCGCCGAGGAAAATCATCCAGCCCTCCGGCAAATGCTCCGCCGCCCCCATGGCCTCATCGAAACGGACGGCAAAATCCGGCACCAGCACCGCGTCATCCTCGAACACCAGCACCCGCCGGTAACCCTGGGCCAGCGCATCCCGCCACACCTGGATGTTCTTCAGCACCAGGGACTGGTGCGCCTTCTTCATGTCCGAGGGGGCAAAGGTGGCCGCCACCAGGGCCTCGTCCAGGTCGGCCGCGTCGTGCTCGAACATGAACCGGAAGGCGATGCCGTGCCGCGCCATCTCCGCCTCGATGTGGGCGATGCGCTGGGCGAAGGTTTTGACGGTGAGCACATAGACCGCATCCACCCATGCATTCACGGGCTTGGTGGCGGGCTGGGCGAAGGAATACGGCATGTTCGGCGGCGATGCGGTGAAGCGCGCATTGTAGCCGGAATGGGCGTTTTCCCTCAGGGGCGAGTGGCCGCCTCCAGTTCCGCGAGCCAGACCAGTGCGTCGTCCCGGTTGTCGCCGCACATCTCGTGGGAAGGCTTCAGGCCCGGGCAGCAGGCGGGTCGTTCGGGACGGCCGAAGAGGCGGCACAGCAGCTTGTCGTCCAGTTGCGGGCAGGGCAGCCCCGCCGGCTTGCCCTGCGGCAGACCAGGCAGGGGCGAGGAAATGGAAGGCGCGATGCAGCAGGCCGCGCAACCCGGCCGGCAGGCGTGGGGCACTTGTCGGGATGAATCCCGACCTACGGCACTCATGGGCTGGGGTTCGCTACGCCCAGTTCGGCGTAGAGGTGATCCACCAGCCGGCGCAGTTCCGCCACCTCCGCCCGCAGGCGGGTCAGTTCCCCGGCATGTCCGAGGGCGCGGGGCTCCTCGGCGTCCGCGGTGGCCGGCGCCGCGGCATAATCCACCGCGCCACAGAGCAGGTGGGCGTAACGATGCTCCCGGGAACCGGGCTGCTTGGCCAGTTTCAGCACCAGGGGGCCGGACGGGCGCTCCGCCAGTTCGTCTAGGTAGCCTTCCAGGGCCGAGAGGTCCGGGAAATGGTAGAGGCGGTCGCAGTTGGTGCGCAGCTCTCCCGGCGTCTGCGGACCGCGCAGCATGAGCACCGCCAGGATGGCGTGGGCCGCGGGCGGCAGCCTCAGGACCCGGTCCAGGTTCTGGGCGTAGCGCAGCACCCGGCCGGAAGCGCCGTAGCTCTCCACCACCAGGGTACGGTGGCGCAATTCCTCCAGGGCGGCCTGCACCTCCGCTTCCGAAAGACTCATCACCGGATCCCGGCTGGTCTTCTGGTTGCAGCCGGAAAGCAGGGCATTCACCGTGAGGGGATACACATCGGGCGTGGTGGCCTGCTTTTCCGCCAGAACCCCGAGGATGCGTGCTTCAACCGGATCGAGAAGAATGTCGCTCATGGCAATGTCCGTGGCTAAGAGAGGATGCCTTATAGTCCTTTTCGGAAACAATTGTCGCCCAGCTCGCACGCGGGGTGCAAACCCAGGGCAATCCGAAGCTGGTGATCGGTCACGGGGAAATGGGATAATTGCCCCATGATGCCCACCAGATCCCTTCGCCTGTTGGTCCTGCTCGGTCTTCTGGCCGGCTGCGCCGGCCAGCCTCCCGCGCCCGTCAAACCGCCGGCCTGCGCGCCCTGTCCGGTCTGCCAGGCCTGCCCGCCCCAGCTGCCGCCCACGCCGCCCGTACAGCCGCCGGCCAGGCCGCTTCAGGCCGCCCGCTGGGAGGATGTCCAGGGCTGGCCCGGCGAGGATCCCGGCGCCGCCTGGCCGCCCTTCCTCGAATCCTGCAAACACCTCCAGAAACAGGCGATCTGGAAGGACACCTGTGCCGCCGCCCTCGCCCTGCCCGCCGAGGAAGCCCGCGACCCGGCCCGGCTCAAGGCCTTCTTCGAGGCACGGCTCAAGCCCTGGCAGGTGGCGAATCCGGATGACAGCAAGGAGGGTCTGGTCACGGGCTACTACGAGCCGCTGCTCAAGGGCGCACGCCACCGGGGCGGGGCGGCCCGCCATCCCCTCTATGCCCCGCCGGACGACATGCTCACCCTGGACTTCGGCGACCTTTACCCGGAACTGAAGAACCTGAGGCTGCGCGGGCGAGTCGAGGGCAAGAAGGTTCTGCCCTACTGGTCACGGGCGGAGCTGACGGAGCGCCAGGGACAGATGAAGGACAAGGTGCTGGTCTGGGTAAACGATCCGATCGAGGCCTTTTTCCTGGAGATCCAGGGTTCGGGACGGGTGCAGCTCCCCGACGGCAGCCTCATGCGCCTGGGCTACGCCGACCAGAACGGCCAACCCTACCATTCCATCGGCCGCTGGCTGATCAATCAGAATGAACTGAAACCGGAACAGGCCTCCATGGAGGGCATCAAGGCCTGGGCCAAGGCCCACCCGGAGCGGCTGGAGGAATTGCTGGGGGCCAATCCCAGCTACGTCTTCTTCCGCATTCTCACCCGCAGCGACGGCGGCCCCCTGGGCGCGCTGGGTCTGCCGCTCACCCCCGGACGCAGCCTCGCCGTGGATCCCCGCACCACCCCCCTGGGCGCGCCCGTGTTCCTTGCCACCACCTGGCCCAACGACTCCAAACCCCTGGAACGCCTCATGCTCGCCCAGGACACGGGGGGCGCCATACGCGGCGCCGTGCGCGCCGACTTCTTCTGGGGCTTCGGTCCCGAGGCCGGCGCCCTGGCGGGGCGCATGAAACAAAAAGGACGCATGTGGCTGCTGATGCCGGCAGACTACGCACCAAAGTAGGCACCCCCGCCCGGCACAGCACCCTAACGGTGCATCACATCAAGACCATTTCACCGAAATGGTGCGGACATGCCGCACCGTTCCGGTGAAAAACAGGCAAGCCATTGATTCATAATGGCACCAAAATGTGGCACGCTTCGTGCTATATGCTTCGAATTCGTGCATTCGGAGTTTAAACAGTGGAACCCTTAAAGACATCGGCCGACGTATTGTTCATCCTGCTCGGCGCCATCATGATCCTGGCCATGCATGCCGGCTTCGCTTTCCTGGAGCTGGGCACGGTGAGGAAGAAGAACCAGGTGAACGCCCTGGTGAAAATCCTGTCGGACTTCTGCATCTCCACCCTGGCCTATTTCTTCATCGGCTACAGCATCGCCTACGGCGTGAACTTCTTCTCCGGTGCCGAGACCCTGGCGCAGAAGAGCGGCTACGAGATGGTGAAGTTCTTCTTCCTGCTCACCTTCGCCGCCGCCGTCCCGGCCATCGTTTCCGGCGGCATCGCCGAACGGGCCAAGTTCAATCCCCAGCTGATGGCCACCTTCATCCTGGTGGGCTTCGTCTATCCCTTCTTCGAGGGCATCTCCTGGAACGGCAATTACGGCATCCAGGCCTGGGTGAAGGGCGCCTTCGGCTATGAATTCCACGACTTCGCCGGCTCCGTGGTGGTGCATGCGGTGGGCGGCTGGATCGGCCTGGCCGCGGTCATCATGCTCGGCGCCCGCCACGGCCGCTACCGCAAGAACGGGGAAGTCTCGGCCCACCCGCCGTCAAACATTCCCTTCCTGGCCCTGGGCGCCTGGATACTCACCGTGGGCTGGTTCGGCTTCAACGTCATGTCCGCCCAGACCATAGACAAGGTCAGCGGCCTGGTGGCCATGAACTCCCTGATGGCCATGGTGGGCGGCACCCTGGTGGCGCTGCTCGTGGGCAAGAACGACCCCGGCTTCGTGCACAACGGACCGCTGGCCGGCCTGGTGGCCGTCTGCGCCGGCTCCGACCTCATGCACCCGCTGGGCGCCCTGGTGACCGGCGGCATCGCCGGCGGCCTGTTCGTCTACATGTTCACCCTCACCCAGAACCGCTGGAAGATTGACGACGTGCTGGGCGTGTGGCCCCTGCACGGCCTGTGCGGCGCCTGGGGCGGCATCGCCGCCGGCATCTTCGGCGTGAAGGCCCTGGGCGGCATGGGCGGCGTGTCCTTCATGGCCCAGTTGCTGGGCACCCTGGGGGGCATCAGCATCGCCCTGGCCGGCGGCTTCATCGTCTATGGCACCCTCAGGAAGGTCGTGGGCATCCGCCTGGATCAGGAAGAGGAATACAACGGCGCCGACCTCTCCATCCACAACATCACCGCCACACCGGAGCGCGAGAGCCCGTGGTGAGGGGATAGCGCACATAAGGTCCATCAGGGATTACCCCCGAGGCGCGCTTTCCGGCGCGCCTCGGTGCCTCTGGAGGCTTGACACGATGGCCAGAAATGCGGGATCAACCAAGTGTCCAGCGCCGGTGTCAGATGTCGCACCGGAGGCACCAAAGGCCGCGCCGAAACCATCGGGACGAGGGGATTCCGACAGACCCCGGTCAGACAGGCGCGCCCGGTTTCCCCATGCGGCATGGTGGCGCCAGGCAAAGTTGACCAGGATCAATTCCCATTTCAACAACAGGGTTATAGTCCGTCCCGGTTTTAGACGCTGTCTAGCTGCAATACGGCGTAGACAATGCCGAAAACAGGGGGGGATATTCCCGCGTACGAACCGGGGAATCGCCATGAAACGAGCCTTGTAAAGGAGTCCAGCATGAAGCACCGCATCCTGAAAGCCACATTCATCGCCGCCGTGATCGCCATGATCGGCAGTCCGGCATGGAGCGCCACCGAACCCATCCAGCCCATCCAGGCTGCCAAACCCAAGAATCCGGGCATGGTGGAACTGGGCAAGAAGCTCTTTTTCGATGCCCGCCTGTCCAAGTCCGGCTTCATCTCCTGCAACTCCTGCCACAACCTTTCCATGGGTGGTACCGACAACCTGAAGACTTCCATCGGCCACAACTGGAACCAGGGCCCGATCAACGCCCCGACGGTGCTGAACTCCAGCCTGAACCTGGCCCAGTTCTGGGATGGCCGCGCCAAGGATCTCCAGGCCCAGGCCGGCGGCCCGATCGCCAACCCGGGCGAAATGGCCTCCAACCACACCTTGGCCGTGGAAATCCTCCAGTCCATTCCCGGCTACGTGGCCGAATTCAAGAAGGTTTTCGGCAACGACAAGGTGACTATCGAGGAAGTCACCAAGGCCATCGCCGCGTTCGAGGAAACCCTGGTGACCCCCAACTCCCGCTTCGATCGTTGGCTGAAGGGCGACAAGAAGGCGCTGACCGCCGACGAACAGGCCGGCTACAAGCTGTTCAAGGATAGCGGCTGCACCACCTGCCACAACGGCCCGGCCGTCGGCGGAAATTCCTACCAGAAGATGGGCGTGGTGGAAGCGTACAAGGCCTCCAGTCCGGCGGAAGGCCGTGTCGGCGTGACCAAGGAGGAAGCGGATCGCTTCAAGTTCAAGGTTCCGACCCTGCGCAACGTGGAAATGACCTATCCCTACTTCCACGATGGCGCTGCCAACACCCTGAAGGAAGCCGTGGACACCATGGGCCGCATCCAGCTCGGCAAGAAGTTTTCCGACGCCGACAACACCAAGATCGTCGCCTTCCTGAAGACATTGACGGGCGACCAGCCTTCGTTCAAGCTGCCCATCCTGCCACCATCCTCCGACGCAACTCCACGTCCGACGCCGTTCGCGAAGTAAGCGGAGCGACGCCGTGCCGGATGCCGGCACGGCGTCTTCAGCGCGACCCATACAGAGAAAAAAATGGAAAAACTGATCAACGCAGGTGACCGCCTGAGGAATGTCGGAATCCCCGTCACCCTCCAGCGGCTGGCCATCGCCCAGGTTCTGCTGCCCCAGCCCACCCACCTGACCGCCGACCAGGTTCTGGCACGAGTCAAGAATGTGGTGCCTGAAACCTCCCGCGCCACGGTCTACAATACGCTCAAGCTGTTCCGGGAAAAGGGCCTCGTGCGCGAACTCATCGTTGACGCGGAACGTACCGTGTTCGATTCCAACACCGCGCCCCATTTCCACCTCTACGATACCGACACCGGCCAGGTGACCGACATCCCGGCCGAAATGATGCAGGTCATCGGCACGCCGCATCTGCCGGACGGGGTGGAGCTGGAAGAAGTAGACGTCATCATCCGGGTTCGCAGCCAACGCCAGCCCAACTCTTGAGCGCAAAGTCCGAATTGGCCGCAGACACCATGAACCAGAAACCGGGACACAAGTGGCTTGTTGCCGGCGCAGCGCTGGTCGTGCTTCTCCTGGGCGCCCTGCTGTGTTTCCTGGTCGAGAAATACCGCATTTCCGAGGCCGAGAATCTTTCCCAGCAGGCCTCCGACAGGATGTCCAGGCAACTGGAGCAGCAACTCACTCAAGACCTTACCCCCGTGTACGCGCTCGCCGCCCTGGTGCGGCAGGGCCAGGGGAAATTGCAGGATTTTGACGGCACGGCCCGATCATTCATGGCCCTGTCGCCGGAGGTCTCGGCCCTGCAGCTCGCGCCCAAGGGCGTGGTTCAGAGTATTGTGCCCTTGAGCGGGCACGAGAAGGCCATCGGCCACAACCTCCTGACCGACGAGAAACGCAACCGGGAGGCCCGCTTGGCCGTGCAAACCGGGCGGCTGACCCTGGCGGGGCCGTTCGAGTTGATCCAGGGGGGCGAGGCGGTCGTCGGACGCCTGCCGGTATTCCTGGATGGTACGCCGGAAAGCTTCTGGGGTTTCACCATCGCCCTCATCAGGATGCCGGGTTTTCTGAAAGCCGCGCGGCTGGCGGACCTGGAAGGCCTGGGATACAGCTACGAGCTTTGGCGCGTACATCCGGATACCGGCCGTCGGCAGGTGTTCGCCCGATCCAGCACTCCCTTGTCCGCCGAGCCGGTAACCGCCTCGTTTGATGTGCCGAACGGCCGATGGTTCCTGGGCGTCGCCCCAGCCACCGGTTGGCTGGACGCTTCAAGGCTCGCCACCGAGATTTTCCTCGTCATACTGCTGACACTGGCCTTCGGCTGGGTTTTACATCGCCATCTGCGCGCCCAGCAGGCCCTGGCGGAGAGCGAAGTCCGTTACCGGACCCTGTATGAGGCGACACCCGCCATGCTGCACTCCATTGACGCCCAGGGCAGGATCATCAGCGTCAGCCAGCAATGGCTGAATACGCTGGGTTACACCAGGGAAGAAGTCATCGGCCGCAAGTCCTCCGATTTCCTGACGGAAGAGTCACGCCGACATGCGGTCGAGACCGTCCTGCCGGAGTTCTTTCGCACCGGATCATGCGCCGACGTTCCCTACCAGTTCGTGGCCAAGGATGGGCACATCCTGGACGTCCTGCTGTCCGCCACCGGCGAGCGCGACCCTGCCGGGCGGATCGTCAGAAGCCTGGCGATCGTGACGGACATCACCGAGCGCAAGCACCTGGAGCTGGCCGCGGCGCAGAACGAGCAGCGCATGGAACTTGCCCTGGCGGGCGCCGATCTTGGCTGGTGGGATCTGGATCTTCCAACCGAACGATTCACCTACAACCCCAGGGTGGTCACCATGCTGGGCTACGCGCCCGGGGAAATCGGGCCGAGTGTCAAGGATTTCCTGGAACTGCTGCATCCCGAAGACGCGGCCGGGCTCTCCAGCGCCTACTATGCCTGTCTGAAAGGTGAGACTCCCGGCTTCCAGGCCGAATACCGGATTCGGCACAAGGAAGAACGCTGGACATGGATACTTTCCCGCGGCAAGGTGGTGGGGCGAAATGAGCAGGGTCGCGCGCTGCGCATGACCGGGACCAACCTGGACATCAGCGAGCGCAAGCGCATCGAGACCGAGCTCAGGAAGCGGGAGGCCCGGCTCGCCACGCTCATCGCTTCCATGCAGGATATCGTCATCGTGTACGACACGGATGGCCGGCTGGTGGAGTATTTCCATCCCCAGCATGCGCACCGCCCCGCGTACCGACCCCGGGAGGAGATGCTGGGCAAGACCAACGAAGAGATACTACCCGCCGATGTCGCCCGCCTGTATGACGAAGCCATCGTCGGCATCGTCATGGACGGGAAGCCCCGGGTGTTCGAATACAAACTGGCCATCGGCGGCGATGACTATTTGTCCGAGACGACCATCAGCCCCATGCTGGACACGGCCGGGTTTCCTACCGGATTTCTTGCGCTGGTTTCCGACATCACGGCGGAACGGGCCGCCCAGAGGGAAATCGAACATCTCGCCCACACCAATGCCCTGCTTCTGGAAAGCGTGGGGGAAGGCATCTACGGCGTAGACCTGTCGTCCCACGCCATATTCGTGAATCCGGCGGCCTTGGCCATGCTCGGGTTTTCCGAAGCCGAGTTGCTGGGGCGCGAGCAGCACCCCCTGTTCCATCATCATCGGCAGGACGGCACGCCCTATTCGGCCGACGCATGCCCCATCCGGCTGACGCTGAACGATGGCCGGATTCGCCATGACGAGAACGAGTGGTTCTGGCGCAAGGATGGCACAGGCTTCCCGGTGTCCCTGACGGTCACCCCCGTGGAAGAAGGCGGGCAAAGGAAGGGGGCCGTGGTCGTGTTCCGGGACATCACCGAGCGCAAGGCCAGCGAGGAAAGGATACACAGCCTCGCGTTCTATGACCCGCTGACCCATCTGCCCAACCGCCGCATGCTGCTCGACCGCCTCGGTACGGCGCTCTCGGCCAGCGCCCGCCGCGGCACCTATGGCGCGATCCTGTTCCTGGACCTCGACAACTTCAAGATCCTGAACGACACCAAGGGCCACGACTACGGCGACTTGCTGCTGGTAGCTGCGGCGGAAAGGCTGCTGTCCTGTGTGCGCTCGGAAGACACGGTGGCCCGACTGGGAGGGGACGAATTCGTGGTCATGCTGGAAGACCTGAGCACCGAGCCCGGACAGGCCACCGCCGAGGCAGGGGCCATCGGCAGAAAGATCTGTCACGCGCTGGCCGAGGACTACGCGCTTCACGAATACTCTCACCGCTGCACCGCCAGTATCGGCATCTGCCTGTTCCAGGGGAACAAGGTCGAGGTGGGCAGGCTCCTCAAACGCGCCGACCTGGCCATGTACCAGGCGAAATCGGCCGGCCGCAATGCGATCCGGTTCTTCGAAGCCGATTAAGGATCGCCTCGAAGATCCCGAGCATGCGAGCCAAGCCCTTGATGGTGGCCTGCGATCGCCAATACCCAGGGTGATAAGATTCGTGCCGGCAAAGCCCGGGACGGAGTGCGGGATGCCGGCGGCGACGCGGGTAAATTGGCCCGCCTTGGGCTAACCCGTTTGAAACCCGTCCCGCCTGTCCATCTCTAACACTGGAAAATTCATCTTGGATCCTTGTCTAGTCGCCGATATTGGCGGCACCAATGCGCGCTTTGCCCTGACCGTCAATTTTCACGACTTCTTCTCGGTCTCTGTCCTGCCCTGCGGGCAATACCCCGGCATCGGGGAGGCCATGGAGGCCTATCTCTCCCAGTGCGGCCATCACGGCATCCGACATGGGGTGATGGCCATCGCCACCCCCGTCCTGGGGGACCAGGTGCAGATGACCAACCACCATTGGTCGTTTTCAGTCGAGGCGACCCGGGCCAGGATTGGCCTGGACACTTTCCTGGTGCTCAACGATTTTTCCGCCCTGGCCATGGCCTTGCCCTTTCTGGGAGATGGCGAACTCGTCCGACTGGATCGGGACGGCGAAAGCCGTCACGGCGTCAAGGCGGTGATCGGCCCGGGCACCGGGCTCGGCGTGGCCGGCCTCGTTCCGGTTGGCGACGGCTGGCAGGCCTTGGCCACGGAAGGGGGGCACGTGGACTTTGCCCCCTCGGACAGGCAAGAGATGGAGATGCTCAAGCATCTCTGGCGCGAGTATCCCCATGTCTCCGCGGAGCGCCTGGTTTCCGGCCCCGGCATCGCCCTGATGTATCGCACCCTGTGCGAACTGTCCGGCGAGACGCCCCGGGCGGGTGAGGCCGCCGAGGTCGTGGCCCTGGCAACGGACGCTTCCTGTCCGCTGGTCAGGCAGGCACTCGGGATGTTCTCCGGAATCCTGGGCGGCGTCGCCGGCGACCTGGCACTGACCTTCGGCGCCCGCGGCGGGGTTTACCTGGGCGGCGGGATCTTGGGGAAACTGGGCAGTCAGTTCGATACGGAACGCTACCGGGAACGCTTCCTGGGCAAAGGGCGCTTCCGCGCCTACCTGGAAGCCGTCCCCAACTATCTCATCACCGCCGAGCATCCCGCCTTTGTCGGCGCGGCCCGCTTCCTGCGCCAGCATCTGGCCCACCGCGCCTGAGCCCTCCACCTCCAGGCCGCTATCCATGATGCCCGTGAGGTCTTTCACGGCAGGTTCCGGGCAAAGCGTTTATGATGAGCAAGCCAATACATAGCGGAGGTGGAGGGCATGCCAGATCGCGTGGAGGCATCCTGGTCGCAGTTGCTGGTATTCGGTAGCGAGAAGCCGGGTCAAACAGGAGTATCCGAATAAATGGAACAAGTACTTACGTCAAATACGGAAATGCTCCGGGACTCGGGACATCTGCTCATCGTCGACGATGATCCCGTTGCCGCGGGGATGCTGGGGCTGACCCTCAAGGGCGCGGGCTACGATGTTCGGGACGTGGCTTCGGGCGAGGAATGCCTGATGGTGATGGCCGAATTCTCCCCGGAAGTCGTGCTCCTCGATATTGACATGCCCGGTGGCATGGATGGTTATGAGACCTGCCGACGGATCAGAAGCCGCTTCGATCGCGCCAATCTCACGATCATTTTCCTTTCCGCCCATGACTCCCTGGAAGAGCGTTTGCGTGCCTATGACGCAGGCGGCGACGACTTTGTCGCCAAGCCATTCGATGCCGAGGAGATCCACCGGAAAATTGACCTGGCGGTGAGCGCCAGGCTACGCCGCGAACAGGCGGACGCGGAAAAAAAGCTCCTGGAAGAATCCGTGGACATCGCGGTTCAGGGCTTCAACGAAATGGGGGATATCCTCAAGTTCACCCGGGGCGCGCTTCGTTGCAGGACGCTCAAGGCGCTGTGCGAGCTCATGATCGCCTCGATGGGCAGCAACAACTGCGCGTGCCATGTTCAGTTGCGAGGCTCCCCGGCCGCCGGTACGGCCACCATGACGCCATCGGGCTACGCTTCCCCGCTGGAAGAATCCGTGATCGAACTCATGCGCCAACACGATCGCATCTTTCAGTTCAAGAGCCGCCTGATTCTCAATTACGGCGCCGTCTCCCTGTTGATCTCCAACTTGCCGGCGGATGACGACGCTCTCGCCGGACGCCTGCGGGACTACGCCGCCATGGTCTGCGAAGCGGCCGAAGACGCCGTGGTGAACATTTCCCTGCGGGCCGATGCGCTTGCCTGGGCTCAGGAGCTGCGCAGCCTGGGCGAGAGCAGTCACCGCCGGGTGGAACTCCTTGCCGAGAGCTACCGCCAGCAGCAGTTGAATACCCGCGTCCAACTGGAAAGCATGGCCGAAAAGGTTGAAGCCATGTATTACCAGTTCGGGCTCTCTGACCGACAGGAAGCCGCCATCAGCGACACGGTGCGCGGCACCAAGGACGAGGTGCTGCAACTCTTCGGCCAGTACGGAGAGGACTTCGATGAGCAGTTCCGCTACATCCTGGCGGACCTCCACCGCGCCAGCACCTTCCAGATTGACAAGGAGGAAGAGGCCGCCGCGCCGGTCGTCGAGCTTTTCTGACCCGGTGCTCGGGCGGCATTCGCCCACCCGGCCCTCAGGGCAGGGCCGTCACGGCGGTCTCCAGGTCTTTCAGCGCGATGGTGAGGGCCATCGTCGCACGATGGATCTCCTCGCCCTGGCGCTCCAGCGCATCGTCCGCGCGCAGGACGCCTTCCAGGCCTTGGGCGAAGCCGGCGATGGCCGTCAGCCCCAGAATGCTGGCCGCGCCTCTGAGCGTATGCGCCATCTGCCTGGCCACGCCGCCATCACCCGCATCCAGGCAGGCAACGAGTCGGGCACCATCATCGGTGTGCGTGCCGACGAACTGACGCAGCAGGGCCAGGTACTTGTCGGTCTTGCCACGCAGGGCCGCCAGACCGCTGTCCACGTCAAGGCCCGGAAGTCCCCGCAGCCTGGTCAGGGCGGCCCCGCTGCCCGGTCCGACTGATAATCCAGCTGGCTTGACCGCGGGCGGCGGGTTGTCGGCCACCCTCCCGGCCTTCTCCGGCAGCCATTTCATCAGTGCGGCGTAGAGCGTGGCCGGCTCCACAGGCTTGGTCAGGGTATCGTTCATGCCCGATTCCAGGCAGGCGCGCCGGTCTTCGGCGAAGACGTTGGCGGACAGGGCCAGGATGGGCGTCTTCTCCCAGCCCGGCAGGCCCCGGATCAGGCGAGTGGCCTCGATCCCGTCCATCAGGGGCATCTGCATGTCCATCAGAACCAGGTCAAAAGCGCCCTCTTGCGCCATCTCCACGGCGAGGCGGCCGTTTTCCGCCACCGCGACATCCAGTCCCACCGCATGCAGCATCTCCTGCACCACCTCGATGTTGATGGGATTGTCTTCGGCGAGCAGGACGCGCGCGCCGAGGTGCCGCAATCTCAGGCTGCTTTCCGCCTCGCTCACCGGGTCGCCCTGCGTCGCCTGCGGCATCGGACCATGGCCGCGTTGCAGCGGCACGACGAACCAGAAGGTACTGCCCACACCCGGCCGGCTCTCCACACCGACGCTCCCCCCCATCAGTTCGATGAGCCGCTTGGTCAGGGCGAGCCCGAGCCCGGTGCCCCCATACTTGCGCGCCGTCGAGCTGTCCGCCTGCTGGAACACCTGGAACAGGCGGGCCTGCTCCTCGGGGCTCAGGCCGATGCCGGTGTCGGCAACTTCAAAACGAACCGACAGCTCACCGCCTTGCTCCGCCAGCAGGATCGCTCGCAGGGCAACACCGCCGGTGGCGGTAAATTTGACGGCATTGCTGGCAAAGTTGAGCAGGGCCTGGCGCAGCCGCGTGACGTCCCCCCTCAGCCACAGGGGCACGCTGTCCGCGTCGGTTTCCAGCGCCAGCCCCTTGCCGGTAGCCGACTCCCGGATGATGGAGGCCACGTTGTCGAGGACGGCCGACAGGTGGAAGTTGCCGCTTTCCAGTTCCAACCGCCCCGACTCGATCTTGGACAAATCCAGGATGTCGTTGATGAGGGACAGCAGGTGCCGCCCCGCCGTCTCCATCTTCTCCAGCCGTTCCACCTGGGCCGGCAGAACACCGTCTCTTCGCAGCAGGTGGTTCAGGCCGAGGATGGCATTGAGCGGCGTCCTGATCTCGTGGCTCATGTTGGCCAGGAAGGCGCTCTTGGCCAGATTGGCGGCTTCAGCCGCTTCCTTGGCCTGGCGCAACATCAGCTCCGCCTCCTTGCGCTTGGAAATATCCGTCACGAAGCCGATCAGGCGGCTGGGGGAATTCTCCGATTCCGGCATGTAATAGAGGGAGATTTCCACCGGAAGGTCGCGCCCATCCCGGGTTCGATTCAAGGTCTCGATCTGGCCGTGCCCCTCCTCGCGCAGGAACTCTATGACCTGATCGAAGTTCTCGGCTGGATAGTTCGGGTCAAAATCCTGGACGCGCATGCCGAGCATTTCTTCCACGCCATACCCGAGCATCTCCGCCGCGTACTTGTTGGTATAGAGCAGCGTGCCGGTCCCGGGGTCCACCCAGCGAATGCCGATACCGGCAATCTCCATGGCGAACTGGGTGTCGGTCAGCTTGGCGTTGGCCAGTTGCAGGTCGGCGGTGCGCTGCCGGACCAGCATTTCGAGATGGTGGCGATGGGCTTCCAGTTCATCTTCGGCCTGCTTGATGGCGGTCACGTCCTCCTGGACAAGCACGATTTCACGCACCACGCCATCGCTGTCCTTGGTCGGGAAGATGATGGTCTTGACCCGAATACTGCCTTTCGTACCGGACACTTGCGGCGTTCCTTCCCGGTCATACTCGATGATGCAGGGGGCCGGGGCCTCGCCCGCCAGCGCCAGGTGGATGCTTGGCATGACGCCTTTCTCGATCAACTGGCGGTCTTCGAGCATGTTGTATTGCGCCAGCGCCGCCAGCGGCACGCCCCAGAGTTCTTCCCAGGCCCGGTTGACACGGGTCGTCCTGCCGTCGGGGGTCAGCACCTGGATTGCCAGCGGCGATTGCTCCACCAGATCTCGGAAACGGGATTCGGCGTCCAGCAGGCTGGCCTGCATCCGCTTGCGCTCCGTGATGTCCCGCGAGGAGTTGAACAAGACCAGCTTGCCGTCCAGCTCCAGGGGGAAGCCGCTGACCTCGACATCAATAACGCTGCCATCCTTGCGCCGGTGGCGGGTCTCGAACTGGGAACGAACCGGATGCTCGACCTGCCTGGCGATGACGTCCGGCATCTCCTCGGCCGAAAACTTTGCGTCCCACTGGAAGACGTTCATGCCGATGACTTCGTCGCGCCGATAGCCCAGCATGGCGCAAAAGGCATCGCTCGCCTCGATGACGTCACCTTGCAGGTCGAGGATATGGATGCCGTCGCTGCCGTTGCGCAGGAGCGCCTGGTTCTTCTCGCTTTCCCTGCGCAGGGACTGCTCGGTCTGCTTGCGCTCGGTGATGTCAATCAACGTGCTGAGCATGCCCGTCACATTGCCGGAGTCGTCCGTGAGGGGGCGTGAATTGTTCAGCACCGTGATGACGGTCCCGTCCTTGCGCCGGAGCCGGTGCTCGTAGTTGACGACGCGCCCGCCGGAAAGCAGTTGTTGATGAGCCGGCAGGACGGCCACCGGATCGGCATCCACATCGGGGATGCTCATCGTGAGCAGTTCTTCCCGTGAATAACCCAACAGCTCCAGCCCGGCCTGATTGGAATTGATGAAATTCTTATCGGTATCGAACAGGTAGATCGTGGCGACCGATTCATCAAAGATGCCGCGAAAGCGCTGCTCGCTGGCGCGAATACGATCCGGCAGCAAGAACAGCAGCCCGCATACGACCAGCGAAACCAGGCCGGAAGCCACGAAGCCGGTGAGCAGATATCCGCCGTCCACATGGCCGAGCAGGAGCAGATTCATCGCCACGACCACCGCCTCGGACGAAACAACGGCCGCGAGCACCGGCACCCACAGGTAGTGCCAGAAATCCTGCCTGATCCACCAATCAATCAGCCGATCCGAATACTTGCGCATGAGAGTGTGGGCGATGGATATACGGGTCAGATCTTCAGGCTGGTTTCGGCAAGAATGCCGAGCCCTTGCGTGAGCATTCCCCCTGGCGGCCAGGGCCTCCCGGAGGAAGCCCGCCGGATCAAGGCGAAACGGCCTGCCGTTCCCGGCCAGGACTCGGAAGCGACTATCCTACACCGAGCCCGAGCCTTGCGGCCGTGACGCGTGTCACGGTCAGGCAAGGTTCATGACAGAGTAGCCGTTTCGATCGCAATGATGCGGCCGGGAGACACCCGAGGCGCCTTGGTCGCGAGGGAGAATCCCGGCGGCGGAGTGGCGCGCGATCAGCATCCGGGAAACGCTCTCACGACGCCCGGCCCTCACCCGCCCAGGGACGGATAATCGGTGTAGCCCTTTTCTTCGCCGGCATAGAGCTTCTCGTAATCCGGCTGATTCAGGGGTGCCCCCAGGCGGAAGCGCTCCACCAGATCCGGGTTGGCGAGCAGCAGGCGGCCGAAGGCGATGGCGTCCGCCCCGCCGCCGGTGACCGCCTCCTGGGCGCCGGCGAAATCGTAGCCGTTGTTCCGGATCAGGTTGCCGGCATAGATCGCCCGCAGCCGGTCGTAATCGAAGGGCGGCCACTGGTCCCGGGGGGCGCCCCCGGTGCCCTGGAGCAGGTCCAGGAAAGCCAGTTTCCGGCTGTTGAGTTCCCCGACGAGGTACTCGAAGGTTTCCTGCGGTGCCTCGTCCTCGATGTCGTTGAACGTGGACACCGGCGACAGGCGCAGGCCCACGCGGTCATTGCCGATGGCCGTGCACACCGCGTCGAGCACTTCCAGCAGCAGGCGCGCCCGCTTTTCCTTGCTGCCGCCGTAGGCATCCGTCCGCCGGTTGGTGGAGGAACGGAGGAACTGATCCAGGAGGTAACCGTTCCCGGCATGGACCTCGATGCCGTCGAAGCCCACGTCCCTGGCGTGCCGTGCCGCCCGCGCGTAGGTCCGGACGAGTTCCGGGATTTCTCCCGTCTCCAGCGCCCGCGGCGTCACGAAATCCTTCATGCCCTGGCCGGTAAACACCTGGCCGGCGGGACGCAGGGCCGAAGGCGCGACAGGCTGGGCGCCGCCGGGCAGGAGGTCCGGGTGGGAAATCCGGCCCACGTGCCACAACTGCATGGCGATCCTGCCGCCGGCCTTATGCACGGCCTCGGTCACCCGCGACCACCCGGCCATCTGGGCATCCGAATGAATGCCCGGCGTGCGGGGATAACCGTGGGCTTCCGGGCAGATGGGCGTAGCCTCGGTCAGGATGAGTCCGGCCGTGGCGCGCTGCCGGTAATACTCGGCCACCAGCGGCGTCGGCACGTCGCCCTCCCCGGCGCGGCAGCGCGTGAGGGAAGACATGACGATACGGTTGGCGAGATCAATGGCGCCGAAACGGGCGGGCGAGAAGAGGTCGGTCATGGGGACTCCTTTAATCTAAGCCGGCCGGGCCGGAACTTTGAGCCTTCAATGGAGGCATGAAGGGTGGCCTCGGTATTGTACTGGTGGCAACCGGTAGAATCCCATCCTCCGAGCCACCCCGACCCCACCATGCGCCCGAAACCACAGCCGAATTACCTGGCCGGCTACCCGCCCGAACTGGTGGAACGGGTGCGGCATCTGATCGAACAGGATCTGCTGGCCGACATGCTGCGGAAGAAGTACCCGCTGGCCCACGGGGTGCGCACCGACCGGGCGCTTTACGACTACGTGCAGGAACTCAAGGACCGCTACCTGAAGAACGCCGGCCAGTTGAGCAAGGTGGCGTTCGACAACAAGATCCATGTCATCAGGAACGCCCTGGGCACCCACACCAGCATTTCCCGGGTGCAGGGCGACAAGCTCAAGTCCAAGCGGGAAATCCGCGTCGCGGCGCTGTTCCGGGAGATGCCGTCCGAATTCCTGCGCATGATCGTGGTGCACGAGCTGGCGCACATGAAGGAGCGTGAGCACGACCGGGCCTTCTACCAGTTGTGCCGCCACATGGAACCGGATTACCCCCAACTGGAATTCGACCTCCGGACCTACCTAAGCCACCTGGACGCGGGCGGTCGGCCTCTCTGGCAGTAATCCCATCCAGAAAAACGCTCCCGGTTAGCGCTGATCTTCATCCGACTATATTTCAAGGCACTTCCGGAAAATTTGGCGCCGTGTGGGTCGGGCTTCAGCCCGACAGGTGCGGCTACGGCGCGCTTGTCGGGCTGAAGCCCGACCCACAAAACCCCACAATGTTTTTCCGGCTGAAGATCAGCACCAATCAGGAAAACACTTGATTCACCGCAGAGGCGCTGAGGCGCCGGGAAAACCGGAACTTGGGCGGATTCTCAGCGTCACCCGATGGCTGGAATTGAAAGCCACGATAACGCATTTTTTTCCTCTGCGCCTCCGCGGTTCAAACCAGGTTCTTTGAGTCAATCCAGGGCGCGCACCTTTACCGGCTTGCCCTTCATCTTGCCCGCCGACAGCTTGCGTACCGCCTCGGCGGCGATGTCGCGCGCCACGGCGACATGGGTGGTCTGATCCCCCACCGTGATCTTGCCCACCTGCTCGCGCGTGAATCCCGCCTCGCCGGTGAGCGCGCCCAGCACGTCGGCCGGACGGATCTTGTCCTTCTTCCCGCCGAGGATCTGGAGCGTCACCATGGGCGGCACGAGCGGCGCGTCATTGCCGCTTTGCAAGCCGCCCAGGCCATGCCACTCCGGCTCGAAGCCCATCGTCTGGGCGATGGTGGCCACGCGGCGCCGGTCGGCCGGCGCGCACAGGGTAAACGCCCAGCCATCCTCGTCGGCGCGGCCGGTGCGGCCGATGCGATGGATGTGGATTTCCGGGTCGGGCGTGACATCCACGTTGATCACCGCCTCCAACTGGGCGATGTCCAGGCCGCGGGCCGCCACGTCGGTGGCCACCAGCACCGAGCAGCTGCGGTTGGCGAACTGGATCAGCACCTGGTCGCGCTCCTTTTGCTCCATGTCGCCGTTCAGGGTCAGGGCATGAAAGCCCTGGGCCTGTAGCACCTCCAGAAGGTCGCGGCACTGCTGCTTGGTGTTGCAGAAGGCCAGGGTGCTGACCGGGCGGTAGTGCTTGAGCAGGACGGCCACCGCCTGAAGGCGCTCATGGTGTTTCACCTCGTAGAAACGCTGGCGAATCTTCTCGCCCTCGTGCCGTTCCGCCAGCTTCACCTCACGGGGCGCGCGCAGGAAACGCTCGGCCAGCTCGGCGATGCCCGCCGGATAGGTGGCCGAGAACAGCAGGGTCTGGCGTTCGAAGGGGCAGCGTTTGGCGATGTAGAGCATGGCGTCGTGAAAGCCCATGTCCAGCATGCGGTCGGCCTCGTCCAGCACCAAGGTATTGAGCGCGTCCAGGTTCAGGCTGCCGCGATCCAGGTGATCCATGATGCGCCCCGGTGTGCCGACGACGATATGCGCGCCGTGCTCCAGGCTCGCCCTCTGCGGACGCATGGTCGTGCCGCCGCACAGGGCCAGTATCTTGATGTTGTCGGAAGAGCGCGCCAGACGGCGGATTTCCTGGGTCACTTGGTCCGCCAGCTCCCGCGTCGGGCACAGCACCATGGCCTGCACCGCGAAGCGGCGCGGATTGAGCCGCGTGAGCAGGGTCAGGGCGAAGGCCACGGTCTTGCCGCTGCCGGTCTTGGCCTGGGCGATCAGGTCATGCCCGGCGAGCGCCAGCGGCAGGCTGGCCGCCTGGATGGGCGTCATCGTCCGGTATTCGAGCTGCTGGAGCGTCGCCTGAATGGAAGGCGCGAGCGGCAGGGTCTCGAACGAGAGGGCGGCGTTCCGGGTGTCGGTCACGGGCGCGGAGGGAAGAGAAGAGTCCGGCATGTCGTCAGGCCTTGCGTCCGCGCATGGTCCCGGGCTTGCCCCAATATCTCGGGCGCTTCGTGGGTTCCGCCTTGGGCTTGGGCACCAGGAGATTCCTGCCGGCGCCGACGCCGGAATTCCGGTGGGCCAGGATCGCCTCGCTCAATTGTTCCGCCGTGAGCAGGATGGGCGCATGTTCCCCCTGGGGCGTATAGGCGGACAACTTCTCCTTGACGGCGAAGATGCGCTTGGCCGTATCGGGCTTTCGGGGGCCGCCGGCCATGATCTTCTGGGCATCCGCCGTCAGCGTATAGCCGCCTTCCGCCTCGACGATCAATCCGTGGCTGGCGAGCCGGGAGAATCCCTCGATCATTTTCGATTCGGAGGGAATGGCGCCGTAAATCAGATCGGCCGCCGCCACGATCTCGAAGAGTGCCGCCGGCCGCCGCTTGGAAGACAGCGCCAGAGCCAACAGAAGGATTACATCAACATCGTGGATCGGGTGCATGGCAAGCCCTTTGAATCAATAAATTCGGTTTGAACCGCAGAGACGCGGAGCCGCAGAGGAAAAACGATCAGTGCTAGCGGCTTTCTGTTTTACCCATCGGGTGAGCTTGAAATAGCCGCCAAGTTCCGGGTTTCTCAGTGTCTCTGCTGTGAATCAAGTGCATATTCTAGTAGTCAGTCATTCTGAATCAAATGGATACCTGATTAGGAAGGTAACTCGGCTACACCTCCCTCGCCCCCCGACAGGGGGGAGAGGGCCGGGGTGAGGGGCACTCAGTGGCCAATCCCCCCTCACCCTAACCCTCTCCCCGCAAGCGGGGCGAGGGGACTTTTGGGCTAGCTGAAGCCGGCCCCACATCATTGCGAATCAGCATGACTGACTACTAGGCTTAACGGCCTTTCATCACTTCAGTGCTCGGCGACCTCGATCTGTTCGGACAGGATCAGCCAGCGATCCTCCAGGGCGGCCAGTTCCTCGTCCACCTTTTGCAGGGCAAGCCCCAGTTCGGCGATTTTCGCCACGTCCTGGGTCGTGGACAATTGGGCGGCCAGGCCGTGCCGCTTCGTTTGCAGGTCCAGGATGGTCTGCTCCAGCTTGCCCAGGTCGCGCTTCAAGCCCTTGAGTTTCTCGGGGTTCAGCTTCTTCGCCGGCGTCGGCGGCGCCTGAACGACAGGCGCCGGAACCGGTTGGGCCGCGGCGGCCGGCGCCTCCTTCAGGGACGCCTTCAGTTCCTCCCGGGAACGCCTGGCTTCGTCCAGCAGGTAACGCTGGTAGTCGTCCAGGTCGCCATCGAAGGGCTCGATGCCGCCCCGGGACACCAGCCAGAATTCGTCGCACACCGAGCGCAGGAGCGAGCGGTCGTGGCTCACCAGCATCACCGTGCCTTCGAACTCGTTCAGCGCCATGGCCAGGGCTTCCCGGGTGGCCAGGTCCAGGTGGTTGGTCGGCTCGTCCAGGAGCAGGAGATTGGGGCGCTGCCAGACGATCATGCACAGCACCAGGCGCGCCTTCTCGCCGCCGCTCATGGTGCCCACCGGTTGCTTCACCATGTCGCCGGCGAAGTTGAAGGTGCCCAGAAACGTGCGCAAATCCTGCTCGCGCCCGCTCTGCCCTGGGGGCAGGCCGGCCCGGGCCATCCTCACCATGTGTTCCAGGGGGTTGGACGCCGGTTGCAGCACGTCCAGTTCCTGCTGGGCGAAGTAGCCGATCTTCAAGCCCTTGCCCTCGGTCACGGTGCCACTGATGGGCGCCAGGTCCCGGGCGATGGTCTTCACCAGGGTGGACTTGCCCCGGCCGTTGGCGCCCAGGATGCCGATACGCTGGCCGGCCTGAACCGACTTGTTCACGTTCCTGACGATGACCGTGGGCGGGGTGCCGGCGGGGGCATCCTCCGGCGGCGGGTAGCCGAAGCTGGCATCCACCATGGAAAGCATGGGGTTGGGCAGGTTGGCCGGCTCCTTGAACTCGAAGGTGAAGTCGGCGCTGGCCAGGATGGGTGCCAGCTTGTCCATGCGCTCCAGGGCCTTGACCCGGCTCTGGGCCTGCTTGGCCTTGCTCGCCTTGGCCTTGAAGCGGGCAATGAACTTCTGCAAGTGGGCGATCTTGTCCTGCTGCTTCACGTAGG